>NZ_CDDH01000028.1 GCF_000819725.1 Aeromonas australiensis | reverse complement strand
GGAATATGACCCCGCTTGTCGGGCCGGATAGCGCGGCCTGTCCAATCCACCAGCATCAGGTAGTCAGTAAAGGAATAGGGCAGCCCTTCAGGCTTCCCCTGGCTGGCAAACGGCAGCAACAGTGGTAACAACACCTCAGGGGCAGCAGGCTCTTCCAGGCGCTGTTTGATACTGGTGTAGTCACTCTGCTCGGGCCGAGCTGTCAACGCGGCTCGGATCGGATTGAGGTCAACATACGCCATACAGGCCAACAAGGCTGATTCGGTGAGCAAAGCCTGGCTCTTGAAGCGCCCTTCCCAGAAATGGCCCTTGCAACCATCTTCCTGATTGGCCTGACGGGCCAGATTTTCATTGAGTAGCCGAATAAACCAGCTGATGGAGTGAAGCCGCTCCCGCCATTGGGCCAGCAATTGCTGTACAACCGCCAGCTCAGGCTCGATCAACATCTCCCCTTGATACCAACGCCTGACCAACAGCGGCCACTGAAAAAGCGCAGCCCAGCGCTCAGCCACTTCCCGCTCACTCCAATTGGCAGCAGCGTCGGGCTCCACCTTGAGCACCAGATGATAGTGATTGCTCATCACCGCATAGGCACAAATGCTGATGGCAAACAGCCGTGACAGTTGCCCCAGTTTGTCAACCACCCACTGACGCCGATGCTCGTAGCTCTGGCCTGAATGGGCATCTTCCCCACACAGAAAAGCGCGCCGCACACAACGGCTGACCACATGGTAATAAGGCGTATCCTGCAAGCTGATTTGACGTGAACGGGCAATGGTCATGGCGTATCCCTCGACAGTAACTTCTTAAGTCAAGACCAGCACTACACCACTGTCAAAAAGGTGGGTGTCCCGGATTTCCCCACCAGATGATAGTGATTGCTCATCACCGCATAGGCACAAATGCTGATGGCAAACAGCCGTGACAGTTGCCTCAGTTTGTCAACCACCCACTGACGCCGATGCTCGTAGCTCTGGCCAGAATGGGCATCTTCCCCGCACAGAAACGCGCGCCGCACACAACGGCTGACCACATGGTAATAAGGCGTATCCTGCAAGCTGATTTGACGTGAACGGGCAATGGTCATGGCGTATCCCTCGACGGTAACTTCTCAAGTCAAGACCAGCACTACACCACTGTCAAAAAGGTGGGTGTCCCGGATTTCCCCCGGATTTCCCTGCCGGATTTCCCCTGCATCAATTCCGCGAACGTCTGATTACGCTTCGCTAATCAGACCTACAAGGGTGGCACCAACCAGGGATGGGATAACAAAGGGAGCCCGCTTGGGCTCCCTTGTTTGTCATGGGGGGGCGTTTGACTGAACGCTTAGCGCAGGGTCGCAGCCTTCATCCCTTCCACAAACTCTTTCAGGCGGGTCAGCATGTGTTCCGGATTCTGGTGGTGAGTCTCGATGATCTTCACCACGGCGGAGCCGGAGATGGCACCAGCGGCGCCAGCTGCGATGGCTTCACGCACCTGAGCTGGTTCGCTGATGCCAAAGCCGAGCAGGGCGGGGGGCGCCTTGAAGTCGCGCAGGGTATTGATGAGACCTTCCACCGGCATGCCGGCCTTGGTCTCGGCACCGGTGACGCCAGCGCGGCTCACCAGATAGGTGTAACCATTGCCAAGCTCCGCCACCTGTTTCAGGGTCTCGGCATCGCCATTGGGCGGGGCGATAAAGATGCTGTCGATACCGAACTTGTCGGCGGCCGCCTTGTAGGGGGCGCACATCTGCACCGGCACGTCGGCGACCAGCACCGAATCCACGCCCGCCTGCTGGCACTTCTCGTAGAAGCCGTCAATTTTGCGCACATAAACCAGATTGGCGTAGACCAGCAGGCCAATGGGCAGCTGCGGGTACTTGGCGCGGATGCGGCCAAGCAGCTCGAAACAGTCGTCCGGGGTGGTGTGGCTGGCAAAGGCGCGCAGGGCGGCGCCCTGAATGGTGGGGCCGTCCGCTACCGGATCGGAGAAGGGAATGCCGAGTTCGAGGGCATCGGCGCCCCCTTCGACCAGCGCATCGACGATGGCCAGCGAGAGTTCAGGAGTGGGGTCACCCAGCATCACGAACGGCACAAAGGCGCCCTGATTGGCTTCGTCCAGACGGGAGAAGAGTTGTGCGTAACGGTTCATGACAAGGTTCCTTCTTTTTCAAAGATGTCGGCAACGGTGAAGATATCTTTGTCGCCACGGCCGGAGAGGTTGACGATCAGCACCTGCTCTTTTTCCGGTTCACTGCGGGCCATCTTGAGGGCGTGGGCCAGCGCGTGGGAGGACTCCAGCGCCGGGATGATGCCTTCGGATTTGGCCAGCTCCTGGAAGGCGTCCAGCGCCTCCTTGTCGGTTACCGAGGGGTACTCGGCGCGGCCGATGGCGGCCAGATGGGCGTGCTGCGGGCCGACGGAGGGGAAGTCCAGCCCCGCCGAGACGGAGTAGGACTCCTGAATTTGCCCCTGATTGTCCTGCATCAGATAGGAGTGCATGCCAAAGAAGACCCCCTTGCTGCCGTGACCCAGCGGCGCACCGTGCTCGCCGCTCTCGATACCGTGACCGCCCGGCTCGACGCCGATCAGGCGCACTGAAGGCTCATCGATAAAGTCAGCAAACATGCCGATGGCATTGGAGCCGCCGCCGACGCAGGCGATCACCGCATCGGGCAGTCGCTCTTCCTTCTCGAAGCACTGGGCCTTGGCCTCTTCGCCGATCATCTTCTGGAACTCCCGCACGATGGTGGGGAAGGGGTGCGGGCCGGCGGCGGTCCCGAGCAGGTAGTGGGCCGACTCGTAGTTGGCGGCCCAGTCGCGCAGCGCCTCGTTGCAGGCATCTTTCAGGGTGGACGAGCCGGAGTGCACCGGAATGACGGTGGCGCCCATCAGCTTCATGCGAAATACGTTGGGCTTTTGGCGCTCGCAGTCCTTGGCCCCCATATAGACCCGGCACTTGAGGCCGAGCAGGGCGCAGGCCAGCGCAGTGGCGACGCCATGCTGACCGGCGCCGGTCTCGGCGATGATCTCGCTCTTGCCCATCCGCTTGGCCAGCAGCGCCTGACCCAGCACCTGGTTGGTCTTGTGGGCGCCGCCGTGCAGCAGATCTTCACGCTTCAGATAGAGGCGGGTCTTGGTGCCCTTGGTCAGGTTGCGGGTCAGGGTGAGCGGGGTCGGGCGACCGGCATACTCGGTCAGCAGGGACTGAAACTCGGCGATAAAGGCCGGATCATCCTTGGCATCGACAAAGGCTTTCTCCAGCTGGAGCAGGGCCGGGATAAGGATTTGGGGCACATACATGCCGCCAAATTCACCGAAAAACGGGTTGAGCAGGGTCATGATTAAATTCCTTGTTTCTGCTGTTAAATCAGGGATGCACAGTGATGGTCTGGGATGTATGTCTGGGGCGCATACATGTCATCGGCGAAATTCACTAAAAAACAGGTTGAGCAGGGTCATAGACTATTCCTTGTATTTATAGGCTTAAGCGATTCATTCATTTGGTGCATGTGTTTAGCGGGTTCGCAGCGCTTTTTCACAGCTGGCGCAGTGCGCCGAAGGCGGCTGCTATCTTGTGCGCATCCTTCTGGCCCGGGGCACTCTCCACTCCGGAGTTGAAATCAAGGCCGAGGCAACCCACTTGTGCCGCCTGCAGGGCGTTGTCGGGATTGAGCCCCCCCGCCAGCATCAGTTTGCTCTTGTCGAGCGTGGCCAGCATGGCCCAGTCGAACGCCTGACCTGTGCCGCCGCTCTGGCTGCCTACCGCAGTTTTCACGACAGTATCGAGCAGCAGGCGATCCGCCGGGTAGTCGAGGGCAGGCAGCGGCTCGCCACTTGTGACTCCAATTGCCTTCCAGATCTGGCAGCCCGCGGGCAGCAGTGGGCGCAGGATCTCGATATAGGCGGCATCTTCATCGCCGTGCAGCTGCACCGCGGCGAGTCCCAGCGCATCCACCGTCTTGGCGATGGTGGCGGGCTGGGCGTTGCGAAATACCCCGACGTAGGAGAGCGGCGCACCGGCCATCACTGTGCGGGCGGCGGGGATGTCCACATAGCGCGGGCTTTTGGCTACAAAGATAAGACCACCAAATACCGCGCCCGCCTGATGGGCGGCGGCGGCATCCTCGGCACGGGTCAGGCCGCACACCTTGTTCTGGCCCAGTACCAGTTTGCGCACCGCAGCCTCCAGATCCGGCTCGGCCATGAGTGACGAACCCACCAGAAAGCCCTTGGCGTGGTGGCGCAGATCCGCTACCTGAGCGCGGTGGTTGATGCCGGATTCGCTGATCACCACCCGATCGCTCGGGATATCTTTAGCCAGCTGTTTGGTGCGGTTGAGATCGACGCTCAAATCCCGCAGATCCCGGTTATTGATGCCAATCACCGGCGCCCCCAGCGCGATGGCCCGGGTCAGCTCCTCCTCGTTGCTCACCTCGGTCAGCACGCCAAGGCCCAGCTCCTTGGCCACCGCGAACAGGGCGCGATAGCCCTCGTCGGTGAGCACCGAGAGCATCAAGAGGATGGCGTCCGCCTGATAGTGGCGGGCCAGATAGACCTGATAGGGGTCAATCATGAAATCCTTGCAGAGCACCGGCTGCTGAACACGGCTGCGCACCCGCGGCAAAAAGGCGAAATCCCCCTGAAAGAACTTCTCGTCGGTCAGCACCGAGATGGCGGTGGCGTATTTGCCATAGATGTCGGCGATCGCCTCCGGGCTGAAATCATTGCGGATCAAGCCCTTGGAGGGGGAGGCCTTCTTGCACTCCAGAATAAAGCGGGTGGAGCCTGCCTTGAGTGCGCCAACGAAATCCCGATCGCTTGGGGTCAGCGCGCTCTGGAAGCTCTCCAGCGGCTGGGCCAGTTTGCGGGCGGCAACCCACTCCTGCTTGGCCGCCACGATCTTGCCGAGGATGGTCTGGCTGATGGAGGCCATGTTCAGAAAAGCATGGGGGGCAATAAGGTCTGACATCTCGTTATCCTTGCGAAACTGCGAACTGCCGCTCGGGAGTTCTGCATGAGTGCCCTGTGGGCGTTCTGAATGACTGCTGTGCAACGTGGAGGCTGACATCATGCCTCCTGATGGCTCAAAGTGGCGAGCCGGGCGGCGAGCTCCGCAGCCTTGCCGCTCGCCAGCACCGCCAGCACCTCGGCCGCCGCGCTCTTGAGGTCTGTCGCCTTGCCCGCCATCAGCAGCAGTGGCGCCACATTGGCGGCGATGGCGGCGTTGTGAGCCGGGGTGCCACGCCCTTCCAGAATGGCGGCGGTGATGGCGCGGTTCTCTTCAGGCTCACCGCCCTGAATGGCGCTGACCGGATAGGTCTCGAGGCCAAAGTCAGCCGGGGTGATCATAAATTCGCGGATCTCGCCGTCACGGATCTGGGCCACCTGGGTCGGGCCGTGGATGGCAATCTCGTCGAGCCCGGCGCCGTGCACCACCATACCGGTTTTCAGCCCCAGTGCCAGCAGGGTTTCGGCGATGGGACGCACCAGCTCGGGGACATAGACCCCCATCAGCTGATAGGTAGGGCGAGCGGGGTTGATAAGCGGCCCCAGCACATTGAACAGGGTACGGGTCTTGAGGGCCTGACGCACCGGCATGGCGTGGCGCACCCCGGCGTGATACTGGGGGGCGAACAGGAAGCAGATGCCGAGCTCGTCAAGGCAATGGCGCGCCTGCGCCGGGCTCATGTCGAGCTTGATGCCCATTTTGTCCAGCAGATCGCTCGAGCCCGACTTGCTCGAGACCGAGCGGTTGCCGTGCTTGGCCACTTTCAGGCCGCAGGCGGCGGCGACCAGCGCCGAGGTGGTGGAGACGTTGATGGTGTTGAGGCCATCGCCACCGGTGCCGACGATGTCGCAGAAGGCATAGTCCGGACGCGGGAAGTCGCGCGCTTCGGCCAAGAGGGCCTCGGCGGCACCGGCGATCTCCTCCGGGGTCTCCCCCTTGATCTTGAGGGCGGTCAGGAGACTGGCGAGCACGATGGGGTCCACTTCGCCACGTACCACCTGGCCGAAGGCATCGCGGGTACTTTCACGGCTCAGAGAGTGACCCTGATAGAGGGTGTTGAGATGTTGATGCATGTTGGTCTCCTTACCTTAACGCACGCCGCGTGTCGAAAAAATGCTTTCTGGACGGGTGATATGGGCGAGCGCCTGAGTCAGCAGACGGGCCCCTTCCGAAGTCATGATGGATTCGGGATGAAACTGGAAGCCCAGCACCCGCTCATCCTGCTGCTCGATGGCCATGGGCATGCCCTGATAGTGGGCAATCACCGTCAGCTCTTCCGGTACATAGGTGGCGACCAGCGAGTGGTAACGGGCTACCGGCAAGGGGCTTTGCAGCCCCGCGAAGGCGCCGTGGCCGTTGTGCTCAATCAGGGAGCGCTTGCCGTGGACGATTTCACCCGCCGCGCCGACGGTGCCGCCGTAGGCTTCGCACAGGGCCTGATGGCCGAGACAGATGCCGAGGATGGGCACCTGACCACGGGCAAGTTTGATCAGATCAATCAGGCAACCCGCTTCGTGGGGGGCACCCGGGCCCGGCGAGAGCACCAGCACGGCGTCCCCTTCGCAGGCGGCGATCTTGCTCATGATGCGGCTGGCTGGCAGGCTGTTGCGGTAGATCCGTACCGGATAGCCGAGGGAGCGGAACTGGTCGACGAGGTTGTAGGTAAAGGAGTCGAAGTTATCGAGCAGGAAAATGTTAGTGGCGGTTGATCCGGTACTCATTGGCTCACGTCCTTATGTTGCTCCTGCTGGGCGCTCAGGGCTTGCAGGGAGGTGCCATGGCTGGCGGCGATGGCGGCCAGCACGGCGGCCGCCTTGGCGCGGGTCTCGTCCGCTTCGGCTTGCGGCTTGGAGTCATAGACCACACCGGCACCGGCCTGCACGTGGGCCAAGCCATCTTTCACGAAAGCGGAGCGGATGACGATGCAGGTATCCATCTCGCCGGCGCCGTTGATGTAGCCGACCGCGCCGCCGTAGCTGCCGCGGCGCTTGCCTTCCACCATGCGAATAAGCTCGCTGGCGCGGATCTTGGGGGCGCCGGTGAGGGTGCCCATGTTCATGCAGGCCTGATAGGCGTGCAGGGCGTCTAGGTCGGCACGCAGGGTGCCGACCACCTTGGAGACCAGATGCATCACGTGGCTGTAGCGATCCACTTTGAGCAGCTCCTTGACGTAGCGGGTGCCGGGCTCCGAGATGCGGGCGATGTCGTTGCGGCCCAGATCCACCAGCATCAGGTGCTCGGCCACCTCTTTCTCGTCCTGACGCAGCTCCAGCTCGATGCGGCCATCGAGATCGCGGTTGATGCTGCCATCCGGGTTGAAGCCGCGGCGGCGGGTACCGGCGATGGGGTACATCTCCACATCGCGGCTGGCGGCGCAGAATTTCACCGCGCTCTCCGGCGAGGCGCCAAACAGGGTGAAGCCCTCATCCTGCACGTAGAACATGTAGGGGCTGGGGTTGGTCTGCTTGAGGCGGCGATAGGCGGCCAAGGGGCTCGGGCAGGGCAGGGAGAAGCAGCGGGACGGCACCACCTGGAAGATGTCGCCACGGCGGATAAAGCCCTTGAGCTTCTCCACCTCGGCACAGAACTGCTTGTCGCTCTTGTCCACGCTCATGCCGCCGGTCAGGGGCTGGGTGGTCAGCTCGGCGCAGAGGGGTTGCTGGCAAATCTGTTTGAAGTCGGTGAGCCGTTCGGTCAGGCGGGTGTATCTCTCTTCCACCTGGCTCTCGTCGCTGTCGCCGCCAAAGATGCAGGCGAGCAGTTGGGTGGTGCGCTTGATATGGTCGATGGTGATGAGGGTCTCGGCCACATAGAAGCAGTAGTCGGGGCAGTCGTTGCTCCCCTCGGGCACCTCGGGCAGGTCTTCAAAAGAGGCGATCAGGTCATAGGCGAAGCTGCCCGCCATAAAAAGCGCCTCGCTGTTCGCGCTAGCGTCAAGAGGGCCCAACTGGCAATCAAGCTCCCGCTGCAGGGTGCGCAGCACATCCAGCACGCTGCTCCCCTTGAGGCGGCTGTCTTCATCCTGCTCCCGATCGGAGGCCGGGAAGTCGAGTTGCAGCTCGCCATTTACCAGCGAACGAGCCACCACCGCAGGCAGCCGCTCGGCCAGCAGGCTTTGCAACTGGGCACCGTTGTCGTTCAGGCTGCGCACCCGCACGGTGCGACCACGGCACTCGATGCGCAGGCAGGCATCCACCAGCAGCAGGCTCTGTTTGCCCGCCTTGGAGTCGATCTCCACCGATTCCAGCAGCAGGTTGTTGGGGCGGCCCTGACAGAGGCGGGTATAGAGCGCCAGCGGATCGGCCACATAGGGGGCGTTGAGTTTGAGGGTATCGAATTCACCCAGAGGAAGGCGATGTGTGGCTGTCATAGTGCGTTCCCTTGCGTGTGATGCGTGTTACCGATGTTCATGACGTTGAATTCCTTAGAAATTTAATTGGTCCGGGGTGGCTGGTTCAGGGGCGCCATCGCCAGGTCAGCTTGCTTGTCTGAATTCTCGGTTTCATCACAGGTCCATTTGCCGGATAATAAAAAAGCCCGCTGGGGTCAGCGGGCTTTTTCTTTGGGTTCTTAATTTGCTGTCAGATTACAGGTACAGCAACGACCACACGCCCGCATGTCAGGGAGTGTGCCACCACCAGATGGTCAGGATGGAAGTCGTTTGCATGATAAGGTCCTGTAAAAAACTGTTTGCAATGAAGTGCCTACAGAGAACGATAAAGCCGCGGCCAAGTCAAGTCGCTTTTTAGCCTTCTTTCACCGATTTGCCATGAATGGTGACCTGACCACGAGAGCGGAATAACCTGATGAGATTCGATCTTCACTGCCATACCACGGCCTCCGACGGGGTGCTAAGCCCAGCCGAATTGGTGCGCCGCGCAGCCGAAAAACAGGTCGAGGTGTTAGCAGTTACTGACCACGACACCCTCGCCGGGCTTGACGAGGTGCGCCGCACCATCGAAGCCGAGCAACTGCCGCTGCGACTGGTGAGCGGGGTCGAGATCTCCACCGGCTGGGAGCATCACGAAATTCATATCGTGGCGCTGGGGGTGGATGAAAAAAATCCGCAGCTGTTGGATTTTCTGGCTGGTCAGCTGGCCCGGCGCGAAGCGCGTGCGCTGGAAATCGGGCGCCGTCTGGAGAAGTGCCTCATCCCCGGCGCCTATGAAGAGGCCAAACAGCTTGCCGGTGACGCCGCCGTGACCCGCGCCCACTTTGCCCGGGTGCTGGTGGCGCGCGGGGTGGCCGACAACATGCAGAAGGTATTCAAAAAGTACCTGAGCCGTGGCAATAAAGGGTATGTTCCGGCCGAGTGGCCCGAGATGAGCGAAGCCATCGCGGCCATTCATGCCGCCGGTGGGCTGGCGGTGCTGGCCCACCCCAGCCGCTACGATCTCACTGCCAAGTGGATCAAGCGGTTGCTGGTGGCCTTCAAGGGGGCCGGTGGCGATGCCATGGAGGTCTCATTGCCCCAGCAAAGCCCGCAAGAACGGGCCAATCTGGGCCAGTGGGCCAAGGATCACGACCTCTATATCTCGGTGGGATCGGATTTTCACTTCCCCTCCAACTGGACCGAGCTGGGCCGCCACCTTTGGTTGCCCAAAGAGGGAATGCCGGTCTGGCTTGCCTATCCCGGTCACTTTGGGCTCACCACCGAACAGCATGCCGAGCTGCTGGCGAGCCGGTAACGGCGCCAGCGAAATAGGGAACAAGCCGGGCAAGAGGGGATTCCCATAGTGTGGCTTGCCTATCCCGGTCACTTTGGGCTCACCACCGAGCAACATGCGGAGCTGCTGGCAAGCCGGTAACGGCGCCAGCGAAGCGGCCACAAACAGGTTAAGGTAGTGTCATGGGTCTTGGGCCCGTGACCATACGAGCGGGCAGGTATTGCTGCCCCCATTGCGAGAACAAGCTATGAGTCAGCATTTTTACGTACATCCGGAAAATCCCCAGGCCCGTCTGATCAGTCAGGCGGTACAGATCATCCAGAACGGCGGTGTGATCGTCTATCCGACCGACTCCGGTTATGCGCTGGGTTGCCAGATGGGTGACAAGGGCGCGTTGGAGCGCATCTGCCGCATCCGCCGCATCGATCCCAACCATGACTTCACCCTGGTGTGCCGCGATCTCTCCGAGATCTCCACCTACGCCAAGGTCGACAACAGCGCGTTTCGCCTGATCAAGAACAACACCCCGGGCGCCTATACCTTCATCTTCAAGGCCACCAAAGAGGTGCCACGTCGTCTGATGAACGAGAAGAAGAAGACCATTGGCATCCGGGTGCCGGATAACAAAATTGCCCAGGCACTGCTGGAGGCCCTTGGCGAGCCGCTGCTCTCTACCACATTGATCCTGCCTGAGTCCGATATGGCGGAATTCGATCCGGAAGAGATCTACGACAAGTTGGGTCGACAGATCGACTTGGTGGTCAACGGCGGTTATCTGGGCGAGCAGCCCACCACAGTGGTCGATTTCTCTGACGACGAGCCGGTATTGCGCCGTCGCGGCGCCGGGGATCCGACTCCGTTTGAATGAGAGTGTCGACCCGGTGACGTCGACCCCAGATGATAACGGGGCTGGCGCCACTGCACCTATCGCCAAAGTCCTGGGGCAGCCCTATCACGAGCTGCCCCAGGACTTGTTTATCCCGCCCGATGCGCTGGAGGTGTTTCTCGATACTTTCGAGGGGCCGCTGGATCTGCTGCTCTACCTGATCCGGCGTCAGCAACTCGACATCCTCAATCTGCCGATCCTGCAGATCACCGCCCAGTATATGGAGTACGTAGAGCTGATGCAGGGGCTCAACCTTGAGCTGGCGGCCGAGTATCTGCTGATGGCGGCCTGGCTGGCGGAGATTAAATCCCGCCTGCTGTTGCCCAAGGCGCCGGAGCTGGAGGATGAAGAGGAGGGGGAAGACCCGCGGGTGACCCTTATTCGCCGCCTGCAGGAGTACGAGCGTTACAAGGTGGGGGCGGAGAGGGTCAGCGAGCTGCCACGGGTGGAGCGGGAGATCTTTATCGCCGCTGCCTTGCCCCCCGATTTTGGCGATCTCAAGCCGCTGGCGCCCGATGTTTCGTTGGTTGAGCTCGCCCTTTACATGCAAAGTGTGGTAAAACGCGCGACTCATTTCGAGCATCACCAGATCCGCCGCGAACAGATCCCGACCCGGGTGCGCATGGCGGAGATCCTCGCCATGCTCTCCCTGGGGCAGACCCTGCGCTTGGAGCAGGTGCTGCGCGCCGAAGAGGGACGGATGGGGGTACTGGTGACGTTTTTGGCCCTGCTGGAGCTGTGCAAGGAGCAACTGATCTGGATCCTGCAGGCAGAACCACTCGGCCCAATCCATTTTGCATTGGCTGCAGAAGAGAATGAGAAACGTGAACAGACCCACTGAGCGTGCATCCCGTCTGTTTCGTTGCAGCCAGAACCCCTGGGTCACAGTGCATTTTGCATTGGCCGAGCAGAGCGAGGAGGGGGAGCGTGGTCTTGCCCATTGAGATGGCTTTTGAGAGGAACGCCCAATGGCGCTGCCAGCTGAACGATTAAAGACGCTGATCGAAGCGGCGCTGTTTGTGGCTGGTCGTCCGCTCAACGTCAGTGAGCTGAAAAGCAGCGTGCTGGCCGATTACCCGGTCACCAGTCGCTATGTACAGCTGCTGTTGGCCGAGATCAGGCAAGATTACAGTACGCGGGGGGTGGAGCTTAAAGAGGTCGCCTCTGGCTGGCGCTTTCAGGCGCGTCAGGAGTACGCCGAAGAGCTCTCAAGGCTCTGGAGCGAGCGGGCGCCCCGTTATTCCCGCGCCGTGATGGAGACGCTGACTCTGATCGCCTATCGTCAGCCCATCACCCGGGCCGAGATCGAAGCGATCCGCGGGGTGGCGGTGTCGAGTCAGATAGTCAATACCTTGAAAGATCGTGGCTGGGTGCGCAGCATAGGCCACAAAGAGGTGGTGGGACGCCCCGAGCTGCTCGCCACCACCAGAGCATTTCTGGATTATTTTAATCTGCAGAGTCTGGAGCAGCTCCCCGAGCTGAATCCCGAGCTGCAACCCCTGTTGCCCACAGTGGTGGACGGGGAGAACGATGCCCGATAAATGAGGCCCAAGTGTGCCGATTGTACCGGCATGGACATTTTTCAACCGTGGTGAGCGCCCCAACTGGCGTTTGTTACAGTTAACCCCGTTGCCCCTTTTACCAGTGGGCAGCGATCAACAATCAGGTAACCCCGATGAGTGAAAAACTGCAAAAAGTATTGGCCCGCGCGGGTCAAGGCTCCCGTCGTGAGATGGAGGCCCTGATCACCGCAGGTCGGGTCAGTGTGGATGGCAAGGTCGCCACACTGGGGGATCGCGTCGAAGTAAACGCCGTGATCCGGGTGGATGGTCACCAGGTCAAGACCCGTGCTGCGGAAGAGGTCATCTGCCGCGTACTGGCTTACCACAAGCCGGAAGGGGAGATGTGTACCCGTCACGATCCGGAAGGTCGTCCCACTGTGTTTGATCGCTTGCCCAAGATGGATGGTGCCCGCTGGATCGCGGTCGGCCGCCTCGACGTCAACACCTCTGGTCTGCTGCTGTTCACCACCGATGGCGAGCTAGCCAACCGTCTGATGCACCCGAGCCACGAAGTGGAGCGGGAATACGCGGTGCGTGTCTTTGGCGAGATCACCGAAGCCATGTTGCAGCGCCTGCGCAAGGGGGTGCAACTGGAAGATGGCATGGCCAAATTCAACAAGATCAAACCCGCTGGCGGTGAGGGTCTGAACCAGTGGTTCAACGTCACCCTGACCGAAGGTCGCAACCGTGAGGTGCGCCGCCTGTGGGAATCCCAGGAAGTGCAGGTGAGCCGCCTGATGCGTATTCGCTACGGCGACGTCAAGCTGGATCGCGGCATCCCGCGCGGCGGCTGGCAAGAGCTCAAACTGCCCGAGGTGAACTACCTGCGCGGTCTGGTCAACCTGCCCAACGAGACCGAATCCAAGGTCGATCTGCAGCAAGATGGCAAAACCAGCCGCCACAAGCAGGCCGCCCAGATCCGTCGCGCCGTACAGCGTCACAAAGAGATGCAGGGCAAAGAGCCCCGCGCTCGCGCCACCACCGCCCGTCGCAAGCCGCAAGCCTCTACCCGCAACTCCGGTACCGGCAGCAAGTAAGCCGACAACCCGTTGCAAACTGTGCGCCGTCAAATAGCGCGCAGTCGGCCAAGCGAAAGGCCCGCACCAGATGGTGCGGGCCTTTTTGTATCCAATGTTTATCTCCAATACCCGCCCTGAACAGGCCAAAGGGCGGTGGGTAAGGGGGGGCGGGGTGTTTCTGTCGTCTGTTTGCCCGCAGACTCGCCTCTGCGGTTGCTCTGCTCCGGTGAGCTTGTTAGCCTGTGCGGCTCTGATAGAGGAGTGAACGATGAGCAAGGTACTTGATGGGCTGCTGGCGTTGCTGGCGCTGGAAAAAATCGAGGAGGGCCTGTTTCGGGGCCAGAGCCAGGATCTCGGTCTGCGGGCCGTGTTTGGCGGACAGGTAATGGGGCAGGCCTTGTCAGCCGCCAAGCAGACGGTCGAGACCGGTCGTCAGGTTCACAGTTTTCACTCCTACTTCCTGCGTCCGGGGGATGTGACCCGTCCTATCGTCTATGACGTTGAGAATATCCGCGACGGCCAGACCGTCTCCACCCGCCGGGTCAAGGCGATTCAGGGCGGCAAGCCCATCTTCTATCTCAACGCCTCGTTTCAGGTGCCGGTCGACGGGTTTGAACATCAGGTGCAGATGCCCAGCGGCATCACCCCGCCGGAAGCGCTCAAGAGCGAGCTGGAGCTGGTGCGCCCCTACGAGAGCCTGATCCCGCCCTCCCTGCGGGACAAGATCCTCTGCGAGCAGCCCATCGAGATGCGCCCGGTGACCCTGGTCGACCCTATTCGGCCGACGGTGCAGGATCCGGTGCGTCACGTCTGGTTCAAGGCTAACGGCCAGATGCCGGACGATCTGCGGGTGCACAAATACCTGCTGGCTTACGCCTCCGACTTCAACTTCCTGCTCACCTCGCTGCAGCCCCACGGGGTGTCGTATTGGGAGCCGGATATGCAGGTGGCGACCATCGATCACTCCATGTGGTTCCACCGGGATTTTCGCTTCGACGACTGGCTGCTCTACGTGGTAGACAGCCCGAGCGCCAGCAGCGGCCGCGGTCTGGTGCGCGGTCAGTTCTTTACCCGCGACGGGGTGCTGGTGGCGAGCACCATGCAGGAGGGGGTGATCCGCCGTCGCGGCAGTTAAGGCGCCAAGCGGATAGCAAAACGGGGTGGCACTGGCCACCCCGTTTTCGTTGCTGCGCTTTGCGCGGACTCTTTGTGCGGGCTCTGCGGGTTCAGCCGCCGCGCTGGTACTTGAAGCGCTTCTTGCGCCGGTAGGGATAGACATCGTCAAACAGCCCCACCTTGATGTTGCTCTGCAGCATCTTCCAGTAGTTGGCGTCGAACATCTCCTTGTGCAGTTGCAGCATGATCTCCCGCACCTGCGGCTTTTGCAGCAGGAAGGTGGCGAACTCCTCGGGGAAGATATCGTTGGGGGCCACCGAATACCAGGGCTCGGCGCTCCACTCATCCTCGGGGTAGCGGGGCGGCGGGATCTGGCGGAAGTTGCACTCCGTCATGTAGCAGATCTCGTCGTAGTCGTAGAAGACCACCCGGCCGTGGCGGGTGACGCCGAAGTTCTTGAACAGCATGTCCCCCGGGAAGATGTTGGCCGCCGCCAGCTGCTTGATGGCGTTGCCGTACTCCTCCAGCGCGAGCCGGGTCTGCTGCTCGTCCGCCTTGTCCAGATAGAGGTTGAGGGGGATCATCTTGCGCTCGGTATAGAGGTGCTTGATCACCAGCTTGTCCCCTGTGATGGTGAGGGCCGAGGGGGCAACCAGTTTGAGTTCGGCCAGCAGCTCCGGCGAGATGCGATCCAGCGGAAACTCGAAGTTGGTGAACTCCTGGGTATCGGCCATCCGGCCAACCCGATCGTGCTGTTTAACCAGCCGGTATTTTGCCTTCACCTGCTCGTGGCTCACATCCTTCGGGGGAGTGAACTCGTCTTTTATCACCTTGAACACCACATCGTAGGAGGGGAGGGTGAACACGCTCATCACCATCCCCTTGATGCCGGGGGCGATGATGAACTGATCCCGACTCTGGGCCAGATGGTGGCAGTAGTGGCGATAGAGCTCGGTCTTACCGTGCTTCTGGCAGCCGATGGCGTTGTAGATCTCGTAATCGGGCTTGTGGGGCATGATTTGGCGCAAAAAGGCGACAAACAGCGCCGGTTCGCGGGCATAGACCATAAAGTAGGCGCGGGCGAAGCCAAACACGATGGAGGCGAGATCCGGCTCGAAGATCACCGTATCCACATAGATACTGTGGCCGGTGCTGAGCAGGGGCAGGATAAAGGGGAACACCTGATCCCGGGCCCGGATCAGCCCCACCAGATAGGCCCCCTTGTTGCGGTAGAACACCTCTTTGAGCAGCTCGATGGCAAAGGGCTCCTCATGGAGGATTTGCGGGCCGTTCTCCGCAAGATGGCGGTGGATGTCGACAATATCCCGCTGTTTATCCTCGTAGGGGAGGGTGAAGCTGTAATCCCCCAATAGCTGGCTCAAGGTCTGCGGCAGGTGGGGCAGTGTGGTGCGATAGATCCGCAGCAGGGCGCTGAGATCCGGTTTTTCGCCACGGCTGACGAAGGGGTGGATATAGAGGTTCTCGTCGCGGATGTTGCGATGACGAAAGATCCGCCGATAGACGGAGTTGAAGAAGGACTCTGCCACCTCGAAGTTCTCGCACTTGGGCAGCAGATCGCTGAAGGCACTCTTGACCCGCTTGAGCAGCGCCTGGGTGGCGTGGTGCTCTCCCATCATCTGGCGGATGGAGCTGGCGGTGGCCCCCACATGGTGGTCATAGAGGCGAATGCGCTCGCGCCCGGCGAGCTGCACCCCCAGCCAGTCGCTGTTCTCGAAGCGGCTCTTGCTACCGCGGGTGATCTCGAGAAAGCGACTATAAAATGACTCGAACCGCTGCAAGATAGTCTCGGCGACGGCCTGTTCCAATGGCTGCTGCATCTCTCTCTTCCTTGTGATCTGTCGGGCCGATAGCGCGAAAAATTGGCTGTAATTTGTTCACACCTCTGGCCACTATCGCAACATTCAAACGTCTGTTCAAGTGGCATTTTTCGGGGATAAACGGTAGATTGCGCCCCTGTTTTGCTGATGGTTTAGCGACTGTTTGCTGTCTGTTTGAGAGGCCGTTTGGCCTGCGAGGAAACCCGATGAAGCTCTATTTTGTCCTGGTGGCACCTGCCCGCGCCGCGAACGTGGGGGCGGCTGCCCGCGCCATGAAAACCATGGGATTCGATGCAATGCGACTGGTGGCGAGTCGGGTGCACGAAGAGGAGGAGGCGAGCTGGGTGGCCCACGGCGCCCAGGAGATCCTGACCGAGGCCAAGGCCTTCGATACCCTGCCCGAGGCGCTGGCCGACATGGATCTGGTGATCGCCACCACCGCCCGTGAGCGCGGTCGCTACCAGCACTACCTCACCCCGGGGGAGATCCGCGAGCAGATCAAGGCCAAGCCCTCCCTTGGCAAGGTCGCCATCGTCTTTGGCTGCGAGGAGTCGGGGCTCTCCAACGAGCAGCTGGCCGAGGTCGATCTCATCAGCTATCTGCCCCTCAAGGTGAGCTATCCGTCACTCAATCTGGGGCAGGCTATCATGCTCTACGCCTATGAGATGAGTCAGCTGATGGATGAGTTGAACGCCGACGGCGCCACTGCGGTAGCAGAAAATTTTGATAACGCCGGGCAGGTTCGGGTGCTGAAAAGCAAAACAGCAGAATTGCTGGGTGAACTCGGAGTTTCGCAGGATGAAAAACTACATCAATGGGTGATGGACCGGTTACCCATGCTGCCGCAGCGGGATTTGAACATGCTCCACCTGCTCTGCAAAGACCTTGCGCGCCGCTTTGGGCGTGAGTAGCAAAGAGGTTTAGGTTGACAGCCCGCTGCCCGCCGCGGTATTGCTAAAAGCCAGCTTCGTCAACGAGTGTTCGTCATGCAGTTATTCACCAACGTCATCACCACCACCATTATTACCGGTACCACCACAGGTGGCACTGGGGCCGGTTGATGCGCTGACGAACAAGCACAGAAATCAGAAAAGGCCCGTACCCACCCAGTACGGGCCTTTTTGTTGGATTGGTTTTTAGATTGAATTTCATAGATTTACAGGGAGAGAAAGCGATGAGAGTGTTGAAATTTGGCGGGTCTTCACTGGCCGATGCAGAGCGTTTTTTACGGGTGGCCGATATCGCGGTCAACACCCACGGCCAATCTCAGGTAGCCCTGGTGCTCTCTGCACCTGCCAAGGTGACCAATCATCTGGTGGCGCTGGTGGAACAGACCAGTCGCGGCATGGATGCCAGTTCCACCCTGTTTGAAGTCAACGGTATCTTCTCCCGCCTGCTGGCCGGGTTGAAGGCGGCCTATCCGGCGCTCGATGACAAGGCGCTGTTGGCCCGTCTCACCGCCGAGCTGGATCAGGTGGAGCGGCTGATGCAGGGCATCCGCCTGCTGGGCCTCTGCCCGGATAACGTGCAGGCGCGCATTCTGAGCCGTGGCGAGAACCTCTCCATCGCCTTTATGCACGAATTGCTGCGGGTGCGTGGTCTGGATCTGGAGCTGATCGTACCGGAAGAGCTGCTGGTCACCGACGGCGGCTATCTGGAAGCCCATGTCGATATCGAAGCCTCCCGCCTGCGCTTTGCCGCCAAGGGGCTGCGCCCGGTTGAAGAGGGGCAAGGCCCCTCTGGTAAAGCGTCATGTCTTTATCTGATGCCGGGCTTTACCGGTGGCAGCGACAAGGGCGAGACCGTGCTGCTGGGCCGCAACGGCTCCGACTACTCCGCCGCCGTCCTGGCTGCCTGCGTCGATGCCGAGTGCTGCGAGATCTGGACTGACGTCGAGGGTTGCTACAGCTGCGACCCCCGTCTGGTGCCGGATGCCTACCTGCTGAAAACCCTCTCCTACAAGGAGGCGATGGAGCTCTCCTACTTCGGCGCCAAGGTGCTGCACCCGAAAACCATCGCGCCGGTGGCCCAGTTCCATATCCCCTGCCTCATCAAGAACAGCTTCAACCCGCAGGGGCCGGGCACCCTGATCGGCCCCGAGAGCGGCGACGATGACCTGAAAGTGAAGGCCATCTCGGATCTTTCCGGCATGTGCATGTTCAACGTCTCCGGCCCCGGCATGAAGGGGATGGTCGGCATGGCCGGTCGCATCTTCTCCGCCGTCTCACGCGCCGGGGTCAGTATCGTGCTGATCACCCAGTCCTCTTCCGAGTACAGCGTCAGCTTCTGTATCCACAGCTACGACAGTGAGAAGACTCGCAAGGTGCTGGAGCGCGAGTTCGAGCTGGAGTTCAAAAACCAGCTGCTGGAGCCGCTGGATATCATCAGCGATCTGGCGATCATCTCCCTCATCGGTGACGGCATGCGTACCAGCAAGGGGATGGCGGCCCGCTTCTTCACCTCGCTGGCGCAAGCCTCCATCAATATCGTCGCCATTGCGCAGGGCTCCAGCGAGCGCTCCATTTCGGCGGTGGTGCGGGATCGCAAGGTGGCGGAAGCCATCAAGGCGTGCCACCAGAACTTCTTTGGCAGCCAGCAGTTTATCGATCTGTTTGTGGTCGGGGTCGGTGGCGTCGGCGCGGCGCTGGTGGATCAGATTGCTCGCCAGCAGCCGGTACTGGCCGAGCAGGGCACTGGCCTTCGCGTGGTCGGCATCGCCAACAGCCGTCAGATGGCGGTCAACAAGGATGGCCTAAACCTCGCCAACTGGCGCGAACAGTTGGCGGAAGCCCGTGACAGCTTCTCGCTGGAAGGGGTGAAAAAGCTGGTGGAAGATAGCCATATCATCAACCCGGTGATCGTTGACTGCACCTCCTCCGAGGCAGTTGCCGTCCAGTATGCCGACTTCCTCGCCGCCGGTTTCCATGTGGTCACTCCGAACAAAAAGGCCAACACCGGCTCGCTCGATTACTACAAGGCGCTGCGCCGCACTGCCCGCCAGACTCGCCGCAAGTTCCTCTATGAAACCAACGTCGGCGCCGGTTTGCCGGTTATCGAGAACCTGCAAAACCTCATCAAGGCCGGTGACAAGCTGCGCGCCTTCGACGGTATTCTGTCCGGTTCCCTCTCCTTTATCTTCGGCAAGCTGGATGAAGGGATGGCGTTCTCCGAGGCGACCCAAATCGCTCGCAGCAACGGCTTTACCGAGCCGGATCCCCGCGACGATCTCAACGGCATGGATGTGGCGCGCAAGCTGCTCATTCTGGCTCGTGAGGCTGGCATGGCGCTGGAGCTCTCCGATGTGGAAGTCGAGCAGGCTCTGCCGCCGGGCTTTGACGTCAGCGGCGACGTGGAAGCCTTTATGGCCCGCCTGCCGGAGGCGGACGGCTGGTTCCGCGACCAGTTCGCCGCCGCCCAGCGTGAAGGCAAGGTGTTGCGCTATGTGGGTTCCATCGAGGGTGGCAAGTGCAAGGTCGCCATCAAGGCGGTCGGTGGTGACGAGCCGCTGTTCAAGGTCAAAGACGGGGAGAACGCGCTCGCCTTCTTCTCCACCTACTACCAGCCAATCCCGCTGGTGCTGCGCGGCTATGGCGCCGGTACCGAAGTGACTGCGGCGGGTGTCTTTGCCGACGTGCTGCGCACCCAGAACTGGAAGCAGGAGCTATAAGCATGAGTTCAGACATGTACCCCTCTTATATGACTGAAGGCGGCAGCGTAGTCGCCTACGCCCCCGCCTCCAGCGCCAACCTGAGCGTGGGATTCGATGTTCTGGGGGCGGCGCTCGCCCCCGTTGATGGCTCTCTGCTCGGCGATCGGGTGCAGGTAAAAGCGGCTGACGTGCCTTTTGCGCTCTCCTCTGTGGGCCGCTACGCCCACAAGCTGCCGGACGATCCGAAAAAGAATATCCTGTTCGACTGCTGGGTCGCCTATGGCGAGGCGCTGGAGAAGCGCGGCCTGACACTCAAGCCCCTCGAAATGGTGCTGGAGAAGAACTTGCCGGTGGGCTCGGGGCTGGGTTCCAGCGCCTGCAGCGTGGTGGCGGCCCTTGAAGGGCTCAACGCCTTCCACGGCGAGCCGCTTAATGAGCACGACATGCTGCTGCTGATGGGTGAGATGGAAGGCAAGATCTCCGGCTCCGTTCACTACGACAACGTGGCCCCCTGCTATCTGGGCGGCATGCAGCTGGTGCTGGAAGAGCACGGCGTTATCAGCCAGGGCATTCCGGTGTTTGACGAGTGGTACTGGGTGGTCTGCTACCCGGGGACCGTGGTTTCGACCGCTGCCGCCCGCGCCATTCTGCCGGCCCAATATCGCCGTCAAGATTGCCTCACCTATGGCCGCCGTCTGGCTGCCTTCGTGCACGCCAGCTACACCGGACAAGAGGGGCTGGCGGCGAGCGTCTTGAAAGACGTGATTGCCGAACCCTACCGCGCGGCGCTGATCGAAGGCTTTGCCGAGGTGCGGGCGCAGGCGGCCCAGAACGGGGCGCTCGCTACCGGCATCTCCGGTTCCGGCCCCACCGTATTTGTGGTGATGAAGGATCTGGCGCAGGCCGAGCGGATGAAGGATTGGATGGAAGCACATTTCGTGCAGAACGAAGATGGATTTGCCCGGGTCTGCAAATTGGACATGGCCGGGGCACGGGTAACAGGAAGCGAGCTATGAATCTCTACAACATCAAGGACAACAGCGAACAGGTGAGCTTCGCGCAGGCGGTGCGTCAGGGCTTGGGTCGCGAACAGGGGCTCTTCTTCCCCGAACAACTCGACCCGCTCGCCGATGTGGATGCTCTGCTCGATCTGCCACTGGCCGAACGCTCCGCCCGCATCCTGAGCCACCTGCTGGGGGACGAAGTGCCCGCAGCGAAAGTGAGCGAGCTGATTAACGCCGCTTTCACCTTCCCGGCGCCGCTGGTGAAACTCAAAGACGGCTCCGATCGCAAAATATATGCCCTCGAACTGTTCCACGGCCCGACCCTGGCGTTCAAGGATTTCGGCGGCCGCTTTATGGCCCAGTGCCTTGCGGCGTTTCGCACCAACGATAAGATCACCATCCTCACCGCCACCTCCGGCGACACCGGCGCCGCCGTGGCCCACGCCTTCTACGGGCTGGAGGGGATTGAAGTAGTGATCCTCTATCCCAAGGGCAAGATCAGCCCCTTGCAGGAGAAGCTCTTCTGCACCCTCGGCGGCAATATCCGCACCATCGCCATCGACGGCGACTTCGATGCCTGTCAGGCGCTGGTAAAACAGGCCTTTGACGACGAAGCGCTGAAAAAGGCCATTGGCCTCAACTCCGCCAACTCCATCAATATCAGCCGCCTGCTGGCGCAGGTTTGCTACTACTTCGAAGCGGTGGCTCAGCTGCCGAAAGCTGACCGTGCCAAGGCGGTGATCAGCGTGCCGTCTGGCAACTTTGGCAACCTCACCGCAGGCTTGATTGCCAAGGCGCTGGGGCTGCCGGTGAAGCGCTTTATCGCCGCCACCAACGCCAACGATACCGTGCCGCGCTATCTGAAAAGCGGTCAGTGGGAGCCGCACCAGACAGTGGCGACCCTGTCGAACGCCATGGACGTCAGCCGCCCCAACAACTGGCCACGAGTAGAAGAGCTCTGCCGTCGCAAGGGCTGGGCGCTGGAGACCTTGGGCTCCGGCATGCGTGACGACGCCCAGACTCGCGCTGCCCTTAAACGCCTGCACCAGCTGGATTACCTGTGCGAACCCCACGGCGCCATTGCCTGGGATCTGTTGGGTGAACAGCTGGCCGAGGACGAAGTGGGGGTGTTCCTCTGCACCGCCCATCCCGCCAAGTTCAAGGAGTCGGTGGACGAGATCCTCAATCTCGATGTGCCGCTGCCCGGCCCGCTGGCCAAACACGCCGAGCTGCCGCTGCTCTCCGTTAATTTGCCTGCGGAGTTTGCCCGGTTAAGAGCCTTTCTGCTGGCTTGAGTCTTGGCCGCGAGGTAACCGATAAAAATAAAATCCCCCCGATAGAGGGTAATGCCAGTCAGTTAAGCACTTTTATGACTAAATATTCGAGATGTTGAATATAAAAAGTAGCTCCATGATTAAAGAGTCAATTTGGCTCCAACCCTTGCCCTGACTGGCATGCAATAAAAAGAGGGAGGCATCATGCCTCCCTCACTCGTTAGCCCTTATACCACGCGGGTTGGGACTCAAATTCTCTTAACTGACTTGCATTACCCCGATAGAGGTTTTTTTTTAGCATCTATAAAGGGTGCTTGTCAGAATGTGAGGTTGGAGGTTCAGTGGGTATTCTCAATACATAATAATAGAGATGACATGTCCGAAAAATGGATGGGAAGTGCCAATATTTTATTTATAGTTTTTCTCTATGAACTCTTTTGATATCTCAAGGATGCTTTTTTTTACAAATCTTTTTTTGGGACGTTTCGTTGATTCCAAAAATAGGTTCTTGTATATGTGAAAAGTCTTTTGATAATTTCACAGCAATTGACATGGAATTGAATAAGCTAACAAAGCAAATGAGGCCTTCATTAGGTATGCTGCTCAACACAAGAAAATGGGAGTCATCATCAATTTTGATAAATTTCCTATAGTTTAATTCAACCATATTTTCAAACCCACTCCCATGAGTATATTTCGATGCCTCGTTGTAATTAGCAGTCAGCAGAATATTTGAGATGTTTATAGCTTCTTGATCTTGATGGTAGCTCTCAATGGAGTCCATCGCAAATTCATATGCTATTTTTAGTAGACCTATTTTGAATTCATATAAATCTATATTGATAGTGGTTTTCACCCCAGAGAGATCAAGAGTTAAATCTTCTTTCTCTACTGAATATGATTCGGTAGACAAATTGTTTTTTCTAAGAATTTTTTCAATTAGTGCTGTGCTCTGGTGTGCATCCATTTCATCTAATGTGAAATTTATTTCAACTTTTTCATTATCTAAGTTTTTAATTGATGGGGCGCTTGGTAAAATGTACTGGTATACAAAACCATTATTGTCTATTCGATTTTGAAATTTCAAACCATCGTTTAATTCAATGTTCCCGGAGTATGGATTAGGTAGTTTTTTAGACTTTCCTAAAGTTTTATATTGAAGTCTCAGTAGTTGTATAAATTTGTTGTCAACAAGTTTGGTATCAACTTTTGAGCCAAGATGAGAGTTACATTGTTCACAGACACTTCTAATATGATAGTATCCACCAAGAGCATCGGGGATGACATGCTCATCAGAGAATTTATCTTTATATTGACGACAAATAATACATTCTTTCATTGAGCTTAACCATATTAAATATTAAAGAGGTTTTTTATTTAGGAAAAAATCCGGGACAACCACTTTTTGAGCAAAGCATTATCCTCTGAAAGCTCACGCTACCGCGCGTGGATTACAGCTTCCAATATGCTCCATTAACCATCCCGTATGTTGGGCTAAATATCGTAGGTTGGTGCTGAACGAAGTGAAGCCCAACGTTTACCGTGAAAGCTAAAATTTATTTGGTTGTTGATTTTGGTATGTTCAAAATTCATCTTGTTTTGGAAATCATAAATCCCGTTTGTTGGGCTTCGCTGCGCTCAGCGCCAACCTACAAAACATTCCAAGCCGATTATTCCCGACCCGAGTCACAATCAATGGCCCAATCTGGCGTTATCCATCCTGCGGTGATATAGCGATGAATTGACGAGTAAGACCAATCGACCGGTTTGGCACAATAACCATGTTTGACCGGATTGAAGTGGATGTAATCGACATGGGCTTGCAGATCCTTGTCATCCCGGATCAAATGTTCCCAATAACGACGTTGCCAGATACCGCGTTCCCGTTTTCTGACTCGACTCTCCCGTATCCGCTCTGTTTTGGCAATGCCCCGTGAAAAGCCTGCCTTGATCAGAGACCAGCGCATGGGATAGTCACTGTCACCCGGCGGTAGTTGCCAAATGGCATGAAGATGACCCGGCATCACCACCATGGCAATAATCTCGAAGGGGTGTTGCTGTTTGACGTGGCGGGTCACTTCGCGCAGCAGGTCGATATGACGTACCAGCAGATCCTGCTGTCGGTCAGCCAGGTTGACGGTGAAGAACCAACATGCCCCACTGGTTGTTGCTCGGCGATAGCGCATGGTTCTCCTTTCCGGTATCGGGGTGAAATATTCGGTCTGTTCGGTTACACGAAATGGGAACCAACTAACCGGAGGCATACGTGTTGGGCTTCGCTACGCTCAGCGCCAACCTACGCAATGCATCAATCACTGTGCAAAACCCACGCTACCGCCCGTGGATTACAGCTTCCAATATGCTCCATTAACCAGCGAGGGTAGTAACCCATCACTGATGAATAGATACCAGATGGCTATGTTAAGCCCATAGAATCTGGCCGCACCAGTCAAAAAGTGATTTAAGTGTCAGTAATGATTGGTTTTTTGCGCTGGCTCAACAAATCGCCCTGAGTGGTCACCGGATTCCCATGGCCCTTGATTCTATTGGGGTTGGCGGGTGTGGCGTGGAAGAGCGGGATTGGCTTGCCGTTGCGGAGGGGCTGGCTGGGGGCAATCCTGCTCTGCCAATCGGCGCTATAGTGCAGGCGATAGTTGCCCTCTGCTCTGCTCCCAAGCTGGCGAGGCGGGGGATCTGCGGCAACAATCAGCTGTTGCAATCACAGCCATGTGCAACACATCGTCATGCAAATATGACCATGCAAACACATCACCAGATAGAGAGGAGATCACCCATGAAGCGTACCATCCTGTTCGGCCTGCTCTGCGGCATCCCGTATGTTGGGCTAAATCTCGTAGGTTGGTGCTGAACGAAGTGAAGCCCAACGTTTACCGAGAAAGCTAGATTTGATTTTGGTTATCGATTTTATATGGTCAAAATTTATCTTTTTGGGAAATCATATCTCCCGTTTGTTGGGCTTCGCTGCGCTCAGCGCCAACCTACAACATATCCCTCGCCGATTATTCCTGACCCGAGTCACTATCAATGGCCCAATCTGGCGTTATCCATCCTGCGGTGATATAGCGATGAATTGACGAGTAAGACCAATCGACCGGTTTGGCACAATAACCATGTTTGACCGAAATCTGGGACACCCACCTTTTTGGGTGAGGCGTAACGCCACTAAATCCCACGCTACCGCCCGTGGATTACAGCCTCCAATATGCTCCATTAACCAGCGAGGGCAGCAACCCATCACTGATGAATAGGCACCGGATGGCTATGTTAAGCCAGTCGAATCTAGTCGTGCCAGTCAAAAAGTGGCTTAAGTGTCAGTAATGATTGGTTTTTTGCGCTGACTCAACAAATCGCCCTGATCGGGCACTGGATTCCCATGGCCCTTGATTTTATTGGGGTTGGCGGGTGGGATGGGGAAGATGGTGGTTGGTTTGCCGTTAGGGAAGGGTTGTCCTGTGCTCCCTCTCCCAAGCTGGCGAGGCGGGGGATCTGCGGCAACAATCAGCTGTTGCAATCACTGCCATTTGCAACACATCGTCATGCCAATATGACCATGCAAACACATCACCAGATAGAGAGGAGATCACCCATGAAGCGTACCATCCTGTTCGGCCTGCTCTGCGGCAGCGTGCTGCTGGCCAATCCGGTCTTTGCCAACGACACAGCCCAGTTGCAGTGCGAGGCGCAGGCCGCAGCCAAAAAGCTTAACGGCGCCGCCAAGACCAGCTTTGTCGGCAAGTGCGTGAAAGATGCCGCGGGTGCCGCAACCGGCGAGTGCGAGAAGGCGGCCGCCGACAAGAAACTGGCCGGTGCGGCCAAAAACAGCTTTATCCAGAAGTGCGTGAAGACGGGCGCGGCAGTGGATCCGGCGGCCAAGTGCGAGAAGGCGGCAGCCGACAAGAAGCTGGCTGGCGCGGCCAAGAACAGCTTTGTCCAGAAGTGCGTGAAGGATAGCGCCGCCAAGTAAGGCATTTTCTCATCCGGTGTGTTTGCGGGGGGCCATCAGGCCCCCCGCGCTTTTTGGGGCGCACTGATGGCGCAACGCACAAGCCTTGTATCGGGACGGCAATAGCGACACTATTGACTCCTTTTATAGGTTCCGCAGCGGCGCAGCCATGACCTGTCGTGACCGGACGAGGGGTTGGCGAGCTGCATTTGTGCGGGATTAGGCGAGATAAGGGAGCAAAGCAGGATGATGGAAGGGATGGAATGGCGCTGGCTCAATGAGCCGGCCCAGTGGCACAAGACAGAGGGCGGTTTACAGGTGGTGACAGACCTGCAGACCGATTTTTGGCGCAGCACCTGGTATGGCTTCGAGCGTCACAGCGGCCACGTCTATGGCTGCGAGGTGGCGGGTGAGTTTACCTTTCAGGTCTGCGTCGAGGGGGAGTTCACCACCCTCTACGATCAGGCGGGGCTGATGCTGCTGCAAGACGACGAGCACTGGCTGAAAGCGGGGATCGAGTACAACGATGCCCAGCCGATGATCGGCAGCGTGCTGACCAATCCGCGCTCTGACTGGGCCACAGGTATTTTCCCCGGTAATCCGCGCTGTTTCTGGCTGCGGTTGACCCGGCTGGCCGATTGCCTGCGTTTGCAATACTCCACCGATGGCAAGGTGTGGCCGCTGCTGCGCCTCGCCCCGTTTCCGCCAGGCGAACGCTGCTTTATCGGGGTGATGTGCTGCACGCCAGAGCGGCAGGGGCTGGCGGTGCGCTTCTCTGACATGCGCCTCACGCCGCCCCTTGGCAAGGCGCTCCATGATTTGAGCTAGGCCAGCGGTTTTGCCTGCGTCATTCAAGCAATAAAAAAGCGCCCGCAGGCGCTTTTTTCATTTGGTTGGTAAAGCCTGAATTATCCCCTATGTTGGGCTAACCCTCGTAGGTTGGTGCTGAACGAAGTGAAGCCCAACGTTTACCGTGAAAGCTAAATTTGATTTTTGTTATCGATTTAATGTGGTCAAAAACCATCTTTTTTGGAAATAACATCTCTCATTTGTTGGGCTTGAGAAATCTGGGACATCCACCTTTCTGAGCACTCATTTGTTGGGCTTCGCTACGCTCAGCACCAACCTACACGAACTGAATTTCAACGTTTACCGAGAAAGTTAGATTTGATTTTGGTTATCGATTTTATGTGGTCAAAAATCATCTTGTTTTGGAAATAACATCTCTCATTTGTTGGGCTTGAGAAATTTGGAGAAATCTGGGACATCCACCTTTCTGAGCACTCATTTGTTGGGCTTCGCTACGCTCAGCACCAACCTACACGAACTGAATTTCAACGTTTACCGTGAAAGCTAAATTTGATTTTTGTTATCTATTTTATATGGTCAAAAATTATATTTTTTGGGGGCGTATATCCCGTTTGTTGGGCTTCGCTACGCTCAGCACCAACCTACACGAACTGAAGCCCAACGTTTACCGTGAAAGCTAAATTCGGTTTTTGATATTATATGGTCAAAAATTATATTTTTTGGGGGGCATATATCCCGTTTGTTGGGCTTCGCTGCGCTCAGCGCCAACCTACAACATATCCCTAGCCGATTATTCCCGACCCGAGTCACTATCAATGGCCCAATCTGGCGTTATCCATCCTGCGGCGATATGGCGATGGATGGAGGAGTAAGGCCAATCGACAGGTTTGGCACAATAACCATGTTTGACCGGATTGAAATGGATGTAATCGACATGGGCTTGCAGATCCTTGTCATCCCGGATCAGATGCTCCCAATAACGGCGTTGCCAGATACCGCGTTCCCGTTTTCTGAGTCGGCTCTCCCGTATCCGCTCTGTTTTGGCAATGCCCTGTGAAAAGCCTGCCTTGATCAGAGACCAGCGCATGGGATAGTCACTGTCACCCGGCGGTAGTTGCCAAATGGCATGGAGATGATCCGGCATCACCACCATGGCAATGATCTCGAAGGGATGTTGCTGTTTGACGTGGCGGATCACTTCACGCAGCAGGTCGATATGACGTACCAGCAGATCCTGCTGTCGGTCAGCCAGGTTGACGGTGAAGAACCAACATGCCCCGCTGGTTGTTGCTCGGCGATAGCGCATGGTTCTCCTTTCCAGTGTCGGGGTGAAATATCCGGTCTGTTCGGTTACACGAAATGGGAACCAACTAACCGAAGGTATACGTGTTGGGCTTCGCTGCGCTCAGCACCAACCTACGAACTGCATCAATCACTGTTCAAAACCCACGCTACCGCCCGTGGATTACAGCTTCCAAAATGCTCCATTGACCAGCGAGGGCAGAGGCCCGTCGCAGATGAATAGGCACCGCATGGCTATGTTAGACCAATTGAATTCGCTCGAACCAGCCAACAAAATGATCTAAGCGTCAGTAATGATTGGTTTTTTTCGCTGGCTCATAATTTTCGCTGGCTCATAAAAGGGGGGGGGCAAAAGGCTCGATTCCCATGGCCCGTGCTTTTGGGGACGAACCGATGGCGCGAAGCACAAGGGGTATGCCGGGGGTTGCCCCATCTTGCGATCATGGGCAAAACAAAACCGCCCCGGCTAACCGGGGCGGTTGTTATTTGGCAATCCAGAGGTGAGCCGTGCGGGCAAGCAAGGCTCAGCGATAGCGGCCGCGCACCGAGTTGCTGGCGCGGCCAGCCATCTTGATCAGGCTCTGGCGGGTGTGCAGGTGGCAGAGCGCAACGCCAAGGGCATCCGCCGCATCCGCCTGCGGGGTGGCGGAGAGTTTCAGCAGATGGGTCACCATATGCTGCACCTGCTCCTTGGCGGCGCCGCCGGTGCCGACCACCGCCTGCTTGATCTGGGTGGCAGAGTATTCGCTCACCGGCAGATAGGCGTTGACCGCGGCGACGATGGCGCTGCCCCGGGCCTGCCCCAGCTTCAGGGCCGAGTCGGCGTTGCGGGCCATAAAGACCCGCTCGATGGCAAACTCGGTGGGCTTGAACTGGGTGATGATCTCGCATACCCCGTCATAAACCTGCTTGAGGCGCTCCGGCAGCTCGCCGCAATCGGTGCGAATGCAGCCGGATCCCAGATATTCGGCCTTGCCGCCCACGACCCGGATAACCCCGTAGCCGGTGATCCGCGAACCCGGATCGATGCCCAAAATAATGCTCATGGGTGTTGATTGCTCTAAACGCGAGTGATGGCCGTCAAGATAGCAAACTGTGGCCCGCTTGGCTGTACGTCCTGGATCAAGCGGGCAAAGATTGGCCAGCCGGTGTCAGGCGTGGCTACCCCTTGAACAATTCTATGGTGTCGCCATCCTGCAGGCTGCCCGCGCCGCGCACCACCACCCGATCCCCCTGTTTGAGGGCGCCGCTCACCGCCACCTGCTGGCTGTCGCCAAACAGCACGGTGACCGGTACCCGATTCACCTTGAGCGCCTTGCCACTTCTCGCTACCTGATAGACCACGCTGCCATCGCTGCCGAGCACCAGGGCATCCCGGGGCAGCAGCATGCTCCGCTGATCCCCCAGTGGCAGGGCAACCCGTACCGGTGAGCCGATGATGAAGGTGCCCGCTTCCGGTTTGAGGCGCAGCTCGATCAGCCGCGATTTGGGATCGGCGCTGGCGGCCCGCTGGTAATAGATGCCGTGACCGCTCAGCTGCTCCCCCTCCACCCGCAGCCGGGTTTGTGGCGCCAGCTGCTGGGCCCAGAGAATGGGGGCTTGCAGGCGGATATCCGGCTGATCCGGGTTGACCAGCTCCAACGCCTGCTCGCCCGCGCCCACATGCTCGCCGGGCTGGATGAAGTGGTTGTTCACCACCCCGTCGAACGGGGCATAGATGTGGCTGCGGCGCAGCTGTTCCTCAATCTGATTCACCTGTATGGCGGCCAGTCGCTCGGCCAGCGCGGCCTGCTCCACATCGTAGCTGGCCTTGTCGTGCTGGCTCTGGGAGGCGCTCTTTTGCTGGTGCAGCCGGGTGATCCGCTGGGACTCGGCGCGAGCGAAGCGCAGGTTGCTCTGCCATTTCGCCTGCTCGGCGCGAGCCTGCTCCAGCGAGAGGCGCAGTGCTGCGCTGTCGAGGCGCAGCAGCTCATCCCCTTTGTTGACCCGGCTGCCAAATTCGGCGATCCACTCCACCCGGCCGCTCACTTCGGCGCTGAGCGCCGCCTGCTGGCGACTCGCCACCGTGCCGCTGACCCAGATATTGGCGGCCACATCCCCTTGGGTCACATCCGCCAGGGTCACCATCTTGCCCTGAACGGCCAATACCGGTAGCGCACAGCCTGCTATCAGCACCACGCCAGCCAACATTCGGGTAATCATATGTGTCATCGATGAGCTCCTTGCTCAGGCCCGCTGGCGCAGGGGTTGTGGGATCGCTACCTGCTCCCCGAGACGCAGGAAGGCAGGCAACAGGATCAGGGTAAACAGGGTGCTGCAGCTCATGCCGCCGACAATGACGGTGGCGAGCCCGCGGTAAATTTCGCTCCCTTCGCTCGGGCTCAGCATCAGCGGCAACATGCCGAAGATGCTGGTGAGGCTGGTCATGACGATGGGACGCATCCGGCTTTGCAGGGCAACGGCCACCGCCAGCTGACGGCTCATGCCGTCCCGCTCGGCGGTGCGGGTCTGATGCACCAGCAGGATGGCGTTGTTGACCACCAGTCCCAACAGGATGACAAAGCCGATGATGGTGAGCAGATCCATCGGCAGCGGCACCAGCAGCCCGCTCAGTTGCAGCGCCAGCACGCCGCCAACCGAGGCCAGAGGCAGGGTGAGCAGCACCAGCAGCGCATCCTTGAGGGAGGCAAACACCCCCCACAGCAGCACCAGCAGGATCACCACGGCGAACAGGAAGATGGTTCCCAGATTGTCGAGCGCCTGTTGCAGACTGTCGGCATTGCCGGCAATGCGCAGCTCGCCACCGGCGGGCAGCAGGGGGCGGATGGCAGCAAAACTGCGGTTTTTCAGGGTATCGATCACCTGCTCCATGGTCATGCCTGCCGGGGGGGCTATCTGCAGGCTGATGCTGCGCCGCCCATCGGCCCGGAAGATGCTGGCAGGGCCCAAGTCGTGCTCCACCCGCAGCAGTTCGCCAAGAGGAACGATGCGCCCGGAGGGGGTGGCCAGCGGCACTGCCTTCAGTTCGTCCGGATTGGCGGAGCTCTGCCCCATCAGCATGATGTCCAGCCGCTCCTCGCCATCGAAATACTCGCCGACCCGCAAGCCGTCGCCAAAGGTCTGGATGATGGTGGGCAGGGGCGTGCGATCCCAACCCACTTCGGCGAGGCGCCGATCTTGCGGCACCAGTTTGAGCTCGGGGGCGGTGAAGTCGAGACTCGGTTCGGGCCGGATCTGTGCTCCCGGCAGGTCCTTGCTGAGGATCCCCATGCTGGCACGTGCCGCCTGATAGAGCTCGGGCAGGTTGCCCCCCTGCAGCAGCAGGGAGACGCCGTTCTCGCTGTTAAAGCCGCCAAACAGCGACCCCTGACCGCCGAACACCCGGGTGTCGGGAATGCCCACCAGCAGCTGTTTCATCAACAGGCTCTCCAGCTCCTTGATGCGGTTCTCGTCCTTGGGGCGCACGCCAATCTGGGCGCCTCCCGGGTAGCGCAAGATGTAGTAGTTCTTGAGGGCAGGCTCTTGCTCCCCCTTCATGTAGGGGGCGAGGCGGGCGATAAGGGTATCGATCACCTCTTCGCGCTGGGCCTTGAGGTTGACCCCGGGGGTGAAGCTCATCCAGACATCCACCGCATCCCGTTTCACGTCTGGCAGATAGTCCATCTTGGGCAGCAGCGCCCAGGTGGCCAGTGCCGGCAGACTCATCATCAGGGTGATGACCGTCCAGCGCAGGCGTGAGGTCGAGGTCCAGCGGATCACCTGACGGGTGGTGCGCTGCCACAGCGAATCATAGGGATCGGTTAGCCGTTCACGCCCCATCCAGCGCGCCGCCACCGCGGGCAGCACGATGACGGCGACCAGCATGGAGACCGTCACGGCGCAGGCGATGGTCAGCGCCAGATCGGCAAACAGTTGCCCTTCCACATCGTTGAGCAGCAGCACCGGCAGGAAGATGGCGACCGTGGTGAGGGTGGAGGCGACCAGCGCCATCCACACCTGACGGGTGCCTTCGAGCGCCGCCTCCGCCTTGCTCAAATCTCCCCGCTCGTGGCGTCGGTAGATGCTCTCCAGCACCACGATGGCGGCATCGAGCACCATGCCGACGGCAAAGGCGATGCCCGCCAGCGAGATGATGTTGAGGGTGCGATCCATCACCTTGAGCAGGCAGAAGGTGAGCATGATGCTGATGGGGATGGCGAGGGCAATCATCAGGGTCGCCTTGAGCTGGCGCAGAAAAAGCCAGAGGATGGCGCAGGAGAGCAGCACCCCGAGCCCCAGGTTGGCGGTGACCATGCTGACGGCGCGATTGATGTAGAGGGAGGCATCGAACGACTGCTCCATGTGCAGTCCGACCGGCTCCAGCACCTCGCGGTTGAGCTCGTTGACCCGGGCCTTGATCGCCTCAAGGGATGCCAGGGCATTGGCGCCGCTCTCCTTGAAGATCTGGGCGGCGATGGCGGTATTGCCGTTCTGGATCCGCAGCACCGGGTTCTCCTCCCGGGCCACCCTTACCTCCGCCACATCCCGCAGATAGATGGGCAGGCCATCGCGCCAGTCCACCACCTTGTCCCCCAGCGTCTCGACATCGTAGCGACCGGCGAAGCGCAGCTTGTACTCCCAGCGACCGATGTCGAGGGTACCAGCCGACACGTCCCAGCCGGTGGTGGCGCGGCTGGCCAGCACCGGGATCTCCACCCCCAGCTCGGCGGCGCGATAGGGGTCGAAGCGGATCTGGATCTGGCGCGCGTTGATCCCCTCGATTGCGACCGTCGAGACCCCTTCGATGCGCTCCAGCTCGGGTTTGATCCGCGCCTCGATCAACGCCTGATGATCATCGATCTGCCCCTTGGCGCCAGGCAGCTGCTGGATGAAGAAGAAGGTGAGGGTATCGTTGCTGCTGTAGTTGTTGACGTAGGGGCCGCCGATCTTGTCCGGCAATCCAGAGACCCGGTTCAGCCGTGAGATCACATCGAGCTGGGCTTTCTGCATATCGGTGCCGAGGGCAAACGCCATGTTGATTTCGGTAAAGCCGGAATAGCTATTGCTGCTGATGCTTCTCAGCCCCTGAACCCCCTGCATCTCCTGCTCGATGGGGTCGGTGATCTCCGACTCCATCTCCTGGGGCGAGGCTGAACGCCAGCTCACCGAGATGTTGAGGTGTGGGCGGTCGATGTCGGGGAACAGCTGGATCGGCAGCCCCCGGATGCTGAGCAGGCCCAGCAGGAAAATCAGCACGATCGAGACCGCCACCCAGATGGGGCGCTCGATCGCTGTTTTGGCGAGGTTCATTCACTCTTCCTGAGTTGTTGTTATCGGCCATTCCGCTGGCCTTGCTTCCAAAGCCCCTGCAACAGGGACTCAGGCATTTAACTGGAATTCTCCCGGCTTGTAAATGCATGGTTAACAAACAAAAAAACCGGCCACGAGGGCCGGTTTGGTAGAGGTTTGCCATGAGATCAGGCTGCGTGCTCGACCTTGCTGGGCTGCTTGTTTGCTTTCTGAGAGAAGCCTTCCAGCTCGCCCGGGGCGAAGTTGTCGACCTGAATGGCTTCGTAGCGCAGGGCATCGGCGGCCAGCAGTTTGTCCGCTTCGTCCTTGCTCAGTACCGATTTGGCCAAAGCGGCTTCCACCAGTTCTGGCAGGGCCATCTTGCGGGGCAGTTTGCCCTCTTTCTGGGCCTGTACCAGCTTCTTCTCATAGGGCTGAACGGCGACCATGGCCTGGAAGGCGCGCTCCATCAGACCGACCGGATCCGCCTCGTCCTTGCCCACATAACACAGAGCGGTGAGACGATCGCGCAGTTCGCCCGGCTTCATCATGGCCAGACAGATGGCGTGGCAGCGATCATCGGCCGGCATTTTGTAACCGACGCCGAACGGGAACACCACCCGCTTGAGCACGACACCCACTACCTTGTTCGGGAAGTTCTGGAAGAAGCCCTCGAACGCCTTGCCAATCAGGTAGAGGTTGCGCTCCACCGCATATTGCACGAACGGCAGATCGGAGACCATGCGGCCCTGATCCTCGTAGTGCTTGAGGGTCGAGGAGGCCAGATAGAGGTGGCTCAGCACGTCACCCAGACGGGCGGAGATCATCTCCTTGCGCTTGAGATCGCCACCCAGCATCAGCATGGAGACATCGGCGCACAGGGCCAGCCCTTTACTCATGCGAGAGAGCTGTTTGTAGTAGCGAGCGGTTTCGCCAGCCACCGGTGCCTTGTTGAACTGACCCAGGGTCAGCCCCTGGAACAGGGAGCCGAAGAAGTTGCCGGCACCGAAGGCGACGTGCTTGACCAGCAGGGCGTCAAACTTCTCGAGGCCGCGTTCCACATCGGTGTCGGCGGCCGCTTCCATTTCACCGAAGACATACGGGTGACAGCGGGTGGCCCCTTGCCCGAAGATCATCAGGTTACGGGTCAGGATGTTGGCCCCTTCCACCGTGATGGCGACCGGAATACCCATGTAGGCGTAGCCGGTGTAGTTTTTCGGCCCCAGCTGGATGGCACGACCGGCGTGGATATCCATGGAGTCATCCATGACTTGGCGTGCCATCTCGGTCATGTGGTACTTGGAAATCGCAGTGACGATGGCCGGTGCCTGACCCAAGTCCAGGGAACCGGCGGTCATGCGACGGGCACCTTCCAGCTGATAGGTGAGGCCACCGATGCGGGCCAGCGCCTCTTGTACCCCTTCAAACTTGCCGATGGACATGCCGAACTGCTTGCGCACGTAGGAGTAAGCGCCCACGGTGCGGCTCGCCATGTGGCCACAGGCGGTGCCAAGGGCAGGCAGCGAGATACCGCGACCGGCGGAGAGGCATTCGACCAGCATGCGCCAGCCGCGACCAGCGTACTCCGGGCCGCCGATGATCCAGTCGAGCGGAATGAACACATCCTTGCCGAAGGTCGGGCCGTTCATAAATGCCAGACCCATGGGGTAGTGGCGATCGCCCACTCGCACGCCGGGGTGGTTGGTGGGGATGAGGGCGCAGGTGATGCCCAGCTCCTCCTTGTCACCCAGCAGTTTTTCCGGGTCATAGAGCTTGAACGCCAGCCCCAGCACGGTGGCGCGGGGGGCCAGGGTGATGTAGCGCTTGTTCCAGTTGAGGCGAATACCCAGCACCTCTTCACCCTTGTGCATCCCTTTGCAGATGATCCCCTTGTCAGGAATGGCGCCGGCATCGGAGCCCGCTTCCGGCCCGGTCAGGGCGAAGCAGGGGACCTCTGTGCCATTGGCCAGCCCCGGCAGCCAGAAATCTTTCTGGGCCTGGGTGCCGTAGTGCATCAAGAGCTCGCCCGGGCCAAGAGAGTTCGGCACCATGACGGTGACCGCCACGCTCAGGCTCTTGGTCGCGATGCGGGTGACGATGGTGGAGTTGGCAATCGCCGAGAATTCACGGCCGCCGTAGGATTTCGGGATGATCAGGGAGAAGAAGCCTTCCTTCTTCAGATAGTCCCAGACCGGCTCCGGCAGGTCTTTGGTTTCGTTGACGATCTTGAAGTCGTCAACCATGGCGAGCAGGGTTTCGACCTGATTATAGATAAAGGCCTGCTCCTCTGCGGTCAGCTCGGCCTTGCCGTAGCTGTGCAGTTTTTTCCAGTCGGGGTTGCCGCGAAACAACTCGCCATCCCACCAGACGGAGCCGGCTTCCATGGCCTCCCGCTCGGTAGCTGACAAGGGCGGCAGTATCTTTTTGAAGATGCCGAATACCGGACGGGTTACCCACTGTTTGCGCAGTGAGGGGACGCCAAGCACTACGGCAATCGCCAGCACCAGCAGGATAAGCAATGTGATCATACCGAAGTTCCTTCTATTTCACTGTTTCCGTTGATTTATTGTTGGTTGTTACACGGCCAGGGAGAGCCTGGTCGACTCCACGGGCGCACCGACACCGGACGCCAGATAAGGAATAACGTTGCGCACCAGCCCCTCCACATCGAGCTGCTGGCCAAAGTCGGCCAGGGCGATGTCGCGCAGCGCATCGGCGGAGGCCATGGTGAAGACGACGGTGCCCAGGGTGAAGTGCAGGCGCCAGAAGAGATCCGCCGGCGACAGGGCTGGATTTGCCTTGGAGATGGCCTGGGTGATCCGCATCAGAATGGGGCCGTAATGGGTAGTGATAAAGCGGCGCAGGTGGCCCTGACTGTCGATATAGCCACGCCCCAGCAGCTGCATAAAGATGGCCGGGCCGTTGGCCCGCACCGCCGAGAGTTTCATCAGCGGCTCGACGAAACTTTCAAACAGTTGCAGCAGAGTCAGCTGCTCCTGCTCCATCAGGGTGTTCAGACGGGCATCAAGATCTGGCATAAACAGGCTCAGATAGCGGTCGAGTACCGCCTGGATCAGCTCTTTCTTGGAGCCGAAGTGATAGTTCACTGACGCCAGGTTGACGTCGGCCTCGCTGGTGATCAGACGCAAAGAGGTATCGGCGAATCCCCGCTCGGCAAACAGCACTTCAGCGGCGTCGAGAATACGGTTTTTGGTATCGATTTTACTCACTGGACACCTCACTTAAACGAATGTTTAAAAAGTACGTTTCATAATGCGAAGTGTCAAGGGAATGTGAATGGGTGTTAGCAGAATGTTTTTTGATAAAAACGCAAAGTGGGCGGAACTTAGTCAAAAAGCAGGACTCTATATCTATGCCACTGCAATTAAACATTAAGTCTTGCCCAACCTGCGCCATGCTAGTTGGGCCTTTTTTTGCGCGTTTGTTACCAGTTTGCGGCTTGCGGACAAAAAAAACCGCCGCAAAGTGCGACGGTGGGGAAAGTGAGTTCGCGTCATCCTGACGGCAAACCGTCGATACGAGTTCAGGCATGTATCGACGGGGGAAGTATGCCAGCCAGGGCCACTCAGACTATGTCAGCTTCGCGGTATTTTGTGACAAAGTGTGGCAAGCACTGGCGTGGCCCAATTCCCCCTACTTTGCTATGCTGCCTCTTCAAAATTTGAGGGGAGAGAAGATGAAGTACCCGGTCGATACCCACACTCACACCATTGCCAGCACCCACGCCTACAGCACCATCCACGACTATCTGCCCATCGCCAGAGCCAAGGGGATAAAACTGTTTGCCACCACGGATCATGGGCCCGAGATGGCCGATGCCCCTCATGTCTGGCACTTTGCCAACTTGCCGATCTTGCCAAGGGTGGTAGACGGGGTGGGGATCTTGCGGGGTATCGAGGCCAACATCAAAAACCTCGACGGTGAGATCGACTTCCCCGAGCGCTACGAGTCGCGTCTGGACATGATCATGGCGGGTTTTCATGAGCAGGTATTCCCTCCCTGCGATCAGGCTACCCACACCCAAGCGATGATCAACGCCATCAAGAGCGGCCGGGTCGATATGATCAGCCACCCGGGCAACCCCGCATTTCCCATCGATATTCAGGCGGTGGTCAAGGCGGCGGCCGACTATCGGGTAGCGCTGGAGATCAACAACTCCTCCTTCATTCACTCGCGCCCCGGTAGCGAAGGCAACTGCCGCGCCATCGTCGAAGCTGCGCGAGATCTGGGGGCCTATCTCACCTTCGGCTCCGATTCCCACGTGGCATTTACCCTCGGCGATTTTGACCACTGCCACCGTCTGGTGACCGAAGCCGGCTTCCCGCACGAGCGGATCCTGGTGCGATCCCCCCGTGCCCTGCTCGATTTCCTCGAGAGTCGTGGCCGGGCCCATATCCCCGAGTTTGCAGATCTGTAAATCGGGCGCTAACACCATGAGCCAACTCATAAAATCGAGTTGGTTCAATTGACTTGCCGGCCATTTTTCATAAATGTGGATAGCAACAAGCCGGTATAGCTCAGTTGGTAGAGCAGCGCATTCGTAATGCGAAGGTCAGGAGTTCGATTCCCCTTATCGGCACCATCTAAAACAAAGGGTTAGCTTCTCAGTGAAGCTAACCCTTTGTGCATTTTGGTTGGAGGCCCCTTCTCATACCCCTCTTTTGCTATTGCAACAGCAAGAGGGAAGGGTCAGCGGGCCAACTCTCCCGGCAGGCGGCTACTCAGGTTTTGCTATTCCCATCAGACCAGCTCCGTTTCTGACTTGGCCGGTTCCCCCTGCATGGTGTGCTGCCCCGCTTGCAGTTGGCACTCCAGCTTGTCGATCCGCACTGCTGCGACCTTGAACTCGGGGATCTTGGCGTGGGGGTCGGTGGCATTGATGGTGAGCCGGTTGGCCGGGGCTTCGGCGAAGTGGAACGGGATAAAGACCACGCCCGGTTGCATCCGCTTGGTGACGAAGGCGGGCAGTTCGATATGGCCGCGGCGACTGGTGACCTTCACCCGCTCGCTGTTACCAATACCGAGGCGCTCGGCATCTTGCACGCTCATCATCACCCTTGGTCCGGCCAGCTTGTCGAGCCCCTTGGTCTTGCGGGTCATGGTGCCGGTGTGGAACTGCTCCAGCAGGCGGCCGGTGGTGAGCACGATGGGATAGGTCTCGTCGGGCAGTTCAGCGGCATAGCGGAACGGGGTGGCGACCATCTCCCCCTTGCCACGGGTGAACTGCTTGCCGTGGAGTAGGCGAGTGCCTGCGGGCGCCGCCTCGTTGCAGGGCCACTGCAGCCCTTGCGTTCCCACCTTGTCCCACTGGATGCCGGCGTATTGCGGAGTGACCCGGCAGATCTCGGCGGTGATCTCCTGCGGGTGTTGATAGTGCCAGTCGCCACCCATGGCGTTGGCGATCTGCTGGATGATCCACCAATCCTCCCGCGCGTCACCCGGCGCCTTGAGGGCTGGGGAGATGCGCTGCACCCGCCGCTCGGTGTTGGTGAAGTGGCCGCTCTTCTCGGCAAAGGAGCAGGAGGGGAGCACCACATCGGCGAGCTGGGCGGTTTCCGAGAGGAAGATATCCTGCACCACCAGAAACGCCAGCTGCTTGAGCCCCTCGATGACATGATGCTGATCCGGATCGCTCAGCACCGGGTTCTCCCCCATCACATAGAGCCCCTTGATGGTCCCTGCGCAGGCGGCATCAATGGTCTCGGTGAGGGTAAGGCCGGGCTTGCTTGGTAGGTCGGGTTGCTGCCAGGCGGTTGCGAAGCGGGCATGTACCTCGGGGTTGGCCACCTTCTGATAGCCGGGCAGGCAGTTGGGCAGCGCCCCCATGTCACAGGCGCCCTGCACGTTGGACTGGCCCCGCAGCGGGTTGATACCGCCCCCTTCGATGCCGATATTGCCACACAGCAGTTGCAGGTTGGCGATGGCGCGCACGTTGTCGTGGCCGGTGGTGTGCTGGGTGATCCCCATGGAGTAGTAGATGGCGGTGCGCTCGGCGGTGCCGATGAGGCGGGCGAGCTCAATCACCTGCTCGGCCGGTACGCCGGTGACAAGGGCCACCTTGTCCGGTGCATAAGCGGGGGAGAGCACTTCGGCCTGCAGCGCCTCGAACCCGTTTACCCGCTCGGCGATATAGGCCTTGTCGTGCCAGTCGTGCTGGATGATCTGCTGCATCAGACCGTTGAGCAGCATCACATCGGTGCCGGGGCGGTGGGCCAGATAGAGGCTGGCGTGATCGGCCATCTCGATCCGTTTCGGATCGGCCACCACCAGCCGCGCCTTGCCCGCTTTCACCACCCGCTTGATATGGGAGCCGATAATGGGATGGGCCGCCGAGGTATCGGAGCCGATGATAAAGATGAGATCCGAGTGATCAATGCTCGGGATGTCGTTGGTCATGGCGCCGCTGCCGAGGGATGCCTCCAGCCCGGTAACGGTGGAGGCGTGGCAGAGCCGCGCACAGTGATCCACGTTGTTGGTGCCAAGCTCCCGGCGCATGAACTTCTGGAACAGGTAGTTCTCTTCGTTGGTGGTTTTGGCCGACGAGAAACCCGCCAGCGCATCGCTGCCATAGTGTTGGCGCAGGGCGGTGAAGCGCTCGGCCACCAGGGCAATGGCCTCCTGCCAGCTGGCGGGCACCAGCTCGCCATCCTTGCGGATAAGCGGTGTAGTGAGGCGCTCCTCGCTCTGGATAAAGTCAAAACCGAAGCGTCCCTTGACGCAGAGCAGCCCCTGATTGACTGGTGAGTTGCGATTCCCCTCAACATAGCGGATGCGGTTGTGCGCCTCATCGACGTAGAGGGTGACGCCACAGCCGACCCCGCAGTAGGTGCAGATGGTATTGACCGGCGTGAGCAGTTCGGTGCGCCCCTGCGACTTGTCGCGGGCATCCACCAGGGCGCCGGTGGGGCAGACTTGCACGCAGGCGCCGCACTGCACGCAGTGGGAGTCGCCCATCGAGAGTCCCGCATCGAACTGCGGCCGATTCGAGAGGGTGCCATCGCTGTGCTTGGCAAAGCGCAGCACCCCCTGCACCGCCTGCTCACCACAGGTCTGCACGCACTGGCCGCAGCCGATGCAGCGGTTGGCATCGAACACGATAAATTCGCTGCTGTCATCCACTGCAAACCTCTGGCACTGGCTGGTATCGAGAGCGCTCTGATCGACCTTGTATTCGGTGGCGTAGTCGCGCAGCGCACAATCGGTGTTGGCCTGACAGCCGCACTCGAGGCAGCGGCTGGCTTCGCTGCGGGCATCGGCATCACTCAGCCCGCGCTCCACCTCGGCAAAGCTTCCCTCCCGCTCGGCGTCTGCCAGATGAGGCATGATGGTGCGGGCGACCTGCTTGAGATGGGCAAACTGGGCGGGATCGACCTGCTTGAGTTTGGGGGCCTTGCAGGCGTTGAAGGGGTGCACCGGATCGATCATGTCACCGTGGAGGAACTGATCGATGGCCAGCGCCGCCTTGCGGCCATCGGCGACCGCCTCGATGGCGGTGGCGGGCCCGCGGCGCAGATCGCCGATGGCGAACAGGTTGCCGTGGCCGCTGTGCATGGTCTCGGGGTGGGATTCCAGCGTCTGCCAGCGGGTGAAGGGGAGGGGGAGGGATTCCCCTTCCATAAAGCTCAGATCCGGTCGCTGCGACACCGCTGCAATCACGGTATCAAACGCTTCGATGAGGTACTCGCCAGTGGGCTCCGGGCGGTGGCGGCCGGAGGCGTCCGGCTCGCCGAGGGCCATCTTCTCGAGGCGCACCTGACAGACGCGGCCAGCTTCATCGGCCAGATTCTCCACCGGATTGGTGAGCATCAAAAAGCGCACCCCTTCCTGCTCCGCCTCGTCGATCTCATAGGCTTCGGCGGGCATCTCGGCGCGGGTGCGGCGATAGATAAGGGTGGTTTCAGCGCCCAGCCTGACCGCCGTGCGGGCGCAGTCGATCGCGGTATTACCACCCCCGATCACCGCAACCTTTTTGCCGGTGGTGAGCCGTTTGGCCAGCATCTGATCCTTGAGGTAATCGACCCCGAGATAACAGCCGGCCAGGGTACTGCCGGGGTAATCCATCGGCACCGCTTTGGAGGCGCCAACCGCCAGACAGACCGCATCATAGTCGCGGCAAAGCGTTGAGAGGGTGATCTGCTGGCCCAGTCGCTGCTCGGTGTGGATCCGCATGCCGCTTTGGCACATCAGTTCGATCTCCTGATCGAGAATGGCCTTGGGCAGCCGGTATTCGGGGATGCCGTAACGCAGCCAGCCACCCGCTTCGGGCATCGCCTCGAACAGGTCGACCTCGAATCCCTCGTAGCCGAGGTAATAACCGCAGGTGAGGCCGCCCGGACCGCTGCCGATAATGGCAACCCGCTTGCCCTTGGCGGGCTTCTTCACCGGTTGATAGGGGGCCACATCGGCCAGGTCGAGATCGGCGGCATGGCGTTTTAGCTGGCGAATGGCCAGCGGCTCATCCACCAGGGTGCGGCGACACTCGGCCTCACAAAACGCGGGACAGACCCGGCCGATGGAGAGGGGCATCGGCAGGGTCTGCTTGATAACGGCCATCGCTGCCTGGTGATCCCCCATGGCGATGTGATGCAGATAGGATTGAATGTCCACCCCGGCCGGGCAGGCGCGCTGGCAGGGGGCTTCGCAATCGGCGTAGTGATCCGAAAGGATGCGGCCGAGAGCCTGCTGACGGTGGGCGCGCAGGGCATCGCTTTGCGTTGCAATCATCATCCCTGCCTCCGGGTAGGTCTCGCAGGCACGCCGGATACCGAGACCGGCAATCTCCACCACGCAGAGATCGCAGGGTATCTTGGGGCCGCTGGTGTTGTCACCGCACAGGGAGGGGATATCAGTCTGGTGCTGTTTGGCTATCTGGAGCAGGGTTTGGGTCGGGTCAACCGTCCACTGAGCCCCATCGAGGGTGATGGTGATCATGGCGTTATAAACTCGCTTTCAAGGCGCAGAAAATGCTGCATCTGGCGGAGCCAGCAGGGGAAGCGACAGGGAGGCCGCTTGCTATTTCCTCACCATAGCAAAGGTCATTCACAACGTTATTTGATTTAACTCAGATTATTTGTCTAAAAAGAAAACGATTTTTCGGGTGCCGGGTGCCGGGTGCCGTGGGGGGCGCTCTGGGGGTTGGCTAGCAATCTCGAGTTAACACATGACATTGCCAGCAGTTTGATGGCCATTAAAGCCGCCTTGAGCTGGATGTGTAATGTGGTGGTTAATCGTGATGGCACGATCAGGGACCTCCTAAAATAGGCAACTTTCGTTTTGGTGGCAGTAGGGGGCAACCTAAATGTGGAGCAACCGAGGCGGAGGCGCTGGCGACAGCTTTACTTTAAAAGCGGCTCGTTCAGGGCGAATGGTGTGAGAAAGCTAGATTAGCCATTAGGGGATGATATGACAGAGCGCAAGGAGTCATACAAAGACACGTCTTTCTAGTAGTCTCTCAATGATTCAATCGGTTACTATCTTGCAGATATGGAAATGGCAGGGTTATACCGTGAGCTCAATCCCCCTTCGCAAGGCCCTCGGGGTCTTGGCTAAATCTTCTTCTTTCTCGGTCAAGACGACAACACAACGTCAGAGAGATCTGTTTGATGATCTCAAGGATTATCTCTACGTTACACCCGAAATAGAGCATGACTTTGAAAAGTGCCTCCGTGCATTGCTGCCTGGCGAGTGCGTGTTTTTATGCGGCAGTAGTGGTGATGGCAAATCTGAAATATTGTCACGTAGCTATGAGCAATATAAAAACAGATATACCTTCCATCTGGATGCAACCCATAGCTTTTCGCCTCATCAATCAGCAATCGATGCGCTAAACGAACTCTTTGATCGTGCAGGAGAGGGGGCTCACCCCCTGGTGGTTGGTATCAATATCGGTATGCTGGCCAACTTTGCCAAAGAAGGGGCTGAGCGGCACAGTGTGTTGCGTGGCGTGATCGAGCGTTTTTTGGATAGTGGCGAGAGAACGCAAGGGGCATATCACTTTCTGGATTTCGAGTCCTATCCAAAATTTCGTTTTAATGATGACGCTGGCAGCTATTCAAGCTTTATGCGTCAACTGCTCAAGCGGTTAACTCAGCCAACCGATGCCAATCTGTTTCATGCTATTGCCCTTGCAGATGAGCAACGCCAACGCGACATGCGCCTCATCGCCAATTTCAGGCTGTTGGCCAATGAGCACGTGCAAGAGATTATCATTACCACTCTGTTCAAAACCCGTTTGATCAAGGATCAATTCATTACGACTCGCGCCTTGCTGGATCTGTTGCATCAGCTTCTGGCCGGGGAGCATTACCTCTTTGACAACCTGTTTCTGGCTAAAGACAGCGAGCTAAGCCTGCGTCTTGCTGACTTTGATCCTGCCTTGATTCATTCCCAAGCGGTAGACCAGTTTGTGCTGCGTTATGAGCTGAATCTACCGGATGAGGCGCTGGATGCCTTTATGGACGAGCTGGCAAAACTGGGGCTCATATTCAACGAGCCTCGTGATAAAGCGGGTCAAGCCGCATCCCTTCTGCGCCTTTTTTATCTGCTTAAGGACTGTGAGCTTGGCAATAACTACCATCACCAATTCAAAGTCGATTTTGAAGAGCAGGTACTTGAACACTATGCCACTGTCTGGCTGCAGCATAGTCAGTACCTTGGGGAGGGTGGAAGCCAGCTGGCCTTGCGCAATTTCTATGTGAAAGCGCTGATCCCGGCCATTTTTGTTTATGCCAACCGCAATGCCCCTGAGTTGTCAAAGCGAGAACTTTCTCTTGGTCAATTTGGCCAGTGTCATGTCGCGGCACCTGTCGAACTGAAAGCTGATTACAGCGCAATTCAGCGCCAGCATGTCGAGAAACACGATCATTTCAGCGCCTATCTGAAGGTTGATGATCAGCCCTTGGCACCAATGGCTATCAACCTCAATCTGTTTGAGCTGATCTGCAAGCTCAACAATGGCTATCGGCCAAACAAGTACGACAAGAATGCCATCGTGTTGCTTGATGAGATGGTTGAGCAAATCCGCGCTGTCGCTAAAAAGAGCCCTGTTCTTCACTATTACGAAGGTGATCAGCATTACCGTCTTGGTTTGGATGACGGCATGATCACTGTAGAAGGAACCAGATAGTCATGTCTCTGTATCCAATTCCTGTCGGATTAGCTCCGGTTGATAAAAACAAGCTCACCAACTACTGGCCCATTCGCAACAAAGGCAATGAGTTTGACTGGGATACCGTGACAGGTGTCGTGCTGGGGCTGTCCTTGCGCAAGCAGGTGACTGCCTATGAATTCGAGCAGTTTAAGGAGGAGTGCAAAGCCCGGTTTGCAGGCAAGCTCGATGATCCTGATTTTTGGCAGGTGCTTGAGCGAGCCTATTTTTCAAATGACGCACTCTTTCATATTTCACCGCTGTTCCTGTTGTTCAAGGCCAAAGGGAAGAAGAGTGGACAAGCCGATCTCAGCGCACCAGATACGCGGTTGTGCAAATTGTTTGCAGGCCTGTTGGGGGATTTCTTTCTTGAAGATGCGCTCGATGACAAGCTCAACTTTGTCGAGCAAGAACTGTTGTCCGTTCTGCAAGGCAATCTTCAAGGCGGCAGCCTGGTAAAAAATGAGGATGAGCAACCTTACCTGCCTTTTTTGAATGCCGTATTTCGTGAAGATATTCGCTTTTTGGCGGCACATCCCCAGTACCTGCTGCAAGCCTTGCCTGGCACACTCAAGCTCTATGCCTTTGCTTACTGTGCTCAGCTGGCACTGAATGTGACCGACTGGCAACATGAGCCCCAAAGCAAGCCTCTCTACTTTATTCTCGATTCGGAAAAGGCCAGCTCTGAACGTACTTCGGTAAAACGTTCTGGCTACAAGCTGCTGGCTGCTGCCTGCGAGCGGGTTTTCCCGCTGCTTTCCGCCCTTGACGTGCTTCAGTTGCCTGGGGATGCCAAGAAAAGACCGCTCTGGCAGGTTTATCGCGATGCCAGGGAATATGCTGACCAGACTCAGCTGCTGGAAGATTTGAATAACTATCTACAGGCCTTTAGAGAAAACCGTAAATTACAGCCGGAACGCCCTCTCACCAACAGCGTGGCGGAAGCCTTTGAGCAGCTTAAAGAGTTGGCACTGGAGCAATTCCGTGATGCCAAGACCTCCCGTGGCGGTGTGAACAAGAAATATGTCAAAGAGTTGGAAGAGAAGCTGCTCAGTGATTTCATTCAGGCCCGGGGGGCCGCTGGCCGCACCCTGGTACTGAATCAGGATCAGCTGTTGCTGTTGACCAATCTCACCATCGGCAAGGCCGACAAGCTGCGCCTGCACGATCTGCGCAAAGGCTTCGAGCAGCGCGGTTTTTATCTTGATAACCAGTCATTACAGCAACTGGTCAGCTTCTATGAGCGCATGGGCAATGTAGAACGAATGAGTGATAGTGGAGACGCCGTATATGTCCGCAAGACCCTTTGAGCATTTTCTGGCCGAACGTTTCATCGAGTGGGTCAGTGCCGACATTGAACCCGGCTCTCGTTACCAGTTCAAATCCCCCAGTGCAGAAAACGGTCTGGTGCTCTATCAGTCACTGGTGACCTTTGCTGCCACAAATACTCTTGCTACGGCCGATGGCATTGACCTGCCATACATAGAGTGCAATGGCGTGCGGGTTTTACCTGTGTTGCATGGTGAGGCTCCGGGATTTACCGAAAACTACATCTCCCGTTTGCGTGATCTGGTCGCAGGGCGCAGTGCAGAATTTGAAAAAGCAGCCCTGCTCATTATCCACAACAGCATGCTGGATACCCTGATCAACAGTGCGCTTGATTTGGGGGCGCCCGGTGCTATCTGGCATCCGGATAGTCTCTCGCAGCAGCTTGGTGCACTGATAGATATTGGCAGCAGTAACAAGGAGCTGTCAGCCTGCCTGCTTGAAGAGCAACTGGCCCTCATCACCGAAGAGGGAGCGACCGTCTTTGGGTTTGCTCCTCTGTTCAGTGCACTTGATCAAGATGGTGTTCTGGAATTTGATGAGCTCCAGCTATTCAATGACCCGGTCATTTTGAGCTGGAGTGGCAAGAAGGCCCAGATCAGCAAGCGGCTCCAAGCCAACCGCAAGCTGCGGCGTGAGATTGAAGATGCGGTTGAGCATTATGATCTCGATCAGCTCGAGAGTGTCCTGAAAGAGTTCAGCGCCAAGTTTATCCGCCAGCATTTCCAGGATGAGAGCTGGCGTGATCTGGAATTCGAGGCCTACCTGAAAGAGATTGAAGCCAACAAAGCGCAAAAGTTGCTTTTGGAAGAGGTGGCCGTTGACAGTGGTTCACTGCAACAAAGAGCCAAAAGCCAGAGCAAGGCGGGACAACGTGACCTGAGTCTGCTGATCCAGCTCCCGCCGGGAGAGAAAACCCTCAACCTCTCTTTTACCTTCATCGGTAATGATCTGGACGAGAGCCAGTTCAAACTGATGCACAATGGGTCGCTCAAAAATGCGGTCACTTGTTCTGTCAGCCGTGTCGGTGGTAAACGTTGCTGGGCGACGGTGACCTTGCCCGTCACAGGAGAACCCACCTTTTTTAGCCTTGAGCTCAAACGCGATAACCGCTCCGAAGAGTACAAGTTCCGTTGTCTGGTAGTCGAGCAGGGGGATTTTTATTTCGATGAGCTGTTGCATTGCTTCCGAGTAGATGCGGGCAAGAAGTGGCTGACCCTGCTGCTGGAAGAGAACAAGTTCAAGGTCAACCCAGAGCAAAACTCCATCATGCATCTGGCTGACGATGAGGGCGAAGTGGACTGCAGCGCCTGTGGCTGGGTGAACTTTGATGCGCTGGCCGAGCAGAGCGAACAGATCCAGTTTGAGCTGGTCAATGGCGAGCGTCGCTTGCCCATCAATATTGAGGGCCCGGCCGCCGATGAGAGCATTTGCGTTCCGCTGCTGTTTGACCGGGATCGTTTCGCCAAATTGCTCAGAGATGACCGTAATGCCGAGTATCTGCGGGCCAAAGGCAAGATCATTTTCGATAACAGCGAAAGTGGTGTGGTTGGGATCCGCCAGCAGCTGCTGAATCTCGAAGCTCGGATGGTTGATGAGCGGGCCTTGTATATCGGTCTGACTGCCGATCCAATGCCACTTGCGGCGATTAGTGCAAGGTTCCCTGATTTACATGGCGCTTATGCCGCCCTGTTTGACTATCTGCAACACAAGAAAACATTGCCGAGCCTGGTGGCCTGGGGCGATAGCTATTGCGCCCTGGTACAGCGGGTGCTGGATGCCTACGAAGCGGCATTGTGCGAGATACCGACCAATGCGGTGTTGGCGCTCGAGCACAAACAGCTGATGCGCATTGGCCTGTGCCGCCAGGATGAGTGGCAACGCCTAAGCCCGCTGCACCCCTTGGTACTTGCCTATCACCTGCAACTGGTGGCCGAGATAAAAGCCGATCGCGATGAAGATGGCGTCAGCTCTTTTGCCGAATTGCCGGAGGTGACCCGCGAGCGCCTGGTTGCATCTGGCTTGCTGCCTTTCGTCTATGACAATGACTCTGGCTACGCTCATCTGCTGCCGGTGCGGGAGAACAGCTTCTGGCTCGACGTGGTGCCACAAAAACAGGAGAGCTACAGCTACATCAAGCGTCTGGTGCGCGACAAATTGGCCGAGTTTACCCAGGCCTATTCTCGTCTGTTCAGTGCCGGGGCCAAGAGCACCCTGATCGTCAATGCCATCAATCAGGCGAGTGGGGCAGAGCTCTTCCTCGGTTTGATCGAGCACTTCAAGCTGCACAAAGAGCAGGCGATCGCCATTCATGTGAACTTCTACGATGAGCGGTTGCAATTCAATGACTTCGACCGCTTTGCCGAAACGGCCGCTTATGACGAGCTAAAAACCTGGCTTGGCTTGAACACCACTGCGCTGCGTGCTGAGGCCGATATGCTGATCGACCTGATCCGCAGCCGTCTTACCTACAGCAAGTTCACCCTGCCCAACGAGCGCGAGCAGTTTGCCTATGCCCATCTGGCGTTCTTCCGCAACCAGGAGCCGGTAGAGTGCCATCCCATCAATACCGATGAGGCACTGAGTGGTGTGTTGTGTGATGGCTTGATCGCCGGGGAAGCAGCTGAAACGAAAGGGGCGGCCTATTTCACCGCGTTTGGTCTGCGTGGCGTGCCCTATCAAGGGGTGCAGTCGCTGCGGGTGGCCCGTATGCTGGGCAACCTGTGGCAACCGGCTAGCCAGAGCAATGCCCATTATCTGGCAACCAGCCTGGGGCTGGCGGTCAGTGCCGATTTCAAGGCTCTGCTGACCCGCTCTTATGACAGCGCACTGTGGACCACCATCATCGATCCCAAGGTGACCCTCGATTTCTTCACCAGTCAGCAGGATGTGGTGCTGATCCACTACTCGGATCAATACACCAGCACGGCCGGTTATGACGCCATCACGGTAACCAAGCAGGTAGACCTCTTTAAACGCTTGTTGCAAAAAGAGGGTCACGGACAAGGGGAGACCCTGCTCTCCGAATTCAATGCCTTCAACGGCGAATGGCTGCTCAAGATGCTTACGGCCAATGACAAGGAGCGCAAAGAGAAAAACGGCATCATCGGTGCTTACAAGTTTGTCTCGGCCTTGTTGCGGCAATCCGATATCTGCTGGGTCCCCCTCTCCGTGGCCGAGATGATCCGCGTCTCCGGCAATGTGGGCCTCAAGATGAGCGACAGCGAGTTCTCCCGTCAGGTGCATGGGTATCGCAAAGGGGCCATTTCCGATGACGTGCTCTTTGTCGGCTTCAAGGGCAAGCAACTCTATTTGTTGCCTCTGGAGGTCAAGACTGGTGTCAGACCTGACTTTGCCTATGCCGGGCAACAGGCGCTGGAGCTTAAACGTTACCTGATGGAAGAGGTGCTTGGCCCCAATACCTTGGCTGCGCGGCTCTACCGTGGTCTCTTTATTCGCCAGGTGCTGATGCAGGTCGACAAGCTGTGCCTCTATCAGGTGATGCAGCCTGCGCAGCTTGCTCCGCTGTTGATCGAGCGGGAGTGGTGGCTCAAAGGGGAATATACCCTAGCCAACGTGCCCGACTATCCCGAAGGCTTTGTCGTCGCCCATATCGAAAACGACAGCTTCTTTGTGCCTCACTACCAGATGACCGAGCGTGGTGTATTGCAGGTTGAACTGCCCTACGCCTTGATGGGTAGCCTTATTCAGGCCTGTAGCGCCCCTGCGCTTGATGAGTTGGTGACCCTGTGCCATGTAGACAAACAATATCTGCTGGGGCTCAGAGAAGAGGCGGCTGAGCCTGAATCTGGCTCTCAACCACAGTCAAAAGAAGGGGGCAATAAGAACATGGATATGGCGCCAGTGGCACCGGCCACTGGTGCCCAAAACACCGATCCGGTTCCCCCTGTTGCAATGGAAGACGAGCCGACCGGCAAGCTGATCGAGCCCATGCGTATCCTGTTTGGCCACGAGGCTTTGCGGCAAGCGCCGCTCTATTGGGAGCCCACCAATACCGCCCGATTTATGAATACCAATACCGGTATCATAGGCACCATGGGCACCGGCAAAACCCAGTTTACCAAGTCGCTGATCACCCAGCTGATGCGCCAGCAAGACAACAATGTCGAGGGGGCACGGATCGGCCTGCTGATCTTCGATTACAAATCCGACTATGTGGACGATGCCTTTAGTGAGGCCAACCAGAGCAAGCGGCTGAAGTTGTATCGCCTGCCGTACAATCCGCTCTCGCTCTATGGCGATATGCCGATGCTGCCGGTGCATACCGCGACCGGGTTTGCCGAGACCCTGGCCAAAGCCTTTGGCCTCGGGCCCAAGCAGCAGCTGCGGCTGCGCAAGTTAATCCTCGATGCGTATGAGCTGGCTGGGATCAGCAGAGCTGACGCCAGCACCTGGTCAAGGCCTGCGCCCACCTTGGCCCAGGTATGGGATCTCTATCTTGAGCAGGAGAAGGTAGAAGAAGACTCTCTCTATGCGGCGCTCGACTCGCTGGTCACTTACGAGATCTTTGAAACCATGCCGGATGAGGTGAGCTCCCTGTATGAGCTGCTCGATGGGGTGACGGTGATCGAGCTGGCGGGCTACTCACCCCAGATCCAGAACCTGGTGGTAGCCCTGACGCTGGATCTCTTCTATTCGCAGATGCAAAAGCGCGGCAAACCGCAAGTCAACGGCGATTATCGCCAGATAACCAAGATGATCTTGGTCGACGAGGCCGACAACTTTATGTCGCAGGACTTCCCCAGCCTGCGCAAGATCCTGAAAGAGGGGCGTGAGTATGGGGTGGGGGTGATCCTCTCAACCCAGGACTTGAGTCACTTTAAAACCGGGGAAAACAACTACGGCTCTTATATTTTGACCTGGGTGGTGCATCGCGTCGCCGAGATCAAGAATGCCGATATCAAGTCCATCTTTAATAAAGATGATAAGGCCGAGCAAGAACAATTAATGGAAACCATCCGCAAACTGGATAAGCACTTTAGTCTCTATATTGATGGAGATAAAAAGGTATCTATGATGCGGGATCGGGCATTTTGGGAGCTATAGATAGATGGAGTTGTTAATGTGCCTTTATTATAAGCTATGTCATTTTGGACGTGCGACAAGAGAGTTTATTATAACGGTTATTATTTCGTTTCTCCCTGTGCTGGTGGGGGCTTTTATTGCGTGTATATGGTCTGAAGATAGCTTCGTTGACGCTTTTAAAACTAACTTTAAATCAGGTGAAGTTTTCTTGTATTGCTCAGCTTTTTTAGTGCCTTATGTTCACAAGAAAATATTAAGCGAAAAGTCAAGCTTATGTAGCATATTAGTGTTCATTCTTTCAATATACTCTTTTACTGTTGGCGCATTCATTTTTAGCTTTGTTCGTTTAGAAGAAATTATGTCTAGAAAAATGAATGTTTCTGCTGATGATATTTTATTGATTGGGTGTTCTATTGTATTCTCTACCATAATTGTTTGGTATTATGGTGTTTGGTCTGATCATGACAAACCAAAGAATATAATTGATATAAACAGAAAAAATCAAAATGAGTTTTCTGCACAGTTAGAAAATAGAATAAGTAGGACTGTTGAATGAATAAGATCATTACGAAATTTCTAAAAATAAATCAGCCAATAGGTGAGTTTTACTGCTGCGTAATGAAAGCTAAGGATTTATATGCAATCTCATTCTCAGATGTTCGTAGGCTTGAGAGAGAACAAAATGAAAATGATTTTGAAACATATCTTGGAATTCAAAGAGAGTTAAACCCTACTCGAGTAAAGAAAATTAACGAGTATATAAAATCTGTTGATGCTACTTTTCCTAACTCTATAATTGTTGCAATAGATGGAAAATTTATTTCATTAGACAGTGGAAAATTGGAAATTATTTTCAATGACGACCAAAAAGGTAAGGTAGCAAAAATTCTGGATGGACAACACAGACTTGCTGGATTTGAGGGTTCTGATTTTAAATTTATCTCTCAAAATGATGATTCTATCGATTTTGAGGTGTTGGTAACTATATTTATTGAGGCGGACCTTCATACGCAAGCTCAAGTTTTTACAATGGTCAATCAGAATCAAACTAAAGTTAATAAGAGTTTGGTATATGATCTAGAGTCATTAGCTTTGGCAAGGAATCCATCGAAAACTGCGCATCAACTTGCTGTGTTTTTGAATTCTTCTCAAGGATCACCTTTCTATCATAGAATTAAAAGATTAGGCGTTAAAACTAAAGGTATTGATAACGAGTTAATAACCCAGGCGGCTTTTGTAGAAAATATAGTTAAGTTAATATCCAAGAGGCCTAGCTTAGATAGAGATATTTTATTAGGGAAGAAAAAAAGATTTCTTGGCCTAAAAAATACAAATCTTCCTGATGATGATTTATTAAGTTATAAGCGGATGCCATTGCGTAAGAGTTTTATAAATGCCGACGATGTGTCCATTGGTGAGAATATATATAACTTTTTTAGTTCAGTAGAAAGCAAATGGCCTAGAAGCTGGAGTAAAAACAATAGAAACTCTGTGCTTAATAAAACAGTAGGTCTTATTGCTCTTACAAGATTGTTTAGAGATATTTATAATAAACAAGTTGAGTTGAAAGAGTTGAATTATGGTGGTGTGGTTTCAAAGGATGTATTCGCGAGATATCTTAAAAAAATAGATATGCAAGATGGATACTTTGATAAAATAGATGCGATTTCGAAAAGCTCTGGATATATATATAAAGAGATGAAAAGATTTATATAGATAGATTGTTGGTGGGCTTTAAGCCCACCATTTTTACATCGGAAATGCGGATTTTATGTAAAGAGTATGATATTTATTTATTTATTGAATATAGATGTCTATTCTTTAGAGTTGACGATATTCAATGTGATATTCAAAAGATTCTTTTGATTTCTTAAACTTGCTATACCATCTTCCACATGAGCAGCCCATGCTTTTATCCACTCTTTATGGTCCAGGTCAGGATAAATCATCTGGAGGGTAAGCTCGGTCACAACTAGGGTTTCTCCCAGCCAAGTTATCTTGTCGAGTACCAGGCTGCCATCCAATTTTTTATGATCAGGATGGTAGCGAAAATCAGTTTCCACTGAACGAAAAAAAGCCAGACGTGCTGCCACATTGGGAGTGATCCCGGTATTGGCTTTTAATCGTTTAAGCTGCTCTTCCGTTTGGCGGGTGAGCTGCATGCGATTCGGGAGCATTAACAAACCTCCTTGGCTTGTACTTGGACAGGACTCTCTTTCCAGAAGTAGCCTTTGGTCAGTTTTGATGACCTGGTCAGCGCATCAAATCGGATCTGATAGGCATGAGAGATATCATCAGCCAAAGCACTGGCAAAATAGCGTTCATCTACCTCCGTGTCGGTCGACAGCAAGATCACCTGATGGCTGGCATAGGGGAAGTAATGATGAATCAGCTTGTCTCTATGGTGTGAGTCAAGGCGCCCCAGCGGGGTATCAATAATGACAGGCAGTTGTCGACCAGATGTTTTAGCCAAGGCTTCCAGGATCGCGATGGCATAAATTTGCTTCTCACCGGCAGAGAGCGACTTTCTATTGATAGCTATCCCCGCTTCGTCTACCAGCTCCACATCAAAGGTGTGAGGATTGATCCTGGCCTTAATCTGCAGATCTTCTTTTCTGGCCAATTTTCGGTAGGCCACTTCAAAATTCTGCTCCAGCGTTTTAACCCGAGCTTGGGTCAATACATCGCTGTACTCATCCAGCAAACTGATGGTCTCATTGGCATATTGCACTGCACTCACGGCACCATATTGCTCTCTGGCTTTATCGTGCAATTTTTGGATCTGGCGGGCGCAATCCAGTTGACTCATTACCGCTTGCTTGGCTTGCTCCAAAAGTGCCTTGTATTTGTGGCGCTCCTCTTGCCGTTGATTGTCCATCTCTCGTAGGGTTTGGAAGATATCCATCAGTTGCTCATCATCAGGTGCTCGCTCAATATTGCTGGCAGCTTGCTCCAGTTGATGTTCGACCTCGGCTAATTTACGACGCTGTGCATCAAATTTGTTCCAGGCTCGTTGGCAATCCTCACTGATTGCCGCGATGACGATGTGAGTCTCGCGCTCCGAGATATCAAAGAGAACTTCACCTTGCGGCTTGTTGGCCATAAAGCTGTCAAGCTGCTCTTCGATCGCCTGGGTTGTGATGGCCAGCGTCTCTTTGCCTTTAAAGCCAATATTGGCTTTAAGCTGTTCGAGAAAAAGGTTGAGCTCTTGGGAAAAGCTGCGAGCCCTTTTTATCTCTATTTCTTTGGCCAGCTGTTGCTGCAGTTTGGCCATGGTATTGGGGGCCAGTGCAAAGGGGAGGGATCCATCACATTCATGGCGCAGACTCTTTTCAAGCTGTTCTTTTTCTTTTACCAGTTCAGCTACTTTCTGCTGCTCCTGATTTTTTGTCCGCGCAAAAGCACCGCCTTGTGCTGCCAGCATGGCTTCATATTTCTGAATATCCTGGGTAATCAGGCCAATCCTTGCCATCACCAAATCAGCTTCAAATCGATAATGCTCGGCCTGTTTGGCAAACTGCTTTTTATTCTGCTCCAGCTCGGCCAATTTGTGCTGTTGTTGGGTGCCCAGCTCTTTGGCCCCTTGCTGCTTTAAATAGATGCCAAGGTCGGTGCGCAGTTTGGCGATCAGGTCAAGGCCCAGCAGGCGGCGTACCGCGGTCTGCAGAATCTTGCCCGATTCATCCTCTGCCAATGAGGCGATCTTTTCGCCATCAAAAAAGAAGAGATCAGCAATACCGTGCGGGATTAACTCATTTAGAAAACCCTGGCACTGTTCATAGTTAAGCTCGTCCAGCTCGACTCCGTTTTGCAGCAGTTTGAGTCTATCTTTTTTATTGCGATTCCAGCTGCGAATAACGGTAAATTCAGACTCAGTGCCACCCTGGTTATAGGTAAACACGAGTTCAATCGAGGCATCTTTAGGTTGCTGAGAGACGCTGACGCCGTTATGGATCAGTGCAGTAAGTTGGTCAATATAGTCCTGATTGTGGATCAGGTTATCGAAGGCCAGGCGTCCATATAGCGCTAAACGAATAGCTGACAAAATCGACGTTTTGCCTGCGCCGTTGAGGCCACCAAACAGCACGATAGGCCTATCAATGTTCTCATTTCCACGTTTTTGTGGGGTCAGCTCTATTTCGTGGTGACCACGAAATACACGAAAGTTATGCAAGACTAACTTCTTAATGATCATTTTTTACTGCCTCACTAAACAGTGCTGCCATATCGTCGGCTTGTGCCAATTGTTTTTGCAATTCAGCAAGCGACTGTTCAATTTGTTCCACTTCTTCTTGATAGAGATCGCGCTCATTGCGTTTTTGTAACTGTGCCTGTTTCTGCTCTATGGCTTCGAGGCTGCCCCAATCCTGTTTCAGGATGGTGCCTATTTTGGCGAAAATGCCTTGGCGGCGGCTAAGCCCTTCAAGGGATATTTCGAGCTCTATCAGCTTCATCACCATCTCGGGCTCGACATCATAGCCCTGGCTTAGTTGTGCCAGCAGCTCGGCATCGCTGGCATTGAAGCGTGACTGATCGTCGATTAGCCAGTCGAGGTCTTCGCCATATACTTCCCGATATATAGCTGGCAGTGAGTCATTCCAATCCGGCTCGTTAGGGTCAGTTAACCACTCCTGGCGAATCGCATGCAGCTCCGGCTTGGTGATCAGAGTAATGGTGTGGCCACGCAGGTTGAGGTCACGCTCCATCTCGAGCAGCTCTTTAAGCCACTCTTGGCGGTATCTCAGCCAATAAGGGCCGGGGACGTGCTTGCGCTCTGCGCTAAGCTCTTCACCCTCTTTGGCGTATTGGTAGCTCACCTTGCCGGTGCGGCGCTTGTAGTTACGGTAGGTATCTTTTTGCGCAGGGTCTGTGGTCAGAGCTAGCTGATTACGAAACTTGAGCAGGGGTAGCATCCAGTCTTCGCCGTTTTGGATCAGGCTCTCCATGGCTCGGTCTTTGGTGACCACGGTACAGGTCCAACACCCAAAGCGTGAATTACCACAAGAGGGGGTACTGTCATCAATGACCAATGGACACTCACCCTGACCCGAGGAGTCCATATAAAGAGTCCAGAGCGGGCGGTTATTGCCGCCCCAGGGATTTTCCCACTCCTCCACATCATCTGGCGCGTATTTGAAGGCGCCGCGCAGCAGTTTCCAGACATCCTCAACATCCCAAGTGTCGATAGGGGTGTAGATGAAGGCATTGGCCAGCGTGGTATGGCGGGCAAGACGGGTTCCATCAATCTTGTGCTTGGCAATGACCTGGGCACGGGAAGCACTCTCGCTGCTGCGAGAGCCGAGCACAACGATCACCTCTTCAAACTGGCTGACCTTGTCTTTGATAAAGTCACTGACCGGGTTGATCTTCATTCGCTCGGTACACCAGCGGAAGCTGCGAGTCGGGGCAGGGTAGCCTTTGCCGAGCAGGTTTACCCAAAACGTCTCATGGGTTTTGGGTACGACAGGGTGAGAGGTAATGGGTAACGCATCGCGTTTGGCGCCCTTTTCGATTTGATCCATGGTCCGAATGATCAAATCGACGACAACAGGGGTCTCGACCAGGGTGTCTGATGACACGACAAAGACATCTTTGTGGCGCATTTCGGGCGGTAACCCCAGCAGCGCCAGATAAACCAGCGTCAGCACAGCAGAAGAGTCTTTACCTCCGCTATAACCAATGACCCAGGGTCGTTTGTCAGCGCAATAGATGCGTTGTACTTCAGCTACATACTCTGCCAGTGGACGGCCGGCAAAGGGCTCGGTATTGATGAAATCTTCGTAATCGGCCAGATCATGGGCCTGAATCAAGGGGTTCATTGAGAGACAACCTGAGCTTCAAGTACCTTCTCCTCGGGAGTGAGGGGGAGGTTGAGTGATGTTTTAAGGGCGTTGCAGGTAAGACGGAGCGCGGTGGTGGATTTGCTTAGCTTGCCATGCGACATGGTTCTGCGAATCCATTCCGGGTTGGTTTTGCGCCAGTCAATGGTCTTGAGCTTACCAAGGTCTGCTTGCCAGGTATCAGGATGCTCGCTTATCAAAAAGCGGCCGAGCATACCGAGAGCTTGCAGGCCGACGCCGTGAGCATGGACATACTCCTGCCGGAGTTGGGCTGGTGATACTTCTTTGCGACTGGCCATCTGCCAATCCGGCATCTGGTCGTAGACCGCTTTCCAATAGAGAGCCGCCAGCTTGGCCTCTTCATCTGCGCAGCCCTCTTTAGGTCCCTTGCCCAGTAGGACTCGGGTTGCCTGCTTGATGCTACTTAAGGTGAAGAGCTTGCTGGAGAGCTGGGAGATGCTCGACTTTTCCATCTCAGTAAGCCCGACGAAGGGCTCCATGCTAGTAGCCAAATGGCGAGCAAGCTCAGAGCCTTGATCTCTATGGTCATAGAGCGTAGACAGTGACGGACTGGGTTTGACCGCGTACTTGTTGAGATCAGCAAACATTTGCTGGCTTCGGGTTAACCCTTCATCGACAAAGAACAAGACAGGGATGTTGTCCTGACCCAGTTCGGGGCGCTCTACCAACGCCTCTTCGATAGCTTTGCGGCGGTGCTGACCATCGTTGATCAGGATCTGTGCATCCATGGGCACCCGTAAAGTGCCCAGATTGTTGGAGCCGGGGTGCTCAGCAAACTCGACGTCAACAGCAATTGACGCAGTCAAGGCAGAGAATACGTAATCCTTGGGATTCTCCAAGAGGTATCGCACCATTTCCGGGATCCGGGATTTGTTCAATGTGCGTTGAGCACGCAATTCAGGGGGTACTTCGCTCTCATCGAAGTTGAAAATTTTGGGGATGATGCGCATCGGGCAGGTCGCGATATAGAAGGGGCGACCGGCTTGTATCCCACGCACTGCGGGGAATGAGTAGCAGTAGTCAGCGTCGAAGTGGTTCATGATGATGCTCCTGGCTAGTCCTGTTTCAAGCCTAGCGTTACGTCAAAATTAACGTAATCGCATGTTGTTATAAGACTGAAGATTAGGTTTTAGCGAGGAATAAGTGGTTTCTTACGTTATTTTGGGGCGCTGATTTTACTCTTTTACGCTACAAATACGAAAGCCTGAAATTCGCCTTTTTTGCTCTTTGAGAGCGGATTCATATTGTTGGCGACTCAAGTGATGCTCTGTTTCCAGATCCATCCCAAGCAGTTTGCTCAATCTTTGCTCCAGTGCTCGTTGTGCCTTGAAGCTCGGATCATCCGATGCCATCAGATAGCTTTTGTTGAGCAGTGGTGGCCGGGTCTGCTCATTGATGTAGTCAAAGAAGTCGACCTCCTGCTCGGCCATCTTGATCTTGACCCGCTCCACCAGATGGGGGATGGGTTTGCTGAAGTCGTCATACCCCATCAGGCTCACCTTGCCGGAGCGGATGTGCAGCTTGATCACGTCGATATCGGTCAAGTCACCGTAGAGCTGGCAAGCCGCGCCGAGGTAGACACGCAGCAGCGGCGGTAATTGCGCAATAAAGCATTTGTGTAGCAGCAGTGAATGGCTGGGATAGAGCAGGCTGTTGGGTAGCTGTTGATGGGCCAGCTCGCAGGCCTGGTTGATGAGGGCGATATCCGCAATCTGGTAGAGCAGTGCTTTGGCGGCCTGCTGTGCCTGCGGGTTGCCACCGAAAAAGGCTTTGATATCCCGCTGCAGTTCGCTGGAGTAGTGGGTATAGGTTTGGCGTTTGCCAAACAGGTTGAGTGCCAGGTAGACCAGCAAATCTTGCTGCCGCTCCAGCTCGGCCTGCTTTAACTGGGCAAGGTCAAAATGCTGGCCAAGCAGGGTCATGGCTTTGCGATGGCTGCTTGCTATCTCTCTTAACTCGTCGCTTTGTTCAAATTCGTCATTGGCCGGAATTCGGCCAAGGGTCAGCGCCCGTTGCCAGAAGGCTTCAAACAGCGGTTGATGGCGAGCGATCAGCAGTGCTGCAGTAGCCTGATGGTTGGGGGTGGGCGAGGTCAGCTGCTGCCAGCTGTGGCTTCGGCGTTGGCGCTGCGCCAAAAAGCGCTGCTCTTCGAGCTTGTCTTTGAACACATAGAAGATGCCTGGCCCCACGGCGATGGCATTTTCATCCAATGTTCTGTCTATGTAGTGCTTGAGCTCGCTTTGGTTGTAGTAGCGCTGAAAGGTGTTGCGCGAGGTGATAACGCCATCTTTATAAGGGGTGAACTGGGCAATAAAGCTGTCGTTGGCCAGCATGGCCGAGACGACCAGCAGGGTTTGGGTCAGATCCCAGGCGCCGAGCAGTGCCTCCATTCGCTCATCTTGATCTTCAATCACGTTGATCACAAAACCGAGATTGACCAGATGGGAGACCACCTTCTCGCCATCCGGGCGAAAGTTCGGGTCCCAGCCCAGCGCATCAATACCGTGTGCTTCCAGCTCCCGCAGGTCATCCCCCCGGCCGCAACCGTAATCAAACAGCGCATAGTCGCCGTTGAGATAACCATGGCGTGCCAGCATCTTCATGGGGGCCGAGAGTTCATGGCGAACCAACGCGGTTTTATGGCGATCAATTTGTGGGCCCCCCTCTTCGGGCGGCAGGGCGGAGATGCGAAACAGGCGCCCATCAACCAGTTGGTAGCCATGTCTTGCGATAAGCCGCTCCCACGAGGCTTTGAAGCCAATCATGCGGGGATGATCGTAAAGCCCTGCCAACTCCCCCTCTTCGGTGATCTGGCGACAGCTCTCTGCCTGTGGGTGATCGGGGGTCAGCATGCACTCTTTGCGATGCAGAATGGGGGGATTGTCCTGGCTGTCGTAGCGGGTAACGGTATAGCTTAGTTTGGCCAGATCAACGGTCACGCTCTGCTTGAGGCTGGGGTAGACCTCTTCGAAGAAGGTGGGGTAGCTGAGCAGTGACAGCCGAAACTCCTGCTTTGCCAACTTGACCAGATCCCATTCGCACTCCGGCAGTTTGAGCGCTTGTGCCACCGCATAGACAAAACGGTAGAGCTGTGGGCTGGTTGTGGCCAGGGTCTCTTTGTGCAGATAGACCGCGTCGGGCAGCACTTTTTTGTATGGCAGGGCAGCGACCAGTTGCGTGAAGCGCTCGGGGGTCAGCATCAGCACATTCCTTTGAGTTGGGTGAGTGTCAGCCGCTTGGGCATTCGTCTTCCATGGTGAGTGGTGAGTTCGACCAAGGCGCGGTTTTGTTCGGGCCCATAGCTGATATGCAGTGGCCGGTCTGGGCCATAGAGATAGAGACGATCAAACGGGGTGCGCTGCGCCAGCCAAAGGGCTATCTGATAGCTGTTCTTCCCTGGGTATATCAGATCAACCGCGGCCCCTTGCCGAGGACAGATAACGCTTCCTCGCTGATTGAGTTCACAGGCTGCATGTTGATCCAGTGTGGGGGCTATACCGGGGGAGGGGTTGGAAAGAATAGCTTTGCGCAGTGTTACCCCGCAAAACCCATAGGTCAGCAATGGGTGACCAAATGTTTCTACCAGGGGGTCGAGAATATGCGTTGCCAGTTCACGGTAGGCCAGCCAGCTCTCGGTTTGTTCAGGCAAGTTTGGGCATTGGATGCGTTGCCAAGTTTCACCACAGTGAAACAGCATCTCGAAGGTGAAATGTTGGCTGCAGGCATCCTCTAAGCGCATGACGAATCCTTATGAACCAGTGCGTTATATTACTGGTTTTGCCTCCACAGTAGAGCCATCAATCCGTGAGAGTGATCTCGAAAACCCAACAGGTTGGGTCTTTGTGAACCATATGAACAAATAAAAAGGGCCACCTCTTGCGAGGTGGCCCTTTCCAAACGTTTGGTGGAGCTGGGGGGATTTGAACCCCCGTCCAAAATTACTACATCCTTGGCACTACATGCTTAGTCACTCTTTACATTCGCCAACCCGCTGCGGAGAGACACGCCACGAATTGACTAGCTCGATTGGTTTTAATGCTTCCGCCCCGAGCAGGACTTCCACACGATCCTGTGAAGGATGACCTTCCAATTCCCTAGGACACAGGCAAGCTAGGGGAGAAGGGCTCTATGCAGGTTATTAAGCTGCTAGTGCGTAGTTTTCGTCGTTTGCGACTATTTTTTTGCGGTTTATTAACGAGGCCTACCGCACCTCGGCATGCACCTTGGGTTTCGTGAATCTTGTCGAATCCAGAATCAGCCCCAAGTTGTTAAAAGCGATTGTACGCAAAAATGCTGTCATAGCAAGGCGTTGATACCCATTCCCTCTGGTCATCAGTCTGTTTGTCGATTTATTGTGCGCAACTGAAGCTGTGTTCAGTTGCGCTGGGGGGAGATAAACCTGTGTCTGGCGCTCGTGGGGGGGGGATTAGCCGCGATTTTTGTTCTTCATGATACGGGATTTTTCCCGATCCCATTCGCGAGCCTTGGTATCTTCGCGTTTGTCGTGCTCCTTCTTGCCCTTCACCAGACCGATCTCGACCTTGACCCAGCACTGTTTCCAGTAGAGGGCCAGCGGCACTATGGTGTAGCCCTGACGGGCGGTGAGGCTTTCGAGCTTGTCCAGTTCACGACGACTCAGCAGCAGTTTGCGGGTACGGGTCGGGTCACAGACCACGTGGCTGGAGGCCGCTTGCAGTGGCAGGAAGCTGGCACCAAACAGGAAGGCTTCTCCCTGCAAGAAGATGACATAGGCTTCGCTGATATTGGCCTTGCCCGCCCGTAGGGATTTGACTTCCCACCCTTGCAGTGACAGGCCAGCTTCGACTTTCTCTTCGATGAAGTATTCGTGGCGGGCGGCTCTGTTGAGTGCAATGGTGCTGGACCCGGCTTTGTTTTTACTGTTTTTTTTGCTCATGACGGGCGATTTCCGGCAATGACTAGGAGGGTCGTATTATACGTAGGCAGGGGCGGCTGTAAAACGCGCAGCGGGTCAAGTGGTGGCTTTCTGAGCGGTTTGGTCGAGGTTTTACCTCCACAACCCGAAACATGGTGATAAAATCGCGCCGATTGGATGAGGAAAAGCCATGCCCCGAATTACGCGCAGTGCCCTGGTGATGTTCAGTGCAGAACAGATGTTCAAGTTGGTTAATGATGTGGATGCCTATCCGCAGTTTTTGCCCGGCTGTGTTGGCAGCCGTGTCCACGAGGCGGGTGACGACTACATGATGGCGTCGGTCGATGTGGCCAAGGCGGGGATTGCCAAGACCTTTACCACCCGCAATCAGCTGGATGTGAATCGTCAGATCAGGATGGAGCTGGTGGATGGCCCGTTCCGCAAGCTGGCGGGCTGGTGGACCTTTACCCCGCTCGATGTCGACGCCTGCAAGGTGGAGTTTGATCTCGATTTCGAGTTTACCTCCAAGCTTATCGAGGTGGCCTTTGGTCAGGTGTTCCGCGATCTGGTGAGCTCCATGGTCTCCGCCTTCTCCAACCGGGCGAAGGAGGTCTACGGTGTCTGATCAGCTCAATATCGAAGTGGTCTATGCCTTGCCCCAGCAGCAGACGGTGATTGCCCTGCGGGTGGCGCCCGGAACCTGTGTGCAGGCGGCCATCGAGCAGTCCGGCATTGTGCAAAAGCACCCCGAGATCGATCTGGCGGTCAACAAGTTTGGTATCTACAGCCGCCCGGTGAAACGGAGCGAGCCGCTGCACGACGGCGATCGTATCGAGATTTATCGCCCGCTTATCGCCGATCCCCGCGAGATGCGCAAAAAGCGCGCCGAGAAGGCCAAGGAGGAGGGGCGTGCCGATGTGGTGACCGGTGGTCGTCCCAATACCAACCGCAAGCGTGCTGAATAGCCTTACCTCTTGTATAAAATCCCCACCTTGTCTCTTGACCCCTTGTCTATCGTACCAGGATACCCGACATGCAATTCACGTCCATCCATAACCAGCTGCTCTTTTATGTAGCCAGATTCGAGCAATGCACGCTCAACAACATTGGCATTGCGCGGGGTCACTCGATCAAGAAGGCCGATAAAGAGGCCCTGGCCGAGTTGAGTGAGGTCGAGATGATTCATCGGGGAGTGAGCGGTAGTTACACGCTATTGCCAGAAGGGTTCTGGTATCTGCTCTATCTCCATTTCACGCAGCCAGATACTTTCCTCCTGGAGCTACGTTTTGCCAGTTGGCGTTATGCCTCTTATGCCAAGACGTTGATGCAGGGGAAAAAAGCCAGTTTCCATCATCGTGAGCTGGACCGGGAGATATTCGGCGCCATAGGGGCTACGCGGGTCTTTGGTTATCTCTCCCTCTCGGTGCAACAAGTGATTGCAAGATGTTGGCATGAGGAGGAGTTTCTCAGTGGCACGTCTTACTACCCTTGGAGTGAGTTGCAGGATGAGGGGGACGAGCTCGCCGAGCAGCTCTCTTATATGCAATTCGAGCAGGATTGTCTGCTGGTGCAACGGGCATCTGACTATTCGAGCGGCCCGCACGAGGTTGTCGAGTTGCTGCGTCACTATAAAGGGGATGCTTCAGGGCAAGTTGGTGAGCTTGAGCTGGCATTGCTGACCTGGCGAGCGCGAACCGGTGAGAAGGGCTTTTTCCCAGGGGGGTTGACCGTGATCTGGTGTGGCCTGCTCGCAGTGGTGGGAGGCGATCTGACCAAGTGGCAAAAGCCCGCGATAACCTGGGCGAAGCAACAGTGTCCCTGGCTGGTGGAGCCCTTGCAGCTGTTGGGCGAGAAAGATCGTGTTACTCCCCCCCTCCTGATGCGTGACTGGCGTGGCCCGGTTGAGGCATTTAGCTCCCGACCCCATCTCCCGCTGGGGCAACTCTGGCTGGTGCTCTGCTTGTTATGGCAGGCACAGCAGTCTGGCGGTGATGTTGGCGAGCTGACTAGCTGGCGGGTTGACCCTTTTTTGAATGCGTCTCCCGAGAATCTGTTGATGGCGCTCTGTCAGGATCTGCTGCGTCTGTTGCTGGAGCGGCCAACCACCCTGGCCATTTTTGCTATCAACCGTCCCGCCCGGTGGGAGCGCTGGCTTGCCGCCTTGCCACAGCCGCAGCATGAGGTAACAAAGCGTGAGCGGCTGGTGTGGCAACTGGACAAGCTGGGTAAGGAGCTGATCTGCCGCTTGCAGAAAGAGAGTGTCAAGGGTGGCTGGAGCAGTGGTCGGGTGATCCACAATATGTGGGATATCGATAACCTCTATCCCGAGGTGGCTGACGAGCAGGATCTGCGCATTGCCCATAGCATGCGCAAGAACTATTACAGCACACCGGATATCGGCACATTACGGATGCTGGCGGAGCATCCCCGGTTGCAAACTGCCGAGGGGACGCCGCTCGCCCTGCTGTTCAATTCGCCACTGGTGGCTATTGAAGAGCGCAAAGGGCGCTGGCAAGCAACCCTGATGGGCGATGGTAACCTGGTGTCGTCACATAGCGGCCAGAAAATCACCCGTATCGCGGCGGATTTGTGGCAAGTCGAGGCGGTGCCGCCACAGGTACAAATGCTGTTGCCCCATCTTGAACGGATGCCCGAATGGCCAGCCGAGGCGTTGCCTCAATTGGCGGACACCCTCAATAATCAGCCAGAACTCGATTGGGTCAGTGAGCATCCAGCGCTCCAAAGCCATACCCGGCTAAGCCCTTGCCCCCTCGATGCGGCACTATTGGTTGATTTGCAAAAAGAGTCTCTGCATTTGCTGTTGGCCAACCAGCTGCCCGGGGGCAAAGCCATGCCCTTGGGCAGTGGTGCCGAGTTCATTAAAGACTGGCAAACTCCTCATCATTACTGGCAGCGGGCCTTGAAGAAAGAAAAGACGCTGAACAAAGCCGTGGCCACAGCGCTGGGGCTGGCAGGCAAAGGCCCCTGGTCAGTGAATGGCGCTGAGATGCTCCCTATGCTGGAGCGGTTCGCGGCCCTCGATGAACTTGGGGTTCGCTTGCAATGGCACAGTGACAGCCAGCGGGTACATCTGCTGGGTGAAGAGTCACTGACATTGCGGATCGAGCAGCAACAGGATTGGTTTGCCATCGATGGCGAATTGCAGGTCGATCAGCAACAGGTGTTGGATCTGCGGATGTTGCTGCGTCAAATTGCCGGAGGCCGGCGTTACATCACGCTGGAGGGCAAGCAAGCCCAGCTCATGTTAAGTGATGCCTTGCTCGCGCGGTTGAGCACGCTGGCGGCGCTGGTGGATGAAAATCAGCAGGTAAACCAGCGGCTGGCCTATCCGCTGATGCATCTGCTTGAGCAAAGCACGGTCAGTGGGGATCAAGGTTGGCGCACCTTGACCGATGCCTGGCGTCAGCAGGCATGCTGCCCAGCCGATCTGATGACGCCGCTGCGGGAGTATCAACGCGTCGGGGTTCAGTGGATGGCTAACCTGGCACTTCATCGCTTCGGCGCCTGTCTGGCCGATGATATGGGGCTTGGCAAAACTATCCAGGCCTTGACGCTGCTGAGGCTTCGAAAAGAGCAGGGGCCCGCGTTGGTGATTGTACCCACCTCGTTGCTGGCTAACTGGTGTGAAGAGGCGGCCCGGTTTGCCCCTGAGCTGACCGTTCAGGTGCTCAATGAACAACAGGATCGGGACGCTGCGTTGGCCAATCTGGGGCCGGGCTCCCTGTTGTTGACGACTTACGGATTAGTGACCAGTCATGGGGAGTTGAGTGAAATAAAATGGGCCACCATCGTGGCCGATGAGGCGCAACAGATTAAAAATGCCAGTACGGCACGTGCCAAGGCTTTGTTCAAGCTGGATGGTGAGTTTCGACTCGCCCTCAGTGGCACCCCGGTCGAAAACCACCTCGGGGAGCTCTGGAGTCTGTTCAACTTCATAAACCCGGGACTGCTCGGCAATAAAACCCATTTCAAACAACGGTTTGGCAAAGCGAGCCGGGATCCGGCCCATCTTGCTCAGTTGAAAGGGGTGATCGCCCCCTTCGTGCTGCGCCGTCTCAAGCGCGAGGTGTTGACCGAACTACCACAGAAGACCGAGATCGTGCACCACGTCGAGCTGTCAGGCCCCGAGTTGGCGCTTTATGAGGCGAGTCGTCGTGAAGCCGTCAGCCAAATGGAGAGTGGCGAAGGGCACAATCTGATGTTGATGCTGAGTAATCTCACCCGTTTGCGCCGGATCTGCTGTTCACCCGCATTGCTGGTGCCTGACTGGCAGCAGCCACAGAGCAAACTGGATGCCGCGATGGAGCTGGCATTGGAGGCTATCGAAAATGGTCACCGGATCCTGGTGTTCAGCCAGTTTGTCGATTTGCTAACCCTGTTGCGCAAGCGCCTGGAAGCGGTATCCCTCGATTACTGTTATCTCGATGGTAGTTGCAGTGCCAAACTGCGGCAGGAGGCGATCGGGCGTTTCAAAAGCGAGGAAATTCCGCTGTTTCTGATCAGTCTGAAAGCGGGAGGCACTGGGCTCAATCTGACCGAAGCCGACACCGTTATCCATCTCGACCCCTGGTGGAATCCGGCGGTGGAAGATCAGGCCAGTGATCGGGTGCACCGCATGGGCCAGACGGAGCCGGTTACCATTTATCGACTGGTGTGTGAGCAGACGGTGGAGGAGAAAATTGTGGCATTGCATGCCCAGAAACGAGAGCTGGCCGAAGGGGTGCTGGGAGACCAGAATCAGGTCGCCCAGATCGATGCCGAAGTGATCAAGGGGCTGTTGACCACAGGGTAGTGGTGTGCAGTGTGAATGCCGGTGGTTGAACGGTTTGTCAGGCGGGAGCAACTGTGATTGTTGCTCCCGCTTTTTACTTATGCGGATGTGGCGGCCAGTCGGGCGTGGGTCCACGCCGCCAGCAGTTCGACCCCGCTTTGCATCACCCGCTCATCGAAATCGAAGGCGCTGTGGTGGTGGGGGGCGGCCAGATCGGCCCCCAGGACCAGGTAAGCGGCTTCACCCCCCTGTTTTTGCACCCGCTCCATCAGAAAGCCGGCATCTTCACTGGCGCCAAAGCGGCGAGTCTGGATGGTGGCGAGCCCCTGCTTGCGGGCCAGCGCCGCCAGCTCGGCCTGCAGTGCCGGGCTGTTGTCGAGGGCAATGGCCTCGCCCTGTTTGATGATGCGGTAGGTGACGCCGTGGGCGAGGGCGGTACCTTCGACGATGCGCTGTACCTGACTGAACATGTAGTCGTTGAGCGTGCTATCGGCGCCGCGGGTTTCACCGCGCAGCTCGGCATGATCGGGGATGACGTTGCGGCCGCTCCCGGCGTGGAGCTGACCGATATTGATGCGGGTCATGCCATCGCGGTGGCGGGGAATACCGAGCATGGCGCTGGTGGCCATGCAGGCGGCTGCCAGCGCATTGCTGCCGGCGTTGGGTTCGAGCCCGGCGTGGGCGGCGGTGCCCATAAAGTGGACGTCGAACTTGGTGGAGCAGAGAAATTCGGTGGGGTTGATCACCAGCTCGCCACTGCCAGCGTGAATACCGATATGGAGCGAAAGCAGGGCATCCACATCATCGAGTGCGCCACCGGCCGCCAGCGCCTTGCCACCGCGACACCCCTCTTCGGCGGGTTGGAAGAAGAGCTTGATGCGCCCGCAAAGCTGCTCCTTCATCGCCATCAACCGGCTGGCCAGCCCCATGCCGATGGCTGTGTGGCCATCGTGGGCACAGGCATGCATCCACCCCTTGTTGTGGGAGGCAAAGCCCTCCTGCTGCGGCTGGTGCTGTTCGGCATCTGACTCTTCTACCTCCACCGCGTCGATATCGAAGCGAAAGGCCAGGGTTGGCCCGGGACGGCCGGTATCCAGCTCTCCCATCAGTCCGGTGACATCGCCGATCCGCTCCAGCCAGTCGGGATGGGCTCCCTGACGGCGGGCGCGAGCCTTCTCGGCCGCTACATCCACATCACGGCCCATCATCAGATTGCTGGCCAGCAGTTTGTCGCCGAGCACGATGCGATAACCGAGCTCGCTCAGGTGGTGGGCAATCAGGCTGGTGGTGCGAAACTCTTTCCAGGCCGCTTCCGGCAGGCGGTGCAGGTCGCGGCGCCACAGGATCAGCTGCTCAAGGGTCATCCTGGTTTCCTTTGTTATGCGGTTTGGCGGCTATTGTGCACTGTTTTGCTGGTGAGGACACGGGGAAGGGGGCTGGTCGGGGGAGCTGCGGTATTGGAGGCTGTTGAGAGGGGTGAGTGAAGATAAAAAACGCCTCCACAAGGGAGGCGTTGTCGATAGCTGGTTATCAGGCCGCGTGATGGTAAGCGGAGGCTTCAAACAGCTTCTTGTTGGCCACTAGATCGATGGGGTCAAAATCATCGACGTTGATGGTGCGCAGGCGACTTACCTCGGCGCGGCGCAGCAGCTCCGCTTCGCTCTGGGTCAGTACGCCAGCAGCCAGACCCATGTCGGCCACCTTGTCCAGCGCCATGAAGGGACGCTTGATGCCATCGCTCTTGCAGACTTTTTCGAACAGTGGCTCGGCGGCCAGCACGTCATCGAGCGCCTGCTCCAGCAGACCGAAGGGGTTGCCCTCTTCGCGGGTCAGGTATTGGCCCTTGGCCAGGCGGCTGCGGGTCTCGCTCGGGGTTTGCAGCAGACGGGCCACTTGCTGGTCCAGCTTGTCGCAGGGGCGCTTCAGGTCACGACCCAGCGGCAGCACCACGGCGCGCAGGGCAAGACCAATCCAGCGGTTCGGGAAGTTGCGCAGCAGCTCGTCGATCGCCTCTTGGGCCTTGAACATGGCATCTTGCAGTGCCCAGTGCAGCAGCGGCAGGTCGGCTTGCTGGCGTCCCTCGTCCTGATAGCGCTTGAGGGCGCTGGAGGCGAGATAGAGCTGGCTCAGCACGTCGCCAAGGCGGGCGGAGACCCGCTCCTTGCGTTTGAGCTCGCCACCCAGGGTGCCCATCGCCATGTCTGACAGGAACGCCAGGTTGGCCGAGAGGCGGGAGAGCTGCTGGTAGTAGCCCTTGGTCTGATCCTTGTACGGTGCCGCGGCAAAGCGGGCGCCGGTTAACCCTAACCAGAAGCTGCGTACCAGGTTGCTGATGGCAAAGCCGACGTGGCTGAATACCGCCTTGTCGAAATCCTTCAGCGCCTGCTCCTTGTCGGGATGGCTGGCGGCCAGCATCTCCGGCAGTACATACGGGTGGCAACGGATGGCGCCCTGACCATAGATGATCATGCTGCGGGTCAGGATGTTGGCTCCTTCTACCGTCACGGCGATGGGGGCACCCTGATAGCCACGGGCCAGATAGTTGTTGGGGCCCATGCAGATGGCCTTGCCGCCGTGGATGTCCATGGCATCGATGATGCACTTTTGGGCACGGTCGGTGAGGTGGTATTTGACGATGGCGGAGATGACCGAGGGTTTCTCGCCAAGGTCGATACCGGTCACGGTCAGGTTGGCTGCGGCGCCCATGATGTAGGCGTTGCCACCGATGCGGGCCAGCGGCTCTTCAATCCCTTCCATCTTGCCGATGGGCAGCTTGAACTGGCGACGGATGCGGCTATAGGCGCCGCTCGCCAGGGCCAGCATCTTGACGCCACCTGTGCTGTTGGAGGGCAAGGTGATGCCGCGACCGACTGACAGACACTCGACCAGCATGCGCCAGCCCTGACCGGCCATGGCCGGGCCGCCGATGATGAAATCGAGCGGGACGAATACATCCTTGCCCTGGGTCGGGCCATTCTGGAATGGCACGTTGAGCGGGAAGTGGCGACGGCCGATGCCGACACCCTTGATGTGAGTGGGGATCAGGGCGCAGGTGATGCCGAGCTCTTCCTCTTCACCCAGCAGGTGTTCCGGATCACGCAGTTTGAAGGCCAGACCCAGCACGGTAGCAATAGGGGCGAGCGTGATGTAGCGCTTGTTCCATGTGAGGCGCATACCTAACACCTCTTTTCCTTCCCACTCGCCCTTGCAGACGATACCGAAGTCGGGGATGGAGCCGGCGTCAGAGCCCGCTTCCGGGCTGGTCAGGGCGAAGCAGGGGATCTCTTTACCTACCGCCAGGCGGGGCAGGTAGTAATCCTTCTGCTCGTCAGTGCCATAGTGCTGCAGCAGTTCGCCCGGGCCCAGCGAGTTGGGCACGCCGACGGTGGAGGCGAGCACGGCACTGGCACCAGTCAGTTTTTGCAGTACGCAGGACTGGGCATAGGCCGAGAACTCCAGACCGCCATATTTCTTCTTGATGATCATGGCGAAGAACTTGTTGTCCTTCAGGTATTGCCACACCTCGGGGGAGAGATCCGCGCGCTCGTGGGTCACTTCCCAGTCGCTCACCATGCGGCACACTTCCTCGACCGGACCATCCATAAAGGCCTGCTCTTCGGCAGAGAGGGCGCTGACCGGGATGGCGTGCAGCTTTTTCCAGTTCGGGTTGCCCGCGAACAGATCGGCTTCCCACCAGGTGGTGCCCGCTTCAATCGCCTCTTTCTCGGTGCGGGACATCTCCGGCATGATCGATTTGTAGATCTTGAACAGCGGCTTGGTTATTTGATTGCGGCGAAATTCCACCAGATTGAGCGGGATGGCGATCACCGCGAACAGCGCCCATACCAGCAAGGGCACATGACCATAGATGGCGCCAAGCACCAGGGCGGCGCCGGTGACCAGGGTGGAGATGAACAGGGGTACCCGGCGATAGGCCAGGGCTCCGATAACCAAGATCACCCCGAGCAGAGTGAGGGTCGTCGTCATTGCTTGCTCCTTGCGTGGTTAGGTTGCCAACGTGGCGTAACTGATCCAGAGGTCTGACCTGTTGGATATGGCCCCTGTTGTAATTCATACGCACAAAGTTATCAAGCTGTTTACATCTTCATTACCTTCTCTCTGTGATCTCCATAACGCTCACGCGCCGTCAGCGCTGTGGCTCGCAGGGGGGCGACTGTGCGATTCGCTTGTGCGAGAATAGCCGCGATCTACACGCACACTAAAAACAGTGGAAGAGACATCATGTACCAAGAATTGATCCGCAATGAACTGACCGAAGCTGCCAGCGTGCTGCAGGCCTTCCTGGCTGATGAGCAGAACCTGAAAAACATCGAAGCGGCCGCCAAACTGCTGGCTGACTCTTTCAAAGAAGAGGGGAAGGTGCTCTCTTGTGGCAACGGTGGTTCCCACTGTGACGCCATGCACTTTGCCGAAGAACTGACCGGTCGTTATCGCGAGAACCGCCCGGGTTATGCCGGTATCGCCATTTCCGACCCGAGCCACCTCTCCTGCGTCTCCAACGACTTTGGCTATGACTACGTCTTCTCCCGCTACGTAGAAGCGGTCGGCCGTCGTGGCGACGTGCTGCTTGGCATCTCCACCAGCGGTAACTCCGGCAATATCCTGAAAGCCATCGAGGCGGCCCGCGCCAAAGGGATGAAAGTGATCGCTCTGACCGGCAAGGATGGCGGCAAGATGGCAGGTCTGGCGGATGTCGAGATCCGGGTGCCGCACTTTGGCTATGCCGACCGTATTCAGGAAGTGCACATCAAGGTGATCCACATCCTGATCCAGCTGGTCGAAAAAGAGATGGCCAAGTAATCAGGCCATAACTACCAGACAAGGGCACCAGAGGTTGCACGGTTTGTCATCGATCGGTGCTGCCAGTCACAGGGGAAGGGATTGCGCCTTCCCCTGCTGTCTATCGAACCTGCGTGCTGGTCGAACATGCCACAAGCCAAATAATGAAAGGAGTCTGCCGGATATGTGCGAACTGCTCGGCATGAGTGCCAATGTGCCGACCGATATCTGCTTCAGCTTTACCGGGTTGATGCTGCGCGGCGGCAAGACCGGGCCCCACAAGGATGGCTGGGGGATCACCTTTTACGAGGGGAAGGGCTTTCGTACCTTCAAGGATCCCGAGCCCAGCGCCCAATCTCCCATCGCCAGACTGGTACAGGCGCTGCCCATCAAGAGCTGCGCCGTGGTCAGCCACATTAGGCAGGCCAACCGTGGCTGTGTGTCACTGGAAAATACCCACCCCTTTACCCGTGAGCTGTGGGGCCGTTACTGGACCTTTGCCCACAACGGTCAGCTCACCGGTTACAAGAAGCTGCCAACCGGCCGCCACCGTCCGGTGGGGGATACCGACAGCGAGCACGCTTTTTGCTGGCTGCTTGATCGGCTGGAGCAAAAATATCCCAGGCGTCCAGCCAACTTTCCCGCCATGTTTCGCTATCTCGCTACCTTGTGTGATGAGCTCAGAGCGTTCGGGGTGTTCAACATGCTGCTCTCTGACGGGGAGTATGTGATGAGTTACTGCAGCAACAACCTGCACTGGCTGACCCGCTGCGCGCCCTTTGGCGAGGCGCGTCTGCTCGATGAGGATGTCGCCATCGACTTTCAAAGCGAGACCACCCCCAACGATGTGGTGACCCTGATCACCACCCGTCCGCTGACCGGCAATGAAAACTGGGTCAAGATGGCGCCCGGCGAATTCAATCTGTTCCGTATGGGGGTTCGGGTGGCGACCAATCAAGGGGCCTGAGTGAGATAAAAAAATACCAGGGTAGATACCTACCCTGGTTCTTCGCAGCAGCCATAAAAGGCAAAAGGGATGAGAGGTGTTGCTGAGCAATATCACTCTGACGGCATTGAGTGTTGATCGTTTGTTAATTTTCAGCAACAAGGCTGTTGCGTTGATGGGCGTCGTCACGTCACAATTTCGATGCTGCTCACATTTTTCCCCATGAATTCCCTGAGTCATCCAATTGGATGCATCATCACCATCACCGCCAGGTCATGAGTAACAACATCGAAAACTATCTATAGTATGGTCTGTTTGAATACCGTTTTGGAGGAGCCTCACATGGAGTGGGTGGATCGCAAGGTGTTGCAGCAGCTGGCCGAGGATATCGGTCCGGATATGTTGCCCGTGGTCATCGCAGTATTTATTGAAGAGGTGGGCGAGCAGCTGAGTCAGCTCAGACCTCTCTATGAACAGGGAGAGTGGGAGGCGCTGGCAAGGGTGGCGCACAGCATGAAATCATCCTGTGGCAGCTACGGCGCCATGCCGAGCTATCAGCAGGTGATGGCGCTGGAAATGGCCAGCAAGCAGGCCGATGTAGCCGAGGCTGAGCGCCAGTTGCAACTGCTGGAGGTCTCCTTGCCCCAGGTGCTCGCGTTTCTTGCCGATTATCAGTAGCGGCGCCATGCAGAGATAGCGGGGCGCCGTTGCCGTTGTCTAACGCTGGTTGAGCAGGTGCTGGATGATCCGGTCCAGTGCCAGCTTCAACTTCAATCGATCGTGCCGATGGGGCAGCTCAAGCTCGCCCAGCTCGGCTTCGATCACACGCCCTTGCCAGTCCCCCGCATCACCCGCGCCCTGTGGGGCCAGGATGGCATCCAGCCGACCCTGACCGAGCCGGGACTCCAGCCAGCGACACTGACTCGTCAGATCCAGCTGACTGGCAGGGCCGTTTTCCGCCACCAGGTTGCAGACGAAAACCAGCATGGCGCTGCTTTCGTTGATGGCCTGGGCGATCTCGGCCAGCAGCAGTGGCGGCATGATGGAGGTGAGAAAACTACCCGGCCCCAGAATGATCATGTCCGCCTGCTGCAGGGCTAGCACCGCTTCCCGAGTCGCTTGCACCTCCGGCATCAGGCCGAGGGAGAGGGGCGGGGTTGCCAGTTGATCGATAGAGACCTCTCCCAGGATCTGGGTGCCACACTCCATATGGGCGCAGAGATCGGTGGGAAATTCAGACATGGGTAGCAATTGTGACTCGATTTTGAGCATGTCACTGATCAGCTTGATAGCATCAAGAGGACGGACACAGAGATTATCGAGTGCCAGCAGCATCAGGTTGCCCAGGTTGTGGCCCGCCAGCTCGCCTTTGCCGGCAAAGCGGTATTCGAACAACAGGCTGCCGATGCTGGGATCGGTCACCAGCTGGTTGAGGCAGTTGCGCAGATCGCCCCAGGCGATGCACTCCTGGCTCTTGCGCAGGCGTCCGGTCGAACCACCATCATCTGTGGTGGTGACAATGCCGGTGAGCCGTTGGCCAAGGAATGAGAGGGACGAAAGTACTCGGCCCATGCCGTGGCCACCGCCGATAGCAACGACCCGATCGAAGTCATTGATGTTTTTTTGCCACATATGGGGTCCTATTGCTGGTCTCATTTGACCGCTATGCTAGCAAGTGAAGCGAGATAATTGTTTGATAAAGGTATGATTTTTGCTTTAGCAGAGTCATTCGATAAAACAAGGAGATGGTGTTGAAATTTCTGACCGTTCACTCCCTCGCCCAGAATTCATCGCTGGCGGCCCAAGATATCTGCGCGCAGCTGCGCCACCATGCCAATCAGGCCCCCTCCCTGCTGTTACTCTATTTTACCCAAGCCCATGACGGGGCGATACTGCGCGACGCGCTCAAACGCCAGTTCCCGACCACCCGTCTGCTGGGGTGCAGCTCCTGTGGTGGCGTCATGACCGAGATGGGTCATCATGCCAGTGAGGGATTTGGGCTGGCGGTTGCGGCCTTGTATGACGAGAAAGGGGCCTTCGGGGTGGCCGGTGCCAGCGGTGACGGGGTAGATGTGCGCCAGTTGCTGCGCCGAGCCATGAGTGATTGTGGTCGACCAGGTGAGCTGCCTCAGCTGATCCTGTTGCACGCAAGTCCCGGTAAGGAAGAGGGGTTGCTGGCCGGTATCGAGGCCGAACTCGGCGCCTCGGTGCCTGTGGTCGGTGGATCGGCGGCTGATAACAGTGTCAGCGGTGCCTGGCAGCTCTGTTGGGATGAGGCGGTGGCTCAGGACGGCATCGGTCTGGCGGTGCTCTATCCCGATTGCCAGCTGGCCTTTCAGTTTCACTCAGGTTACGTGCCTGCCGAGTTCAGCGGCGAGATAACCGCTTGCAACGGGCGGGAGGTGCTGACCATCGACAATCAGCCTGCCGCCGAGGTCTATGCCCGCTGGTGCGGACGCGATAAGCCCTGGCCGGTGGGGGCGATTTTGCGGGAGACCACGCTCAATCCGCTGGCCCGACAGGTGGGAGTGCTGGACGGCATTCCCTACTACAAGCTCTCCCATCCCGAGGCAGTGACCGAACAGGGCGGGCTGCGGCTCTTTACCGATGTGGTGCAAGGGGAGCGTCTGCTGCTGATGTACAGCAGTCAGGAGGGGTTGTTGCAGCGCAGCCTCAATGCCATGCGCATCGAGCTTGGCTATGGGGTTGATGTTACATTGGAGCCCATTGGTGCTCTCATCATCTTTTGTGCTGGTTGTCGTTTGGCGCTAGGTGATATGTTGTGCCAATTTGTCGAGCAGAGCCATGCTCGCCTCGGCAAGATCCCCTTTATCACCCCCTTTACCTTCGGCGAGCAGGGGCGGCTGCCCAATGGCGAGCTGGCCCACGGCAATCTGATGGTATCGAGCGTGATTTTCCTGACCCCTTGAGTCGGTAGAACATGACAGAGCAGGCAACAAGATGATTGGCAACAGTGAACTGGAATCCCTCGGCGACAAATTGCAGACCACGCTGGTCGATCTTATGCGTTGTCGCGAGCGTGAGGCCAAGTATCGTCACGAGTCTCAGACCCTGCTGGGGGGAGTGGCTACCCTCGCCGATGCCAAGACGCTGGAGCAGGTGCTGGAGAGCCTTATTCAGGTGCTCAAACCCTTTATCGGCTTTGAGCACGCGGATGTGGTGGCCTGGGAAGGGGATCTGGGGAGCACCCACCTCAGTACAGAACCTATGTACTCGGCCCGCAGCTGGCATATGACCCCGGCATTTGCCCGCGCCATCGCGGGTGAAACCCTGGTGATTTACGATCCCGCCCAGCTGCCCGAGCTGGCACCGCTGGCGAGTGAGCCGGGCTGGGCCAGCGTGATGCTGACCGGTCTGCAGGCGCCTGGCTTTACCGCGCTCCTCATCTGCCGCCACCCCCGGGCGGGCACCTTCGACCTTACCAGCAAGGCGGCCATGGAGCGTTGCCGTCCGCTCATTGCCCAGGCGCTGGTCAACATTACCTATCGGGCCCGCTTGCAGGAGCAAGTCGCGGTAAAAACCGAGGCGCTGCAGGCCAGTGAGCGCCGTTTTCGCAGCTTTGCCGGTATGGCTTCTGACTGGTTCTGGGAGACCGATGCCGAACATCGCCTCAGTTATGCCTCTGAACCGGGGTATCTGGATGAGCTGACCCCGCAGGCGAGCCGGCCGACCCTCTATGACTACGTCTGCAACAAGCAGAGCTGCGAGGCACAGCAATACTTGCAGCTTTTGGCGCTACGCCAGTCGGTACGAGGGGTGCGCATGCAGGTAGCACTGCCTGATGGCCCTTGCTGGATGGAGGTGAGCGCAGAGCCCTGTTTTGACCATGATGGCCTGTTTATCGGCTACCGTGGTACTGCCCGGGATATCAGCAACCAGATCCGCCGTGAAGAGGAGCTGGCGCGGGCACGGGATGAGGCCGAAGCGGCCAACCGTGCCAAGTCACAGTTTCTGGCCATGATGACCCACGAAATCCGCTCGCCCATGAATGCGGTGTTGGGGATGCTCGATCTGGTGCAGCATGCCGAGCTGGCGCCGGAGCAACATCGTTTGCTGCGCCATGCCACCCACTCGGCCAGATTGCTGCAAACCATCATCGACGACGTGCTCGATTTTTCGAAAATCGAGTCGCAAACCCTGGTGTTCCATTGCGAGACCCTGCAGCCCGTCGAGCTTTGCCAATCTCTGGTCGAGCCGCTGCAGGCGCGCGCCAGCGCCAAGGGGATTGCGCTGGTTTATCGGGTCGATGACTCCGTTCCCCGGGCGTTACAGGGGGATCCGATGCGTCTGTCGCAGGTGATGGGCAATCTGCTGGACAACGCCCTCAAATTTACCGAGCAGGGGCAGGTGTCGCTGCACCTGGAGTGGCAGGATGAGAAGTTGCGGATCTCGGTTTCCGACACCGGGATCGGCATCGCCAATGAGGATCAGGCACGGTTGTTTGAACCCTTCTCCCAGGTCGATAACTCGGCTACCCGCCGTTTTTCCGGGACCGGCCTTGGTCTTGCTATCAGCAAGCGGCTGGTCACCCTGATGGGGGGTGAGATCCACTTGAAGAGCGAGCCGGGCAAGGGAAGCTGCTTCTGGCTGGAGTTGCCGGGCATGGCGCTACCCTGTGAGTGTCAGCCACTGCGAGAGGAGGGGGCTACGGCACTGCTGCCGCTGGATGTGCTGGTGGTGGAAGACAGCCCGGTGAACCAGTTGGTGGTGTCGCTGATGCTGCAAAAACTGGTGAGCAAGGTACGGTTGGCCGCCAATGGTCTGGAAGCGCTGGCACAGGTGGATGAGCAGCTCCCGGATCTGATCCTGATGGATATGCGGATGCCCCTGATGGACGGACTGGAAGCGACCCGGCGCTTGCGTGAGTTGGGATGCACCATGCCTATCGTCGCCCTGACGGCCAATGCGATGGCGGAGGACAAGGCATGCTGTCTGGCGCAGGGGATGGATGACTTTCTCGCCAAGCCCATCACCTTGTCACGGCTGAGAGAGTGTTTGCAGCGTCACTTTGGCCAGCGGTTGCCAACACGCGGATAAAAAAAATGGTCAACTTTGTGGGTTGACCAGTTCTTCAGCAAATACTGAAGAGAGCACGGGATAAATCGGGTTGTACTAATCTATATGAAAAATCTGTGCCAACTTTTTAGGGACTCTTTTGTGTTCAATTTTGGCCGTTTAGCGCAGCGGCTCTCTCTTGTTATGGTTTATTGCGTTCCTACTCATTTGCAAAATGCGAATTTAGGATTTTCATTGTTGGAATAATTGCATTTTGCAACGCTGTTTTTGTCATTGTGAAATCAGGCGATGCAGGAATTTACGGGCAGCTTCGCTGTTTTGTTTGGCAATCAGCATCTGCTTTTCATAAATTGGCATCGGCAATATCTCGAGCCAGCGCTGGCAGAGCCAGGCGGCATCTTCAAAGCGCTTGTCCGGATAGAGCTCATCAAGCTCCGGATATTGCTCGAACACTTCCCGCAGGCGATTGACCAGCAGTTTGTCGTTGAAATCTGAGTGGGTGCTCGGCCAGTTGGGCAGCATCTCCACCTTGGCCCGGCGCAGGCCCATCTCGTCTGTTTCCATCTCGTGGATGCAGAAGCGCTCCAGTCCCAGTACTGTTACTCCCAGCAGACCATCATTGAGGGTGTAGAAGTCGGTTACCTTGACCCGGGTGCCTACCGGCAGAATGCGACCGGATTGTCCCGAGGTGGTTGACTCCTCCATCACGATGCCAAAGCCCTGATCGTGGATGAACGACTCCTTGAGCATCTGCAGGTGGCGTGGCTCGAACAGGCGCAGAGGAAGCTTGCCGCCCGGCAGGATGTGGGAAGGCAAGGGGAACAGTGCCAAAGGTTGTAGTTTCATGTTCCATCCTCCATTGAGTAGTTGCTGAATATGACAATGCAGCGACTGTGCCAGAGAATGAAAAAAGCCACCGGAGGGTGGCTTTTCGGACGGTTGAGGGCGCTTAGTTACGCTGCTCCAGATACATGACAGCCGCTTCCACTCGGCTCTGTGCCTCGAGTTTCTTCAGCAGGCTCTTCACGTGAACCTTGACCGTTCCCTCGGAGATATGGAGCACCGAGGCGACCTGTTTGTTGGAGAGGCCCTTTGCAATTTCGCGCAGGATTTGCATTTCGCGACGCGTTAAGCTTTCCAGCTTCTGCTGCAGGTGATCCAGCTCGTAGATGTTTTCGAGATAGGGACGCAGCGGTTCGCTCAGGATCTGCTTGCCAGTCATCACGTCGGCCAGCTGGGCCAGCAGCAGATCCGGCTCGGTATCCTTGAGCAGGTAGCCATCGGCACCGGCCTTGAGCAGGGCCACCACATCCTGACGGGCATCGGAGACAGTGAGGATCACCACCCGGGAGGTGATCTCTTCGGCCCGCAGTGCTTTGAGGGTATCGAGGCCGGAGAGTCCTTTCATATTGAGATCGAGCAGGATCAGATCCGGCTCGGACTCTTTGGCCAATGCCACGGCATCTGTGCCATTAGAGGCTTCACCGGTCACCTCCATGTTCTCTTCCAGAGCCAGCAACTGCACAATCCCTTTGCGCATGAGGGGATGGTCATCTACGACCAGAACAGTGTATTTCATCTCGTCCATCAGGCGTCTCTCGCTAGACTGGTGGGAAAGGTCAGATGCACCCGGGTGCCTTGTGGTTGCTGCTCATTGATGGTCAGCAGGCCGTGCAGCTTGCTGGCGCGCTCGTTCATGATGCTCAAACCGTAATGGTTGATCGCCGAGCTGGCGAGTCCGATCCCGACACCGTCATCTGAAATCTGAACCTCGATGTTACCACTGGCGAGGGTCTCACAGCTAACATCAATCACTTGCGCGTTGGCATGTTTGATGGCATTGAGCACTGCCTCACGGATCAGCTGCAAAATGTGGATATGCTGGCCCGCCTCCAGGTCGTTGTCGGCCAGCCCGTAATGGAACCGTATTTCGGCCTGAGTCTGGGGCTGCAGCTGATCGAGCATCACCCGGATGGCTTCCCCCAGATTGGCATCGCCAATGGTGAGACGGAAGGTGCCGAGCAGTTCGCGTAGCTGGGTATAAGCATTGCTAAGCCCCTCGTCGATCTGCTGCATTGCCTCTTGGGTCTTATCCTGCAGCCCTTTGGCGTAAGAGCGCTTGAGCAGAGTGGACTGGATCTTGAGATAGGAGAGGGCCTGCGCCAGCGAGTCGTGCAGCTCGCGGGCGATGACGGCGCGCTCCTCCATCAATAGCAGCCGCTGTTGTTGCAGCAGGGTCTGGTCTTTGTGCAGCACCTGAGCCAGCAGCATGGTGAAGTTTTTAATCAACCGCTCATCGATGGGGTGCTGGCTGATGATGTCGAGGCGGCCGAACTCCTGCTCATCCATCTGCAGATAGAAGCTGGCTACCGCATCGAGGTCGCCGGGCCAGCCGGTGCGCCCCGGGATGTAGACCGGCATGGCATTGTGTTCGAAGCGGGTCAGCCGGATATGGTCGATATGTTGGTGGGCGGCGGCGCGATCCAGCAATTTAATGAGGGTGCGGGTGCTGAGCGGAGCGGCGTGCAGCTTCTGGGCGGTTGAGTAGAGAAACGAGAGAGTATCGTTGGCCTGCTGCAGCTTGGCGGTTTTCTCCTCTACCTTGTTCTCCAGCTCCCGATAGAGCTTGTCCAGCTCGTCTGCCATGGTGCCGAAGGCCCGCGATAACTCACCCAGCTCGGTGTCATTCTGGGCAGGGAGATGCAGATCAAAGTCCTGCCGCTGGATCTGGCGGGCACAGTAGACCAGCTGGTTGAGGGGGGCAACCACCTGCTGGCGGGTGAAGCGCACCGTGAACCAGGCGATGGTGATAATGGCCAGCAGCCCGAGCCCCTCCGCCAGCGCCAGCATCCTCACCTTGAATTCCACGTGGTACTGCATCTGATTGACGAAATTGTCGATGGCCGCCACAAACTGCTCGGTGTTATCGGTGTACCGTCTGGGGGTGTTAGCCTCGATGTGTTGGCGCATTACCTGCCACTGGCCGAGCACCTCGCCATAGGTGCGACGCAGGGAGGCAGGCGTGATCCAGCGTTGGGTCTCCTGTAGCTCCGCAGCATGAAGTGTCTCTTCAAACTGGCTCAGACGGCCCAGTACGCTGTCGCCTCGCTCGATCTCATAGGCCATCCGGTAGGCTTGCATCCGCAGCGAACCGGAGAGGTTGATCGCCTTGGCATCGGGTACCGAGTAGAAGAGGGTGACCATGGCGACCAGCGCAATAAGGCTGGCCATGAAGAGGATCAACACCATGGCGCGGCCAATGGCACTGCTGACCGAATGGACCCTGAACCGTTTTTCCATACTGATGCGCACCTCTGGATAGTGATAAGGACCCCGCAAGATGCGTGGGAGTGTACTCCAACTTGTGTTAGCATCGAAAAACTAGATGAACTCCGAGCGGTTTTGCCTAAGTCCTAGCGATAGGGGGAAACCAGCCGTCAGCCGATTGTGAACCTCATGGTCGAGCTGTAAGGGTCAGGAAAGAAATGCCCTGGCCTCCCGTATTTGGAAAGGTGTTTATGTTGCCACTTGAAGATGGTTTTTCCCGTCGTTTTTACTATTTGCGTCTGTCAGTGACCGATGTGTGCAATTTCCGTTGTACCTATTGCCTGCCTGACGGTTATCGCCCCCCCGAAGGTCACAAAGCGGGGCGTCAACCCTTTCTCTCGATTGACGAGATCCGCCGCGTGGTCAGCGGTTTTGCCGCCATGGGCACCCGCAAGGTGCGCATTACAGGGGGCGAGCCCTCCCTGCGCCGCGATTTCACCGAGATCGTCAGGGTGATTGCCTCTACCCCGGGTATCGAGAAGGTCGCTATGACCACCAACGGCTATCGCCTCAAGGAGCGGGCCCAGGAGTGGTTTGATGCAGGACTCAACGCGCTGAATGTCAGTGTCGACAGTCTCGACCCGCGCCAGTTTCACCAGATCACCGGTGAGAACAAGCTGGCCGAGGTGATGGAGGGGATCGAAGCAGCACTGGCCGCCGGTTTCAAATCGGTGAAGATCAATGCGGTGCTGCTCAAGGGGCTCAACGACTACCAGCTCGATGCCTTTCTGGGCTGGATCAGGCACAAGCCCATCGAGCTGCGCTTTATCGAGCTGATGCAGACCGGCGAGATGGATACCCTGTTTCGTGACCACCATGTCAGCGGCGAACAGATCAAACAGCGCTTGCTGGAGAGCGGCTGGGTGCAGCAGTTGCGGGGCACGGATGACGGTCCGGCGCAGGTCTTTATGCACCCCGATTCGCAAGGTGGGGTAGGGCTCATCATGCCCTACAGCAAGGATTTCTGTGCCGGTTGCAACCGGCTGCGGGTCTCCTCGCTGGGGAAGCTGCATCTGTGCCTGTTTGGCGACAACGGCATCGACCTGCGGGATCTGCTCGGCGCAGATGGGCAATCCGATGAGCTGCAACAGCGCATTCGCGCGGCACTGGCGGGCAAGAGTGCCACCCATCGTCTCCATGAGGGCAATGCCGGTATCACCCCTCATCTCGCCTCGATCGGCGGATAACCGCAAAAAATCCCCAACGATTAAATAGCAATCCTCACATGGAGGTATTTTAACCGATACCTCCATTTTTATTGCGCTGCAAGGCTTTGATCTGGCGCAACAATCCCCCCTGTTTATCTCCCTGGTGGTATATCCCTGACCTTGTCAGGGTCGCAATATACACCCACTCTTATAATTGGTATCTAAAATGCCACTCATGGACTCGCACTGCACCCTTTCTCACCAGAACAGGAGTCAAGATGCCGGATGAGATCGATCTTGCCCGCCGCGGCCTGTTCCGGGGGCGGCTGCGAACTGCCGAACCACAGGTGCAGTTGCCCTGGTCAGTCAACTGGTCGGCATTTGTCGCCGACTGCACCCGCTGCGGGGACTGTCTGGCCGCCTGTCCGGAGCAGATCCTGGTGAGTGGCGAGGGCGGTTTTCCGGTGGTCGATTTCCAGCGTGGCGAGTGCACCTTCTGCACCGAGTGCGTCACGGTCTGCAAGGCGCCGCTGTTTCGCCCGACCAGCGAATCCCCCTGGCACTATAAGGCCCATATCGAGGCCAACTGTCTGGCCAATGGTCAGGTGTTCTGCCAGCGCTGTCAGGACAGCTGCGAGCCCAATGCCATTCGTTTTATTCCGGTGTTGGGGCGCGTGCCCACCCCGACAGTGGAGCCGGAACGCTGTAACGGCTGCGGCGCCTGCGTGCAGGATTGTCCGGTTGGCAGCATCAAGGTCGACGGGCGAGCCGCCCCATCCGGTGGTGCGAGCCAGCCCACCCTCAAGCAGGAGTCAGAATGAGTCAGAAGCCGTGTGACACAGAAGCCACAATGGATCAGGCGTTCCATGTATCGAGTCTGGTGGTGCTGACCCAGCCCCCTTTGCGCCATCAGCTCGCCGAGCAGATTGGTGCCCTTGAAGGGGCCGAGATCCACGCCGTCAGTGACGAGGGCAAGCTGGTGGTGACCCTGGAAGGTCCGAGCCAGCGGCCGATCATGGCGGCCATTGATGCGATACAGGCGATGCCGGGTGTGCTCTCAGCCGCCCTGATTTACCACCAGTTCGATGAACTGGGCGGTCACTGAAAAGAGTGATGGGATGCCGGGCGTGCCCTCTGCCGCTGATGGCTGGCTCCCGTTGGACAGATTCGACAACTATTACGCGATAAGCAATGTGAGGATATGCCATGAAGCTGAGTCGACGCGACTTTATGAAGGCCAACGCGGTGGCAGCTGCCGCTGCCGTGGCCGGTGTCAGTGCCCCCACGCTGGCAGCCAATCTCATCACCAGTACCGACAAGACTGCCATCCATTGGGATAAAGCGCCCTGTCGCTTCTGCGGTACCGGTTGCTCCGTGCTGGTGGGCTCTCAAAATGGGCGGGTTGTGGCGACTCAGGGCGACCCCGATGCACCGGTCAACCGTGGCCTCAACTGCATCAAGGGTTACTTCCTCTCCAAAATCATGTACGGGGAAGATCGTCTCACCCAGCCGATGTTGCGGATGAAGAATGGCCAGTTCGACAAGGATGGCGACTTCGCCCCCATCAGCTGGGATCAGGCGTTCGACATCATGGCCGAGAAGTTCAAGGCGACCCTGAAAGAGAAGGGGCCGACCGCCGTCGGCATGTTCGGCTCCGGCCAGTGGACCGTCTGGGAAGGCTACGCCGCCGCCAAGCTGATGAAGGCGGGTTTTCGCTCCAACAACATTGACCCCAATGCCCGTCACTGTATGGCCTCTGCAGTTGTCGGCTTCATGCGAACTTTCGGCATGGACGAGCCGATGGGCTGCTACGACGATATCGAACAGGCCGACGCCTTCGTACTGTGGGGCTCCAACATGGCCGAGATGCACCCCATCCTCTGGTCGCGGATGTCTGATCGTCGTCTCTCCAATCCGGATGTGCAGGTGCACGTGCTCTCTACCTTCGAGCACCGCAGCTTCGAGCTGGCGGACAACGGCATGGTGTTCACCCCGCAGACCGATCTGGCGATCCTCAACTATGTCGCCAACTACATCATTCAGAACGACAAGGTGAATTGGGACTTCGTCAACAAGCACACCGTGTTCAAGAAGGGGGTCACCGACATCGGTTACGGCTTGCGCCCGACTGATCCGCTGCAGCAGAAAGCGAAGAACCCGGATAGCGGTGATGCCACTCCGATGACCTTCGAGGAGTTTGCCAAGTTCGTGGCGGATTACGATCTGGAGTCGGTCTCCAAGCTCTCCGGCGTCTCCAAAGAGAAGCTGGAAAAACTGGCTCAGGTCTATGCCGATCCGAACAAGAAGGTGGTCTCCTACTGGACCATGGGCTTCAACCAGCATACCCGCGGTGTCTGGGCCAACAACCTCTGCTACAACATCCACTTGCTGACCGGCAAGATCTCCGAGCCGGGCTCTGGTCCCTTCTCCCTGACCGGTCAGCCCTCCGCTTGCGGTACCGCGCGGGAAGTGGGTACCTTTGCCCACCGTCTGCCTGCCGACATGGTGGTGACCGATCCCAAGCATCGGGCCATCGCCGAGCAGATCTGGAAATTGCCGGAGGGGACCATCCCCGATCAGGTGGGCTATCACGCTATTCTGCAGGATCGCATGCTCAAGGATGGCAAGCTCAACGCCTACTGGGTGATGTGCAACAACAACATGCAGGCCGGCCCCAACATGAATACCGATCGCCTGCCAGGCTATCGCGATCCACGCAACTTCATCGTGGTCTCCGATCCGTACCCGACCGTCACCGCCCAGGCCGCTGACCTCATCCTGCCCACCGCCATGTGGGTGGAGAAAGAGGGGGCCTACGGCAATGCCGAGCGCCGTACCCAGTTCTGGCACCAGCAGGTAAAAGCGCCACAAGGGGCCAAGTCTGACCTGTGGCAGCTGATGGAGTTCTCCAAGCGCTTCAAGGTGGAAGAGGTGTGGCCAAGCGAGCTCATCGCCAAGATGCCGGAAGTGAAGGGCAAGACCCTGTTCGAGGTGCTCTATGCCAACGGTCAGATCAATCAGTTCCCGAAAGAGCAGAGCAAGGGCGCACTCAACGACGAAGCCGAGCACTTTGGTTTCTATGTCCAGAAGGGATTGTTCGAGGAGTATGCCCGCTTTGGCCGTGGTCACGCTCACGACCTGGCTCCCTTCGAGCAATACCATGAGTCCCGTGGTCTGCGCTGGCCGGTAGTGGATGGCAAAGAGACCCTGTGGCGCTATCGCGAAGGGTTCGACCCCTACGTGAAAGCGGGCGAGGGGGTGCGTTTTTATGGCAAGCCCGATGGCAAGGCAGTCATCTTCGCCCTGCCCTTTGAGCCTGCCGCCGAGTCGCCGGATAAAGAGTACGATTTGTGGCTCTCCACAGGTCGCGTGCTGGAACACTGGCATACCGGCACCATGACCCGTCGGGTACCCGAACTCTATCGCGCCTTCCCGGATGCGGTGCTGTTTATGCACCCGGACGATGCCAAAGCCCGTGGCGTGCGCCGTGGTGAAGAGGTGATCGTCTCCTCCCGCCGTGGCGAGGTGAAGACCCGGGTCGAGACCCGTGGTCGCAACCGTCCGCCGAAAGGATTGGTCTTCATGCCCTTCTTTGATGCCAGCCAGCTGGTTAACAAGCTGACCCTGGACGCCACCGATCCGCTCTCGAAAGAGACCGATTACAAGAAGTGCGCCGTCAAGGTGATGAAGGCTTAAGGCGGGGGAGTGCGAGATGAGTCGTAGTCGTCGCCAGTTTCTGGCCGACATGGCCTCTCTGGCAAAAGGGGCCTGCGGTGTGGGCCTGCTTGGCGTGGGGCTCGGTGGGGTGGCCCGCCAGCAGGCGCAAGCTGTGCCGGCTCAGGCGCTGCGTCCGCCCGCAGCCCTCGATGAAGCCGAGTTCCTCAGCGCCTGCGTGCGTTGCGGGCTTTGCGTCGAGGCCTGCCCCTACGACACCCTCAAGCTCGCCCGGCTGTTTGACCCTGTGACCACTGGCACCCCTTATTTCAAGGCGCGTGCCGTGCCCTGCGAGATGTGTGATGACATCCCTTGCGTGGTGGCCTGCCCGAGCGGGGCGCTGGATCAGCAGATGACCGACATCGATCAGGCGCGGATGGGGGTAGCAGTGCTTATCGATCACGAGACCTGTCTCAACTATCTGGGGCTACGCTGCGATGTCTGTTATCGGGTCTGCCCGCTGATTGACAAGGCGATCACTCTTGAGCTGCAGCATAACCAGCGCACCGGCAAGCACGCCATGTTCCTGCCCACGGTACACAGCGATATCTGTACCGGCTGTGGCAAGTGCGAGCATGCCTGCGTGCTGGAGGAGGCCGCTATCAAGGTGGTACCTCGCCAGCTCGCCAAGGGAGAGCTGGGTCATCACTATCGGCTCGGCTGGGAAGAGAAGGCCAAGGCGGGGAACAAGTCACTCATCGGCGACAGGCTCACCCTGCCCACCCGCAAACCGGATGGGTTATGAGTCGTTATCCGGGGGAAGAGGCTCGCATCAAGCTGGGGTGGTGGCGTGCTCACCGCTTCCTGTTGCTGCGTCGGCTGAGCCAGTTCAGCGTGCTCGGGCTGTTTTTGCTGGGGCCGCTGGCGGGCATCTGGATCCTTAAGGGCAACCTCTCCAGCTCGCTGTTGCTGGAGACTGTGCCGCTGACCGATCCGCTGACCCTGTTGCAATCGGTGGCCGCAGGCCACTGGCCCATCGCCACCCTCTGGCTGGGGGCTGCCATCGTGCTGGCCGGTTACTGGCTGGTCGGTGGGCGGGTGTTCTGCTCCTGGGTCTGTCCGGTCAACCTCATTACCGATGCAGCGGCCTGGCTCAGGGGGCGACTTGGCCTCAAGGGCAATGGCCAGTTCAGCCGTGCCACCCGCTACTGGTTGCTGGCCATGGTGCTGGTGGTGCCTGCGGTGGTCGGGGTGATGGCGTGGGAGCTGGTCAATCCGGTGTCGCTCGCCATGCGCGGCCTGCTGTTTGGCATGGGGGCGGGCTGGGCCCTGCTGGTGGCGCTATTCCTGTTCGACCTCTTTGTGGTGGAGCGGGGCTGGTGTGGTCATCTCTGTCCGGTGGGGGCCTTCTATGCCCTGGTCAACCGGGTCGGATTTATCAAGATTTCTGCCAAGGGGCGCGAGCGGTGCAACAACTGTATGGATTGCTATGCGGTCTGCCCGGAGCGTCCCATCCTGCGCGGGCCTGTTCATGGTGCCAAGCGCGGTCACGGGCCCTTGATTGCGGCTCAGGAGTGTACCAACTGTGGCCGCTGCATCGATGTCTGCGCGGAACAAGTTTTTGAAATCACTGTAGGTTTTGCCGTCAAGGCAGAAAAAACGTCGGAGAACACATAATGAAAAAGCTGATTGGAGCAATGCTGGCCTGCCTGATGGCGGGATCCTTGATGGCCGCCGCCCCCGAGATCACCAACAGTACCGGTGGCCTCAAGTCCGAGCGGGGGGCGACCGATCTGGTGACCGATGCCACCGCCGCACCGCTGAAAAATTTCCGCAAGGATGGCGCACCTTACGATCGCCAGTACATACATCAGCCGCCGCTGATCCCCCACGACATTCGCAACTACGAGGTGGATACCAAGGTCAACAAGTGCCTGGCCTGCCACAGCTTCAAGAATGCCAGTGCCATGAAGGCCACCAAAATCAGCCCGACTCACTTCGAGACCCGCGATGGCATGACCCTGGGTGAAGTGTCGCCGCGTCGCTACTTCTGCCTGCAGTGCCATGTGCCGCAAGCGGATGCCAAGCCGCTGGTGGAAAATACCTTTAAACCGGTTGAAGCGCTGAACTGAGGAACCCATAGATGAAATTACCCGGCTTTATCCAACGTCTGTGGACCACCTTTAAATCCCCTTCCAAGGCGGCTCTATGGGTGATCCTGCTGATGGGCTTCTTTGGCGGCGTGATCTTCTGGGGCGGTTTCAATACTGCCATGGAAGCGTCCAACACCGAGGCCTTTTGTACCAGCTGTCACGAGATGAAGGACAACGTGTACGAGGAGTACCGCGACACCATCCACTATGCCAACCGCTCCGGCGTGCGGGCCAGTTGCCCGGATTGCCACGTACCCCATGAGTGGACCTACAAGATCATCCGCAAGGTGCAGGCTTCCAAGGAGCTGTGGGGTATGGTCACCGGCAAGGTGGATACCCGCGAGAAGTTCGAGTTACACCGACGCGAGATGGCGGAGCGGGAGTGGCAGCGGATGAAAGAGACCGATTCGCGCGAGTGCCGCAACTGCCACAACTTCGAGTACATGGACTTCTCCCTGCAGGGGCAGCGTGCCGCCAAGATGCACTCTACCAATCTGGCCAGTGGTGAAAATACCTGTATCGATTGTCACAAGGGGATTGCTCACCAGTTGCCCGACATGACCGGGGTGAAAGGATTCTGATCCTGTAACGGCAGGCCGGGTTTGCCCAGCCTGCATTTTGCACATATATGGGACAAGCATCAGATTTGTGTGTCTTTTAAATCCCATATCTCGTGAAACCTTTGATAGAATCAGCCCGCCGTCACACGCTTGAGCAAGTTGGTCACCCCTGTCTGCGTCAGTGTTTACGCCCTGACAGCTGGCCTCTCATACCCCTTCTCTTCCTGCCTCGTTGACGGCCCATAGCCACAAGGAGCTGCCCGATGGGACAGAAACACAACGCATTTATTCCCCTCAAGATCGCCGTGCTGACGGTTTCCAACAGCCGCACTACCGCCGATGACAGCTCGGGCGACTATCTGGTCTCGGCCCTTACCGACGCGGGCCATCAGCTGGCCGATCGGGGGCTCTGCCCCGACAACCTGTTTCGCATCCGCGCGCGGGTGAGCGAGTGGATCGCCGATGAAGGGGTGCAGGTGGTGCTGATCAACGGCGGTACCGGCTTCAATGAACAGAACCGGGTACCGGAAGCAGTCGGTGTGCTGTTCGAGCGCACCGTACAGGGTTTTGGCGAGATGTTCCGTCAGCTCTCTTTTGCCGAGATTAAAGGCTCCGCCATGCAGAGCCGTGCGCTGGCGGGACTCGCCAATCGCACCCTGATCTGCTGTCTGCCGGGCTCCACCGGCGCTTGTCAGCTGGGTTGGGAGCAACTGATCCGCGATCAGCTCGATGCCCGCACCAAGCCGTGCAACTTTGTCTCCCACCTCTGAGAGCAAACGATGAACCAGACCGAACCCAAGCAGACCCAGCCCAACTTGACTCACCTTAACCAGAGCGGCGAAGCCCATATGGTGGATGTGACCGACAAGCAGGTGACCGAGCGTGAAGCCCGTGCCGAGGCGTTTGTCGCCATGGCTCCCGAAACCCTGGCATTGATCCTGAGTGGTCAGCACCACAAAGGAGATGTGTTCGCCACCGCCCGCATCGCCGGCATCATGGCCGCCAAGAAGACCTCCGATCTTATCCCGCTCTGTCATCCGCTGGCATTGACCAAGGTTGAGGTGGAGATAGTGCCGCTGCCAGATCAGCACAAGGTGCATATCCGCACCCTCTGCAAGCTCTCTGGCAAGACAGGGGTGGAGATGGAGGCGCTGACCGCCGCGTCGGTAGCAGCCTTGACCATCTACGACATGTGCAAGGCGGTGCAAAAGGACATGGTGATCGAACAGGTGCGGCTGGTAGAGAAAAAGGGCGGCAAGTCCGGCCATTTTCAGCTGGGGTCAAATAGCGGGGAGCAAGCATGATCAAGGTACTGTTTTTTGCGCAAGTAAGAGAGCTGGTGGCCTGCGATGAGTTCTGCCTGCCGTGCGACTACGCCACAGCCGAACAACTGCGCGCGGCGCTCTGTGAACGCGGCGACAAGTGGGCGCTGGCGCTGGAAGCTGGCAAGCTGCTGGTGGCGGTCAACCAGACCCTGGTGCCCCTCGATACCCCTATCAATGATGGCGATGAGGTGGCCTTCTTCCCGCCGGTGACCGGAGGCTGAGAATGAATGAGATAATGACAGTGGATCGCACCACTGAGCTGTGCGATGGCGATGAGGTGGCCTTCTTCCCTTTCTCTCCAGTAACGACCGGAGGCTGAGCCATGAACGACGCAACTATTACCGATCGAATTCTGGTGCAGCGGGAGGATTTCTCGCTGGCGGACGAATATGCCCGCCTTGCCACCCGCCCAGACAGTGGCGCCATCGTCACCTTCGTTGGCAAGGTGCGCGACTTCAATCAGGGGGAGGAAGTGAAGGGGCTGGCCCTCGAGCACTACCCCGGTATGACCGAGAAGGCGCTGGCCGATATCGTGCAGGAGGCCCGTCGCCGCTGGCCGCTGCAGGAGTGTACTCTGATCCATCGTATCGGCGAGCTGTGGCTTGGCGATCAAATCGTGCTGGTGGCGGTGAGCAGTGCCCACCGCGATGCTGCCTTTGATGCCTGTCACTTCATCATGGATTTCTTGAAAACCCGGGCGCCGTTCTGGAAAAAAGAGCTGACCGCCGAGGGTGTGCAACGCTGGGTCGAGGCGCTTGATCGCGACAACGCCGCCGCTGCCCGCTGGCAAGCCTGACCTGTTCATCACGAGGGGCGCAGGTTCAACGGGAACCACGGCCCCGCCAAGGGGCGCGGATGTGCGGGCCCCATCAGGAGAAAGGGAATGAAACCGCTGTTATCTGTTGTCATCGCAGGCGTCTGCGCCGCCACCTTGCATACCGGTGCCGTGCAGGCTGATGAAGTGAAAGTGGCCGTGGCGGCCAACTTCAAGGGCACCATCGAGCGCATCGGCAAGGAGTTCACCGCCAAGACCGGCCACACCCTGGCCATCTCGTCTGCCGCCACCGGAGTGCTCTACACCCAGATCAGTCACGGTGCACCGTTCGATCTCTTCCTCTCCGCCGATGCGGCGACCCCCGAGAAGCTTGAAAAAGAGGGCAAAGGGAGCGATCGCTTCACCTACGCCATCGGCCAGCTGGGGCTGTGGAAGAAAGGAGGCCCGGCCCCTGATGAGGCGATCCTGCGCAGCTGGAAAGGCAATCTCGCCATCGCCAATGCCCGCACCGCACCCTATGGTGCAGCCGCCATGGCGACCCTCACCCATCTCAAGATCGATCCCAAGCAGTACCGGTTGCTGACCGGCGCCAACATCGGCCAGACCTGGCAATTTGTCGATACCGGCAATGCCGAGCTGGGCTTTGTCGCCTGGGCCAATCTGGTGGAGGCGGGCAAGACTGGCGAAGCCTGGGCGGTGCCTGCCGACTTCTATCCCCCCATCGAGCAGCAGGGGCTGGTATTGAAGAAAGGCGCCGCGGTCGAGGCGCTGGTGGCCTGGCTCAAGGGGCCGGGTCAGGCGCAGATCAAGGTAGCGGGTTATGCCTTGCCCCAATAAGGGGATGGGGTTGACGCAATACCCTGAGTGGTCGGCCTTCGGGTCGGCCACTCTTTGCAATAAGGATGGATACCATGCCGTTGGGGGCATTTATCAACCGGGAGGTCGGCAATGAGTGAAGGGGATCTGCTGGCGGTCTGGCTCACCTTGAAGCTTGCGGCCTGCACCACAGCGATTTTGCTGTTGCTGGCACCGCCGCTGGCCTGGTGGCTGTCGCGCAGTCAGAATCGACTGCGGCCGCTGGTTGAGGCCTTGGTGGCACTGCCGCTGGTGCTGCCCCCTACTGTGCTGGGTTTTTATCTGCTACTCGCCTTCTCCCCCGAATATGGTTTCGGCGCCTGGTGGCGCGACACCTTTGGCGCGCCGCTCGCCTTCAGCTTTCTCGGCCTGCTGTTTGCCTCCATCCTCTATTCGCTGCCGTTCGTGGTGCAGCCCCTCACCTCCGCCTTCGTCAACATGGGCAACAAGGAGCTGGAGGCCGCCGCTACCCTGGGGCTCGGCCCGCTGGAGCGCTTCTTCCACATCATCTTGCCGATGACCCTACCCAGTTTCGTGATGGCGGCGGCCCTTGGCTTTGCCCATACATTGGGGGAGTTTGGCGTGGTACTGATGATTGGCGGCAATATTCCCGGCGAGACCCAGGTGCTCTCCATCGCCCTGTTTGATCATGTGGAGGCGATGGATTACCAGAACGCCCATATTCTGGCGGGCGGCCTGATGGCCTTCTCGCTGGTGATGCTGGTGCTGGTCTACGGGGTGTTGCAGCGCAGACAGCGGAGAGTGTTTGGATGAATCAGCCAGCCACTATTTCTTCGCCAAGCAATGCCTCGTGCAGCCATGCCCTGAGCCTCCATGCCCGGCGCGAGTTTGGCTCCTTTACCCTCGATTGCGCACTGACTCTCGAACTGGGGGGGATCCTCGGCCTGTTCGGCCCCTCCGGCTGCGGCAAGAGCACCCTGCTGCGCATCATCGCCGGACTCGATCGCCAAAGTGGGGATCGCTTGCGGTGGCATGGGCGGGAGTGCGCCGCACTGCTGCCCGAAGCGCGCCGGATCGGGTTGGTGTTTCAGGACTCGCGGCTCTTTCCCCATTTGACGGTGCTCGGCAATCTGCAACTGGCGGCCCGCAAGGGGCGAGGGCGCTGGCAGCCCGAAGCGCTGGCGGCGCGGCTTGGTTTTGCTGATCTGCTGGGGCAGCCTGCCCATGCCCTCTCTGGCGGTCAACGCCAGCGGGTAGCGCTGGGGCGGGCGCTGCTGGCCGAGCCTGATCTGCTGCTGCTCGATGAGCCTTTCTCGGCACTCGATCGGCGCAGCCGCATCCATCAGGCCCATGTGCTCAAGGGGTTGCAGCAGGAGAGCGGCATCCCGATGATCTTCGTCAGCCACGCCATGGAGGAGGTGAGCCTGCTCTGCGATCAGCTGGTGTTACTCGATGGTGGCAGGGTTGAGGCGCAAGGCAGGCCGAGCGAGATTTTCGCCCGCACCGATCTCTCCCTCGCCAGCCGTGATGATGCCGGGGTGATGCTGGATGCGGCCCTCTCTCACTACGATGACGACGAACAGATGGCGACCCTGCAGCTTGGTGAGCAGCAGCTGCGGGTCACCATGACCCATGTGCCGGACGAGAGTGGCCCCTTGCAGATCAAGGTGGCGGGGCGCGATGTGGTGATAGCCACCGCGCCCATCCAGTGCTCCAGTCTCTCCAACTGTCTCGTCACCCGTCTGCTGGCGGTGCACGAGGTGCGCCCCGGCCAGACCCTGTTGCAGTTGGCGCTGGGTGAGCAGATACTGCTGGCCCGGATCACCAGCCGCTCCGCCAGGCGGCTGGCGCTGGCACCGCAGCAGCAGATCTACGCTTATATCAAGGCGGTGAGTCTGGTCAGCGAAGGCTGATTGGGCGCCGCGCTGATAACGTGGCAGGATGGCCACGGGCAAGATATTAACAAGAGATGGGTCAGGTGATGAGTCGAGAGGCAATACACTGATGCGCCGCAATCAGGTGATGAAATTCAACGGGCTTGCCCTGCGCAGCGCGGGGGAGGGCCCCTTGCTGTTGCTGCTGCACGGGCTGGGCTCCTCCAGTCTCGACTGGCAGGCGCAGATCGAACGGTTTTCCGAACAGTACCGGGTGGTGGCGCTGGACTTGCGCGGCCACGGTCAGAGCATGCAGGAGGGGCCGTTCGATGTGGCGACCCTGGCAGCCGATGTGGTGAACTGGCTCGATGAGCAGCCCGAACCCGCCTGGGTGGTGGGATTGTCGCTGGGGGCCATGGTGGCGCTGGAGCTGGCGCTGCAACTGCCCCACAAGGTGCAGGGGCTGGTACTGGTCAACGGTTTTAGCGAGTTTCTGCTGGATAGCCCCAAAGAGCAGGAGCGCTACGCCCAGCGTCTCAAGTGGCTGCGCTGGTTTGGCATGCGCCCCCTCGCCTGGTGGTTGGGACGCGAGCTCTTCCCGGGCCCGGAGCTGGCGCAGGTGCGCCACACTTTCCGGCTGCGTTTTGTGCGCAACAACAAAAAGACCTATCGGGCGATGCTGGAGGCGTTACCCGGTTGGTCGGTGCGCGCCCGGCTCGGCACCATCTGGCAGCCGGTGGCCATCATCTCCACCAGTCACGACTACCTGCCGCTGGCCAAACGGGTCGAGCAGTTTGCCGCTCTGCCCAACGCCACCATCCACACCCCCACCGGCCACCACGCCTGGCCTGCGGAAGACCCCTCGGGCTTTAATCACCTGTTGCAACGGATCCTCACGACCCATTGAGGAAGGGGTTGTTAGGCGCAGATATCAAAAAAGCCGAACCACAGGGTTCGGCTTTTTTGATCCCGTTTGCGTCAAGGGTGGGAGCAGACCGGGCAGTCGGGGCGTTTGGGTAGCTTCATCTCGCGGAAGGTGCCGCTCAGGCCGTCGATCATCAGCAGGCGGCCGCTGTAGCTTTTGCCCATGCCGGCCAGCAGCTTGATGGCTTCGAGCGCTTGCAGGCTGCCCACCAGACCCACCACGGGGGCGAGTACCCCCGCCTCGACGCAGGTGAGGGCCTGCTCGCCGAACAGGGCGCTGAGGCAGGCGTAGCAGGGTTCATCTTCCTGCCAGGTGAAGCTGCAGAGCTGACCCTCCAGCCGGATGGCGGCGCCACTGACCAGCGGTACCCTGTGCTGGCGTGCCTTTTGATTCAGCAGGTTGCGAATGGCCAGGTTGTCGGTGCAATCGAGCACCAGCTGGTGTCGGGGCAACAGGCTATCGAGCAGCGCCTCGTCGGCCACGGCCGCGTGGGTCTCTACCTCAAGCCTGGGGTTGAGGGCACGTAGCGATTGCGCTGCGGAGTCTACTTTGTAGTGACCGATGCGCTCATCGTTGTGCAGCACCTGACGTTGCAGGTTGGAGAGCTCCACCTTGTCGAAATCGACCAGGGTGATCTGGCCAACCCCGGCCACCGCCAGATACTGGCTGGCAGCGCAGCCAAGGCCACCGGCGCCGATCACCAGTACCCTGGCCTGCTTGAGCGCCTCCTGCCCGTCGAAGTCGAAGGATTTGAGGATGATCTGGCGGTTGTAGCGCAGCAGTTCGGCGTCGCTCAGGATCTCGCTCACAGCAGCAATCCCCCGAATGGCTCCACGGTCACCGTCTCGCCCGCGGCCACGCGGCCCCGTTCCCGTTCAAGAACGATGTAGCAGTTGGCCCGCGACAGTGAGCTGAACACGGCGGAGTCCTGCGAGCCGGTGCTGCGCACCTCGAGGCCGTTTGGTCCCTGACTCAGAATGCCGCGCTGGAAGTCGAGTCGGCCCGGGCTCTTTTTGAGCGGCTCGGCCGTAATGGCTTGCAGCTGGAGCGGGCGCTCGAAGCGTTGACCTGCGAGCTTGGCCAGCGCCGGTTGCACCAGTTGATCGAAGGTGACCATGGCGGAGACCGGGTTGCCCGGCAGGCCGAAGAACCAGGCTCGGGGCAGGCGGCCAAAGGCAAACGGCTTGCCCGGCTTGATGGCCAGCTTCCAGAAGCCAATCTCGCCGAGCTCGTCCAGCAGCTGTTTGGTGAAGTCCGCTTCCCCTACCGAAACACCGCCGGTGGTGATGAGTACATCGGCCTCTGCATCGGCGCGGATAAAGGCGGCGCGCAGCTGGGCGGGATCGTCCGGGATAATGCCAAGGTCGAGACAGTCGCAGCCCATGCGCGCCAGCATGGCCCGCACGCCGTAGCGGTTGGAGTCATAGATATCGCCGTGAGCCAGCGGGGCGCCGACCGGCTTGAGCTCGTCACCGGTGCTGAAGATGGCCACTTTCAGCGGGCGGCGTACCGCGACGGTGGCCACGCCAAGGGAGGCCAGCAGTGGCATCTCTCTTGGAGTGAGGCGAGTACCGGCTGGCAGCACACAGGCGCCCTTGCCGATATCGCTGCCGGCGCGGCGGATGTTCTGGCCCGGTTCGGGTTGCGCCAGAAAAGTGATCCGATCGCCATCGGCCAGCGTTTCTTCCTGCATCACTACCGCATCCGTCCCTGCGGGGACCGGTGCGCCTGTCATGATCCGCACGCAGTGGCCAGCGGGCCACTCGCCCTGATAGGGCTGACCGGCAAAGGCCTTGCCCGCCATGATGAGCGGGGTGCCAGCAGCGAGATCGGCCAGGCGCACGGCATAACCGTCCATTGCGGAGTTGTCGAACGGGGGCACGGCGAGAGGAGAGGCGATATCGCTGGCGAGTACCCGGCCAAGGGCCGCTGGCAGGGGGAGTTGCTCGCTGTCGCAGCAGCAGGCAAGTTGTTCCAGCATCCCTTGCAGGGCATCGCTTAAGGGGAGTAGTCCGCTGGTATCAAATCCCATCGTCATGACCTCTTTCTATGATTGAAGGCGGGATTATCACAAAAATCCCCGGGTATGGGCAGGTTATCTCAAGGATTCTCGGGGTAATCGGCCCTGAAACGGGGTGAGATGGCCATAAAATATGAGGTGACGCACAAGTTGACTTGAATCTTGGCGGCAATGGCCGTTTACTATGCCGCCATAACAGATGGCCGTCACATCCCGTGTGGCGACCATTACAGCGATACCGTCGGCCCTGTACGCCGCCGTAACATAAGGGGTTGCTCCTTGAGCTGCCCTCACAGTCCCTGAGCGTGGGAGAGAAGATAATGACAACCTTAAGTCCGGAAGCCTTGCTGGTCAGGGCTGCCCTCGAAGCCCAGGGACTGGAAACCCCCCTGGTCACCAACGAGCTGAACAGTCAGCAGAAGCGGGAGAAGATCGAAGGCCACATGCGCTCCATCATGGAGACCCTGGGGCTGGATCTGACCGATGACAGTCTGGCCGAGACGCCGCATCGCATCGCCAAGATGTACGTGGGCGAGATTTTTGCAGGGCTCGATTATGCCACCTTCCCCAAGGTGACGGTGATTGAGAACAAGATGCAGGTGGATGAGATGATCATGGTGCGGGACATCAGCCTCACCAGCACCTGCGAACACCACTTCGTCACCATCGACGGGCTGGCCCATGTGGCCTATATCCCTCGTGGCAAGGTGATTGGCCTGTCGAAGATCAACCGCATCGTGCAGTTCTTCGCTCGCCGTCCCCAGGTGCAGGAGCGGCTGACCCAGCAGATCCTGCTGGCGCTGCAGACCCTGCTCGGTACTCAGGATGTGGCCATCAGCATCAAGGCGACCCACTACTGCGTTAAGGCGCGCGGGGTGATGGATTCAACCTCTTATACCACCACGACCTCCCTCGGCGGTGTGTTCAAGAGTCAGCCAGATACCCGGGCCGAGTTTCTCGGCGGCCTGCGCGGCTAAAAGAGCGGTTGTTTTGTAACCGCCTTGCTGAATAAACGAGACGCCAGCAGTTATTGCTGGCGTTTTTCATCGGTCGCGGATGAGCGTAGCGGCCTGCAACGGCTTGGCCCGTAGGGCTTGCCCTATGTAAACGTTATGCATTTTTTCGATTTATTCATCAGAGCGGTATATTTAATCGAACACGGAAAAATCCCTCATTTTCACCTTACAAAAAGTAACCAAATAGACTCTTTCCGAACCGCCACAATCCGGTTAATCTAGCGCTCCCTCACGGCTCTCGCTGCCGCTCATGGAATTCAGAGATATTCATCAAGGTTGGATGGTTCGCCACTGCACAAGTGGCTCGATAGTTCATGCCCGGCGGGCGTGAAGCGGACGAGTGCTACGAATTTAACGACCACCAGGATACGCCATGAATAGCAGCTCCATGACCATAGGCAAAAAACTCACCGCCGGCTTTGCCGTGCTCGGTTTGATGGTCGCCTTTATCGGCGGTTTCGCCCTTGTCCAGTTTGGCAATATGAATGATGTTGCCATCCGGTTTACCGACAGCATCTTGCCAGCGGTCAATCGCACTAGCGCCATTGGCGATACTCTTGGCGACTTGCGCCGTTATGAACTGGGCTATTTCGTGGTGGCGGCGGATCCGCTGAAGAGAAGTGAATACCGTGATATTGCCAATGGAAAAATCAACCAGATTGCGCAGCAGTTGGCCGCGCACGACAAGACCATTTGGCCTGAGGATGTGGCGGAGCGCCGCACCTTCGATACCGTTAAATTGGATTGGGAGCGTTATCTGGCGCTGCACCAGCGTGTCAAGCAGTTGCAAGACAGCGACCAGCTCGCCGAAGCCCAGCGTATTTTTTTGGCTGAAGGTATTCCAATCTACACGACACTGAACAAGTCGGTAGCTGACCTTATCCAGATTAACCATGGTTATGCGTCTGAATCCCGCAGTGACATTGTCGACTCTTATCAATCCGCCAATCTGAGCGTCACCATCGCGCTGGTGATCGGTCTGATCCTTGTGGTGGTGCTCTCCGTGGTACTGACTCGCCAAATTCGCGATCCGCTGATCATGCTGGCCCGTCAGGCCCAGCGTATTGCCAATGGCGATCTGGGTCAGGGGGAACTGCAGCAGTGGATCCGTGACAGCCGCTTCAACCGCGACGAACTGGGCCAGCTGGGCTCCGCCATCAACCGGATGCAGGGCTCCCTCTCCGATCTGGTGAGCGAGATCGCCGGCTCCGTGAGCCAGCTCAGCAGTGCGGTGGAGGAGGTGAGCGCCATCTCCAGCCAGTCTGCCAGCGGCATGGCCATCCAGCAGAGTGAAGTCTCCCAGGTGGCGACCGCCATGAACGAGATGCAGTCCACCGTTAATGAAGTGGCCCGCAACACCACGGATGCCATGAGCGCCGCCAAGGATGCCTCCAGTACCTCCGCTGCCGGCAGCGAAGTGGTACGCAGCTCGATTACCAGCATCGAAGAGGTGTCGGTCAAGATTGAACAGGCGGGCACAGTGGTGCAGCAGCTGGAGGCCGACAGCGCCAATATCAGTGTGGTGCTGGATGTGATCCGCGATATCGCCGGTCAGACCAACCTGCTGGCCCTTAACGCCGCCATCGAAGCGGCCCGTGCCGGTGAGCAGGGCCGTGGTTTTGCGGTCGTTGCCGATGAAGTGCGATCCCTGGCCCAGCGAACTCAGGACTCAACCGCCGAGATCAGCAAGATGATCGAGCTGTTGCAGAGCCGCGCCGCCGAGGCGGGCAACGCCATGCAGTTGAGCCGTCACCAGATGCAGGAGAGCGTCGGTCTGGCGCGGGATGCCGGTACCAGTATCGAGACCATCAATGGTGCCGTGGTGCGCATTACTGACATGAACACCCTGATCGCCACTGCTACCGAAGAGCAGAATGCGGTGACCGAAGAGCTCAATCGCAGCATTGTCAACATTCACAATGCGGCTGACGAGAATGCCCAGGGCGCCCATCAGATCGCCCAGGCTTGCGTTGAGCTGAGCAAGCTGGCCAACACCCTGCACCAGATGACCCAGCGCTTCACCCTCTAAGGGTTGATGCATGGATAACAGAAGGCCCCGCCAATTGGCGGGGCCTTGTTGTTTCTGGCTGGTTTGTTGAGCGTAGGGTCGATTAGCGAAGCGTAATCGGCCGACGCCAGCCCCCTCACCGACCCTTAGCTAAGTCCAATGATCTCGCCATCTTCATCAATATCGATATGGCGATAGGCAGGCAGACTGCCCAGCCCCGGCATGGTCATGATGGGGCCCGCCAGCGCATAGACGAATCCGGCACCGGCGCAGAGCTTCACTTCGTCGATGGGCACCTCGAAATCGGTCGGCACTCCCTTGAGAGCAGGGTCATGGCTGATGGAGAGCGGCGTCTTGGCGACGCAGATGGGCAAGTGATCCCACCCTTCGGCGGAGAGCTGTGCCAGCTGCTGGCGCGCTCTGTCAGAGAGCTGCACTCCGCGACCGCCGTAGCCGCACTCCACCAGGGTCGCCAGTTTGGCCGCCAGGCTCATCTCGTCGGGGTAGAGCAGTTTCACCTTGCCGGGTTGCTCGCAGGCGGCGACCACGGCGCGGGCCAGCTCGCTGGCACCGGCACCGCCCTGAGTGAAGGCGTTGGAGATGGCTGCGCCACAGGCACCGGCTTGCTGCGCTTCATGGGCCAGCAGCGCCAGTTCGGCCTCGCTGTCGGTGGGGAAGCGGTTGATGGCGACCACCACCGGCACCCCGTAGCGGCGGGCATTTTTGATATGCCAGGCGAGGTTGGCGCAGCCCTGCTTGAGGGTCGGCAGATCCTCCCCCTGCAGGCTGGCTGGCAGCGGCTGGCCCGGGCGGATATCGAGCAGGCCGCTGTTGGCCTTGAGGCCGCGCACCGTGGCCACCAGCACCACGCAGGCGGGGGTAATGCCGGATTGGCGGCTCTTGATATTGAAGAATTTCTCCAGCCCCATGTCGGAACCAAAACCCGCCTCGGTCACCACATAGTCAGTCAGACCCAGAGCGATGCGATCGGCGATCACCGAGGAGTTGCCGTGGGCGATGTTGGCAAAGGGGCCCGCGTGCACCAGCACCGGTGTCTGCTCGGTGGTCTGCATCAGGGTCGGTTGCAGCGCGTCTTTCAGCAGCACCGTCATGGCGCCCGCCACTTCCAGCTGTTCGGCAGTGATGGGCTCGCCGTGAATATCGCGGGCCAGCTGGATGCGGCCGATGCGTTGGCGCAGCTCTTTAAAATCGCTTGCCAGCGCCAGAATGGCCATCAGCTCGGAGGCGGCGGTGATAACGAAGCGATCGCTGCGCTCCACACCATCGGCAGCGCCCCCCTGTCCAATCGTGAGGTGGCGCAGTGCGCGGTCATTCATGTCGAGGGTACGCGGCCAGAGAATGTTATCGGCATCGATATCGAGCCGCGGCAGGCCGGTTTTGGCGCTGAACTGGTCGCCGAGTTTGCGCTCATGGAACAGGCGGGCATCGAGGGCAGCCGCCGCCAGATTGTGGGCCGCCGTCAGGGCGTGAAAATCGCCGGTGAGGTGGAGATTCATCTCCTCCATCGGCACCACCTGGGCATGGCCGCCACCAGCAGCCCCCCCCTTGACCCCGAATACCGGCCCGAGGCTCGGCTGGCGGATGGTAGCAATGCTGGGCTGGCCGATATGGTTGAGCCCCATGGAGAGGCCAAGGGTGGTCACCGTCTTCCCTTCACCGAGCGGGGTCGGGGTGATGGCGCTCACCAGTACCAGCTTGCCGCTCTGTTTGGGTTGAGACTTGAGTAGATCAAGGCTGATCTTGCCTTTGTAGTGACCATGAGGGTGGAGCTGATGCAGGGGGATGGCGAGATGGTCTGCCAGCTGCTGGATGGTGAGGCGGGGGGACTGGCGGGAGATCTCGATATCGCTTAGCATCAGCACCTCGTTGGCATATCGGGGTAAAATATGCGGCGCAGTTTAGTGGAATATAGCGAGCAATCCAATGAAGAAAACGATTTTATTTGGTGGGGGTGAGGTTCGTCAGAATCCTGTTCTACTGGATCTCAACGCACTCTATCATCCACCCAAGCAGCCCATCACTGTGCTGGGGATGGTCAGTGCGCTGGTGCCGCTGTTCGGCTTCGGTTGGCAGGCGATGACCCAGGACCCCGAAACCCAGCTGCGCCACGAGATTGCCAAACGGGTCAACAAGCACAGAACTGATGAGGCCAACCTCATTTTGATCCTGCAACTGGCCGCCATGTTTGACTCTCCCGAGATTGAAGTGGCGCTCCCCTATGCCCTCAGTGAGCAGCAGTTGTCGGTGATCCGCACCCGTTTGCCACGCTGGCAGTTAAGCCTCGAGCAGGAGCGTCTGCGGGCGCAGCTGGTTTCTGCCACGGCACCCGACCCGCGTTAGGTTTCAAGCCGGGCCGGCAGGCCGTACCCTCTGCTCTGGCCATCAGCTCGGCGCATCCCACTGTTGCGGGGCGAGATAGCGCTCCTGCACGAACTCGATAAAGCAGCGCACCTTGGCCGAGACGAAGCGGCGGTGCGGATAGACCGCATAGAGCCCTACCTCTCCCTTCTCCCACTCCGGCAGCAGGCTGACCAGCTGCCCTGACCGCAGGGCCTCCCCCACGATAAAGGTGGGCTGCAATATGATGCCCTGATCATCACAAGCGGCGCGGGTCAGCGCCACCCCGTTGTTGGCTCGCAGCGGCCCCTGTGGCCGGATGCTCTGCGCCTCGCCCCCCCGTTTGAAGTGCCACTCCGGCTGGGTCAGGGTGTAGATCAGACAGTCGTGCTGTTTGAGATCCTCGGGTTTTTCCGGTCTGCCCTTGCGTGCCAGATAGGCGGGGCTGGCGCAAAGCTCGACCCGAATGGTGGCCAGCTGGCGCGCCACCAGCGAGGAGTCGCTGAGGTGGCCGATCCGCAGCGCCAGATCGAACCCCTCTTCCACCAGCGCGACCCGCCGGTCGCTGTACTCGATATCGAGCTTGAGATCGGGAAAGCGCTGGCGAAACAGCGGCAGGGCGGGGGAGAGGTGCAGATAGCCAAAGTCCATCGGCACCGAGAGCTTGAGGGTGCCGTTCGGCTGCTGGTTGTGGTGGGTCAGCTGGCTGTGGGTCTCTTCCAGCTCAGCCAGCAGGGCGAGGGAGCGCTGATAGTAGAACTGGCCCGCCTCGGTGGGATTGACCTGACGGGTGGTGCGCGACAGCAGCCGGGTGGCGAGGGACTCCTCCAGCTGTTGCATTAGTTTGGAGGCCATGGCGACCGAGATGCCGAGCTGGTTGGCGGCCTTGGTAAAGCTCTGGCACTCCACCACCTTGATAAAGGTACGCATGGCGGCGATCTGGTCCATTTTCCATCCTCAGTAAATAATGAATTTAATAAATCACTGATTATTCATCTTCAGAACGAGGTTAGCATTTTAACCACTGATGTGAACCCCAAGATGAAGGAACGAACGGATGAAAATGACCAAGGCTCTGCTGGCCTCCTGCCTGTTTATGGCTACCCCTCTGATGGCGGCGGATTACGATGTGGATGCGGCGCACACCACGGTGCAGTTCAAGGTGGGTCACCTGGGCTTCTCCGAGCTGGTGGGTCGCTTCAACACCTTCAGCGGCACCTTCAGCATGGATGACGCCAACCCGGCGGCCGCCAAGGCGAGCTTTGAAGTGGATGCCGCCAGCGTCGACTCAAACCACGAGGCCCGCGACAAGCACCTGCGTAGCCCGGACTTCCTCGACGTGAAACAGTATCCCAAGATGACCTTCGTCAGCTCTGCTTACGAGGGCACCAAGGATAAAGGCGTGTTGAAAGGGACCCTGACCCTGCACGGCATCTCCAAGGAAGTGGCCTTCGAGCTGGTCAAGATCGGCGAGGGCAAGGATCCCTGGGGCGGCTACCGCAGCGGCTTCAACGCCTCCACCACCATCAAGCGCAGTGACTTTGGCGTGAGCTACATGCTGCCCGGCATCCCGGACGAGATGAATATCAACCTGTTTGTCGAAGGCGTGCGCAAGTAATGGGCGCGGAACTTCTGCTGCAAACCCTGGCGGCTCCTCTGGGAGCCGCTTTGCTATCGTGGCGCTGGCCGCGACTGGGGTATGTGTGGGGCGCGTTGGCGCTCTGGCTGGTGGGCTGCTGGCTCGGCGGCCTCTATGGCATCCCGGCCAAAGCGTGGCAGTGGCTGCCGCTAACCCTGCTGCTGCCCGTCATCGCGGCTCAGGTGAACGATCTGCGCGGTTCACTGCTGCTCTTTGCGGTGTTCAGTGCGCTGGTGTGGTGGCAGGGATTGGCCTCGGTACTGGCGAGCGAACCGGGGATCTGGCTGGCGCTGCTGCCCGCCATCGGCTGGTTTGGCTGGAGCGCTCTGCGCGGTGACAGCCCCGAGGGGCTCGGCTTTGCCCTCGGCTTTATCTGGCTGGCGCTGGTGATCGGCATCGATGGCAGCCTGCTGATTGCCCAGTTGGCCGGTGCGCTGGCCGCTTTTGCCGGCTTTCGCGCCCTGCTCGCCATCTTTGTTGGCATCAAGGTGGCCCCCGCCGCTCTGGCGCTGTCCCTCGCCTTCGTCCAGATGCTCGCCTGGCAATATGTGGAAGTGCCGCTGCTGGTATTGCTGCCGGTCTGGGCGTTGCCGCTGCTGGAGTGGGTTTTGCGTAACACACAGTGGCCAGTGCGTTGGGGTGGGCTGATCTTGCTCGCCGCGGCGGGAACCGGGCTCAGCCTCTGGTGGGTGTGGCCTGCTGCTTCTTTGTACTGATTTTTGCATGAAAAACAGGCAATTACCGTCATTTTTGCATACCCGCTCATACTCTTGGCAGATAATGATTGAGCCACCTATGTGTTTCAGATAAAAAGGTTTTTCATTTTATCTGGACACACACAGAACCCGGCTTTGCCGGGTTCTGTTTGCCTGCTTTGCGGCATATAAGGAGGCCACAGTTGCGCAGTCAAGGATCTGAGCATCTGTTTTTTCGCCATTTCACCGGACAGGGACGTATCGACGGTCTCTGCATTCTGCTGGTCACTCACCTGCTTCCCGATCGCCCCCGTTTTATCGATGCCCTCGGTCAGATTGGACGGATTGGTGCCATTTTGCCCAAACCGAAATCGGTACACGGTCCGACCCTGGAGTGGGTATCCCAGCACTATCCTGTGCTGCCCCTCAACCGGCGCTGGACCAATGAACCCGACAGCCTCATCCAGCAGATTGCGCCGCTGGTGGCCCCCCACGAGCGGTTGCTGATCCTCGATATTGGCGGTTACTTTGCCAAAACCCAGGTGATCTTGAGTGAATACTTCGGCCCCCGTTTCCTCGGGGTGGTGGAGATGACCGAGAACGGCCATCAGCGCTATGAGCAGGAGGTGCTGGCGACCCCGGTGGTGTCGGTGGCACGCAGCCCCCTCAAGCAGGCCGAGGATATCCAGATTGGTTTGAGCGTGGTCTACTCCGCGGAGTCGCTGGCCCGCAACCTCAACCGTACCTTCAACGTCTGCGAAGCCGTGCTGTTTGGCTATGGCAAGGTGGGGCGCAGCATCGCCCGCGACCTGCGCTGTCGCAACCTCCATCTCGGGCTTGTAGAGACCGATGTGCTGCGACAGGTCGAAGCGCTCTCTCACGGTTTTCGCCTGATTACCAAGGCCGAGGCGTTGAGCCGCGCCGAGCTGGTGATCTGCTCTACCGGCAACGGCTCGCTGGATTTGGCGGATCTGCAGGCGCTGCGCCCCGGCACCATGGTCGCCTCGGTCACCTCGGCCGACGACGAGTTTGCCTTCTCGCTGGCCCAGTTGCCGTGGCCGAGCGAAGAGGTGTGCCCCCATGTGCTGGCCCTCAACCGGCCGGATGGTACCCAGATCTACCTGCTCAACCGGGGTGAGGCGGTCAACTTCGTCCATGGCGCCGTGATTGGTGAATATGTCTATCTGGTGCTGGCGGAGATCATGGAAGGGATCCGGATGCTGGCGGCAGGCCCTCTTGCACCGGGCCTGTTCGAGCTGCCAGAATCGGCGATGCGTACTATTGCCCGCCATTGGCTGGCCGATTTTCATGGGGTTGATCAGTACTGATTTGACCAAACCGGGATCGGCCATTGGGCAGCGGTACGCCACTTCCCGCCATTGTCGCTTTTTTATGGAGTCACTCATGACCGAGTCTGAAACCCTGATCAGCAAACCCCGCATCGAAATCCGCTACTGCACCCTCTGTCGCTGGATGCTGCGAGCCGCCTGGCTGGCGCAGGAGCTGCTCTCCACCTTCGACAGCGATCTGGGGGAGGTGGCGCTGGTGCCGGCAAGCAAGGGGGAGTTCCGCATTCTGGTCAACGGAGTGCAGGTGTGGGATCGGGTGGTCGATGACGGTTTCCCCGAGGCCAAGGAGATCAAGCAGCGGGTGCGTGACGTCATCGCCCCTGAGCGGGATCTCGGCCACTCGGATCGCAAGGCGGCCGAGTAACGCCAGATGGGCCGAGCGCCTCGAAAAGGTGCTGAGCATGAGAGCGAAAGGAGAGGGAGGCGATGGCCTCTCTCTCCTTTTTTTGCCTTTGGCTGTTTGCCTGGCGCCTGCAGGGCTATGAGCGCGGCTCGGCCAGATGACTGCCGATATAGCGGGCCCGCTTGTGGGGCTTGATGCGGCTCACATCGACCCACACCAGCCCGTCGATGCAGTGGTTGAAGTCGGGGTCGATACCAAAATCCATAAACTGCACCCCGCCCGGCTCGCACAGCTCGGAGTACTGCTTGTAGAGGGTGGGGATGGCGCAGCCCAGATTGTCGAGACGGGCCTTGAGTGCTTTGAGATCGGCGCCGTAATCCACCCCTTCGAACAGAGGCTGCGTCTCGGGGTAGGGACGGCGGGAGGGGGCCAGCGCAAGCTCGGGGGCAAAGTGCTGGCGGTAGAAGCTCACCAGCAGATCCTTGGCCGCCGGCGGCAGGCTGCCGGAGAGCGACACCGGGCCAAACAGGTAGCGGTAGCGGGGATAGCGGGCCAGATAGGCACCGATGCCGAACCAGAGATAATCGAGCCCCCGCTTGCCCCAGTAGGCGGGCTGGATAAAGCTGCGGCCAAGCTCGATGGCCTGCTCCAGCCGGGGCAGCAGCTTATCCTCGAAGCCGAACAGGGTGTGGCTGTAGAGGCCATCCTTCCCCTTGCTGGCCAGCAGCTCGGCCACAGGGGCGAACCGGTAGGCGCCGATGATGTCGAGTCGGGCCGGATCCCAGAGGATCAGGTGGTGATAGTCGTTGTCAAAGCCATCGAGATCCCGCCGCTTGCCAGACCCTTCCCCCACCGCGCGAAAAGCGATCTCCCGCAGTCGCCCCAGCTCGCGCAGGATCACCGAGTGACTCAGTTCATGGCGGCGGTAGAGGTAGATCCCCTGACCATCCGGGGTGGTGCCGAGCTGTTCGCAGCTTTCTATGGCCTGTTTGAGCTGGCGGCGATCCTCCGGCAGGGCGATGGGGGCCTCGGTCTGCAGGCGCCCCGCCTTGCCACGGCCAATCCGGTAGAGGTGGTTGCGCACCAGCCGCGCCGCCGTCTTGGCGGGCAGATCCTGAAAACTGCCGAGCGGAATGCGCGCTCCTATGGTCACCGGCAGGGTCTGCCCCTGCTGGCGAAACAGCTGACGCACCAGCAACAGGGCGGAGGCGGGCTTGTTGAGCCAGGAGGCGAGATAGAACCAGAGGCTGTTGCGCCCTCCCAGATGGATGGGCACCAGCGGGGTGCGGGTGCGCTGGGCCAGCTTGATAAAGCCTGCCTGCCAGGGGCCATCTTTCACCCCCTTGAGGCCAAGCCGGGAGACTTCGCCTGCGGGGAAGATCACCAGCGCCCCTTCATGGGCGAGGTGCTCGTTCATGGCGAGGATGGCCTGTCGATCGGTCTTGCCCTCCATATTGTCCACCGGCAATAGCAGAGGGCGTAGCGGCGCGAGTTGTGCCAGCAGCTGGTTGGCGACGATCTTCACATCGGGGCGGATGCGGCCGAGCAGTTGCAGCAGCGCCAGTCCGTCCAGCGAGCCGATGGGATGGTTGGCAACAAGAATGACCCGGCCGCTGGCGGGAATATGCTCCAGTTGCGCCTCGCTGACCCGATAGTCGAAATCGAGCCGGGTCAGCGCCTGCTCGACAAAGTCGAGGCCGCGCAGGTGCGGGTAGCGGGCGGCAAAGTCGGCAAAGGCCTGCTCGTTGAGCAGCCAGCCCAGCAGCCGCTTTAACAGCGGGGTAAGCAGGGGGTAGCCAAGCAGGCGGGGGAAGTGCTGGGTCAGCAGGGTATCGATAGTGAACATCTGGGAGGCTCCGGCGATCCGTTGCTCCCAGCATGATGTGACACTGTTCCGGCGACATGTCAGCGGGATGACAGTTTGATGGCAGCGGCAGACGGTTGTTCCTGAGCGACTCTCCCCGGTTTCCCTTTCCTGATGGGTGATGGCCAGATAGCAAGAGGGGAGCCGGTTAAGCGGCTCCCCCCTTTGCCCTGGTAATGATAGCGACCCGATTAACCGCGCCAGGCTGCGGTGAGGCGCACCAGCTCCACCAGGGTGGCGACCGATTTCTCCATGGATTGCAGCGGGATGAACTCGTGCTTGCCGTGGAAGTTGTGGCCACCGGTGAAGAGGTTGGGGCAGGGCAGACCCATAAAGGAGAGACGGGCGCCATCGGTACCGCCGCGAATGGGTTTGATCTTCGGCACCACGTCGGCGGCCTCCATGGCGGCCTTGGCCAGCTCGACGATATGCATGTGCGGCTCGATCTGGCTGCGCATATTGCGATAGCTGTCGGTCAGGGTCAGCTCGATGCGGGCCTTGGGATACTCGGCCTGCAGGGCGGCGACCCGACTCTGGATCTCGGCTTTGCGCGCGGCGAAGTGCTCGTCGTCGAAGTCACGGATGATGTAGTGCAGGGTGCTCTCCTCCACGGTGCCGTTCATCTGGGCCAGATGGAAGAAGCCCTCATACCCGTCGGTGCACTCCGGGGTCTCTTCGGCTGGCATGGCTGCGTGAAAGCGGGCGGCCAGGGTCTGGCTGTTGATCATGCTCCCCTTGGCGGTGCCGGGGTGGACGTTATTGCCGATAAAACGCACCGTGGCGCTGGCGGCGTTGAAGTTTTCATACTCCAGCTCGCCCAGTTCGCCGCCATCCACGGTATAGGCCCACTTGGCCGGGAATCTCTCCAGCGGGAACAGGTTGGCGCCACGGCCAATCTCTTCATCCGGGGTCAAGCCGACCCAGATATCGCCACGTGGGATCTCGGGGTTGGCCTGCAAATGGTCGATGGCGGTCAGGATCTCGGCAATCCCCGCCTTGTCGTCGGCGCCAAGCAGGGTAGTGCCGTCGGTGGTGATGAGATCCTGACCCAGGTAGTTTTTCAGGAAGCGGTAGTCACGGATGGCGAGCACCTCGTCACCCTTGCCAAGGCAGATGTCGCCGCCCTGATAGTGTTCGATGATTTGCGGTACTACGCGCTCCGCCTCGTAATCGGCGGTATCCATGTGGGCAATCAGGCCGATGGCGGGGGCATCCGGCTGGTTGCCTGGCAGGCAGCCGGTGAGGTAACCATTGTCGTCGAGGGTCACCTGGGTCAGCCCCAGCCCCTTCATCTCCTCTTGCAGCGCGCGAGCAAAGATCAGTTGCCCTTCGCTGCTGGGGCAGGCTGGATTGGTCTCATCGGAGCGGGTATGAAAAGTCACGTAACGCAGAAAACGCTCAAGCAGGGTATCCATTAGTCAGCCTCTAACCGATAGTGAGCGGTTATTGTGGCCAATCCGTGTGGGGCGCTCATTGCGTCAGCGCAGGTTTTTCCCATTTTTTGACGCAAGGGAAGAGCGGCGAATGTGCGGCGCGCGGCGCAACGTTCGGGAGGGAGATCGCATAAATGTGGCATTTATCTCGATATTTAGGCGCTGGCGGTGGCGGCCAAACTCCCCTCAGCGACCGCACAGCAAGGCGTCAGCCCAACCATGGCGTTTTCACACACTTTTCAAGGGGAAACCGGGCTGTCGCATAACCTGCGCCATCCCAGAGCCCGCCTGCCCGCCAGCAAGATTTGATCGACTTATTAAAAGGGGATTTTGAACACTATTTTTTATTGTCACTGCCCGCGGTAAGTGTGTACACTCCGCGCCGATCCAAGGGCAACCCTGAAGCAGGCTGAGCCGCCAGAAACCCGACCGATCATACGCCTATAGGGCGAGGCACGCAGAAACGACAGACACTGCTGGGGAATGGTTTCTTTAATACCGGTTAGGCTCCGGTATCAGGGAGAACAACAGACTCTCATCCTTCATTTGACCGAGTGGGCCACCGGCTCATCATCTTCCCTTGTCATGGGCGGTCACTGACGGTGAGGTGGGCTGTGGTTGTTGTCGTCCATCAACACGCATGCGTGCTGGCGCCTTCGCTTCTCTTCCTTGGAACCCTCTCCTTCTGTCGGGATCGCTGCCGAATGATGAACTGACGGCGTGGCTGATGTCGTCTGTCATCAAAGTACCGCGGCGCCACGGCATAGTGGCACCGCATACCGTTGAGCTTGATGTAAAGCCACCAGCCCCACATCAAGACTCGTTACTTCCCCAAGATCCACCAGGCAGCCTCTGGCTTGCCGCGATGTGCAACGCGTTGGTTTGGGTGGCTGCGTCTCGTGATGGCAGCGCTCGCCGTACTCTGCACTAGATGGTCTGGATGTGATTGAGGGTAACGAAGGCGACTTTGGGTCGCTCATTTGCGAGGCATAGCCCATGACTAACTGGTCCAGCAAGGACTCCTTGAAGGTCTACAACGTTCCCTACTGGGGTGCGGGTTTTTTCAATATCAATGACGCCGGTCACGTGACCGTCGCCCCCGACAAATCACGCCCTGACGCGCATATCGTCATCTCTGACGCCATCGAACAGCTGCGTCAGTCCGGGCTGACCACCCCCGTGTTGCTGCGCTTCCCCGATATCCTCAAGAGTCGGGTCGATGCACTGTTCAACGCCTTCGGTCAGGCCATCGAGAAGTCAGGCTATGAAGGGGACTACCTCTGCGTTTACCCGATCAAGGTAAACCAGCAGCGTCGTGTCATCGAGACCATCAGCCAGTCCTACAGCGACAAGCCCCGGCTTGGCCTGGAAGCTGGTTCCAAACCGGAACTGCTGGCCGTGCTGTCCCATCACCATGAGCAAGGCTCGGTGATCGTCTGCAACGGTTACAAAGACCGCGAATATATCCGCCACGCCCTCTTGGGCAACTTGATGGGCCACAAGGTCTACATCGTGGTGGAGAAGCCCTCCGAGCTGGAAATGGTGCTGGACGAGTCAGCTCGTCTCAACATCAAGCCCAACATCGGGGTGCGTGCCAAGCTCGCTTCCACCGGCTCCGGCATGTGGGAATCGAGCGGCGGCTCCATGTCCAAATTCGGTCTCTCCGCCTCCCAGATCCTGGCGCTGATCGAGCGTCTGCGCGGGCTGGGCCAGCTCGATTGCCTGCAGTTGCTGCACTTCCATCTGGGCTCCCAGATTGCCAATATCCGCGACATTCAGGGCGGCATCCGCGAGTGCGGCCGTTTCTACGCCGAACTGCGTCGCCTTGGCGCCAACATCGAAGTCGTTGACGTCGGTGGTGGCCTGGGGGTGGATTACGAGGGAACCCGTTCCCAGAGCCACTGCTCCGCCAACTACAGCCTCTCCGAGTACGCCAACAACGTGGTATGGGGTATCGGCGATGTCTGCCGCGAGTTCGATCTGCCGCACCCGACCATCATCAGCGAGTCTGGCCGTGCCCTGACCGCCCACCACGCCGTGCTGGTCACCAATATCATTGGTGCCGAAGGGGTGGAGATGAACGACATCAGCGCACCGGACGAAGATGCGCCGACCATTCTGCAGAACATGTGGAAAGGCTGGCTGGATCTGCGCAGCGAAGATCCCTCCCTGCTGGAGATCTTCCATGACTCGGTGGCAGATCTGGGTGACGTGAATACCCAGTACACCATGGGCCTCTTGAACCTTGAACAGCGTGCCTGGGCCGAGATGCTGCATCAGAACACCTGTCTGGCGCTCAAAGAGCTGCTCAACCCGGTCAACCGCAACCACCGTGCGCTGGCTGACGAGCTGAGTGAAAAGCTGGCGGACAAGTGCTTTGCCAACTTCTCTCTGTTCCAGTCCCTGCCGGATGCCTGGGGTATCGGTCAGGTCTTCCCGGTGATGCCGCTCTCCGGCCTCGAGCGTCCGCTTAGCCGTCGCGGTATCCTGATGGATATCACCTGTGACTCCGACGGTCAGGTAGAACACTACGTCGACGGGCTGGGGGTCGAGAGCACCCTGCCGATGCCGGTCTATGGCGAAAACGAAGAGTGCCACGTCGGCTTCTTCCTGGTCGGTGCCTATCAGGAGATCCTCGGCGATCTGCACAACCTGTTCGGTGATACCCACTGCGCGGAAGTGTGGCTGGACGAAGAGGGCAAGATGGACATTCGCAACGTGGTGCGCGGCGACACCGTCGACCAGCTGCTGCGTTACGTCAACATCGACCCGTCCGTCATTCGCGAGAACTACCAGCGGATCGCCGCTCACCCGGCGCTGGACGATGCCACTCGCAAAGCCCTGCTCGACGAGCTGGAGCTGGGCCTGCAAGGCTACGCCTATCTGGAAGACGAAGAGTAAGTCTCCGATTTGTGTTGCCGCAGTTGCGGAGATGAAAAACGGCGCCTGCGGGCGCCGTTGTTGTTGCCGAGGGGCATCTGGCGATATGACGGTGTGCTCGCTCCATCTTCATTCGGATAACCGATGGTGGCTCGGGGCATCCGCAGGCCACAGAACTGGCACATATCTGTCCCTTTCAGCCGCTTCCCTTGATCTGCATCAAGCTTGAACCTCGGTGGTTATTTTACGGTCAGGAGTGATATTGATGGAATGTAACAAAAGGATGTGCATATGGAACTTAAAAGGGACCCGAGATGCTATACCGACGTCTGTATCGACGGTAAGTGGTATCACTACGACCACTGCAGCACCAACGTCTACATGCTGATGGGAGGCGCCGCGCCGAGCCTTCAGCTGGCCTATGAGCCGAGCAGCGAAGAGGAGCTGATGGAGATGCTCCAGCAGCTGGGGCGCTTCTGACTTACCGAATTGATGTCTTGCCAAATGGCCATCGGGCGCGTTGCCACGATGACCACCACACCTCACCGCTGCATCTAATCTCGGCGAGTTTTTTTGCCAAATAGCCCCTTGCCTAGCTCCAGCATGGCGACGGCCGCGGCGTAGCTGCTATCGGACTTGCCTATCTCATCGGCTACGTAGAGGAAGTTGGAGCGATACTTCTCCACCGCCTCGCGCGGGTTGGTCGCGTCGATGAAATCCTCTTCCACCTCGAACCCTTGGGTCAGCAACGCGGATTTCTCATCCAGAAACGTCGGAGATGCCATGTCGATAAAGGTGTACTGCTGCCGGTTGGACGCCGGAATGGTAAAAAACTGGTATCTGGCCATGGGTAAATCCTCGCTTGAAGCGGGTGATAGATGACGTGACGCTGGTTTTAATCTGTGGTTCGCAGGCGGCTTGGTTTCCCTCGACATCATCGACAGTGCGCATCAGGAATGCCGCATCTTGTTTTCGTTTGAGACCACCTTGTTGGCGTCTGTCCGGCAAGTGTGCCGCAGAGATTTTCTGAATGATCCGTGCAACTGAGACGTTGTGGGTAGATGCGAGATCGGGATGATGCCGGGCTCACGTTGAGCCCGGCGTTGTTAACTCGGGGTCACAGCACGAAGCTCTGCACCATGGCGCGCAGCTGTTCTGTAAGCTGGTGGATCTGGCGGGCGGCATCGCGGGCGGCGTTGGCTACTTGCAATGCCTCGTCGCTGCCATCCGAGATGCGCACCACATTGCGTTCGATCTCGTTGACCACGGCGCCCTGCTGCTCGATGGCGCTGGCGATGATGGCGTTGGTATCGACCATCCGATCCACCTTCTCGGTGATGGCGCCGAAGGCCTGTTTCGCCTCCTGTGCCAGCCCGACCCCCTCCTGCGCTTCATGGCTGGCCGCCGACATGGCGGTGACCGAGGCGCGGGCGCCGGATTGCAGCTGTTCAATCATCTGCTGGATCTCGACGGTAGCCCCCTGGGTGCGGTTGGCAAGAGAGCGCACCTCGTCGGCCACCACCGCAAAGCCGCGACCCTGCTCACCGGCCCGGGCCGCTTCGATGGCGGCGTTGAGGGCCAGCAGGTTGGTCTGTTCGGCGATGCCGCGGATCACGCTGATGACGCCGCCAATCTGGCTGCACTGCTGCTCCAGTTGGCCTATGGTGTCGGCGGTACGCAGCACCTCGCGGTTGATATGGTCGATGGCCTTGATGGTGCGTTCCACCACATCCTCGCCCTGACCGACCACGTTTTGCGCCTCCTGGGTCATACGGGCGGCTTGCAGGGCATTGCCCGCCATGTCTTGGGAGGTGGCGGCCAGCTCCTTGATGGCGGTGGCGACCTGATGGGTCTCCCCTTGCTGATCGGCAATCACCTCCTGCGAGCGGCAGGTGCGGGCTTCGATATCGGTGGCGCTCTCCACTACGGTGACGCCATTTTCACGCACCCGCAGCATCAGGGTACGCAGGGTCTCCAGGGTCACGTTGTAATCCCGGCTGATGGCGGCCAGCTCGTCCTGACCGACAATCTCGATATGCTGGCTGAGATCCTGGGCGTTGACCCTGGCGGCAATATCACGCACCCGGGCCACGGTTTCGCGCAAGGAGAGATAGGCGCCGATCATCAGATAGAGGTAGAGCAGCAAGCTGGCGGTCAGCGGCGCGGTGACCCACCAGAAGTGGCGCTGGTTGGCGGCAAGCCGCTGGCGCAGATCGGCCTCCAGCCGCTGGCGCACCTGGCCTGCCAGTGCGGTGATGGTCTCATCCATCTTGTCTCCCAGTGCCTGTACCTCCTTGGGGGAGAGCTGCACCAGCTGATCCTTCATCATCTTGTTTTCCATGGTCTCGACCCCCTGACGCACCAGCTGTATCAGGGCATCAGTTTGCTGACCCAGCTCGGTGCGATAGGCCGGTTCCATCTGGTAGAGCAGGGTCAGATCGGCCTCCAGCTCCTGCAGGGTGGCGCTGATAAGGTCAAGACGAAAACGCAGACCGCTGTACCCTTCCGCCTGAAACAGGCCGAAGTCGGCGATGGTGGCGGCGCGATCCCGCACCTGGGCCAGCAGGTCACGCAGCTGCGGCAACCGCTCGCTGGCGAGGATCACCATGTAGTAGGTACCGAGCGCCGGATCCTGGATCAGGCCGCTGGCGGCGGTGATGTGTTTGTAGAGATGGCGTACCTCGGTCAATAGCTTGTCGTGACGCGGGTTGCTCTGTTCCACCTCCAGCTTGTCCGCTTCACTCTGCAGGGCGGCCCAGCCCTGCTGGATCACCTCAAAGGAGGGATTGTTCTGGCGAGTGTCGGCAAAGGCCTGCAGGCTCTGCTCCACCGCTTGTGCGGCCGCCTTGACCTGATCCCCACCGATCGGATCCAGCTCATAACCCTGACGGGTAACCAGATTGCGATGGGTGAGCAGCGCCTGTTCGATCGCTGGCACAGGGACGAGGCTGATAACACCAGCCAGCTCCTTGCGCGCCAGTGCATTGTCATCCTGCAACCGCCCCAGCAGATTGGTCATGCTGTAGGCCAGCGGCAGCAGCATCAGGCAGGACCAGAGCAGAAATTTGTATTTGAAGGAGAGCTGACTGCCCAGCCGGATGGCCGGGTTGAAAATCCATTTCATATTAAGCCTCGATACCGGAATGCGGGCGTGAGCCGTGTTCTCTGAATAGTACTCCGAGCGGCGGCCCCTTGGGTGATGGCCGGTTGCAAGTTGTGATCCCTTTGGCTTTTTACTTTCGGGCGGGGACTGGGGGTATCAGCGGGGCGATTAATCTGTTGCGCGAGCTGCCCAACAGAAAACGGGCCACCCTAAGGTGGCCCGAAGTCGATAAGGAGGGCGTTTGCAATCGATCAGTTGAACGCCAGGAAGGGCGAGACGCAGAGCAGCAGGCCGGTGATGATGATGATGTAGAGGGAGGTGCCCTTGTACTTGTGCAGCGCCGGGACCTGATAGACCAGATAGGCCGGGATGAGGCAACCCACCATGCCGAAGATGGGGCTGCAGATAGAGGTGAAGCTCAGCACCGGTGCGTTGAGCACGATGGCACCCCAGGAGAGCATGACGGTAAACACCATAATCCCTTTGCCCACCAATCCATTGTTGATGCGGTTTTCCGGCAGCACCCGGCGCAACAGGTTCATCGCCAGACCCTGACAGGCTTCGCGGAAACCGAGGTACACACCGAAGTAAGCCGTCATCACCGCGAAGATGTTGAGGGTGAGGCTAAGGAGCTTGAGGGTCTGGCCGGGCATTCCCTGGGCTACCATGGCCAGCGCGGAGATGTTCTCTTCAGAGGCTCTGACCGCCTGATCGTGGCCCATCGCCAGGGTGAAGGAGATGGCATAGAAGAACACCACCACGAACAGGATGCCGAAGGCGATATTCATGGCGCGCATCGCCTTGAAGCGGGCCACCTCCAGCGATTTTTCCCGCGAGCGGTAGGAGATCACCATGGGGCTCAGGCTCTGGATAAAGAGGATGGAGGTGAGGGTGAAGGGGAGCATGATGATGGCATCTTTCATCCAGTCACCGGCGGCGGGCATGGCGGTGATGTTGGCCGCATCCCACTTGTCCACCATCATCAGGCCGAGCAGCGCCACCACGCTGATCTTGGTCAGCACCATAAAGGTGGAGATCTTGAACAGCAGGTTTTCGCCGCGCGAGGCCAGTGCTACCAGACCGCAGATCAGCACCAGACCGTAGAGCGGGTTTTCCGAGAGCAGGCCGTCGGTGACGCCGAAGCTCTGCAGGAAGGAGGCGCTGTCATTGGTGATGGCAGTGGAGTAGACGAAGACCCAGATCACCAGCATTACAAAGTAGAGCGCGCCGAGCAGCACACCCCAGTTCTTGCCGAGGTAGCCGGTGATAACGCTGGGGTAATCCTTGCACTCTGGTGAGGTGGCCAGGGTGTTGATAAAGAGGCGCTGGAACATATACATGGCGGGGTAGCCGATTACCGCCGAGAGCAGAAATACCCACAAGCCCATCAGTCCCACCTGTACCGGCAGGAAGACGATCCCCGCGCCGATGGCCATGCCGATGCTCATGATGATCCAGCCCCAGTCGGTGCTGTCGAAGCGAACCGCTTCTTTCCATGCCAGCGTACCCATCGCTGGGCTGGTGAGTGTTGTGCTATGCGCGTCCATTAAAACCTTCTTTTTTATAGGGATGTGGAAAATTGGCGCAAATATAGTTGAATGAAACTATCATAAACAATGCCCATAAGAGTACTTTTGTTCAAATCAGGATGGCGATCACGGTTTACATTGAGGCCTAAAGGTCGCTTTAAACACCATTTTTGTATCTTTTTGTTGAATCGCTAACATAAAAAGCAAATAATGTTGCACGAAATAAGATTTGTGATTGCAAAAAAAATTGCACAAACAGGAGTGGCTATATGAAACGCATCATCACAGCAGCAGCGGCACCTGACGCTATCGGTCCCTACAGCCACGGCACTGCCTATGGCGACCTCATCTTTACCTCCGGTCAGTTGCCGGTCTGCAAGCTGCAGGGTGGTGTGGTGGAAGGGGGGATTGCCGCCCAGACCCGCCAGTCACTGGAAAACCTGAAATCCGTGCTGGAAGCCGCTGGCGGCTCGCTGGATACCGTGCTCAAAACCACCTGCTACCTCGCCGAGATCAGCGATTTTGCCGCGTTCAACGAGGTCTATAAAGCCTATTTCCAGAAAGATTGTCCGGCGCGCAGCTGCTTTGCAGTGAAGGACCTGCCGATGGGCGTCAAGGTTGAAGTGGAAGCGATCGCCCATATCGCTCGTTAATGCTGATAAAAAGGTTCAAGTGATGAAACAAGCGTGGCAGCAGTATCTGCAGATTATTCAACAGGTTGTCAAACCAGCGCTGGGTTGTACCGAGCCCATCGCCGCCGCCTATGCCGCAGCTGTCGCCGCCCGGCAACTGGGCTGTGAGCCCGGTCGCCTCGAGGTTGCGGTGTCGGATAATCTCTATAAAAACTCGATGGGTGTCTATGTACCGGGCACCGGCAAAATCGGTCTGGCCATTGCGGCTGCCGCTGGTGCCATCGGCGGTAACGCCGATGCCGGGCTGGAGGTGCTGGCCGCAATTCAGCCAGAACAGGTGGAGCGTGCCCAGCAGCTGATCGATGCGGGCAAGGTGCAGGTGAGCCGCACCGCCGCCCCCGAGTTTATCTTCTGCCGCGTGACCGTCTATGGCACTGATGACAAGGGTGAAGAGCACAGCGCCGAAGTGACCCTGTGCGGTGGTCATACCCGCATCGTCGAACAGCGCCGTGATGGCGAAGTGACCTTCACCGCCGATCAGAGCCAGGGCGGCGCCACCGGCTCTATTTGCGACGGGGTGGATATCAGCATCGCCGCCATCTACGAGTTCGCCACCCAGGTGGAGTTCGAGCAGATCAGGTTCATCCTCAAGGCCTCCGAGCTCAACGGCAAGCTCTCTGCCGAGGGGATGAACAACCCCTATGGTCTGGAGATTGGCCGTACCATGCAGCAGAACATCAATGCCGGCCTTATCGGCGAGGATGTGATGAACCGTATCGTGATGATGACGGCGGCTGCCTCCGATGCCCGCATGGGGGGGGCGACCCTGCCGGCCATGAGCAACTTCGGCAGCGGCAACCAGGGCATTGCCGCCACTATTCCGGTGATGGTGATTGCCGAGCGCTTTGCGGCCAGCGAAGAGCAGCTGGCTCGCGCCCTCATCATGAGCCATCTGGGCGCCATCTATATCAAGTCCCACTATCCGCCGCTGTCGGCCTTCTGTGGCAATACCGTGACCAGCGCGGCTGCCGCCATGGCCATGGTCTATCTGGCGGGCGGCAGCTTCGAGCAATCCTGCTTCGCCATCCAGAACGTGCTGAGCGACAGTGCCGGTATGGTGTGCGACGGGGCGAAGGCCTCCTGCGCCATGAAGGTGAGTACCTCCTCCGGCGCGGCGGTGCGCGGCTTCCTGATGGCGCGCAACAGCCACTCGGTATCGGGGCAGGGGATCGTCGCAGGCAACGTGGATCAGACCATCCGCAACGTTGGCCAGATGGTGAAGGAGGGCATGTCTGCCACAGACAGCACCATTATTGATATCATGTCCGCCTGATGTCCCTGTCGGTTGCTGACCGGTGCCGATTGCCCGGCAGCAACCCTTGCAAGAAGGACCCATTGTGAAGCTGCAAGAGTTGAGTCCGAGTGATTGTGAGATCCTCAAGTCGATGGAGAACATAGTGGACGGCATCGCCGCCATGTATGGTCAGCACACCGAAGTGCTGCTCCACAGTCTGGATGCGAGTAATCCCTCGATCGTCAAGATTGCCAACGGCCATATCACCGGCCGCAGTGTCGGTGCTCCCATCACTAACCTGGCGATGATGAAGCTCAAGAGCGGGCAGGATATCTCCAGCCCCTACATGACCAAGTGCGCCACCGGCAAGACCCTGCGCTCCATCACCACCGTCATTCGTAACGGTGAGCAGAGGGCCATCGGCTTGCTCTGTATCAATAGCGACATGGATGCTCCGCTGCAATCCGTGCTGCGCACCATGATGCCGGAGTGCATGCACCCCCACGAGAGCCATGCCACTCCGGAGGTGTTCGCCCGCAACATCGACGAAGCGCTCAACAGCACCATAGATACGGTCAGTGCCGAGGTGCGTGGCAACGAGGCGGTGCCCCTGTCCCAGAAGACCCGGGTTATCGTCAACCAGCTGCACGACATGGGGATCTTCGAACTGAAAGACAGTGCCCAGATCGCCGCGCGCCAGCTCGGCATCTCGGTTCACTCCATCTACCGCTATCTGCGGGAGATCAAGAAGGGCTGAGCCGGTTCACTCTGGCCAAATTGACAGCAAACGGGTCGGCACTGACCCGTTTTTTACGCCCGTTTTAGCCTCTCTGTGTGGGCCATCCTTCGGGCTCATCTGCTATCATCTTCCCCCTCTGTTTTTCTATCTCTCTGAACGTGCTGGAGAAATCATGTCTCGACTCATCTATCTGCTGCGCCACGGCCAGACCCGCTTCAATGCCGAGCAGCGTCTGCAGGGGCGTTGCAACTCCGAGCTGACCGACAAGGGCGAGGCGCAAGCCATCGCCATGGGACGGCGCCTTGCCGATGAGCTGGCAGACCCCGCCCGTTGGACCGTCTATGCCAGCCCCCTCAGCCGTGCCCGTCAAACCGCGCTGCTGGTGTGCGAGCAGCTGGGGCTGGCGGCGGATCGCATCGTCTGGGACGATCGCTTGATGGAGTTAGGGATGGGGGAGTGGGAGAGTTGCCGGGTGCCCGAGCTGCAGATGGCCCACCCCGAGCTCGACCTCGAGCAGCCAGACTGGTATCTGCAGGCACCGGGAGCGGAGAGCTTCGAGAGCATTCAGCGCCGGGCGCACCAGTGGTTGCTGGATCCCGCCATCGCCGAGCGGGCCATCGTCATCTCCCACGGTCTGCTCGGTGCCATACTGCGCGGCGTCTATGCCGATCTCGACTATAAGGCGACCTGGTCACAGGCGTTGCCGCAAGATACCTTCTATAAGCTGCAGGATGGCCACATTACCCGCATTGCCTGCTAGCTGCCGTGAGGTGGCACCATGGCATGGACCATGATTGCCACCTTCGGATGCCCATTTTTGCCGCAGTTCAACACATCAGAGCACCTTATCGCGGCAAGATGAGGTATCTTATGCCCCGATTTCATCCATTAAACGGATCCGAGACCCCATATGATCATCAAACCCAAGGTTCGCGGCTTTATCTGCACCACCACTCATCCGGTTGGTTGTGAAGCCAATGTTCGTCGCCAGATCGCTTATACCAAGGCCAAGGGCACCATCGAGAATGGTCCCAAGAAGGTGCTGGTGATCGGCGCTTCCACCGGTTATGGCTTGGCCTCCCGGATTGCGGCTGCCTTCGGTAGCGGCGCCGCCACCCTCGGCGTCTTCTTTGAAAAAGCGGGCACCGAGTCCAAGACCGGTACCGCTGGCTGGTACAACTCTGCCGCCTTCGACAAGGCCGCCAAAGAGGCGGGCCTATACGCCAAGAGCGTCAACGGCGATGCCTTCTCCAACGAGTGCCGCGCCAAGGTGATCGAGCTTATCAAGCAGGATCTGGGTCAAATTGATCTGGTGGTCTACTCCCTGGCCTCGCCGGTGCGCAAGATGCCGGAGACCGGCGAAGTGGTGCGCTCAGCCCTGAAACCCATCGGCGAGGTCTACACCACCACCGCCATCGACACCAACAAGGATCAGATCATCACCGCCACCGTCGAGCCGGCGAACGAGGAAGAGATCCAGAACACCATCACCGTCATGGGTGGTCAGGATTGGGAGCTGTGGATGGCGGCCCTGCGCGATGCCGGCGTGCTGGCTGACGGCGCCAAGTCCGTGGCCTACTCCTACATCGGTACCGATCTGACCTGGCCAATCTACTGGCATGGCACTCTGGGCCGCGCCAAGGAAGATCTGGACCGTGCCGCCGCCGCCATCCGTGGCGATCTGGCTGCCAAGGGCGGTACCGCTCACGTGGCCGTGCTCAAATCCGTGGTGACTCAAGCCTCCTCCGCCATTCCGGTGATGCCGCTCTATATCTCCATGGCCTTCAAGATCATGAAGGAGAAGGGCATTCACGAGGGTTGCATGGAGCAGGTGGATCGCATGATGCGCACCCGTCTCTATGCGTCCGACATGGCGCTGGACGAGCAGGCTCGCATCCGCATGGATGACTGGGAACTGCGTGAAGATGTACAGCAGACCTGCCGCGACCTGTGGCCATCCATCACCAGCGAAAACCTCTCCGATCTGACCGATTACACCGGCTACAAGCAGGAGTTCCTGCGCCTGTTCGGTTTTGGTCTGGATGAGGTTGATTACGATGCGGATGTAAATCCGGACGTGAAATTCGACGTGGTTGAATTGCAAGGCTGATGACGATGACAGTATGACTAAAAAGGCTCCCGATGGAGCCTTTTTTATATGTACTCTTTACTGCTTGTAGTCTTTGAGGAAGCGGGCGAGGCGGCCGATGGCATCCTCCAGCTCCTCTTCCCGTGGCAGAAACACCAGCCGGAAGTGATCCGGCGCCGGCCAGTTGAAGCCGGTGCCCTGCACCAGCAGCAGCTTCTCTTGCTGCAGCAGGTCGAACACCATCTTCTGGTCATCGCGGATGTCATACACCTTGGGGTCGAGGCGCGGGAACATGTAGAGCGCCCCCTTGGGTTTGACGCAGGAGACCCCGGGGATCTCGTTCAAGAGCTCCCATGCCTTGTCCCGCTGTTTGCGCAGGCGGCCGCCCGGCAGGATCAACTCGTTGATGCTCTGGTAGCCGCCAAGCGCAGTTTGGATGGCGTGCTGCATCGGCACGTTGGCGCACAGCCGCATGGAGGCCAGCATTTCCAGACCCTCGATATAACCACGGGCACGGCCTTTTGGACCGGTGATGACCATCCAGCCCTGACGGAAGCCGCAGGCACGGTAGGCCTTGGAGAGGCCGTTGAAGGTCACCACCATCACATCGTCACACAGGGTGCAGACGCTGGTGTGGGAGATATCGTCGTAGAGGATCTTGTCGTAGATCTCGTCGGCGAAAATGATGAGGTTGTGCTGGCGGGCAATCTCGATCACTTCCAGCAGGAACTCACTGCCGTAGACAGCACCGGTCGGGTTGTTGGGGTTGATCAGCACCAGACCGCGGGTACGCGGGGTAATGCGGGCGCGGATGTCATCGAGATCCGGATACCAGTCGGCCCCTTCGTCGCAGCGATAGTGCACCGCATGGCCACCAGAGAGGGTGACGGCGGCGGTCCAGAGCGGGTAGTCGGGAGAGGGCACCAGCATCTCGTCGCCGTTGTTGAGCAGCGCTTGCATCGCCATCACGATCAGCTCGCTGGCACCATTGCCGATGTAGATGTCGTCGATATCGACCTTGCGCATCCCTTTTTGCTGGTAGTACTGCATCACCGCTTTACGGGCAGAGAACAGCCCCTTGGAGTCGCAGTAGCCCTGGCTCAGCGGCATGTTGAGGATCACATCCTTGATGATCTCTTCCGGCGCATCAAAGCCGAACGGGGCCGGGTTGCCGATGTTGAGCTTGAGAATGCGGTGGCCTTCGTCTTCGAGACGGCGAGCCTCTTTATGCACCGGGCCGCGGATGTCATAGCAGACATCGTCGAGCTTGTGCGACTTGTCGATTGTGAACATGGTGACAGTGATTCCTTCCCCACAGGGACGCGTTGGCGAAAAAGGCGATTTTTAGTATCAAATTTCTTTTCCTCTATTCTTCACAGAATTGAATGCTAGAACAATCCTCTTTTTAGAAGAATTAGCTGATTTTTAGCCCTAAAACAGGGTTGTGAGAACGTTAAATTCAGCACGATCTTTTGTGCTAACCAAGGTTCAGCAGTGAAACATGGGGAGTGAATTAACAAAGCTACTCTACTGTGTTGAAATCTTCACGCTCTCTGGCACGATTGGCTTGTGTAAAAAAGCCTCTTCATCGTCATTTCCGACGAGAAAAAGCTGATACAACTGGCACTGGCCAGCACATATTTCTCCTTTTCCGTCCTGTTCCATCTGCAGAGGTATCCCATGCATGCACCCGTTCCCGGCCGCTATCGTCACTTCAAGGGGGGTTACTATCAGGTGCTGGCCCTGGCCCTGCACACCGAAACTCAGGAGCAGCTGGTGATCTATCAATCCGAACAGGATGGTCAGGTCTATGCCCGCCCCGTCGCCATGTTTATGGAGTGGATTGAGCATCAGGGGCTGATGGTCAGCCGCTTTGCTCCGGTCAAGTAAGCCACCGTTATGTTTCTTGAACGGTTGCTCAGCGAATCGTCAGAAACCCTTTCGGGAGTCATAAGTTGTCGCATGAGACTCCAGATTGGCAACCATTTTTCCTCGCCCTTTTACTGATAAATCTCACCATAAATCAAAAGATTGTGACTCTCGTCACGCTTTTTGGCTGCGGGTGGTCGGGTTTTCATCGATGGCGACAGCTCCCATAATGCCGCGCGTTGTTAACACCTGGCCCCTTTGCGGGTTTTTTTATCTCATCTTATCGGGAGACATAGTGTGAAACCTGTTGCAGCAGAGTTTATGGGAACCTTCTGGTTGGTATTGGGCGGGTGCGGCAGTGCCGTGCTGGCAGCAGCCTTCCCTCACGTCGGGATTGGTCTGCTGGGGGTCTCGCTGGCTTTCGGTCTGACCGTGCTGACCATGGCGTTTGCCATCGGCCATATCTCCGGTTGTCACCTCAATCCGGCCGTCACCATCGGCTTGTGGGCGGGTGGTCGCTTCCCGGCATCCGGCGTGCTCTCTTACATAGTGGCGCAGGTGCTGGGGGGCATTGCCGCGGCAGCCGTGCTTTACGTGATTGCCAGCGGCCAGGCCGGGTTTGATCTCTCTGCCGGTTTTGCTTCCAACGGTTATGGCGAGCACTCTCCGGGTGGTTATAGCCTGACTGCTGCGCTGGTGTGCGAAATGGTGATGACCGGTTTCTTCCTGTTTATCATCATGGGTGCCACTGATAGCCGTGCGCCAGCCGGTTTCGCGCCGATCGCCATCGGTCTGTGCCTGACTCTGATCCATCTCGTCAGCATTCCGGTGACCAATACCTCGGTCAACCCGGCCCGCAGTACCGGCGTTGCGCTGTTTGTCGGTGACTGGGCGGTCAGCCAGTTATGGCTGTTCTGGGTTGCCCCGATTGTCGGTGCCATTCTGGGGGCGCTGGCTTATCGCCTGGTGGCGACTGAGCAGAAGTAATCATTTGCGAAACAAAGTGTGGTATCGACACGCCTGCGGGCGTGTTTTTGTTTCTGGAGGGGGAGATAAGAGAGCTCACCAAGTCAAACGTCAAAGCCCTTTGGCCTGCAGCATCTCTTTGTAGCGCTGGTGGAGGAGCTGGACGCGCTTCACATAGGCACGGGTTTCCGCATAGGGTGGGATGCCGCCATGTTTTTGTACTGCACCCGCTCCTGCGTTATAGGCCGCTGTGGCTAGCGCCACGTTGCCGTCATATTGTTTGAGCAGTCCTGCCAGATATTTCACTCCGCCAAAGATGTTCTGCTCTGCCAGAAACGCATCGCCGACCCCCAATTCCCGCGCCGTGGCAGGCATTAGTTGGGTCAGGCCCATCGCCCCCTTGCGGGAGACCGCCAGCGGGTTGAAGGCTGACTCGGCATGGATCAGTGCCCTGATGAGAGCAGGTTCTACCTGATAGGTGCTGGCGGCCGCCTTGATGGTGCTGGCATAGTCATAGAGAAACAGCCCTGTGGTCTGCCAGTTGACGCTGGATTTGGGGTCGCAGGCGAAGCAGTCGTTAAACAGCAGCAGTTCGTAATGGCCCTGTTCGGGTGCCATATCGGAGTAGCGTACCACCCCGTTCTGCTGCACCGATTTATAGACCTGGATCTGCTTGTTGCCGTTGGTAGCGGTTGCCGTCGTTTGAGCGGTGTCGGGTTGTGGGGCGGGAGTGGCATCTGTGACCGGACGCAGGGGGGAGGGAGCTGCGGTCAGGAAGATCACCTCCGCAGGTGGGGGCGTCTGGCTCCATCCGCTCATGGGGATCAACAAAATATGGCCTGCCAGCATCCATGCTTTCAACCCTAATACTCCTTCCTGTTATGACCATGTTGAGTAAAGCATCATGGCGAGGGCAGAACAAGCGGCCAACAGTGGGCAAATGATCCGATTCGGTGACCGGGATCAAACTATCCGCCGCCATAAAGGGCTGTCATCATAAAGCACGGTTTTGGCAGTCAGGTGGTGGGTAATGGCCTCTTCCTCCGGCCAGGCAAGGTGTCCATGACACCCGCTTCTTTGTTGATGAAAGGCATGATATCGTGCTTGCGGCAGTTGGTGGATTCGCCCCTCTATCTGGTACTAATAATTGATTACCAAAGGATTTGTCTGTGACAAGCAAGCTGGCAACGGCACTTACTTTTGAAGAGTACTGTGATGCCGACCTCTCCCTGATCAGGGACTATTACGAGACGACCTTTTCCCACTATGTGCCGGATCTGGCCGAGCGGATCTTTGTCGTGCGTGATGCTCACTGGCTGGTGGGGGCGGTTCGGTTGCGGGACGAGGAGGAGTTTTACCATCTGTGTGGCTTTCGCCTGTTGCCTCACTACCAGTCGCTGGGGCTGGGATCTCGGCTGTTGCAGCACGCCTGTCACGGTCTGTTGGACAAACCTGTGGTCTGTCAGGCGCTGCCCTTCGAGAAGCCTTTCTATCTCAAGGCCGGGTTTGCCGATATGCCCCTCAATCAATTGAGCGGGTCGCTCTTCTCCCTCTACGAGCGGCAGCAGCAGCAGGGGTATCAGGTGGAGCTGCTGGTACGGGATACCAGCCAGCCCCTCCTGAATTGAGCGGTTTAGCGGGGTTTGGTCAGCAGGTGAATTTTCCCTGGTGACAACTCCAGGCCCAGCAGATTCTCCTTCAACCACGCCTGCTCCGGATCCTTGTCATCCAGTCGGTAAACCGGTTTGCTCTCAAGACGTTTCTCCATACTCTGCAGCAGCATGTGGAGCATCAGCCCGAACTTTTTTTCGGCCGCCTCTGGCTCCAGCTTGTACTCCACCAGCTTCATGTTATCGAGAAACAGCGCACTCTGGCTCTGGTCATAGCGGGGTCTCGCCTCATAGGTCATCTGCAGGCGGGCGTCATATTCGGTATTGTCTGGCAGGGCGATTTTGAGCTTGCCCTTGCCATAGACCCGGGCAGTATCGGGGCGTTGGCGACCGATCTGGACATCGCTCTGCTCCAGCAGCACATGAGCCTTGATGATGCCCGGTAGCTCCAGCTGTTTGTCGACTTGTACCTGAGATTGCAGGTACTGGTTTATCTGTTGCTCGTTGATGTCATATGAGCCTTGGCCTAGCATGGCCAGGCTGAGCAGCATAGATTGCAGGATCATGCGTGCGACCTGATAGAATGGATTTGCCTTACAGCATACCATTGCGGCCGGTTGGGGTCTGCCCACCGCTCTGTTTGTCATGAGAAGGAGTGCCCGTTGTTCAACGGTCTGGAACACGATCTTCAACTGCTGTTTTCCCGTTTTCTGGGTTGGCTGCTACTGCTTTTTCACACTGTGATTGTCACCGGTGTGTCGTTTCGGGTGGTGATGAAACGCCGTCCCATCGGGGTGTCGCTGGCCTGGCTGGCGCTGATCTATGCCATTCCGTTTGCCGGGGTGGGGTTTTATGTGCTGTTTGGTGAAATAAAGCTGGGGCGCCGCCGCGCCGAGCGCGCCCAGGCCATGTATCGCCCTTATGCCATCTGGATCCGCCAACTGGCCCGTCTGTTCCCGCAACACTGCTGCGAAGTGGGTGCCAAGGCACAGCCGCTGCACGATCTCATCCAGGGACGGCTCGCCATGCCGATGCTCTCTGGCAACCGCATGACCTTGCTCAACAAGCCGGACTGGATCTTGCGCGAGATTGCCCAGGATATCCGTCGCTCGACGCTCTCCTGCTATCTGGAGTTCTATATCTGGCATCCGGGCGGCGATGCCGACGAGGTGTGCGAGGCGCTGATTGAAGTGGCGCAACGGGGCGTGGATTGTCGCTTGCTGCTCGATTCGGTGGGCAGTAAACAGTTCTTCCGCTCCCACTGGCCCAAAAAGCTGCGCAAGGCGGGGGTCAAGCTGGTGGAGGTGCTGCCGGTCGGCGCCTGGCGTATCCCCTTCCAGCGCCAGGATCTGCGGATGCACCGCAAGCTGGTGGTGATCGATGACAGGGTGGGTTACACCGGCTCCATGAACATGGTGGATCCCCGTTTCTTCAAGCAGGATGCCGGGGTTGGCCAGTGGGTCGACATCATGATCCGGGTGCAGGGGCCCATGGTGCCGTTGATGTGGTCGATCTTCGTCTGGGACTGGGAGATGGAGACCGGCGAGCGGCTGCTCGACAGTCTGCAGCATGAGCCGGAGGCCTGGCCCCAGACCAACTACCGTGCCCAGCTGATCCCGTCCGGCCCCTTCGTCGGTGGTGACTGTATTCAGCAGAGCCTGCTACTGGCCATCTATCAGGCGCGCAGCCATCTGGTGCTGACGACACCTTACTTTGTGCCCGATGATCCGCTGGCGGCCGCACTCAGTTCGGCAGCGGCCCGCGGGGTGCAGGTGCAGCTGGTATTGCCGGCACGCAATGACTCCATCATGGCCAATTATGCCTGCAACGCCTTTATGGAGGAGCTGCTGGCTGCCGGGGTGGAGATCTACCGCTACGATGCTGGTCTGCTCCACACCAAGAGTGTGTTGGTGGATGATGACTTCGCGTTGGTGGGCACGGTCAACCTTGACCGGCGCAGCCTTTGGCTCAACTTTGAGGTCACCTTGCTGGTAGATAATCCGCTATTCGTATCTCAAATGAATCAGCTGGTGCAGGGTTATATGGCCGAGGCCACGCCAATGACTCTGACACAGTGGCGTGCACGCCCCTGGTACAAGAAGGCGATGGAGAATATCTTCTACCTCTTCAGCCCCTTGCTGTGATGTTGTGGCGAGCCGCAAGAAAGTGGACTCGCCATCTGATTGGACTTGCCTAGCCCCGACCGCCCCCCGTAGAGTGCAGTGACAACTCTCAGGAGACACATGGATATATGAAAAAGATAGTGGCCCTCGCCGTGGGTACGGCACTGGTTGGTGGTGGTCTGGCTGCGTGCTGGTACACGGGCAGCAGTTTCGACAACATCATGGCGGAGCAGATGGCCAGGGTGGAGCATGAAACTGGCATCGACATGCAGTGGTTGCCAGGCAGTAGTAACCTCTTTACCCGTGACGGTATTCTGAAGGTGGTGATCACCCCCGAGGGCCTGGCCTCCATCGATAGTGGGCTGGCCGGGAGTCAGCCCATCGAGTTACAACTGGTAGTCAAGAGCCAGATCCTGCCGCTTTATATCAAGAGCCAGGTGCTGCTCGATACCCACAGTGGCACCCTGGCACCGGTCTTTTTGGCGCTGGGGATGGAGCAGTGGCAACTTGGTCTGGAGTCGGCTACCAGCCTTTGGACCCAGGCCAATAGCAGCCGTTTTTGGGCTAATGAATTCAAGGTACAACAAGGACTGGGCGAGTTCAGCTTCCTGCCGTTGAAAGGTGAATACCATGGCAATCTGGAGGGAAGTGGCCACCTCACCATGACCTGGCAGGGGATGACGGTCCATGAAGAGCAGAGCAAGATGGACTTGGTGCTAGCCGATTTGAAAGGGAGCGCCGATATCGCCGAGATCAACGGCGTGCTTCTCTCGCCTCAGAGCGAGATGACCCTATCCGCTCTTACCCTGCAACTACCTGACCGTGTCAAGGTCGCCCTGCAGGGGATGACCACCGAGACCCAACTGAGCGGTGATGATGCCCAGACCCTCTCCAGCCGCTATCAGATGAAGATTGCCAAGCTGGATCTGGAGAACGAGACCGACACCCTGGCTGTTACCGACAGCAAGCTGGCGCTCAACCTCAACGGTCTGGATCTGGAAGGGTATCAGGGGCTACAGGCCGCCGGTGGCAAGGGAGTTGAAGATGCTGCCATCCAGCAGGCGCTGGACAAGATGCTCAAACGTGGTGCGACCCTTGAGTTGGCCGATCTCAGTGCCAAGCTCAACGGTGAGGCGGTGACCATGAAAGGAGATATCAAGCTGGCATCGACCTCACTGGAGCAACTGTTTAACAGTGATGAGGGGATGCAGGCATTGAGCGGTCAGCTACAGACCACCCTGAGTGGCCAGCTGGGCAAGGCGGTCCCACAATTGGAACCCGTCATTGAGCAACTAACGTTGATGGGATATCTGAAAGTAGACAAGCAAGCACTGATTTCCCACCTGAAGTTGGATAAGGGGGTGGTCACTGTAAACGATCACCCGCTGTGATACGAAATGACAGAAACAACAACGGCTCCCGCGGGAGCCGTTGTTGTTTCTGGTCTGTTGATGTGTGCAGCGTGGATGGATTACTTGAAGACCACCGTCTTGTTGCCGTAGACGAACACCCGTTCGTTCAACACCAGCTCCAGCGCGCGGCTCAGCACCGATTTCTCGACATCACGACCCGCTTTTGCCATCGCATCGGCACTGAAAGTGTGGTCAACATGGATCACGTCCTGCTCGACAATGGGACCTTCGTCCAGATCGTCGGTGACGAAGTGGGCGGTAGCACCGATCAGCTTGACCCCGCGATCGAACGCCTGCCGGTAGGGGCGGGCACCGATGAAGGCGGGCAGGAAGGAGTGGTGAATGTTGAGGATCTTGCGCGGATAGGCCTCGACGAAGCTCGGGGTCAGCACCCGCATGTACTTGGCCAGGATCACATAGTCAGGCTCATAGCTGTCGATAATGGCGCGTACCCGCTCTTCATGTTCGGTACGGCTCAGCTCATCGTGACTGACGCAGTGGAACGGAATATCAAACTTGCCGGTGAGCTCCGCCAGGGTGTCGTAGTTGCCGATCACCGCGACGATATCCATATCCAGCGCGCCCGCGTAGTTCTTCATCAAGATGTCGCCGAGGCAGTGGGTCTCCTTGGTCACCAGAATGACGATCCGCTTCTTGCCAGCCTTGACCAGACGGCGCTGGGCACCGATGGGAAGGGCATCGTCCAGATCCGCCAGCAGGGTCTCGTCGTTGAAGCGCCCCTCCAGCTCGGTACGCATAAAGAAGCGGCCATTCTCGTGATCCACAAACTCATCGTTCTTGATGATGTTGAGCTGGTGCTTGTAGCAGATGTTGGTGATCTTGGCGATGAGCCCTTTGGCATCCGGACAATCCGTGAGCAGTATTTTCTTTTCCATCTCTGTCATTTTCCGTTTGTGGTGTTGGCGCTGCTGTCTGCGCCGGCAGCGTTGTTCAGGCTCTTTTTTTCGCGCGCAGTTTGTGGTGTCGGGCACTATGCCATAAACCGATCCGCGCCATAAAGAAATTCGCCAATCACTGCATCTCGCGCTGGTGAGTGGGGGAAGAGCGCGATCCCGGGCGCAATGTTGCAACGCTTTTCAGCCTGCGGGGTATTTTGGCTGGTATCTGCAACCGTTTTTCTTTAGGCTGTCTGCGCTTATTCTCAGGGCGGGGTGCAATTCCCCACCGGCGGTATCCCGATTGACTCGGGGAGCCCGCGAGCGCCCGACTTGGCCGATTGCCGGGTCGGGGTCAGCAGATCCGGTGAAATGCCGGAGCCGACGGTGATAGTCCGGATGAAAGAGGATAAGACAGATATGGTGAGTTGGCTCTGCTGGGCTGGCCGCTGCATGCTTATTTCTGTCTGCCTTTCCATGCCCTGATTCTGGTCCTTTTCTTGTTTGGGAGCTTTACCATGAATCAGTCTCTACTCAGTGAATTCGGTGATCCAATTGCCCGTGTCGAAGCGGCCCTATCTGCCTTGCGTGCCGGAGGCGGTGTGTTGGTGGCCGACGATGAAGATCGGGAGAACGAGGGCGACCTCATTTTCGCAGCCGAATCCATGACCAATGAACAGATGGCGCTAATGATCCGCGAGTGCTCCGGCATCGTCTGCCTCTGCCTGCCTGATGAACGGGTGCGTCAGCTGGAACTGCCCATGATGGTGGAAGCTAACTCCAGCCACTACCAGACCGCCTTCACTGTGACCATCGAAGCGGCGCAAGGAGTAACGACCGGCGTCTCGGCGGCTGATCGCATCACCACTATCCGTGCGGCTATTGCCGACGGCGCCAAACCGGGTGATCTGCACCGCCCGGGTCATGTTTTTCCGCTGCGAGCACGTACCGGTGGGGTACTTACCCGTCGTGGTCACACCGAAGCAACGGTCGATCTGATGCAGCTGGCTGGTCTCAAACCGTTCGGGGTGTTGTGTGAACTGACTAAAGAAGATGGCTCGATGGCACGTCTGCCAGATCTGGTTGCGTTCGGTCGGCAGCACCGGATGCCAGTGCTGACCATCGAGGATCTGGTGCAATATCGTCAATTGTTGTCAGAACGTACTGCCTAAGCCTCATACGAAATTGTAATAAGACAAAAATTTGGTTAACCTTTGTCCGTGCTCTCACCTAGTGGCACTCATTTTTTAGATAGATTTGGACAAAAACTGTTCACTCAAAAAAAAATGAGGGTTTTAACGCATTTATCTGTGGTGGGGGCTATGCAAAGTATGATTTTTTTATGCCATAATCACGCCGCTTGCTAAACGTCTGGCGAGTTCAAGGGAGCTTTAAAAAATGAAAAAATTGTTGTTGGTAGGTGTTGTTGGTCTGTCCGCTCTGCTGGGCGGTTGTGCAAACACCAGCGAACTGGAAACTTCCGTTCAGAATCTGTCTAACAAAGTTGACCAGCTGGCTCAAGATGTTAGCGCAGTTCGTGCTGATCAGTCCAAGATCGCTGCTGATGTTGCCGAAGCCAAGCAAGAAGCTATGCGTGCTAACCAGCGCATCGACAACATGGCTACTTCCTACAAGAAGTAATCCATGCGAAAAAAATGGCGCAGTTATGCGCCATTTTTTTTTGCCTGAAATTCACCATATCTCCACTACTCCCACAGCACCTTCTTCGTACTTGACCCATGAGGTCATGCCGGTCTCCCGGCACTCCCCCATCATGACCAGCCAGTTCGATTCCGCTCAGTAGAGCAGACTATAGAGTTTGCGACGGTAGCTCTGTGCCGCCGGTGTGCTGCCCATGGTCGCCAGAATATCGAGATAGGTTTTTCTGGCATCGCCGAATGCCAAATCCTGCTTGAGGATCTCCAGCAGCAGTCCCAACGCCTCTTCCTGACGACCTGCCTGGTTGTATTGCACCGCCAGCTCCTGAGTCAGGGCAAAATCATCAGGCTGTTCTGCATGACGGGCTTCCAGCGCACGCAGCTCCGGGCTGTCTGCCGCTTGCAGGGCCAGCGCTAGCCGTGAGCTCAGGGTATGGAAGTGACCATCCTGCGCCACCATCGGGATGGTGCCGAGGCGCTCCTGCGCTTCCTCCAGCAGATTGAGGTCGAGCGCAGCTTGAATGAGCCACAGGCTGATGTCGTGGCGTTCAGGGGCCAGCTGGTGTGCCTTGGCCAGGTGGGCATAAGCGACGCTGGGCTGCTCGTCAGCCAGTGCCTGTTGCCCCTTGGCCAGCAACTCTTCCTCTTCTTTGGGGGCGAAGGCGGCGAAATACTGGCGCAGGGTGGCTTCATCCTGCGGCCCTTCGATGATCCCCTGTTCGTCAGGGCGCCCCTGATGGAACAGCACCAGCGCCGGCAGGGCGCGCAGGCCGAGCTGGCTGGCCAGCGGTTGCAACTGGGGATCGTTCATATCCACCTTGGCCAGGGTGACCTGCTCATTGGCGGGCCCAACCAGTGATTCGATCAGCGGTGTCATCCCCTGGCACTCCGGCATCTGCGGAGCATGGAAATAGATGACGACCGGCTTCTTCATGGACGCATCGATAAGTTCAGCGTGAAAATTCTGGGGAGTAATGTCGACGATCATGAGTTGGACTCTTCAGAAAGGGTGTTGAGTAACATGGGGTTAAGGGAGTGGCAATTCAAGCGCTCATCCAGCCGGTAAAAGGTCACGGGGGCTGCCGCCGCCGCGAGACTGAGCCAGCCGCTGGCAAAGGGCCAATCCTGTACCTGATAAGGGGTGTCATCGAGCCGGTTGTCGAGTCGCCATCCTTCATCCGGGATAAAGCGTACCTTCTCCAGCCCCGCCGCTATGCCGCCACCGTGGGCTTTCAGTACCGCCTCCTTGCGCGACCAGAGCCGGTAGAAGGCGCTCTCCTGCTCTTGAGCAGGCAGTGCGCAGAGCCACTCATATTCACTCTGTGTATAAAATCGGCGGGCCAGGGGGAGGGGATGATGCCGCCGTTTGCCCTGTTCGATATCCACCCCAAGCGGCCCCTGTGGGCAGAGCGCCAGCACCAGCCAGCTGCCACTGTGGCTCAGATTGAACTGCCAAGCATCATCATGCAGTCGGGGCTTGCCGTGGGGACCGTTGCAAAATTGCAGATTGGTGGCGGGTTGCTGCAGCCGCTCAGCCAATAGCTGGCGCAGCAGGGCGCGGCTCACCAGATATTCCTGACGCCGCTCTGAATGGGTCATGGTTTGCCAGATATGCAGCTCATCGGTTGACAGCCATAGAGGCAATTGAGCAAGCCGTTCCTGAGATACCCTGGCTGGCTGCAACAAAAAAAGCTCGGTTTCGGTCATCATTTTTCACTTTAAAAAGGCGCTGAAGCAGGGATAAAAGCTAGCTATCTGTGAGGCTAAGGGCTCTTTTTGCGATTGTGTATTGTTTGGGCATGATCACATTAATTATGAAAAATCGTGCATTTCCTTGCAAAAAAGTGAGCTTGATAGGGATTTTCACTTGCCTCGATAGAATTCTTGGATATAGTCGGGTGCTGTTGCCTTATAAATTGCCCTCTGGGGCCGTATTTTAACAAATTTACTATTTAGCGGGGATAAAGGATTGCGCCACCTGATGCTACTGCTGGTCGCGCTCGGAATGGTGGGTTGTGCCTCGGCACCCCAACCCGAGGTTGCGAGCAAGATCGAAGTTTCCATGGTTGAACCTGTGATCGAACCTGAAGCTTCCCAGACACCGGATGTGAATGAAATCCTGACTGTATATAAAGAGTGGCGTGGTGTGCCCTACCGGATGGGTGGCATCAGTCAGCGCGGCATCGATTGTTCCGCCTTTGCCCGTGAAGTATTCCGCAATGCCGTCGGTGTCGAATTACCCCGCGATACCCGCTCTCAAGTCCATGAAGGGACGCGCGTTTCCAAGCAGGAGCTGGTCGAGGGTGACCTGGTCTTCTTCAAAATCAATGCTCGCCTGAACCACGTTGGTATCTATGTCGGCAATGGCGAATTCATCCATGCCTCGACCCGCGCCGGTGTGACGCGCTCCAAGCTGGACAGCCAATACTGGCGCAACAAGTTCTGGCAAGCTCGCCGGATCGATATCTGAGTCAGGCTGGACAAACGGCTCGCAGTACGGACTGTTTTTCCAACCTCACTTGAACCGGGCTCGATAGCCCGGTTTTTTGTTGCCCTCGTTTAGACTTTCCCGAGTCAAATCACTATAGTGTGGGCCCGTTTTCTTCGGCAGGCTCAGCATGAAACCCCGCACCCCATCAGCCAGTGGCCCCCAGTCGGGCGACCGCAAATCCGGACTTCACTCCCGTAATCGCCATCAGGCGGGTTACGACTTTGAGGCGCTCTGCCTGCGAACTCCCGAATTGGCAGCTCACGTCTTTATCAATGACTACGGCATCCGCACCATCGATTTTGCCAATCCCGATGCAGTGAAGACCCTCAATCGCGCCTTGCTGGCCCATCACTACGGAATTGCTCACTGGGACTTGCCTGCCGGTTACCTCTGCCCACCCATCCCGGGACGGGTGGACTACCTGCACCGGGTGGCCGACCTGTTGGCCGAGAGCGCAGGCCAGCTCCCTACCGGCAAGGGGGTGAGGGTGCTGGATGTCGGGGTGGGGGCAAACTGTATCTATCCGCTGCTGGGTGCCCGCGAATATGGCTGGCGTTTTGTGGGGTCAGATATCGATCCGGTCTCGGTCAAGGCGGCCACCCTGCTGGCCAGGAGCAACGGACTCGGCAACCAGATTGAGTGTCGTCTGCAGGGTAACCCCAACCATATGTTTCGCGGCATCATAGGGCCGAAGGATCGCTTCGCTCTGACGCTGTGCAATCCGCCGTTCCATGCATCGCTGGAGGAGGCGAGCAAGGGGACGGAGCGCAAGCTGCGCAACCTGGGCAAGGAGGTGACAGGCGTACCTGTGCTCAACTTCGGCGGGCAGAAGGCTGAGCTGTGGTGCGAAGGGGGCGAGGCGGCATTTCTGGCCAGCATGATTGCCCAGAGTAAGGAGTTTGCCACTCAGTGCCTCTGGTTCAGCTCGCTGGTGTCGAAAAAAGAGAACCTGCCGGGGGCAAAAAAGGCGTTGAGCCGGGTGGGAGCCCGTCAGGTACGGGTGATCGACATGGCGCAGGGCAACAAGGTGAGCCGGATCCTCGCCTGGTCCTTTTTGGATGAAGAGGGACTGCGTAGCGGCTGGTCGAGCGTGCGCTGACCCCCTACCATAAGGCCCGATGAGGGCCTTTTTTCATGATGAGCCCCGTGAATTTCCCCTACTGGCCGACATCTTTGGCAATCGATTTCCTCATTGGCAGATCGTGCTGGTTTGCATGGTGTAAGTAGTTACTTGCGCCTTGGTACAGCTGTACGCCGAGATTTTTTTGCACTTACAGCTGAAACTTTAATAAAATAGGACTGGTTAGACCTCTTTACAGGCATTGAATCAAATAGGGATCGGTAGATGAAAGTTGTCGATTTTCTGAAGCGCAAGCGCGAAATTCTGGCGCAGCACCCCTTTGAGCTCAAGGATTGGCTCTCTCCGGCTATCCGCGACTACTGGCGTGAATTTCAGCAAAAGGCACATCTTCATCCCTTGTTGGGACGTGTGCTGGACCTGCAAGCTGAGTCTTTGAACCAACAGCAACAGGGTGCAGCCACTGTGGCACAAGTTGCGAACGGTCAGCCTAATGTGGATCCGCAACCAGTGGTGACACTGGAAGGTGAGGCTGCAGAGCTTTATGCCACTTTGCAGCCCCGCATCGGTGAAGAGACCCATGTGGGCGAATGGCTTCATGTCAGCCAGCAGATGATCGATCAGTTTGCAGCGGTAACTGGTGATCATCAGTGGATCCATACCAACCCTGAGCGTGCGGCCACCGAGTCGCCCTTCAAGACCACCATCGCCCACGGCTTCCTGACCCTGGCGCTGCTGCCGCAGTTGACCGGCTCGGTCGATGAGGCCACTCCCGAGTTTCCGACTGCCCGCATGGTGGTGAACTTCGGGCTGGATCAGGTGCGCTTCCCTTACCCCATCAAGGTGGACAGCAATATCCGCGCGCGCACCAAGCTGGCTCGGGTCACCCCCATCAAGGGCGGACTTGAGCTGCTCAAAGAGATCAAAGTAGAGATCGAAGGGGTCCGCCGCCCGGGCTGTGTCATCGAATCAGTGACCCGCATCTATTTCTGAGCCTCCTTATCGATATAGACAGGAAAATGGGCCCGCTTCGGCGGGCCTGTTTTTTACCAGGGAGGACGCTGGGTAACGGAGGGGATCCTGCCGGGCGCGAGCATGATATGACTCACAAAACGGTATTAGCTGCAGTTAGCCAGCTCTCATTTCGATGAGATAGCGCGCCGGAGCAATAGCTCTATATGTCACTATTGGCACCTTACTCCCGATCCTGGAGACGATAGTGCCTATCAATCACAAGATTATTCTGCCATTGCTGCTGAGCCTCATCATCCTGTTGATGCCGACCCACTGGATCCCGCTTGAGGGGATCACCGTCATCGAGCAGCGGGTCGTGGCCATTTTTGTGCTGGCCGCCCTCTGCTGGATCATGGAGCCCATTCCTATCTTCGCCACCTCGGTGCTGATCATCGTGCTGGAGCTGCTGCTGCTCTCCGACAAGGGGCTCTGGTTCATGACTGCCGGCAAGGGCGAACCGGGCTTTGGTGATCTGCTCAAGTCCACCGAGGTGATGGCGACCTTTGCCTCCCCAGTTATCATGCTGTTTCTCGGTGGCTTTTTCCTCGCCATTGCGGCGACCAAGTACCATCTGGACGTCAATCTGGCGCGGGTGCTGCTGCGCCCGTTCGGCCAAGACCCCAGAATCGTCATGCTGGGACTGATGCTGATAACCGCGATCTTCTCCATGTTTATGAGTAATACCGCGACCACCGCTATGATGTTGGCTATTTTGAGCCCTGTTTTGGCAGCATTCCCTGACAAGGATCCGGCAAAAATAGGATTTGTACTTGCCATCCCGTTGGCGGCCAACCTCGGCGGGATCGGTACCCCTATCGGCACGCCACCCAACGCGGTGGCCCTCAAATACCTGACCGGTGAGCATGCCATCTCGTTCGGCCAATGGATGGGATTCGCGGTGCCGTTTGTGATGCTGCTGTTATTGCTCGGCTGGTTTCTATTGGGGCGTTTTTTCCCGAGTCCTCTCAAACGCATCGACCTCAAGATTGAGGGACGATTTATGCAAACGCCCCGTGCCTGGGTTGTCTACTGCACGTTCATCACGACCATAGTGCTCTGGCTACTGGGGGATATCCATGGCATGAGCTCCTATGTGGTTGCCCTGATCCCGGTGGCGGTATTTCTGACCACTGGCATCATCACCAAGGAGGATCTGCACAGGATCTCCCTCGATGTGCTTTGGTTGGTCTCGGGCGGTATCGCGCTGGGGCTGGCACTGGAAGACTCAGGTCTGGCGGAGCGGCTCATTACCCATATTCCGTTCCACGAGTACTCCACATTGGCGGTGTTGGTGGGCGCCTGTTTGTTGGCGGTGGTGATGGCGAACTTTATGTCCAATACGGCGACGGCCAACCTGCTGTTGCCACTGGTGGCGGCGTTGGCGGTCAGCATGCCGGAGCTGGCCGAGTGGGGCGGCAGTCACACCCTGATCCTGGCGGTCACCATTTCGGTTTCGCTCGGGATGTCGCTGCCCATTAGTACCCCGCCCAATGCGCTGGCCCACGCCACCGGTCTGGTGGATAGCCGCCAGATGGTACGTATCGGGGTCATCATGGGATTGGTCGGTACCTTGCTGGCGATGGTGTGGATCTATCAGCTTGCCGCTTGGGGGCTGATCTGAATCAGCGGATGATTATGCGCATCATCTTTTCGCATGGTGCAATACCAGAAGGGGCTGCCAGGCCCCTTTTCTGTCGCTCCCGCCAGTTTAGAAACTGGCTCCCATACTGAGCAGATGCCGGAATTCACTTTCTTTATACGTCTGCGGCTGGCCGGAATAATTATCTGCCCCCCCCAGCCACTCCATTTCACTTAACCAGGAAATGCGCAAGTGATCATTGAAGTAGTAGCGCAGACCCAAGCTGGCATTGACCTCAAGATCACGCGTAATGTAAGGGGAGGGTTGGTCCAGATATCTCAGATAACGTCCCTGACTGAAAAGCTCCAGTTTTTCCTTCCAGAACGAGAAGGGTTGGCGGTAATCCCAGTTCAAACTGGCAAAGGGATAGTCAATTATCCGCTTGCCTTCAAAGAGCACACCTATTTCGCTTTCTTTACGGAAATAGGTTTTACGTACTCCTCCCTGAGCCATAAGTTCCAGACGCCGGCGCTTTTCATTCCAGAAACGATAACCCGGACCAGAACCGTAATCGAGTTGGAGGTAGTTGACGGCTAGCATGTCATATTCGGCATTGAGAGCGCTGCGAACGAACCATTTTTCATTGAAAAAATAGTCGAGTGTCGGATTGAGCTTGTAGTCGTGACTATTGGTGATATTGTCCGACGTTTCATAGGTGTACTCCCCGGACAGGCTATAACGCCAGTCGAGATTGGCGACTTCGGTCTGACCTTTGAAGTTCACATTGTTAGTGTTTTTATCTCTGTGCTTGAGCTTGATATTGAGGTCTCCACTGCCACCCCAAAGCCATGTATTGGGGGTATTTTGCTCAGCCTTGAAGAGGTTAATACCTCCCTTTGCTGTTACCTTGGGGGGATCCTGCTTGTCCAGGCGCCAGCGTTTGATTGAATCTCGCTTGATAGTGACACTCTGGCTGTAGGGGAGGGTGATGCGAACCGACTCTGTGCTGACCTCTTCAATATTGCCGGTCAGACGATCGCCATTTTTCATCCAGAGAATGTCTTTTGCCCATAAGGGGCAAGTGATCAGCATAAGTATAAAAAACAGGTATTTCATGATTCGAGACAACTCCGGAGCCGCTCAGGCACTACAGATTTAGCCACTGATGGGGCGGGGCAGGCCGTTTTTGCTCTGTAGAGCGGCAGCAACTTCTGCCCGGGCGACCTCCTGGGCACTGATAAAGTGCTCTATGGCAGGTGATAGCACCAGAGGGGCTCCATTTGCAAGCTCCTCTTCGGTGCGCGAGAGCGGGGAGTGCACCTCCAGCCAACGACGGCCATCCGGTTCAAGGGCGACCTTGACCGGTTGGTTGATGACCCGCACCGGCGTGCCAACAGGCACCATCTTGAACAGGGCCTCGATATCGTCCGGTCGCAGCCGGATGCACCCTGCACTGACCCGCAGGCCCACGCCAAAATTCTGATTGGTACCATGGATCAGGTAGTCACGCTGGCCATAACCGAGTCGCATGGCAAACTTGCCAAGGGGGTTGTCCGGGCCGGGGGGGACCACCGCAGGTAGCGTGATCCCTTTTTGTTCAAGCCATGACTTGCGGACCATGGGGCCCGGCACCCAGCTTGGGTCGGGATTTTTCTCGATGATCGTCGTGGTCATCTCGGGGGTCTCGCGGCCGATATCGCCAATTCCGATGGGCAGCACGATGACTTCATTCTTCCCTTTGGGGAAGTAGTAGAGGCGCAGCTCGGGCAGATTGATGACAATCCCCTCGTGAGGTACATCGGGCAACAGCATCTGGGTGGGTAGTGTCAAACGCGTGCCTGGTTTGGGCAGATAGGGATCTACACCGGGATTTGCCTCAAGCAGGGCCAAAAATCCAATCTGGGTATGTTTGCCAACCAGCTCCAGGTGTTCATCCTGCTGGATGATGTAATCCTCCAGCTCACCGATGAGGCGACTACCGGCAGCTGGCAGCGGGTAGCGCTTGGCCTCTGCCGGCGCCGTACAGAGCAGGCTCGCTGCCAGTAGAAGGGAAAAGGCGGGGGTTATAGAGAGGGGCATGAGTTTTAGCAATCGCATCGGGGATCCATCAGTTCAATCAGGGCGGAACATCATCAACACAGCCGCCAGGATGGCGCGATTGTTCCTCAATCAGCCTATGATTACCAGCTTGCCGCACACCTGCAACGGTTTGAGTATCCATAGGCAACTAGCCAACTTTGGGCTCTCCCATAAGTTTGAGCGCCAACCTGGAAAAAGAGACGCCACATGACGGAGGGAGAATATCACGATATGGTTCATGACCGGATGTACGAGCGGGGGATGTTGGGTGGATGCAGGGCTATTATGCAAGGAGGCTTGGCAACGCGCACCGCGCGTGCCACTGTGTGAGTCTGTTCAGAGACTTGATTCAGTCATTTGATATCTAAGAAATTTTTATTGCATCCTTAGCCCAGCCTGAGTAAAACTCTCTCCTCACGGAGAGATGCCGGAGTGGCCGAACGGGATTGACTCGAAATCAATTGTGGCAGCAATGCCACCCAGGGTTCGAATCCCTGTCTCTCCGCCACATGCCAAGCCCAACCTGTTTAGCAGGTTGGGCTTTTTCACTTATTTATCATGGCCCGTTTGTGATTGGCGGTGTAGAGCCATCGTGAAGGCGCATGTCTGACGAGGGTTGACATGCTCGCTTTGTATGCAAAAAAGAGAGCTATTTCCGCGACCGGTACAGGGTGAACAAGGGGCTTGAGGAGTGGCTCATTTGGCGCGAGTTTATGGTCTCTTGCCGTTAAAAATTGAAACCGTTTTCAGAAATCATTTTCAACTGTGATCCGCTTCAAAGCTTTTTCGGGCGCCAACCTCTAGCATTGGCTCCACGAATTAGGGGCTAGCGCTCCCGATTTTCCCGCTGTGGGAGGTAACCGGATGATCCGGCTATTTCCTTCGTTACTTTCGACGGTCATCATGGATGGCCGTTTTTTTTTGAGTTATTTCACGGTAAAGGGTCGAGCCGCTGGCGCTTTACCGTTAAAATTCCGCTTTTGCACTTGCCCGTGAGTCTTGATGTCTGCGTCCACCCTCTCTTCGGATAGTTATGCCCTGCTTGCCACCCTGCAATTGCAGCGCGTTGCCAGTACCCGTTTGCTGCAAGAACAACTGGCGATAGGCCATGCCCTGATCGATAAACTGACCCGACTGCAGGATGCAGGGCTGGTCAGATTGCGCGGGGAGCAGCAGTGGAGCCTGACCGCCGAGGGGACGCTGGCGCTGATCCTGGGGGTGCGTGCCGGTCTTTGCCCGGCGCCGGACTGGAGCCGGGTGCCCTCCTTGACCGGGCAGGATCTTACCCATGCGGTGGTGCGCGAGCTCTGTCGCGGCAAAGCGGGGGAGGTGCCGACCTATTTCTCGGCCAGCGATCTGCTGACCCTGCTCGATACCCCGGACGCTCACCAGTTGCTGGCGGGCTCCAGCCCCGCCTGGCAGCAAATGTTGCTGGAGCACTTCTCGCTGCAACTCTTGCTCGATGCCCCCTATGAAGAGCGCTGGCCGCTGGCTAATGCGTTGGTGCGTTGCGCCCCCGAGGTGCAGGCCCGGGCCAAAGCGTTCGAAGCGGAGTGGCGCTGGCTCTGTGGGGATGGCGAGAGCACACCGCCAACCGGGGAGGGCAAGGATGCCGCCCCCGGCTGGCCAGCCCTGCAGGCGCTGGCCCAGCAGAGCCAGCGCGGCCCGCTTGGCGAGCGACTGCTCACCGCGCTGGGCCAGTGGCAGGCAACCGATGAGGGTGAAGCGGGCCAGTGGCCCCGTTCGTTCAGCGCTCTGCTCTGGCTTGGCTGGTTGCAGCAGGCCGATCCCGTTATCGCCAGCGAACAGCGCAAGAAGTGGCAGCGCAGTCTGACCGGCCAGTTCCCCTTGCTTGCCGACCTGCTCAGCCAGTGGGCGGGTGATCGCCACGGTCAGGCGGTCGGCCTGTTCGATACCCTGCAACTGCCGGTGGAGGAGCTCCACTGGGGCTATCTCTGGCTCGATCTCTGCGCGCTGGCCCGTCACGGTGCCCAGAGCCCGCAGGTGGCCATGTTGTACAAGTGGGATCTCTCCCATCTGCTCGATGCCGAGCCCCATCATCGTCTGATGGCGTTTTGTCAGGATCTGCTGCGCATCTTGTTGGGCGAGGCGGCCAAAGGGGCGCCTCTGTGCCAACTGCGCGGCAGTGAGGAGAGTGCGTCAGAGGGGAGTGAGCAGCAGGATGATGACGGGGAGGAGGACAAAACCGCAGCCTCTGCCAGCTGGCTCAACTGGCTGCAGGGGCTGGGACGCTCCAGTGGCGTGCGCAAACCGCAGGAGCGGCTGGTATGGCTGCTCCATGCTGACGGTCCCGAGCTGGAGTGCAAAATCCAGAAGTTGAGCACCAAGGGGGAGTGGACCGCTGGTCGCCGGGTCGATCCGGCCCTGCTCTCCACCCAGTATGCTGCCCTGCTTGATGAGCACGACTGGGCGTTGGTCCGCACCCTGCCACGGGTGATGGGAAGGCTGCCGCGGGATGTCTGGGCGCCGCTGGCCGATCATCCCCGTTTGTTCAACGCCAAGGGGCAAAAGCTGCAACTGGCCATCAGCGCCCCTCTGCTGCAGGTGGTTGCCACCGAACAGGGGATGAGTGCGCAGCTCTGCCCCGATGCGGCCGCCCGCGGGGCCCATATCATGCCGCTTGCGCAGGATCTGTGGCAGCTCATCCTCACCCCGCAGCCGCTGCTCGACCGCTTGCCAGCGCTCGAATCCATCCCGCTGCTGCCCGCCGAGGGGCTGGCCGAGCTGCAACGCACCCTGGACGCCATTCCCGAGCTGCCCTGGCACAGTCAGGTTGCAGGGCTTAGCGGCAACGCCGAACTGGCTCCCTGGCCGGGCATTCCTTCGGTGCAACTGGATTGGCAGGATGGTCAGCTGTCGGTCAAGCTGGTGACCCGCTTTGACGATCTGTCGCCCCAGCCCCTTGGCAAGGGGGAGGTCATCGTGCGGCAGGGGATCAAGGCGTACCACTACTGGCAGCGGGATCTCGCGGCTGAGAAGGTGCAGGCCCAGATCCTGCGCAATCAATTGCCCATCGGCCTGCCCGGCAGCGAGTGGTTGCTGCAGGGGGAACAGGCGCTGGCACTGGTCAATGCCTTGCCCGAGCTGGTGGATGCCGGTGTGGTTATTCACTGGCATCAGGACAGCGCTCGCCTCAAGAGCCTCGATGAAGCAGCCCTGAGCCTGCGCATCGAGCGGCGGCAGGACTGGTTCCAGGTCGAAGGGGCACTGGCGCTCGATGAGCACCAGATCCTCGACTTGCGCCTGATCCTGCGCCAGCTGACTCCGGGTCTGCGCACCGTTCAGCTCGACGAGAAGACCAGCCTGATGCTGAGCGACAAGCTGGTGGAGCGACTCACCATGCTGGGGGCCATGCTCGATGAAGAGCAGCGGATCAACCACAAGCTGGCCTATCCCCTGACCCGTCTGCTCTCGGTCATCACCACCGAAGGGGATGCGGCGTGGCAATCCCTGCAGCAGGAGTGGCAGCAGCAGGTCGAGTGCCCGGATGAGTTGCTCGCCGGACTGCGGGACTATCAGAAAGAGGGGGTACGCTGGCTGGCGACCCTGGCTCATCACGGTTTTGGCGCCTGTCTGGCCGATGATATGGGGCTGGGCAAGACGCTGCAGGCGCTTATCGTGCTGCGGATGCGTCAGCATCTTGGTCCGGCACTGGTGGTGGTGCCCAAGTCAGTGGTCACCAACTGGCAGGAGGAGGTGACCCGTTTCGCCCCAGAACTGGAGGTGGTGATCTTTGACAATCCCGCCGAGCGGGAGGGGATCATCCGTGAGGCCAAGGCCGGACAGGTGATCCTGGTCAACTACGGCATGCTCGGTAGTCTGGCACAGGCGCTCAAGTCCCGTCGCTGGCCCTCCATGGTGCTCGATGAGGCGCAGCAGATCAAAAATGCCGGCACCCAGCGCGCCAAACTGTTGTTCCAGCTGGAAGGGGATTTTCGCCTCGCCCTCTCCGGCACCCCCATCGAGAACCATCTGGGGGAGCTGTGGAGCCTCTTTACCTTTATCAACCCGGGGCTGCTCGGCAGCCTTGGCGAGTTCAAGCGTCGTTTTGGCAAGGCGGTCAAGGATCCCCAGCACATGGCGTTGCTGCGGGCGGTGATCAGCCCCTTCATCCTGCGCCGCCTCAAGCAGGAGGTGCTGACCGAGCTGCCGGACAAGACCGAGATCATTCACCACATCAGCCTCTCCCCCGAAGAGCGTCAGCTCTACGAGGCGACCCGGCGCGAAGTGGTACAGCAGGTGCAAAGCGCCGATGGCCGCGCCCTGATGCATGTGCTGAGCGGCCTGACCCGGCTGCGCCGCCTCTGCTGCTCGCCGGAGCTGGTGATGCCCGAGTGGTCGCAAACCAGCAGCAAGCTGGACGAGGCGATGGCCCTGCTGGAAGAGGCGATCGACGGTGGTCATCGGGTGCTGGTGTTCAGCCAGTTCGTCGATCTGCTGAGCCTGTTACGTGCCCGCATCGAGCAAAAATTCTGGGATTACTGCTATCTGGATGGGGGCTGCTCCGCCAAGTCCCGGCAGGACTCCATCCTGCGTTTTCGCCATGAGGAGGTGCCGCTGTTTCTTATCAGCCTCAAGGCAGGGGGCACCGGCCTCAACCTGACCCAGGCCGATACGGTGCTGCACCTCGATCCCTGGTGGAACCCGGCAGTGGAAGATCAGGCGAGCGATCGGGCTCACCGGATGGGCCAGACCCAGCCGGTGACCGTGTACCGACTGGTGTGCGAGCAGACGGTGGAGGAGAAGATTGTCGCCCTGCACGACGAGAAGCGGGCGCTGGCCGATGGCCTGCTGAGCGGCCAGTCCGAGGTGCGCGGGCTGGATGTGGAGAGCCTGCGGGCCCTGCTGATGGGCTGATTGGCGACGCCACCTTTCATACCGCTTATCGATACAGAAAAGGGGAGAGCATCCAGAGATGTTCTCCCCTTTCTTATTTGGGATGTAGATGCGGGATTCATCGTTTATTGCGGCAAGGCGGCGCAGTTATCCCTGATCCAGCGATCCCTTATCCAGACCTCCCTGAGCCACTTATCCCTGATAGAGATAGAGGTGCAGCCGCTCGATGATGGGCTCGCCGCCAATCTTGCGGTCTCGCCGCGCCTGCCGGCTCTTGGGAGGATAGTTGCCCAGATGGGTGACCGCGGGCGGGGTATCCGAGCAGAGCAGCAGGGGCAGGCTCGCCTTGATCTGCTGCTTGCGCGGGGTACGCTCCAACCAGAGCAGGTTGATCATCGGGTGGGTCTTGACCGGGCGGCGGATCCGCAGCTCGGCATCGGCGGGCAGGCGGCGAATGTCGTAGACCTCCTGATCCACCATCTTGCTCCACTCCTCGTTGTTGGAGAGGGCCGGTATATAGCGGCGGCTGCGCTCCAGCATCTCCAGTACCTGCTCGCGGCTGAGGCGATTGATGGTCTGTTTGTCGGCCCAGGTAAAGCCGAGGGATTGCAGCTCACCTGCCAACAGGGTCAGCTTGCGGTAGACCTGCAGGGTGATCACCCCGGGCAGGGCGGTATGTACCAGCTCGAACTTCTCGTCCCGCCCCCCCGCCTGCTGTACCAGCCCCTTGAAATCGAGCTTGTGCTGGTTGATTTGGTCGATCAGCGGTTGCAGCAAGGGGGCAGCGGCGGCAGGAAAGCGCAACCAGCCGGGCAGCCGGTGAGTCGCCTTGGTGGAGCAGCCGGGGCGGGCGCTGTGATCCCGATAGGCGGCGAGGGTGGCCGCCAGAGCTTCTTCACCGTTGAGGTAACCCACCTCAATCTGGCTGATGGGGTCGTGCTCTTCTCCCTGCGCAACTGGGGGGAGGGGATAGACATGGGCCTCCTGCAGCTCGAGTTGGCCAAGCAGATCGGCCAGCTGGTTGAGGGAGGTTTCAATGGCGGCCATCTGTTGACGCAGGGCGGCGGTCGGGGTAAAGGTGTCCATCGATGATCCTGTGGTTTCATCCGCCGCTGACAGCATAAACGATGGCGTCAGGGCAGGGGGATAAACTACTGTATAAATAACCATATCAGCATGCCGGTTGCGCGCCAAGGGGGGGGGGGGTGCGGGTCGTC
>NZ_CDDH01000027.1 GCF_000819725.1 Aeromonas australiensis | reverse complement strand
GTTTGTCAGCAGTCTGAGCCCGCGGGCTGCCCTTTCTGTTGCCGGTGTGGCGGGATGTCAGAGCCGGAAGCGGCCGATCTCCTGCTCCAGCCGCTCGGTCAGCGACTTGAGTTCGGCCGCCTGCGCCGCCTCGTTGCCCGCCTGCTCGGCCAGCTCTTGGGAGACGTGGCGGATATTCTCGGTATTGCGGCTGATCTCGCCGGTCACCGAGGTCTGCTCTTCGGCCGCCGCCGCGATCTGGGTCGCCATGTCGCTGATGGCACCGATCGCTTCGTTGATCCGGGCCAGGCTCTGGTTGGCCGCTTCCGCATCTTCGACGCTGGTACCCGCCAGCTGACGACTGGTTTCCATGCCGCTCACCGCGCGGCGGGTGGTCTGCTGCAGGGTCTCGATCATCTGCTGGATCTCGTCAGTGGAGTCGTGAGTGCGGCGCGACAGCACCCGCACCTCGTCCGCCACTACCGCGAAACCACGGCCCTGCTCACCGGCCCGCGCCGCCTCGATGGCGGCGTTGAGCGCCAGCAGGTTGGTCTGCTCGGCGATGCCGCTGATGGTGGCCAGAATGCCGCTGATCTTCTGGGCGTGGGCATCCAGCTCCACAATGATCTGGCTGGCATCAGCCACCTCGTCTGCCAGCCCTGTGATGCTGTGCTGACTCTGGCCAACCTGGGATTGACCGGCGACTGCCAGTGCGACCGCATCGGTGGCTGTAGTGGCGGCAAACTCGGCATTGCCGGCGATCTCCTGGGTGGCAGAGGCCATTTCGGTCACCGCCGTCGCCACCATCACGATCTCGTCCTGTTGCTGGCGTACCCGCTGACTGCGTGAGTGGGCCCCGGCCGCCTGGGCACGGGACTGGGCCGCCAGCTCGACGGTCACATCCCGCAACCGACTGACGATGCCATGCAACCGCGCCACGAACTGGTTGAAGCTCTGGGCCAACTGACCCACCTCATCCTTGCTGTGGGTATTGATATGCACGGTGAGATCTCCCTCGCCGTGGGCAATGTCGTGCAGCGCGCCAGCCACCCGACCGAGATCGGCAAACAGGAACTTGAACATGGCGGTGAGCAGGGCGCTGAACACCAGCAGCAGCACCAGGGTCAGTCCCACCAGCTGCCACAGCAGGGAAGCGAGCGGCGCCTCCAGCACGTCGCGATACATCACCATGGCCAGCAGCCAGTCGGTGCCCGGCACTGGTTGCACCGCCAGCAGCACATCCCGCCCGTCGAGGGTGGCGGCGTGCAGCTCGCTGTTTTCGCGGCCCCACTGCTGGAAGGTGGCGGCAGAGAGTCCCGGCGCCAGCTCGGCGATGGGCTTGAGTGCCAGATCCTTTTGCGGGTGACCGACGATGAGGCCACTGCTGTCGAGCAGCATGGCGTAGCCCTCACCCTGCACCTTCATCGCCAGCACTTCGTCGATCAGCTTGTCGAGGGCCAGGTTGGCCCCCACGGCGCCAACCAGCTGACCCTGATGCCGCACCGGCTCGGAGAGCGTAACAACCAACTTCTGCATGGTGACGCTGACATAGGGAGCGGTAACGATCAGCTGCCCCGCTTTCACCGCATCCTGGTACCAGGGGCGCTCGCGCGGGTCATAGTTGCCGGTGTTGAGGGAGGGATCCTGGCGGGTCATCACCCCCTGCGCGGAGCCAAAATAGGTGAGCCCGAAGCCACCCGAGGTATAAGCCTGCTTGAGGTGCGGCACCAGCTCTGCCTGCGGATTGTCGGCAATCAAGTTGACCAGCGCATGCACTGCGTTCTTGCGGTCCGCCATCCAGTCACCGATAGCCGACGAATAAGCGTGACCATAGTTGACCGCCTCGCTCTGGATGGCGCTCATAGTGCGAGATTTGAGGGTGTGAAAGGCAACGATGCCAAGCAGTGATGCCATCAGCAGCACCACGCCAAGACTGGTGGCCAGCAGCTTGCCGCGTAAAGAGAGGGTCATGACGACGAATCCTTGTTGTTGTGACGGGGCAGGGAAAGACCCTAGTCTAGCAAAGGCTATCGGCCGCAAGATGAACAGACTTTAGTGAATCTGTATATTTTCCCATCGCACAACAACAGAACGCGCTATTAGTGTGAACCAGATCGCTATTCCATGCTATCCAACGGCGGAGTGATCAAAGAGAAGGAGAAATGGCGAACGCCGGAAATGCGAAAGGCCAGCTCAATGAGCTGGCCTTTCTAAAAATGGCAGGGGCGGCAGGACTCGAACCCGCAACCATCGGTTTTGGAGACCGCTGTTCTACCAATTGGAACTACGCCCCTGCAACAAACGAGGCGTAGTATACAAAGTGGAGATCAAAGGTAAAGGTTTTTTTTACGCTTTCGATGCGATTGCACAAATCCCGAACAAGTCGCGATTATTTGTGCAGCAAAGCGGGATAACTTGCTGTATTTGCAGCCCTGCCGGGGTAGGAATGGGACATAAATGGGGGTAGGGTGAAATCAGGTACCGGGAGGCCACTTATGCTCAATTACCGATTGCTCCAACAACTGGCGCCCCTCAATTTCAGGGATGAACGCAAAACAGAGCCCCTGCCCGCCTATCTTGAACGGGTCGCGCCGCTGGTGCCCTTTATTCCTGAAAATGTGCTCTCCCAGTGGATTTACCGTCATTGGCGCGGATTTGAGTCCAACTGGAGCTTTATCGATCTCGCCAGCCATCAGTTCACCTGTGAAAGCTGGCCCACCGCGCAGATTATCGGGCAGATCGACTCCCGCCATATAGAGGTGATCGAACGCTGGGGGGAGATGCTGCGCAGCAATCGCTATGTACGCCGCTCCTGGCTCGGCGAGAAAATGCTGAACGACGGCACCTGGCCGGAACCTGTCATCGTACTGGCACCGGAAGAAGGTGCCAGCTACCCGAACGGCCATCCCCTGCCGCAACCCTACTGCCTGCTGGAAGGGCACCACAGACTCGGTTATTTGCGGGCCATGGCTCGCGATGGGGAATCACTGCAAGAGACGCACAAGGTATGGATTTGTCGTCCTGTTCACATCATTTAAACGTTTTTCATGCTGAAATTGGCATCGGAAATAAAATTTTGACAATTAAAAAAGCGGCCCTATAATCTGTCCGGTTTTGAAAAAGGTCGGGATGAAACGATGCAGTTTTTGATTCAGAAAACAGCCTTTCAAACGGGTGGTACGCACCAGAGCGGCCCCGTTGTTTCCGGTTCCCACCTCAAAGATCTCCAGTTTTTTTTAAAAAAAGCCCCTGTTTCAGGGGCTTTTTTTTGTGCCCGAAAAACCTCCAATAATGATGTCAAAGGGAATGCAGACGATGACCAATCCACTCTATAAGAAACATGTCATCTCCATTTCGGACCTGACCCGGTCAGAAATGGAACTGGTAGTCTCAACCGCACAACGGTTGAAGGCTGAACCTGACACCAGCCTGTTGAAAGACAAGCTGGTTGCCAGCTGCTTCTTCGAAGCCTCCACCCGCACCCGCCTCTCGTTCGAGACCGCGGTCCAGCGCCTTGGCGGCAACATCATCGGCTTCGCCGACGGTGGCAACACCAGCGCCAAGAAGGGCGAGACGCTGGCTGACTCCATCAAGATCATCGGCTCCTACTCCGATGCTGTGGTGATGCGCCACCCGAAAGAGGGTGCCGCCCGTCTGGCCTCCGAGTTCTCCCGGGTACCGGTCATCAACGGCGGCGACGGCTCCAACCAGCATCCGACCCAAACCCTGCTCGACCTCTTCTCCATCCGGGAGACACAAGGCAGGCTGGACAACCTCAACGTCGCCTTCGTCGGTGATCTCAAGTACGGCCGCACCGTCCACTCGCTGGCCCAGGCTCTGAGCCTGTTCAACTGCCGCTTCTTCTTCATCTCCCCGGAAGCGCTGGCGATGCCGGACTACATCTGTGAAGAGCTGGAAGAGAAGGGCATCCAGTTCAGCGTGCATGAGACCATGGAAGAGGTGATGCCGGAGCTGGACATCCTCTACATGACCCGGGTCCAGAAAGAGCGCTTCGATGAGACCGAATACAAGCACATGGCTGCCAAGTTCGTACTGGAGTTGGCCACTCTGGAAGGGGCCAAGCCCAGCATGAAGATCCTGCATCCCCTGCCCCGCGTTGACGAGATCGATGTGGCGGTCGACAAGACCCAACATGCCTACTACTTCCAGCAGGCGGAAAACGGGGTCTATGCACGCCAGGCGCTGCTGGCACTGGTACTGAACGAAACTGTTTAAGGGAAAGGGGAATAACATGTCTGACAAGAACCAACTGCAAGTCGAAGCCATCCATCACGGCTCGGTCATCGACCACATCCCCGCCGGCCAGGGCATCAAGATCCTCAAGCTGTTCCAGCTGGTCGAAACCCAGGAGCGGATAACCGTCGGCTTCAACCTGAAATCCGGCGCGCTGGGCAAGAAGGATCTCATCAAGATTGAGAACACCCGCCTGACCGAGCAGCAGGCCAACCAGCTGGCGCTGTTCGCCCCGAAAGCGACCGTCAACATCATCGAAGACTTCAATGTGGTGAAGAAGCACCAACTGGAGCTGCCAGAGTTCATCGCCGGGGTGTTCCACTGCCCCAACTCCAACTGCATCTCCCACAACGAGCCGGTAGACAGCTACTTCCGGGTGCGCGAAGTGAAAGGGGTGGTGCGGATGAAGTGCAAATATTGCGAAAAGTCTTTCACTCAGGAGATCGTCAGCGAACGCTACTGATTTTCAGACACAAAGGAAATCCAAATGGGCCCCTCTGGGCCCATTTTTGAACCCTGTCACATCACCGAATTTCCAGTCAGCTATAATTTGCCATCCCAAGATGGTAATACCCGTTCATTGCCTGCATATAGATGGATTGTCAGTGTTTCTAGCTGATAACCGACCACTATGGCAGATATCGCGCGATTGCCGTCGATCATCATCAAAGGAATTCGCCGTGGTCAAAACCCTCAGTCGTCCCGTTGCCCAAGAGCCCGATCTGGCCCAGCTGGATGCCTGTCGCCAGATCATCGGTCAGCACTGCTACAGCACCCAGGAAGAGATCCGCCGCGAGCTGTCAGAACGCGGCTTTGCCGACATCAGCCAGTCCACCATCTCCCGCCTGCTGCGCCGCCTCGGCGTCGCCAAGGCCCAGAATGCCAACGGCAAGAAGGTCTACACCCTGGTCGACGAGCAGCTGGAACCCGCCGGCAGTACCCGCTCGATCCACGACATGGTGCGCGAAGTGGTACACAACCAGCAGATGGTGCTGATCCACACCACCCCGGGAGCAGCGACCGTGGTGGCCCGCCTGCTGGATCGCAACGCCCATCCGGAGGTCATGGGTGCCGTTGCGGGCAATGACGTGGTGCTGGTCGCGCCGCGCCATATCAGCCGCACCCGCCAAGCTCACGCCGCCGTGGTGCGCACCCTGGCGCAGGCCCGCTAACCCTCCCCCAAATGCATCGAGGCGACCCGCGGGTCGCCTTTTTGTTGCCTGCGATTTCCTACCCATCACTTCTTGCGTCCATAAAAAAACGGGAGCCTGCAGGCTCCCGCTTCATCTTGCTTGTTATACCTCAGGAGAGCAAAGCCCCCAGGCTCAAGCTGACCACGATCAGCACGGTCAGGATACCGAGCAGCGGGGCTACCCACTTCAGCCAGCGTACATAAGGCACTTTGGCGATAGCCAGACCTCCCATGACCACGGCGGAGGTTGGGGTCACCAGATTCACCAGACCGGAGGCAGACTGGTAAGCAGTCACCACCAGGTCGCGGCCCACGTTGGCGAAGTCGGCCAGCGGCGCCATGATTGGCATGGTCAACACGGCCAGACCGGAAGAGGAGGGCACCAGGAAGGAGAGCACCACTTCCAGCACGAACATCACGTTGATAAACACCACGGTGGAGAGGCCGGTCACGATCCCTTCTGCGCTGTGCAGTATGGTGTGGGTGATCATGCCGTTATCCATTACCACCACGATACCGCGGGCGATACCGATGATCAGCGCCACCCCCAGCAGGTCGCGGGCACCATCGATAAAGTTGGAGGTCAGCTCCTCTTCGCTCATGCGGGAGATAAGACCGACGATGATGGCGGCAGCCAGGAACACGCCGGAGATCTGCGCCATCCACCAGCCCAGCACGGCCACCCCGTAGATCATCACGGCGAAGGCAGCGACGAAGATACCCAGCACGATTTTACGGGTCAGGGTGAACTCCAGCATCTGGTCGCTCTTGTTGCCAAGGAAGTGGGCACGGTTCTCTTCCCACTTATCAGCCACCAGGGATTTGCTCGGATCGTTGCGCACCATCTTGGCGTAACGCATGACATAAGCCACACAGAGCAGCCAACCGGCGACCAGCATGGCGACGCGCAGCCAGATACCATCGGTGAAGGAGATACCGGCCGCGTTGGCCGCAATCACAGTCGCAAACGGGTTGATGGTGGAACCGAGAGTACCGATACCGGCGCCCAGCAACACGGTTGCCGCCGCCACCACAGGGTCGAAACGGGCGGCCATCATCACCGGTACCAACAGGGTGTAGAAGGGCAGCGACTCTTCAGCCATGCCGTAGATGGTGCCGCCTGCGGCGAACAGCGCCATCAGGATCGGGATCATCCACTCTTCCCGGCCACGCAGACGGTCGGTAACACGTTCAATACCGGCATCGATAGCGCCAGTCTTGGTCACAATGCCAAGAAAACCACCGATGATCAGGATAAAGAGGGAGACGTCAATGGCGCCCGCCTCGTAGGTCTCGTGATTGTAGAGGCCATCGATAGGTGCCAGCAGCACGTCGACAATCCCCTGGGGATTGGCCTCTACCTGCTTATAGGTCCCTGCCACCGGCACTTCTTTGCCGAGGGCTTCGTTCATGGTCATTTCGTATTTGCCGGCCGGCACTATCCAGCTCAGGGCGGCCACCAGGGCGATCAGCACAAACAGTATCGTGTAGGCTGACGGGAACTTGAATTTGGTCATGGTCCAGCTTCCTTCTGTGGGGTGGTATCCATGCAGGCTGCGGGTTGTAGGGTTGGAGGTATTATGCCGCTGTCACATGGTCGAAAAGCCGGGAGTCGCCCCCCGGCACCACTACTGCGACCTTAGTCGCCCAGCGTAGCAACCATCACTGCCTTGATGGTGTGCATCCGGTTTTCGGCCTCATCGAACACGATGCTGTGCTCGGATTCGAACACGTCCTCGGTCACTTCCAGGCCTTTCATGCCATATTTGTCAGCCACTTCCTTGCCCATGGTGGTCTCGTCGTTGTGGAACGCCGGCAGGCAGTGCATGAACTTCACATCCGGGTTCTTGGTGGCGTTGATGACATCCATGTTGACCTGATACGGGGTCATCAGTTTGACACGCTGATCCCAGGCTTCTTTCGCCTCACCCATGGATACCCAGACGTCGGTGTAGAGGAAGTCAGCACCCAGCACACCCTCTTTCACATCTTCGGTCAGGGTGATGCGTGCGCCGGTCTCTTCGGCGATCAGGCGGCACTTGGCAACCAGCTCCTCTTCCGGCCAGAAGGCTTTCGGCGCGACCAGACGGATATCCATGCCCATTTTGGCGGCGCCGACCATCAGGGAGTTACCCATGTTGTTGCGGGCATCACCCAGGTAGGCGAACTTGATTTGATCCAGACGCTTGCCCTTGCCGTGCTCCAGCATGGTCATGAAGTCGGCCAGGATCTGGGTCGGGTGGAATTCGTTGGTCAGGCCGTTCCAGACCGGAACACCGGCGTAGGCACCCAGCTCTTCCACGATCTCCTGACCGTAGCCGCGGTATTCGATACCGTCATACATGCGACCCAGCACACGGGCGGTGTCCTTCATAGACTCCTTATGACCGATTTGGGAACCGCTTGGGCCAAGGTAGGAGACTTGTGCCCCCTGGTCGAAGGCCGCCACTTCAAATGCACAACGGGTGCGGGTAGAGGTCTTCTCGAAAATCAGGGCGATGTTTTTGCCGGTCAGGTGTTTGCGCTCATAGCCACCGTATTTGGCTTTCTTCAGGTCGATGGCCAGGTCAATCATGTATTGGATTTCGCGCGGGGTGAAGTCCAGCAGTTTCAGGAAGTTACGGTTACGCAGATTAAAAGCCATGATGAGTTCTCTCTATATATGTTGCAGACCAATTTAGGCAGTAGTGTTGACTACGCATTCTCAGTACAGATATCGGTAATTACGCATGTACGGTGCGGGTAGCGACGATATTGGTGCCAGCTTCCCCCTTGAGGATGGCGAGACCATCTTCCAGCGAGCCGATGCCGACCATGCCGCCGGTCGCTTTGACAAATTCACAGGAGGCTTCGACTTTCGGCCCCATGGAGCCGGCATCGAACTTGACCCCGGCCAGCTCGTCCGGGCTGGTGATCCGCAGCGGGTGCTGGGTCGGTTTGCCCCAATCCAGATAGACGGCATCAGCGTCGGTCAGGATCAGCAGGGCGTCGGCCTTGATCTGCTTGGCCAGATAGGCGGCAGACATGTCTTTGTCGATGACGGCTTCGATGCCGGTCAGGCTCTGACCATCCCAAGTCACAGGGATGCCGCCACCACCGGTACAGATGATGAGGTGGCCCTGGGCAATCAGGGTTTCGATAGCATCACCCTCAACGATGCGCTGGGGCAGCGGGGAGGGCACGACGCGGCGGAAGAACTTGCCGTCAGCCTTGACCGCCCACTGTTTCTCGGCCGCCAGAGCGCGGGCTTCCGCCTCTTCATAGACGGGACCGATAAATTTGGTCGGGTTGGCGAAGGCAGGATCTTGCGGGTCGACCTGCACCTGAGTCAGCAGTGCGGTGACATTGCGACTCGGCATCAGGTTTTTCAGCTCCTGGATCAGCATGTAGCCGATCATGCCCTGAGACTCGGCACCCAGCACATCCAGCGGATAGGGGGATACCTTGGTGTAGGCGCTGTTTTGCAGAGCCAGCAAGCCGACCTGCGGGCCGTTGCCGTGTACCAGCACCACGTTGTAATCCTCCGCAATCCGGGCGATGGTCTTGGCGGCAGTTGCGATGTTCTTGCGCTGGATATCCGCCTCAAGGGGCTCACCACGACGGAGCAGAGCATTGCCACCCAGAGCGACGACGACAGTTGGTTTTTTCATAGTGGTTAATCTCGAGTTTGTTTCTGTGTGGCGCCAGCCTCTGCCGGCGCCACGCCCTGTTATCAGATGCCGTCACGTTCCATCGGGCAGCTCATGCAGCGGGCACCGCCGCGGCCGCGGCCCAGCTCTTCGCCCGGGATAGGCAGCACTGTGATACCGGCCTTGTCGTACTTCTCGTTGGTGTAGGTATTGCGCTCGTAACCCACCACCACACCGGGACGTACGGTCAGCACGTTGTTGGCGTCGTTCCACTGCTCCCGTTCGGCCTCGAAGCTGTCACCACCTGTGGTGATAAGCTTGAGCTGATCCACACCCAGTGCCTTCTCGATGGCGGTAACGAAGTAGCCCTCTTCCTTGATGTTCATACCGGTTGCGCCGCCCGGGGTCAGGCTCCAGCAGTTCACATCTTTGCGAATGACCTCCGGATAGACAGAGAAGGTGTCTATATCCATGTGAGTCATAACGGTATCCAGGTGCATGCAGCTGCGGTGCTTCGGCAGTTGCATGGCGATGACCTGCTTGGCCTGACCGTGTTTGAACAGACCGCGAGCCAGGTGCTCGACACCTTGCGGGGTGGTGCGCTCGGACATACCGATCAGCACGGCACCGCGGCCGATAACCAGGACGTCGCCCCCCTCGATGGTGGAGTTGTCGTAGTCACGCTCCTCGTCACCGAAGTACTTGATGAAGTCCTGACCGGCAAACTGCGGGTGCCAGCGGTAGATGGCCTTCACATGGTTGGTTTCGCGACGACGGGCCTGTTTGGCCATCGGGTTGATGGAGACGCCACCGTAGACCCAGCAGGAGGTGTCACGAGTGAAGAGATGGTTGGGCAGCGGCTCGATGATGAAGTCGGTCGGCGCATGCATGCCGACGACCATGTTGACGCCGCTGTAAGGCATTTCGGAGTAGGTCAGGCCGCCGGAGAGAATGCGCGCCAGCTCGCGGTGCGGCATGTCTGCCAGGAAGCAGCGCACGTCGTTGGCAAAAGAAGTACCGAGGCGATAATCAGAAACCTGATTTTGCAGCAGCCAGGCCTTGGCTTCCGGCACGTCGAGGGTCTCGGCCAACAGATTGGTCAGCAGGAAAACTTCGACATTTTGATCGCGCAGAACTTGAGCGAATTTGTCATGCTCCTGACCGGCACGTTCAACGGACAGGACGTCATCAAACAGCAGATCCTGACAGTTGGAAGGAGTCAGACGCTTCAGACTGAGGTTGGGGCGGTGCAACATGACGCGGCGCAATTGGCCAACTTCAGAACCTACATAAAATTTGCTCATGATTATATTCCGTCTAGCAGTGGTCCCTGCGAGTGATTGAATAGATTCCTTCTATTCATGCTCATGGCTAAGGCGGGATATTCTTTATGTAGGGTACTCAGCTTGTGTTCTATCCTGCCCTTGCCTTTCGAGACCGAGGTTAGACCTGCCAACCAACGAAAACCTAGATATTGATCACATTCACTCAGAACTGAATATATTCACCATTCAATCTATGACTCCAGTAGCAATTTACGCATTTCCACCCCAGCAAACCCTGAATATCCATGCAAAACGACCCCGATATGTTTCAGGTTGATTCAACTTTTATTCATGTAAGCTCACTGGCAAGATTAAATGCAAAAATAAAAAACACTTAAAAATCAAAATTATATATGCATCTCAAAATGAGATCTGAATATTGCGCCCTGCTTATTGAATACATCATCGTAACGAGAGGAACGCCAGGGGAATAAATACTCATATTGACCACATGCACTGCATAAATCTTTTCTTGTCCCAGATCATGGCATTGATGCCAACCCCATCAGGCCCAGCCTCATCAGCTACCACCTCTTTGTGCGGTTCAATTTAATATGCACAAAGTCCGCATCAAGGCTGGCAACCCGCCTCGTTCATCAGCACAACGCCTCTTGATACTTTTTTCATTAATTGAATTTATTCGTCTTACCTTGTGCTGCTGCCAACCTCGGCTTAACTCAGAAAGTGATCCAGATCACACAGGAATAGCACTACCAAGGAGTTGTTATGAAGATGAAACCCATGCTGTTGCTCGCGACTTTGCTGCTCTCTGCGCTTCCCACCCTCAGTCAGGCTGAAGGAGCCCCGGCCATACCCATGGTGGTATGCCATGTCGACAAGGCCCCTCAAATGCTGATGCCTGAGTATGTCTGCCGCTGGCAGGGAGGCCACGTTCATTAGTTGTTGAAGCGGCGAGAGGAGCGGCACTCCTCTCGCCTTGTGATGAGACTGGCCCCTCCTATACTGGAGTAAGCAGTTTTCTTATGGATAGGGGAACGTCATGATCTTGCTGGTCGGTGGAGAGAAGGGGGGAAGTGGCAAGAGCTGCCTGGCACAAAATCTGGCGGTCTACCTCAGATCCCGCTTTCAGGGGGAGGTATTACTGGTCGACTGCGATCCACAGCGTACCACCTCCGACTGGATCCAGGAGCGCAATGACAACCCGGACCTGCCCCAGATAAATTGCGTGCAGCTCTACGGCAATATCCGCAACGACCTGATCAGTCTGAAAAACCGCTACGACTACGTCATCGTCGATTGCGGCGGTCAAGATAACCGGGCACTGCGCTCCACCATGGCTGTCGCCACCCACGCCCTGATCCCGCTTCGCCCGAAACGGCGGGATCTCAAAACCCTGCCCCATATGGAAGATCTCATCACCACCTGCAAGATGGTCAATCCTACGCTCAATGCAGCAGTGGTGCTGACCCAGTGCCCCGCCCTGCCCAATCAGGTAAAACGCATTCTGGAGGCTAAAGAGGTCTGCTCCTCGTTCGGTGTCGATGTCCTGAATGCCATCACCTATGGCCGCAACATCTACGACGACAGCGAAGAGAAGGGGTTGTCGGTGATGGAGATCGAGCCGGATGGCAAATCCGCCGAAGAGATCCGGGCCATCGCCAAAGAGTTCCTGCAAGTGGGGGTGTGAGATGGGTCTGGCGGATCTGAAGAAAAAGCATCAGCTGCATCACCAGAAGAAGTTTACCGTTGACGAATTTATCGAAGATGCGGAGTTCTATGCCAAGGGCACACCCAAGGTGGTCAGCCTTGAGTTAAGTCTTCATAGGGATGAGTCCTTGTCGGCGCTAGCCTTTATCGAGAGTGGCGAGCACCTGAAGCCCAGCTTTAAAAAAGCGACCTTCTCCATGAGTACGGCCGCTATCGATGAGCTGGGTAATCTGACTCAGCAAGATGGCATGAACAAGTCCCTGTTGCTGCGCCTCTTTACCCACTACTTCTCTTCTCTCACCCCGGAAGAGCGCCAGACCATCTATGAACGCCTCAATCAGCGCTCATAGTCTCTCCATTCAGCCGCTCTTTTCCACCTCGCCCACCTACTCCGATTGACCATCATCAGAGCACTAAATTTGTTTCCAAAGCAACCAACATGCTACGTAAGAGATCTGCCATTCAATGTGTAAGCAAACAACCTGAAAGACCTCCGAGATAATCGGAAGATAAGGTCTTAAAATATGAAGGTGGTTCACTTAATGCCATGTTTATAAATGAATAAATCGAAACACACCACTTTCGAAACAGCTAATAAAAAAAACGTTTTCCAATCTGGCATTGTCGCCAGTTAGAAAATCCTTATAGTTACTCATGCACGGACGCAATGAAGTCGGTCAGGAAGACTGGCTGCCAGGGTTGGGCAAATGGACTCACCACAGGATGTGGTAAAGGACACCTCCCGGGATGGAGAAAGTGCGACGGGACAGGATGACTCGTCAGGCCAAGATGGCTAAAGGACACCCCAAAGGATTGGGAAGGGGAAACCTAAAGGAAGAGGTAAAAAGTCAGGGATTGCAGGGAGCAACTTCGTTCAAGGACCTGAGCGATATGACTACCGGGGGCGACGCAAGTCGCCCCCATCTTTTTATCTCCGCTTCACCACCTCATTGCTTGTCTCAGCCCCGCACCTTCTCGCCAGAATCTTACCGCCCGCGGCTTAAGCAAAAATAGATATGAAAAGGGCGCCAATATGACGCCCTTTGCAATTTCTACCGAGATAAACATCACTTATATCACGCGTGAGAACTGCTGCTGGCGCGCCTTGTTGCGCAGATAGACATCGAAGCACATGCAGATATTGCGGATCAGCAGCTGCCCCGTGGAGGAGACCTCCAGACCATCCTCCCTCATGCGCACCAGCCCATCGCTGATGAAGGTCTGCAGCAGCTTGAGATCCTCAGCGAAGTACTCTTTGAAGTTCAGACCAAATGCCTGCTCTATGGTCGTAAAATTCAAACGGAAATCACAGATAAGTCGCTTGATCACCTCACGGCGGATCAGATCATCCTGATTGAGCGAGCAGCCTTTCCACTGGGCATGACCCAGCTCTGCAACCTGTGCGTAGTAGGTCTTGAGCTCTTTCTGGTTCTGGGAGTAGGCATCACCAATCATGCTGATGGAGGAGACCCCCAGCCCCAGCAGATCACAATCTCCCTGAGTGGTGTAGCCCTGGAAGTTGCGGTGCAGCTTGCCCTCGCGCTGCGCCACCGCCAGTTCGTCATCGGGTTTGGCAAAATGGTCCATGCCGATGAACTGGTAGCCCTGACCGGTGAGGAAGGCGATAGTATCCTGCAGCATGGCCAGCTTCTCCTGCGGAGCAGGCATGTCGTCTTCTTTCAACTTGCGCTGGGCGGCAAAACGACTCGGCAGATGGGCATAGTTGAAGATGGAGAGCCGCGCCGGATCCATCTTGAGCACCTCTTCCAGCGTATGGTGGAAGCTGGCACGATCCTGATGCGGCAAACCGTAGATAAGGTCAAGGTTGGTCGATCGAAAGCCAAGGGCGCGGGCCCGCTCCAACATGGCTTTAATAAAGTCATTGTCCTGCTCGCGGTTAACCGCAACCTGCACATCCTTGTTGAAGTCCTGCACCCCGAGGCTGATGCGGTTAAAACCGACATCTCGCAGCACATCCAGCATGGTCATGGCGATCTCGCGCGGATCGACCTCGATGCTGAACTCCCCCTCTTCGGCGAAATGGAAGTGCTCACGCAGCATAGCCATCAAACGGCGCGTTTGTGCTTCATCCAGATAGGTGGGTGTACCGCCACCCCAGTGCAGCTGGGTGACCAGACGATGCTTGAAGAGCGGAGCCTGCGCCTTGACCTCCTGCTCAAGATAGTCGAGGTACTCGTCAGCCTTGTGCTGATGGCGGGTAATGACCTTGTTGCAGCCGCAGTAGTAGCAGAGCTTGTGACAGAAAGGGATATGTACATAGAGCGACAGATTGCGCTCGGGATACTGGCCGGTAGCGCGGACAAAATCCGGATAGCCGAAGCACTCGTTGAACTCCAGCGCAGTGGGATAGGAGGTGTATCGCGGGCCACTATAGTTATATTTCTCGATCAGGGCCTGATCCCACACAATCTGTTCTGCTTGCACGCTCGCTTCCTCTCTGGTTGTTATTGTTGGCTCACCGACCTAACTGAAAACCCTTAAGTTGGGCTACATCCTTGAGGATCTGTGCTTCCAGCTCCGCCTCGTAACCGCTGCGTTCGAGATCCATCTTCATCACTTCATTGCGCTTGAGGGCGCGCCTGGCCTCATGAGTCGGCATATCTTTCACCTTCTCATACAACCCGTACAGACCCGGAAACTCGGTAGCGAACGCCCGCCCTCCTTTGATCTGCAATGCATTTAGCAGATTGGTCAGCCGAATGGCACCTTCGGAGTAGTCACACTGCCCCTCCTGCACCGCATGGGCAATAACCCGCACACTCTCCAGAATGCGTTCATTGCGATCGGTTATCGCCTGCCACTGCATCGCTTGCTGTCGTCTCAGTCTGGCCAACAGCATGCCTGCGTAGATGGCCAACCCTGTCACAATCAGGCCGCCCAACAGGGCGGCCAGCATCCATCCACTCATCACTTTTTCTTCGGCTCAGGCTTGGGTTCAGGTTTGAAATCGACCTGGTTGAAACGATCCCACAACTCCTCTTCGGAGGCCGGTTTCTGCTCGTCAAACTCGGCGTCATCGCTATCATCAAACGGCAGCTCGTCATCTTCATCATCGTCGTTGTCGATGATGCCCAGCTCATCCATCAGCTCCTGATAACGGTCGACGCGCTGATCAACCCAGGCCTGCTCGGCCGCTTCCAGGGTTTCACCGGCATCGAGACGATCCAGCAGATCATTCAAGCGGTCATCGTTTTCGATAGAGGCCAGCTCCTGCTCTGGCGTCATCACCAGCTTCTTCTCTTTCACTGCCTTGGGTACGGCTGGCTTCTTCTGTGTGTCATCTACCACCAGAACTACCGGTTTGCGAGAACCGATACGCGGATCTTTAGACTGGCTGTTACCAGACTTGTTCTTCGGTTGTTCAACTTGCTGACGAGAACCCGCCTTCAGGCCCTTGCGCTTGGCAGCCCGTTTACGCTCACGACCTTCCTGAGCACTGACATCAGATTCTTTGCGCTTGCCAGTAGGCTTGCGAGTGGGTTGTTTAGCAGACATGAATGGCTAACTCCGAAAAATAACTGGATTGACCCGTACCCGGGATGATCTCACCCGGTGGGATACGATACGAGGAACAGTAAGGCTGGAACAAGAGCTGGATCCCGCACCAATTCAGCCCAATCAGGCCACTGAACACCGCAGGATCGGTATCCTCTGGGCATGTTGCTGGTATTTTGACACAGAATGGCTAATCGGGTTAATGACCCAAAAGAAAAAAGGCAGCCGAAGCTGCCTTGATATGTTCATGCGTGCGCCATCCTGAATGGCAAAACAATCTGTTTCGTCCTCTCCGTGACAACTTGTCGCCGCATCATATCGTTGTGTGGTCATCCTGACCTTTATTGGTCGTTCCTGAATGTGCGTGTGCCTGTTTGACCCGTCTAGACCGCATCCTGCCATCGTGCCGGGGAGTCTGCATCCCGCAACCCCATCCCACTCCCGAGATGGTCACCATCCTGATCCTTCAATCCTTTGCCAGCTCATCCGAGCCCATGGCATCCCACCATGCCTGCCATCCTCTGCTCACAACACCCTGTCGTGAAACCGTTACCCAATCCGTGGCTGAATCCATTGAGACTACTCTATCAACTCTATAAGATCGCTCAATCCCCCCAAAATCTTCTCAACATACCAAAAAACATCAGAGCGAATATAAGCGACTGATAATAAAGATCTTTTTTGTTTTTATATGCAATTTTATGAGCCTTGGCCTGCCTTGATAATGGAAGATCTCTTACAGAGCGGGGGGATTAAACCGAGAATGTGTCGAAAACAATAAAAGCAACGGGAAGCCACAGCTTCCCGTTTTTAATTCCAATCGAGCGTATCGAGGTATCAGTGCAAGCCAGCCACATATTTGGAAAGGGCTTCGATATCCTGATCAGTCAGCTTCTTGGCAACGTCCCGCATCATGCCATTCGGATCGTTGTCACGAGCCCCTGCTCTGAATGCAACAAGCTGCTCCTTGATATAGGTGGGATGTTGGCCGGACAGGCTCGGATATTTCGCCTGCTCGACACCCGAGCCACGTGGACCATGGCAAGCAGCGCAGGCCGCCAGACCGCGGCTCATATCACCGCCCATGTAGAGTGCTTTGCCGACCTCGACTACATCGTCAGGGACCGCGATGGGCGTCACCTTCAGGCCGGAGAAATACGCCGCCAGGTCATCCATGTCCTGTTCCGACAAAGGTAACGCCATCGGCCCCATCACTGGCGCAACCCGGCCAATTTGACCAGAAGCGGCAGCCTTCAGTTCAACTAACTGCTTTTTGATATATGATGCGTGTTGACCAGCAATTTTGGGGTACATATCAACCAGGCTGTTTCCGTCCGGTCCATGACAAGCCGCACAAACGGCAGCCTTGGTCTGTCCCGCAGCGGCATCGCCCTTGGCTTGTGCCATCCCCGTTACGCCAACCATCAGAGCAAGAGTAATGACTAGGTTCTTCATGGCGTTCCAACTTTTCGTTATTAGGCTTCCAGATCCCATGCCGCTGAAGGCATGTTAAAATAAACGCGTTTAAGCGACGCTATTTTACACCACTTTACAAAAAAGTAACTCTATAACCCTCTATCTCCATGGGGAATTTACGTTGGATACACAAACTCTGAATTTCAATAAGGTGCATTTTGTGACCAGCGCACCCGACATCCGCCACCTGCCAAATGATGGGGGTGTCGAGATCGCGTTTGCCGGCCGCTCCAACGCCGGTAAGTCATCTGCATTGAACACCTTAACCAAACATAAGAACCTGGCGCGTACCAGTAAAACTCCTGGTCGTACTCAGCTGATCAACTTGTTTGAACTGGAACCAGGCAAGCGTCTGGTCGACTTGCCGGGTTATGGTTATGCCCAAGTTCCGCTAGAAATGAAACTCAAGTGGCAAAAGTCACTGGCGGAGTATCTGCAGCGCCGTGAGTCATTGAAAGGTCTGGTGATCTTGATGGACATCCGCCACCCGCTCAAAGATACCGACATGAACATGCTGGAGTGGAGCTCGCACCGTCAGCTGCCCGTCATGCTGCTGCTGACCAAGGCCGACAAACTGAGCCCCGGCCCGCGCAATAACCAGGTGATCAAGGTTCGCCAGGCCGTTGCCAACCTCGGTTCCCAGATCCAGGTTGAAGCATTCTCCTCCCTCACCAATATCGGTGTGGAGAAACTGGCACAAACCCTGACCGAATGGTACGTCAGTGGTGACGATACCGAGCTGCTGGACACTGACGAACAGCAACCTGTTGAGGAGTAATCTACTCCTCACTCTCTTTGCAATTGGCGGAGCACTCCTCCGCTGATTGAAAGAGTTTCAGATTACCACTTTCACCGGCCTCACGACAAATACCCCGCCCCCCCTCTCCAGCTATATCCATTACCGCATACAGTTCATATGGATAGACCATTTATTTATGCCGAAAATTAACTTTAGAGGGTATTGATAGCGTTTTCAGGATCGCTCTTTCAAGGCGAAAAATAATTACAAAAAGATTCAAAAATGAAATTTAATTACATGATGTGACTGAAAAGGATAAAAATGAGGCCGGACGACAGTGATGCCATCCAGCCTGAAATAATAAGTTCAAAAAATTGGGAAGAAGCTGAATCTTGAGTACCAGACGACAGGTATTCCTCAAGAAGCAGCTTCATTCTATCAAATGCCTCACCAATTTAAAGCATTTACTCTAAATGACACGCATAAAAAAACACCCCGACGAGAACCTCATCGGGGCAGCTATTCAGCCACATTCAATTACGTGAAATAAAAGGTCTGAAAGATAGAACATCTTACCTCTGTACCCTACGCAGACAACTGTACAGCAAAGCAGCAGAAAGTGAAAGTAATTTATGTAATTTAGTTTCACAACTTACAACTTGAGAAAAAACCTTTTATTTTCATAAAGATAAAAAAATCCCCAGTACGTATACCGGGGAGTTATAAAGGTGACTAGCTAGCACTTCCTCAACTATCTAGTTAGTCAGTGCCACTTCAAAGTAGTTCCGCTACAAAACAAAAAAACTTTTAAAAATCAGAGATAGATGGCGCCATCTTCCGCAAACTCTTGTTCTTCAATGAGTTTTTCAGCCAGGTCTTCGATATCAAAGCGCACGCTTTCGAAGGCTCTGACGATATCATCCTCCCTTGTCAGCACCAGACCGGTCATTTTCTCCAGTCGCCGCTGACTGATGTAACAATCTATCAGCGCCCCCATCTGCTGGGCAGGAAAGCGAACCCGCTGTTCGGCAGCCTGCCACTCCATCAGGTCGGGAAACAAAATACCCTGGTTCATATCACCCCCAAGTTACGCTTCAACTCTCTCAATACCTGTTTAGTCCCGGGACGAATTCCGCGCCACACGGTAAAGGCTTCGGCGGCCTGTTCCACCAGCATGCCGAGTCCATCCATGGTTTGACGGGCCCCATGCTGTTTGGCCCAACGGATAAACGCCGTATCCGAGGCGCCATACATCATGTCGTAGATAGCAATATCCGTGTGGATCAGGGCGGGGGCCAACGGCGGCAGCTCCCCTTGCAGGCTGGCGGAGGTAGAGTTGATGACGAGATCGAATGACCCTGCCAACTGCTCATAGGTCTGGGCAGTCACATGCCCCAGATCGCAGAATTCGGCAGCCAACTGTTGCGCTTTTGCGTGGGTGCGGTTGGCGATCACCAGCTCGCTCGGCGGCTCTGCCAGCAGCGGCGCCAATGCACCACGAGCCGCGCCGCCGGCACCCAGCAGCAGGATCCGGCTATCCGCCAGCATCACGCCGTGGGACTTGAGATCGGCAACCAGACCGGCGCCATCGGTGTTATCCCCCAACAACACGCCATCATCGGTCAGCTTGATGGTATTGACCGCGCCCGCCCGCTTGGCCCTTGGGCTCAAGCGATCGACCAGAGTGAATGCCTGCTCCTTGAAGGGAACAGTGACATTGCATCCCTTGCCCCCTTGGTCAAAGAAGGTGCGCAGGGCTTGGGCAAACTCATCCACGGCGGGTTCAGCCAGCCCATACTCCAGCTCTTGCTGGGTTTGTCTGGCAAACAGGGTGTGAATGAAGGGGGACTTGCTGTGGCGCACCGGGTGGCCAAAAACCAGATAACGATCCATCAAAGAGTTCCATCAGAGGGCAATATTCCGATTTAACGGGTTTTCGCACTCGGGAACAAGCCGAATATCGGCCAGTAAAAAGGGGCCATCATGGCCCCTCGGTTCACAGCCATTTTCGCGGCGTGAGGTAATCGCTGTATAGCACAGCTTCAGGAGTGCCCGTCTGTGGCTGCCAGTCATACTCCCAACGTGCCAGCGGTGGCATCGACATCAGGATCGACTCGGTACGTCCGCCTGTCTGCAACCCGAACAGGGTGCCACGGTCATACACCAGATTGAACTCCACATAACGGCCGCGACGATAGAGCTGGAACTCCCGCTCCCGCTCGCCATAGGGCAGCGCCTTGCGTCGTTCGATGATCGGCAGGTAGGCATCGAGATAACCCCGACCTACCGCCTGCATAAAGGCAAAGCAGTCAGCAAAGGGCCAGCGATTCAGATCGTCGAAGAAGAGACCGCCCACCCCTCGCGTCTCGTTGCGGTGTTTGAGGAAGAAGTAGCGATCGCACCAGGATTTGAACTCGGGGTAGATCTCATCACCAAAGGGCTGGCAGAGATCATGGGAGACCTGATGCCAGTGCTGGACATCCTCGGCAAACGGGTAGAAGGGCGTCAAATCGAAGCCACCGCCAAACCACCAAATAGGCTCTTCACCCTCTTTCTCGGCGATGAAGAAACGGACATTGGCGTGGCTGGTCGGCACATAGGGGTTGTGCGGATGGATCACCAGCGACACGCCCATCGCCTCGAACTTACGACCGGCCAACTCTGGCCGATGGGCCGTAGCAGAGGCAGGCATGGCATCGCCATAGACATGGGAGAAGTTGACGCCCCCCTGCTCGATCACCGCGCCGTGGCGCAACACGCGGGTGCGACCACCGCCACCGCCTTCACGGCACCAGGCATCTTCCACAAAGTGTCCACTGCCGTCGGCCAATTCCAGACCACGGCAGATCTCGTCCTGCAACTGCAACAGGAAGGCCTTGACCTGGGCCACATCCGGTTTGCTCATCTTGTCTCCAGTCAGGCAGGATCGTGAACGCCCTGTCCATTCTTATCGTTGAATCAATCCGATGAGCTCACCGCTCAGCGGATTGATAGCAAATCATGACGTATCCGCCAGCTCAGGAAGGGCGAATAATGGCGCCGGTTCGGGCGTCCTTGATCTCGGAGGGGTTGGCTTGACCGCCCACTTCACCAGGCAGGATATAGGCTAACTTGCTTGCCAGCCGCTCACCGATATCGGCTACCCGACGGGCAGGCTCCTCACCGGTCAGGTTGGCGCTGGTAGAGACCAGCGGCTTACCAAAGGCACGGCACAACGCCTGCACCTGAGGATGAGCCGTTACACGTACCGCCAGGGTCTCGAACTGCCCGGTAAGCCAGGCCGGCGTAGTCGCTCGAGCCGGCATAATCCAGGTAAAGGGGCCAGGCCAGCTGGCTTCAACCCGAGCCAGTTGCTCACCGCTAAGCTGGCTCAGATCGATGTAATCCTGCAACTGCGCCACGTCGGCAGCAATCAGGATCAACCCCTTCTCCACCGGCCGCTGTTTGATGGCCAGCAGTCGCTGCACCGCAACTTCGGAGTCGGGATCACAACCAAGACCAAACACGGCCTCGGTCGCATAGGCAATGACTTGCTGGTTATTCAGGGCGGCAACTGCCTCTTCAAACTCTGGTCTCATGGCTCACTCCGGCACGCTCGTGGCGGCCTGATCTATCAGGGAGGCTGGATTATATCTGCTCACTCTGGTGGCCGCATTTCTTTTGCGGACAGGCCCAACGCAGAGTTCCCCTCACTTTTTTTTCTACCATGATACCCCAGCCACACTGCGGACAAGGCATGGGTACCGGTTTGTCATTGAGCACATACTTGCACTGCGGATAAGCATCACAGGAGTAAAACTGCTTGCCGTAGCGGGAGGTACGGCTAACCAGATGACCCTTGCCACACTCGGGGCAGAGGATCTGGGTATCGTCACGCTCCTGCAGGGATTCGATGTGCTGACAGCCCGGATACTGGGTACAACCGACAAACAGACCGTAACGCCCCTTCTTGATCGCCAGCGGCTCTCCGCAATCGGGACAGGCAGAGCCTTCGAGCACCTTTTCGATGTCGCGGCCGGATGGCGTCAGGGAGCGGATGTAATCACAGGCAGGATAGGCAGAACAGCCGAGAAAGGGACCATGTTTGCCCTGGCGGATCACCAGCTCGGCCCCGCACTGCGGGCACGGCTCGCGCTCGAAGGCATGTTCGTGGGCTGAAAAGAGGTGATGATCGATTTTTGACATGGGCCGCGCCTTGAAATCCAGATGGCCTGAATTCTACCAGCGCGGCACCGGACTGTCAGTGAATGACGCCGTCTGACTCATCAAACACCAGCTCTTCCATCTGCTGGTAGGCATTTTCACTGCCTGGTACGTTGAACAGCACCATCATGACGACCCACTTCAGGTCATCCAGCTCGATATCCGGCTTGTCCAGCTCGAGCAGGCGCTCGATACAGATCTCGCGGGTTTCGGCATTAAGCACCTGGGCCTGCTCCAGAAACAGCAGGAAGCCGCGGCACTCGGTGCTCAGGCGTGCCAGCTCTTGTGGGGCATAGATACGCATCGAGCCCTGTGCGCTGGCGGCGACATAGACCTCCCGCTCACTGTCATGCAGATTGGCCAACCGTTCCAGCCAGTCGAGCGCCTTATCGATCTCCTCCTTGTCAAAACCAGCGCGGCTCAGTTCATCGGTGAGTTCGTTCTGTTCGACCGTCACATCTGCATCACTGTGGATGTAGGTCTCGAAAAGGTACATCAATACATCAAACATGATTCGCCCTCCTCGCTCTGACGTATCCACCGGCTACCGCTATCACTGCACCGGCCAGCTCCAGCTCTACCAACCTGCCCAATACCACTTCGACAGGAAGCTGGGCCCGTTCGGCAACGGTATCCACGCTTGTGGTCTCGTAATCTACGTTATCCAACAAATCGGCATAAGGCAATTCGCTATTATGCGGTTGCTCAGATGGTATGACCGACGGATGTGGCCGTGCGACCCACTCTGGCAGCTCTTCCACTATATCGGCCGCACTCAGCACAAGTTTGGCCCCCTGCTGAATTAATCTATTGCACCCTATCGCCTGGGCGTTTTGCGGGGCGCCGGGCACCGCAAACACTTCACGCCCCTGCTCCAGTGCATAACGCGCGGTGATCAGCGAACCGCTCTGCTCGGTCGCCTCCACCACCAGGGTGCCCAGCGACAGACCACTAATAATACGGTTGCGACGAGGAAAATGTTCAGCCAGCGGCCCTTTATCCGGCGCCAGCTCGGAGATAAGCAAACCACCGTTTTCCAGAATCTGGTCTGCCAACCCCATATGCCGCTTGGGATAGAGAGTGTCGAGACCCGACCCCAACACAGCGAGGGTAATGCCGCCAGAAGCCAGCGCCTGCTGATGGCACACACCATCGATACCCAGCGCCAGGCCCGAGGTAATGGCCAACCCGCTGCCGACCAGCTCGCCACAGAGACGGGACGCATTATCTTTGCCTGCATAGGTTGGATGGCGTGTTCCCACCATCGCCAGCTGGGGCAGTGACAGCGCAGCAAGAGCTCCACGACAATAGATCAACAGGGGGGCTGCGGGGATTTCCAACAACAAGGGTGGATAAAACGGGTGGTCTTGCGGAATAACGACATTGTCAGGCAAGGTGGCCCAAGCCAGGCTCTGCTCAACCACAGGCGAGGGCCAGCGCAGCTGCTTGATCTGCTCTGACGACAGACCCACACCACGCAGTTGCGCCTCATCGCTCTGAAACAGGAGATCAATGCTTCCACCGACCCGCTCCAGCAGGCGCGCGGCAGTCACCGGACCGATACCGGTGACCGCATCAAGGGTTAGCCAGAGCGCAAGGCGCGCGTCAGGGTAGTTCACGTCAGAAGTGAGTGACCTGATAACCGGTACTCACCATGTCTTTACTCTGCATGATGAGGCCATAACTCACCTTGTCATACACCTTGAACAACATGATGCGGGCAATAGCTTCCGAAGGTAGCGGCGCTTTATTACTGCTGTAAAACACCCGATCGTAGATTGAAGAGAGCTCCTTGTACTGTACCTTGCCGTTCTTGTTAGCCAGCGCAGTGCCTGGCCTACGGACATCCAGTACATCCCCGGCGACCAGTTGATCACGGGCACCCCGGTTGATCAATACAACATCAAATTTGCCACCACCCCGGGTCTTGTTCGGCAAATCAATGATATAGCCCGGCGTAATGGCGGGGGCTGCCTTGGGAATAAAGAGTGCGGGCAGGTAATCCTGGGCAGGCAGCGCCATCACCTTGTCACCCTGTAGCACTTCACGCTGGTTATGGGTCAGGGTCACTTCGGTCCGATCGCCATCAAGACGCGCTACAGCACGTATCACACCGGCGAAAATGGCCTCTTGTCCAAGTTGTTCACCGGTTTCGCGATCTTTATAGACCGCGCCGGGGTGATAGACGCCATACATCTCACCCGGGATAAGGGAACCCTGCACGTAGAGGGTGTCCCCCTCCAGCATACCGATATGTTTCTGATCCGAGCCCAGTAGATAAGGCAGGGCCTTCTGCTGCTGGCTGTCTGCCAGAATATGGTCGGTTTGCAAGAAAGCACCAATCTCGCTGATCGGCAGGGTCGGTATAGGGTTGGCCTTGTTTTCGTAGCGCGCCTTGGGGCTCAGGCGGATTACTGGCTTGCCCCCTTGCATCGCCTTGCCGAGCCGGGGCTCCCCATTGACCCAGCTCAGTTGCAGCACATCACCGGGGTAGATCCAGTGAGGATTGGCGATCTGCGGATTGATATTCCACAGACGGGGCCACAGCCAAGGCTCGGAGAGATATTTGCCGGAGATATCCCACAGCGTGTCGCCTTTTTGCACTACATAGCTTTCGGGATAACCCGCTTTCAACCTCAGCTGATCAGCCAGAGCACCTTGGCTCACAGTCACCATCAGGCAGGCGAGGATGGTTTGCTTCAGATACATAACACTCCCTGTTACTTCTGCACGCAAAGTGTTGCTGTTTTTTGTCGACGTAAATGACTAGAATTACGCCAATATTGACTGCAATTATACGAAACTAAAGAAAAACTATGGCCATTCTAGATGTATTGCGTTTTCCCGATGAACGCCTGCGCACTGTAGCAGCTCCTGTCGAGACCTTTACACCCGAGTTACAACAGATTGTAGATGATATGTTCGACACCATGTACGCGGAGGAAGGCATTGGCCTGGCCGCGACTCAGGTCGACATTCACCAACGCATCATAGTGATCGATGTCTCTGAAAACCGTGAAGATCCTCTGGTATTGATCAATCCGGAGATCATTGAGCAGTGCGGCAGCACCGGTATCGAAGAAGGTTGCCTCTCAGTCCCCGGCAGCCGTGCTCTGGTGCCGCGCGCCGAACAGCTCAAGATCCGCGCACTGGATCGCCACGGCAAACCGTTCGAACTGGAAGCCGATGATCTGCTCGCCATCTGCATCCAGCATGAGATGGATCACTTGGTCGGCAAGCTGTTTGTGGATTACTTGTCTCCACTCAAGCGCCAGCGCATTCGCCAGAAGCTGGAAAAAATGGCCCGAGAAGATCGCAAAGTCCTCTGAGGATCTGCCCCATTGAATAAGCTGAAACTGATTTTTGCCGGTACTCCCGACTTCGCCGCCCGTCACCTGGCGGCGTTGTTGTCTTCCGACCACGAGGTCGTTGCCGTTTATACCCAGCCTGACAAACCCGCAGGCCGTGGTCAGAAGCTCACTGCCAGCCCGGTCAAAGAGCTGGCGCTGGCCCACAATCTGCCGGTTTACCAACCCGCCACCCTGCGCAAGGAAGAGGCGCAAGCCGAGCTTGCTGCACTGGGTGCCGACCTGATGGTGGTGGTGGCCTATGGCCTGATCCTGCCCAAAGTGGTACTCGATACCCCGCGTCTGGGCTGCATCAACGTCCATGGCTCTCTGCTGCCCCGCTGGCGTGGCGCGGCACCGATCCAGCGTGCCATCTGGGCGGGCGATAGCGAAACCGGCGTCACCATCATGCAGATGGATGTGGGGCTGGATACCGGTGCAATGATCCGCAAGGTGAGCTGCCCCATCGCCGCCGATGAGACCTCCGCCAGCCTCTATGACAAACTGGCCGAGCTGGGCCCGCAGGCACTGGTCGACACCATCAATGCCATGGCCGCCGATGAAACCGCTGCCGAAGCGCAAGATGATGCGCAGGCAAACTACGCCGAAAAGCTCTCCAAGGAAGAGGCCCGCATCGACTGGTCGATGGAAGCCGCCGCCATCGAACGCTGCATCCGCTCGTTCAACCCCTGGCCCATCAGCTGGTTTGAAGTTGCTGACCAGACCGTCAAGGTATGGCAAGCCGCCGTCATTGACAGCGACCACGGCCAACCCGCCGGCACCCTGCTCAAGGCCGACAAGCTGGGGATCGATATCGCCACCGGCAAAGGGGTTCTGCGCCTGCTAACTCTGCAACCACCGGGCAAGAAGGCCATGTCCGTCTCGGACCTACTCAACTCTCGCCGCGACTGGTTTGAACCCGGCACGCAATTGAATTGAACTGGATTGAATTGACACAAGCGGGGCCCAGGCCCCGACTTGTGCATCTAAGGTAACGCTATGAAAACACGTGCACAGGCCGCTCTCGTTATTCAACAGGTGCTGGATCAGGGCCAATCCCTCTCCGCTGTTCTGCCTGCTGCCCAGGAGAAGGTTGCACCTCGCGATCGCGCACTCCTGCAAGAACTCTGCTACGGCACGCTACGCTGGCTACCCCGCCTCGATGCGGCAGTCAACGAGATGATGGACAAGCCGCTCAAGAACAAGAGCCGCATTTTCCACTACCTCATCCTGGTCGGTCTCTATCAGCTCATCTACACCCGCATTCCGGCTCACGCCGCGGTGGCCGAGACCGTCAACGCCGTCAAACTGCTCAAGGGCACCTCCCTGCGCGGCCTCATCAACGGCGTGCTACGCAACTTCCAGCGCAGCGCCGAAGTCATTCTGCTACGCATCGACCGGGTTCCCAGCATTCGCCTCGGTCATCCGGAGTGGCTCACCAAGCGCCTGCGGCAGGCCTATCCGAATGAGTGGGAATTTATCATGGAGGCCAACAACCAGCGCCCTCCAATGTGGATCCGCAACAACAGCCAGCGCCAGAGCCGTGATGCCATGTTGGTTCGCATGGCCGAAGCTGGCATCAATGCCGTGGCCGGTGAAGAGGGCGAGGATTGCATCCTGCTGGAGCGTCCTTGCGATGTGACCAAGCTGCCCGGCTTCGAAATGGGTGACTGCTCGGTACAGGATGGTGCCGCACAACAAGCTGCGGCACTGCTCGACCCGCAACCGGGCGAGTGGGTGCTGGATGCCTGCGCGGCCCCCGGCGGCAAGACCGCCCACTTGCTGGAGCGTCAGCCCAAGCTGGCTGGCGTGGTTGCCGTCGATGCCGACGATAACCGCCTCAAGCGGGTTCAGGAGAACCTGGACCGCATCGGTCTGACCGCCAGGGTGATCCACGGCGATGCTGCGGCACCGGAACAGTGGTGGCCAGAGGGTCAGTTCGACCGCATTCTGCTGGATGCCCCCTGCTCCGCCACCGGCGTGATCCGGCGCCATCCCGACATCAAGTGGTTGCGCCGGGATCAGGATATTCGTGAGCTGGCCGAGCTGCAGCGTCGCATTCTCCAGGCGCTCTGGGGCAAGCTGAAAAGCGGCGGCACCCTGCTCTACGCCACCTGCTCCGTCCTGCCGGAAGAGAACCGCGAACAGATCCGCGCCTTCCTTGCCGTGACCAAAGATGCCAAATTGGTGCCATTGCACGAACAGGACACCCCGGACTGCCCGGGTCGCCAGTTCCTGCCGGGCGAAGCCGAGATGGATGGCTTCTACTACGCCAAACTGGTCAAGCTCTGAGCCGGGCATGACCAACCTCATTCGGGAGAGCCGCCAGACTCGTTCTGGCGCGCCCCTTTACTGCATCAACATGGGTAGACGTTCCCTATGAAGATCATCATTTTGGGAGCCGGCCAGGTCGGCGGCACCCTGGCCGAGAACCTGGCCGGGGAGAACAATGACATCACCATTGTCGACACCGATAGCGAGCGGCTGCGCGAACTACAGGACAAGTTTGACCTGCGGGTGGTCAACGGCCATGGCGCGCACCCCAAGGTGCTGCGTGAAGCAGGGGCTCAGGATGCCGACATGCTGGTCGCCGTCACCAACAGTGACGAAACCAACATGATCGCCTGTCAGGTGGCCTACTCCCTGTTCAACACCCCGAACAAGGTGGCTCGGATCCGCTCACCCGCCTATCTGACCGAGCGGGATCGGCTGTTTCTGCCGGAATCGGTACCTGTGGATCACCTGATCGCCCCGGAGCAGTTGGTCACCGACTATGTACGTCGCCTGATTGAATACCCAGGCGCACTTCAAGTTGTTGATTTTGCAGGAGGACGTGTGGGTCTGGTGGCGGTCAAGGCCTACTACGGCGGCCCACTGGTGGGCAATGCCCTCTCCACCCTGCGTGATCACATGCCCAATATCGAGACCCGGGTAGCGGCCATCTTCCGTCAGGGTCGCCCGATCCGTCCGCAAGGCACCACTATCATTGAAGCGGATGACGAGGTGTTCTTCGTCGCCGCTGCGGGCCATATCCGTGCCGTGATGTCGGAGCTGCAGCGCCTCGAGAGCCCCTACCGTCGCATCATGATCGTCGGTGGCGGCAACATCGGTGCAGGTCTCGCCCGCCAATTGGAGAAGCGTTACAGTGTCAAGCTGATCGAGCGCAACCTGCCCCGGGCGGAGCAGCTCTCCGAACAGCTGGAGAACACCATCGTCTTCTGTGGTGACGCGGCAGATCAGGAGCTGCTGGCCGAGGAGCATATCGATCAGATCGACGTCTTCATCGCCGTGACCAACGAGGATGAGGCCAACATCATGTCGGCGCTGCTCGCCAAGAAGATGGGGGCCAAGAAAACCATGGTGCTGATCCAGCGCGGTGCTTACGTCGATCTGGTGCAAGGCGGCTCCATCGATATCGCCATCTCGCCCCAGCAGGCCACCATCTCTGCCTTGCTGACCCACGTGCGCCGGGCCGATATCGCCAACGTTTATAGCCTGCGACGCGGTGCTGCCGAGGCGATCGAAGCGATCGCCCATGGCGATGAGAATACCTCCAAGGTCGTTGGCAGGTCAGTGGGTGAGCTCAAGCTGCCACCGGGCACAACCATCGGGGCTGTGGTACGGGGAGATGAAGTCCTGATCGCTCACGATCGCACCAAAATCCAGCAGGATGACCACGTCGTCATGTTCCTGGTAGACAAAAAGTACATTCCGGAAGTGGAGCGGCTGTTCCAGCCAAGCCCTTTCTTCCTGTAACGACGTCATGTGCACAGGCTGTCAAACCAGACCCGGCTCAGCTCCCCCCAAGGGATGGTCCGGGTCTTTTGTTAATCACTGACCAGGTTATCGAGCATGATCAAGCTGCGTCCCATTATCTTCACCCTTGGACTGGTGCTCTCCAAACTGGCACTCTTCATGTGGTTACCCACTTTGCTGGCGCTACTGACCGGTTCTGAAGGCTTTGTCGAATTTCTGCAGTCAGTGCTGATCACCCACGGTGCAGCCCTGCTCTGTCTCCACTACGGTCGTAAAGCGGAGTTTCAGCTGGGGGTGCGGGAGATGTTCCTGCTCACCACCTCGGTCTGGGTGGTGGCCTGTATCTTCGGCGCCCTGCCCTTTGTCTTCATCAATCACATCGGTTTTGCCGATGCCTATTTCGAAACCATGTCTGGAGTCACGACTACCGGCTCCACCGTACTGTCGGGATTGGATAATATGGCCCACAGCATCCTGTTATGGCGCTCCATCCTGCAGTGGCTGGGCGGGGTCGGCTTTATCGTAATGGCAGTCGCTGTGCTGCCCTACCTCAACGTCGGTGGCATGAAGCTGTTCCAGACCGAGAGCTCGGACTGGTCAGACAAAAGTGCCCCCCGAGCCAAGACGGTGGCCAACAACATAGTGGTGGTCTATCTGGTGCTCTCCATGCTCTGCTTTATGGCCTACTGGGCCAGTGGCATGACTCTGTTCGAGGCGATCAATCACGCCATGACCACCCTCAGTACTGGCGGCTATTCCACTTCCGATCAATCCATGTCCCACTTCTCCAATTCGGCACACTGGATTGGTACCCTGTTCATGTTTCTCGGTGGCCTGCCCTTCCTGCTCTATGTCCAGAGCCTCAGCCATAGAGACTACAGCCTGCTCAAAGATGCGCAGGTTCAGGGCTTCTTCTGGCTAATCCTCTGGGTTACCGCCGTGGTCACACTGTACCTGTGGAGCAGGGGCATCTACGGTTTTCTGGATGCCCTGCGTATCAGCTGTTTCAATATTGTCTCGGTGATCACCACCACCGGATATGGCCTCGGCGACTTCGGCACCTGGGGCCCTCTCACCAGTGTCATTTTTATCTTCATCATGCTGCTCGGTGCCTGCTCCGGTTCAACATCCGGTGGCCTCAAGATCTTTCGCATACAGGTGGCATTCGCCCTGTTTCGCAAGCAGATGCGCCAGCTGATGCACCCCTCAGGGGTGTTCCCGCAAAAATACAATGGCCGCCCGGTCAATGACGCCATCATCCGCTCGATGATCTCCTTCGTACTGGCTTACTTCGCCATCATACTGCTGATCGCAGCCCTGTTAGCCACCATAGGCCTGGATCCACTCACTGCCATCTCGGGCTCCATCACCGCGGTTGCCAACGTAGGACCAGGGATGGGGCCCATCATTGGACCCAGCGGCAACTTCGCCAGCCAGCCTGACATGGCAAAGTGGATCCTGTCATTCGGCATGCTGCTGGGCCGCCTGGAGATACTGACCGTTGCAGTGATCTTCTTTCCCTCTTTCTGGCGCCAGTAACGCTTCACCGCAAGCCAATAAAAAGCCGCAGCATCTCAACGCTGCGGCTTTTTAATCTCAAACCTCTTCACCATGTATCAGCAGATTGAGCCCGTATTGCCAAATGACATGAACGACCTCATCTAAATCACAGGTATAAAAAACGGGCCCAAACCAGAGGGTTGGGCCCGTTTATCAGTGAACCGTCAGCGGCCGCGAGGGCTGCCGAGACTCAGCACATGGCATTAACCACGGCCGGCGCGCTTGCGATCCAGCTCGGTCAGCAGCTTCTTGCGAATGCGGATGGCCTTGGGGGTGATCTCAACCAGCTCATCGTTGTCGATGAACTCGAGCGCCTGCTCCAGGGTCATGCGGATCGGCGGAGTCAGCACCTGGGCTTCGTCGGTACCGGAGGCACGCATGTTGGTCAGCTGTTTGCCCTTCAGGCAGTTAACCGTCAGATCGTTGGAACGGGAGTGGATCCCGATCACCTGGCCTTCGTATACCTCGGTCGCGTGACCGATAAACAGACGACCGCGGTCTTGCAGGCCGAACAGGGCGAAGGTCAGCGCCTTACCGGTGGCGTTGGAGATCAGCACGCCATTCTGACGCTCACCGATGCTGCCACCCTTGTGCGGACCGTAGTGATCGAAGGTGTGGTAGAGCAGACCGGTACCGGAGGTCATGGTCAGGAACTCGGTCTGGAAACCGATCAGACCACGACTCGGGATCATGAAGTCCAGGCGGACACGACCCTTGCCATCCGGGGTCATGTTGGTCATTTCACCTTTACGCAGACCCAGTTGCTCCATCACGGAACCCTGGTGCGCTTCTTCAACGTCCACAGTGACGGTTTCGAACGGTTCTTGCAGTTCGCCATCGACGGTACGCAGGATTACTTCCGGACGGGATACCGCCAGCTCGTAACCTTCGCGACGCATGTTTTCGATCAGGATGGAGAGGTGCAGTTCACCACGGCCGGATACACGGAACTTGTCCGGATCTTCGGTCTCTTCCACACGCAGGGCCACGTTGTGGACCAGCTCCTGGTTCAGACGCTCCAGAATGTTACGGGAGGTGACGAACTTGCCCTCTTTACCGGCAAACGGTGAAGTATTGACCTGGAAGGTCATGTTCACGGTCGGCTCGTCAACGGAGAGCGGCGGCAGCGCTTCAACAGCATTGTTGTCACAGATGGTATCGGAGATTTTCAGCTCACCCAGACCGGTGATGGCGATGATGTCACCCGCTTGCGCGTCAGTCACTTCGGTACGGGACAGACCCAGGTAACCCAGCACCTGACCGACTTTACCGGTACGGTTCTTGCCGTTGGCGCCCACGATGGTGACCTGCTGGTTGGTCTTGACGCGACCACGGGTGATACGGCCGATACCGATAACACCCACGTAGGAGTTGTAGTCCAGCTGGGAGATCTGCATCTGGAAACCACCTTCGGCATCAGCCTTCGGCGCTTCAACGTTGTCAACGATAGCCTGGAACAGCGGCTCCATGTTCTCGGACTCGACGTCCTGATCCATGGTGGCCCAACCGTTCAGTGCAGAGGCGTAAACAACCTTGAAATCCAGCTGTTCGTCAGTCGCGCCCAGGTTGTCGAACAGGTCGAATACCTGATCCATTACCCAGTCAGGACGCGCACCCGGACGGTCAACCTTGTTGATGACCACGATCGGCTTCAGACCCTGAGCGAACGCTTTCTGGGTCACGAAACGGGTTTGCGGCATCGGACCGTCTACGGCGTCAACCAGCAGCAGCACGGAGTCAACCATGGACAGTACGCGCTCTACTTCACCACCGAAGTCGGCGTGACCCGGGGTATCAACGATGTTGATGCGGTAGTCATTCCAGCGGATCGCAGTGTTCTTGGCGAGAATGGTGATGCCACGTTCCCGTTCCAGATCATTGGAGTCCATGATCCGTTCCTGGCCTTCCGTGGAGCGGTCCAGGGTGCCGGACTGCTGCAGCAGCTTATCAACCAGAGTCGTTTTGCCGTGGTCAACGTGCGCAATAATCGCAATATTGCGTAAATTCTCTAACATTCTCGCCTCAATCACCGGGTAAAATTGGGCGCTAATTGTACTCTTGCCTTTGTGATCTGCCTAGCAGAATTGCAGTACATTCGCGCATAACAACGGATCTGGATCATAGACCTCTCTGACAAACCCTGCTTAGATGGGCAGTGACCGTATTTCGCGCACCATTACAGTGCACCAAAACGATCCACCATCGCACTAAATTGATGCAACGTGCGTCGAGATCGCCTGATTTTGGGGAGCCTCTTCAGCGAGATTGCCCTGAAATCAAGCTGTCACAAACTTGGCACGATACTGGCTTATGTGAATACGACGACGCATTCACCCAGAGAGTTTTAACACCGGAGGTTACTTAGCATGTCAGCCCAGAACGTTTTGGCCCTGATCCAGGAACACGAAGTCAAGTTTGTTGATCTGCGCTTTACCGACACCAAGGGTAAAGAGCAGCATGTATCCATCCCTGCTCACCAGGTTGATGAAGATTTCTTCGAAGACGGCAAGATGTTCGATGGTTCCTCCATCGGCGGCTGGAAGGGCATCAACGAATCCGACATGGTACTGATGCCGGACCCGGCCTCCGCCAAGCTGGACCCGTTCACCGAAGAGACCACCCTGAACATCGTTTGTGACGTACTGGAGCCTGCCACCATGCAGGGCTACGACCGCGATCCGCGCTCCATCGCCAAGCGTGCAGAAGATTTCCTGAAGTCCAGCGGCATCGCTGACACCGTGCTGTTCGGGCCGGAGCCGGAATTCTTCATGTTCGACAACATCACCTTCTCCAACACCATGGGCCACAGCTTCGTGAAAATCGAATCTGAAGAAGCCGCATGGAACTCCGGTACTGCCTATGAGCATGGCAACAAGGGTCACCGCCCGTTCGTGAAAGGCGGTTACTTCCCGGTTGCACCGGTCGACTCCTCCCAGGATATCCGTGCCGCCATGTGTCTGGTGCTGGAAGAGATGGGCCAGGTCGTTGAAGCTCACCACCACGAAGTGGCCACTGCCGGTCAGAACGAGATCGCTACCCGCTTCAATACTCTTACCCTGAAAGCTGACGAAGTACAGGTACTGAAGTACGTGATCCACAACGTGGCCCACGCCTACAACAAGACTGTCACCTTCATGCCGAAACCCATGTTCGGTGACAACGGCTCCGGTATGCACTGCCACCAGTCTCTGGCCAAGAACGGCGTCAACCTGTTCGCGGGCGACCTGTACGGCGGCCTGTCCGAGATGGCGCTGCACTACATCGGCGGTATCATCAAGCACGCCAAGGCCATCAACGCCTTCGCCAACCCGACCACCAACTCCTACAAGCGTCTGGTTCCGGGTTATGAAGCACCGGTCATGCTGGCCTACTCTGCCCGCAACCGCTCTGCCTCCATCCGTATCCCGGTAGTGCCGAGCCCGAAAGCTCGCCGTATCGAAGTGCGCTTCCCGGATCCGGCTGCCAACCCGTACCTGGCCTTCGCCGCCCAGCTGATGGCCGGTCTGGACGGTATCATCAACAAGATCCATCCGGGCGATGCCATGGACAAGAACCTGTATGACCTGCCGCCGGAAGAAGCCGCAGAAGTGCCGACCGTTGCCGGTTCTCTGGACGAAGCCCTGGCCGCTCTGGATGCAGATCGCGAGTTCCTGACCCGTGGCGGTGTGTTCAGCGATGACTTCATCAACTCCTATCTGGAACTGAAACAGCAGGATGTTGACCGTGTGCGCATGACCCCGCACCCGCTGGAGTTTGAACTCTACTACTCCGTCTAAATCGCAGCAGAGTGCCCGTTTAAATCTGGTCAGCTTGCTTAATCGTGACAAAACCCGCCATCTGGCGGGTTTTTTCTCTGATAGGATTAAGCAAAATACCGTCAAGGAGAGATGGATGAACAACAAGCATGGCATGGGGGTGATCACCCTGCTGTTACTGACCTCGTTTGGTACGGATGCGGCCAAGGTCTACTCCTGGGTCGATGGCAATGGCGTGACCCACTACTCGGATGCGCCACCCCCCGGCAAAAACGCCAAAGAGGTCGATCTGCGGGTCGCCCCGCTGCTCGGCAGCAGCACCCCCAGATCAGTGCAGGTGGACAACTTCAACAGTCTGACTGGCGCCGATGCCAAGAAGGAGCAGGAGGCTGCCAAACTGGTGATCGAACTGATCTCCCCGGAACAGGGCAGCACCCTGCGCGACAACACCGGCAACATTGTCTTTCAGGGCGCTATCAGCCCCAAACCCCCAATCCAGTATGATGTGCGGCTGACTCTGGATGGCAAAGCCGCCCCCATCGTCAGCAACAGCCTGTCGATCCGCGTTGAAAACCTTGATCGCGGCGCCCACGAGGCTCAACTCGAACTACTCGCCAAAGACGGTACGATCCTTGCTAAATCCAATGTAGTCACCTTTTACCTGCATAGAGCGAGCGTGAAACCGGCTCCCAAACCCACCCCCAAGGCCAACCAGGGGTGATATAGCGCCCCAATGCAGGTAAACTCCATGCACCATATTGGTGCATAACAGGTGTGTAGCACCGTTTTAGGGAGAAACCTGTGCCAACCCGCTCGGACAACGCCAAAACACTCTTGGATAATTTGCTGACCGCTGTGCTCCTGATGGACGAGCGGCTCTGCATCCAGTTCGTCAACCCGGCAGCCGAACAGCTGCTCTCCCTCAGTGAACGACGGCTGATCGGCATCGAACTGCCCCATCTGCTGGAACATATCTCCCTCGACTTGCAGCGGCTCAAGCAGTGCCTCGTATCAGGGCAAGGCTTTACCGACAGCGAAGTGACCCTGGTGGTGGAAGGAGAACCGCGACTGGTGGAGTTGAGCGCCACCCCCATGGCCGATCACGAACAGCGCCTGTTGGTGGTGGAGCTGCGCAAAATCGACCAGCAGAAGAAGATCAGCCAGGAGCAGCAGCAACATGCCCAGCAGCTGGCAGCCAAGGAGCTGGTGCGCGGCCTGGCCCACGAAATCAAGAATCCCCTCGGCGGCCTGCGCGGCGCAGCCCAGCTGCTGCAAAAAGAGCTGCCGGATCCTGCGCTGCGCGAATATACCGGCATCATCATCGAACAGGCTGACCGACTGCGGGTGCTGGTCGATCGACTGCTCGGCCCCCAGCGCCCCGGCCGTCAGCAGATGCACAATGTCCATTCGGTGCTGGAGCAGGTACGCCGACTGGTGGAGCTCGAACTCCCTCCCTCTGTTCGCATCGAGCGGGATTACGATCCCAGCATTCCTGAATTCGAGATGGAGCCGGATCAACTGCAGCAGGCGTTTCTCAACATAGTGCGCAATGCCGCCGAAGCACTCGGCGATCAGACCGGGCTTATCCGTATCAAGACCCGCACCGCGTTCCAGATCACCATCCACGGCCAGCGTTACCGGCTAGCGGCGGAGATCAAGATCATCGACAACGGCCCCGGCATTCCCGATGCCATTCGCGACACCCTGTTTTATCCCATGATCACCGGCAAGGAGGGGGGAACCGGGCTTGGCCTCTCCATCGCCCAGAACCTGATCGACCAGCACAAGGGCAAGATCGACTGCATCAGCTGGCCGGGTCACACCGAATTCACCATTTTTCTACCGCTTCGCAAGTAAGGGAACCCCATGACCGCCAAAGTGTGGATCGTCGATGACGACAGCTCTATCCGCTGGGTGCTGGAGCGCACTCTCGGCAGCGAAGGCTTCAACTGCGAAAGTTTTGCCGATGGCGAAGCGCTGCTGCATGCCCTTGAGCTGCGCTCGCCCGATGTGATCCTCTCCGATATCCGGATGCCCGGCATCGATGGCCTGAGCCTGCTGGAGCAGATCCACCGCCGTCAGGCCGATCTGCCCATCATCATCATGACCGCCCACTCGGATCTCGACAGCGCAGTCAACGCCTACCAGCGCGGCGCCTTCGAGTACCTGCCCAAACCGTTCGACATCGACGAAGCGGTGACCCTGGTGCGCCGGGCCGAAAATCACCTCAAGGAGCAACGCACCAAGCGCAAGTCTCGTCAGCAAGAGGCCACCGCCACCCCGGAGATCATCGGCGAGGCCCCCGCCATGCAGGAGGTATTCCGTGCCATCGGCCGTCTCTCGCGTTCCAGCATCTCAGTACTGATCAATGGTCAGAGCGGTACCGGCAAGGAGCTGGTCGCCCACGCCCTGCACAAACACAGTCCCCGTGCCCACAAGAACTTCATCGCCCTCAATATGGCGGCCATCCCAAAAGACCTTATCGAATCCGAGCTGTTCGGTCATGAGAAGGGGGCCTTCACCGGCGCCAACAACATCCGCCATGGCCGCTTCGAGCAGGCCGACGGCGGCACCCTGTTTCTCGACGAGATTGGCGACATGCCGCTGGATGTGCAGACCCGGCTGCTGCGGGTGCTGGCCGATGGCCAGTTCTACCGGGTCGGTGGCCATCAGCCGGTGCAGGTGGATGTGCGGATCATCGCCGCCACTCACCAGAATCTGGAGAAGCGAGTCGCAGATGGCGAGTTTCGCGAGGATCTGTTCCACCGCCTCAACGTCATCCGCATCCACATTCCCGCCCTCAAGGAGCGGCGAGAAGATATTCCCCAGCTGGCCCAGCACTTCCTGCTGAGAGCCGCCAAGGAGCTGAATGTTGAGGCCAAGAGCCTGCACCCGGATACCCAGGCCTATATCAGCCGCCTGCCCTGGCCGGGTAACGTGCGTCAGCTGGAAAACGTCTGCCGCTGGCTCACCGTGATGGCCTCGGGGCAGGAGGTGTTAGTGGGTGACTTGCCTGCCGAGTTGCTCACCCCCATCAGTAACAGTGCCGAGCCGGGTCAACCGGCAATGCCCGGCTGCTGGCAGCAGCAGTTGCAGGAGTGGGTGGCCAGCAAGCTGGCGCTGGGAGAGACAGACATCCTGGCCGATGCCATGCCCCAGTTCGAGCGGATCATGCTGGAGACGGCGCTAGAGCATACCCACGGCCACAAGCAGGAGGCAGCGCGTTTACTCGGTTGGGGTCGCAACACCCTGACCCGCAAGCTAAAGGAGCTCGATATCTCCTGAGTCCCGGGGAAAAACGATTCCCATCACGCCTTGATAAATCGCTGACCAATATGACCCCGTTTGCCTGCAAACGGGGTATCTTTTTTGAAAGCCCCGCCTAGAATGGCAGGCTTTCAAACCTGACTCGACGAGGGCGCCCCCATGATTGACAGATCTCTCCCCCTGACCGACCTGCACCGCCATCTGGACGGCAATATCCGCCCGCAAACCATCCTCGAGCTGGGTCGCCAACACAATATCCAGTTGCCAGCCTTCGAGCTGGAGGCGCTGCGCCCCCATGTGCAGATCGTCGAAAACGAGCCGAGCCTGGTCGCCTTCCTGAAGAAGCTGGACTGGGGCGTGGCCGTGCTGGCCGACTACGATGCCTGCCACCGGGTCGCCTACGAGAACGTGGAAGATCTGCTGCACGCCGGTATCGACTATGCCGAGCTGCGCTTCAGCCCGGCCTATATGGCGATGGCCCACAAGCTGCACCCGCAGGGCGTGGTGGAAGCGATCATCGACGGCGTGGCCGCGGGCAGCCGCGATTTCGGCATCAAGGCCAATCTGATCGGCATCATGAGTCGCACCTTCGGCACCGAGCAGTGCAATCAGGAGCTGGCCGCCTGTCTGGCCCACCGCGACAAGCTGGTGGCCATCGATCTGGCGGGTGACGAGCTGGGCTTCCCGGGGGAACTCTTTGTCGACCACTTCCGCAAGGTGCGCGATGCAGGCATGCGCGTCACCGTACACGCCGGTGAAGCCGCTGGCCCCGAGAGCATGTGGCAAGCCATTCGCGAGCTGGGTGCCGAGCGTATCGGCCACGGCGTCAAAGCGATTCAGGATCCGGCCCTGATGGCCTATCTGGCCGAGCACCGCATCGGCATCGAATCCTGCCTCACCTCCAACGTCCAGACCACCACGGTCGCGAGCCTGACCGAACACCCGATCCGCCAGTTCCTGGCTGCCGGCGTGCTGGCCTGCCTCAACACCGACGATCCGGCGGTGGAAGGGATCGACCTGCCCCACGAATATGAGGTGGCCGCTCCGGCTGCCGGCATGACGGCGAGCGAAATCCGCACCGCCCAGCAGAATGGCCTGACCCTGGCCTTCCTGAGCGATAGCGAGAAAGCCGAGCTGAGCGCCCGCGCCGCCAGCCGCTGATCCACACCGGCACTGCAAATGAAAACGGCCCACTTCGGTGGGCCGTTGTTATTCTACGTAGGCAGATACGTGGACCAGACCCTTCGGGTCGCTATTTCTCTTTTTTGAACATAGCTCTTAAGGCGGCAATATTGGACAAAGCCCCTTCAGCTTCTTTCAAGCGTCGGCGTTGTTCTGCGAAGCGATCAAATTCCAATCTTGCTTTCTCATCTGCCGTTTTTTTGGATATTTTCCCTGAGCCGCTCAACACATCTCGATCGTTAAAGCTCAAGAACTGATCGAGTTTCTCGGCCCAATCCTTTAGGAATACTTGTTTGCGGCGCAGTGCTTGGTCTTCGGCAAAATCTAGCCACATGTTAACAATGCGATTGAGTTCTTTGATTTCATCTTCACGCAGATAGTTTTTAGCGATAGTGACATCCGTCTTACGTACTTCATCGCCTTTATAGCTGGTCAGGCCCATATCAGGCTTATTGGCATCAACACGACTGGCGATAAGCTCTGCCGCAGTCATATGTGTGCAGGCATAATGCAGTTTATTCTGGATAGTTTGAAAAAATCGATTTGTCTCCTGGTTTGATGGCTCGTAATCAGCGGCCATGGTAAAGATCTCTTTTACCCGCAAATATACACGGCGCTCGCTGGCTCGGATATCGCGAATACGTTCCAGCATTTCATCAAAATAATCTGGTACCGCAGAGTTACCTACCGGCGGGTTTTTTAGGCGTTCATCATCCATAACGAAGCCCTTAATCAGATACTCTTTTAATGTCTGGGTTGCCCATTGACGAAATTGTGTGCCACGTAGTGAACGGACTCTGTATCCCACAGCCAGAATTGCATCGAGATTATAGTGGTCGATTTCACGAGATACTTGGCGGGTTCCTTCTAATCGAACTATCCGGAATTTCCGGATGGTTGCATTTTGTACAAGCTCACCTTCATGGTAGATATTGATCAGGTGCTCATTGATAGTACGAACATCCTTGTCATAAAGTTCTGCCATCGCGGCTTGAGAGAGCCACAAAGTGTCTGATTCAAAGCGGCATTCGACGCGAGTGTGACCATCCGCACTGGTAAAAAGCACAAACTCACCTTGAGGGGCCTGAGGGATGTTATCTGCCATTCAATCAACCTCTCTGCGTTATGGGGCATCGTTATTACACCGCTTCATTATGTCAAAAATCAGCTCGATGTAACTTGCCATCGCCTATGGTGACGTTCAGCAAAATTGGGGGGATGTCACCTTCGTTCAGTAGCGTATTAACCACATCCTGTTTCACTGCTTACGGAACCACGTTGGTAGTTGAGCAGCAGCGTCATCTGGCTAACTACTCCCGCTCCTGGTCGCGCTCCAGCGCCCGTTCCACCAGCGGCTCGGGCAGGCTCTTGGTCACCTCCACCCCCAGCTCGCGGAAACGCTCGACCTGGGCAATCAGGTTGCCACGGCCGTTGACCAGCCGTCCCATCGCCTTGTCGTAGCTCTCCTGCGCCTTGTGCAGGCTGCCCCCCATCTGCTGCATCTCCTCCACAAACAGCCGCAGCTTTTCGTAGAGGCGACCGGCCCGTTCGGCAATCTGGCGGGCATTCTGGTTCTGCCGCTCGTAACGCCACAGGTTCTCGATGGTGCGCAGCGCCACCATCAGGTTGGTGGGGCTCACCAGCAGGATATTGTTGTCGAGACCGTAACGCACCAGCGAGGGATCCGCTTCCATCGCCGTGAGGAAGGCGGGCTCCACCGCGACAAACATCAGCACATAGTCGAGGGTGCGCACCCCGGGCAACTGCTGGTAATCCTTGCGGCCCAGCTCGCGGATGTGGTTGCGCACCGAGGCGACGTGCTCCTTGAGTGCCACCGCCTTCTCCAGCTCGTCTTCGGCGTTGTACCAGCGTTCGTAGGCGGTCAGCGACACCTTGGCGTCGATGATGATGTCCTTCTCCTGCGGCAGGTGGACGATCACATCGGGCTGGTAACGCTTGCCCTTCTCCACCTCGATATTGACCTGGGTGTGGTACTCGTGGCCCTCGCGCAGACCGCATTCGCTGAGGATCCGCGCCAGCACCACTTCACCCCAGTTGCCCTGCTGCTTGCTGTCACCCTTGAGGGCGCGGGTCAGCGCCGCCGCCTCTTCGGTCATGCGGGCATTGAGCTCGGCGAGGCGCTCCAGTTCGAACTTGAGGCTGTGGCGCTGGGCCGTCTCCTGAGCGTGAGTCTCGCCTACCTGACGGCGGAAGCCCTCCAGCTGCTCCTTGAGCGGCGTGAGCAGCAGATCGAGGCTGTTCTGGTTCAATTCGCGGAAGTTACCCGAGTTTTGCTCGAAGATCCGGTTGGCGAGATTCTCGAACTGCTGGCTGAGGCGCTGCTCTGCCTCCTGTTGCAGTTGCAGCTTCTCGGCGGCGGCCAGCCGTTCGCTGCGCAGGGTCGCTTCCGCATCCTTGAGGCGGGCGGTGAGCTTGATGAGCAGGGTCTGCTGCTGCTCCAGCTTCTGCTGGCCCTGCATCCGCTCATCCTGCAACTCATCGAAGCGATCCTGTAGCGCTTGATAGCGCTCCTGCACCAGCATCAGCTCCTGAGCTTGCGCCGTGGCGGCCCGTCGCCCAATCAGCCAGCCAAGCCCGAGGACCAACACGGCGGCGGGCAACAAAATCCCCCAGAACCCGGGGTCGATCATTGGCGCCCCCGCTGGCGCAGAAAGAGTTCAAGATAGCGGTTAACCAAAATCCAGAGCACCACATAGATCAGGTAGGCGGCCAGTACCACCCACTTATGGGAATTCACCCCGGTATCGAGCTCGGCGAACTCGATATCCTGGATACGGCAGTAGGCCCATATCAAGAGAGGGAAGACATAGAGCAGGGACGCACGCCAGAGAAATAGCCACATATGTTTTGATTCAACCACGTAAAAAGACCCGTCTAGCTTACACAAGGGCAACTGCGCTTGCGATCCTGACGGCCGCTATTCTCTGGCCTGCTTCCCGAAACTTCGATAAAATTAACCCCTAATAGGTATCAGGGGCGAGCATGACTCACTATTTCCTGCGTTGGCTGACACAAGGTTGGCAAGCTTCCCGCAAACCCGCCGTGGTTTGTCATGAAGCGCGCCCGCCGTGGGCCATCGAGGAGTCCCAGTACCTCTCCCTCTGCACCCGCTGTGGCGAATGTTTCAAGGCCTGCCCGCGCGGTCTGCTCAAACCGGCCACCCAGCAGGAGTACGAGGGGAGTCCCATCGCTGGTACGCCAGTGCTCGATCTCGCCTGCGGCCAGTGCAGCTACTGCGGCAGCTGCGCCAGAGCCTGTCCCACCGGCGCCCTCGACCTGCAACTGGGTCGTCAGGTGCAGACCAGGGTGCAGATTGAAGAGAGCTGTCAGGCACGGCAGGGATTCTACTGCCTGCTCTGTGAAGATGCCTGCCCGCAACAGGCGATCAAGGCAACAACCGATGGCATCAACGTCAATATGGATGCCTGCAATGGCTGCGGTGCCTGCGGCCTCGCCTGCCTGCACGGTGCCATCACCCTGATCCGCCAGCCAGGCAGTCGCTAAAAACCACCTGCGTACAAAAGCAAAAGGGGCCATCAGGCCCCTTTCACATCTTGTTCGTTATTCCGCGCCCCGTCAGGCCATGGTCACAATAGTCTCTTGCTCGATACCCAGCAGGTGGCAGAGACGGTTGGGATCACGCACCGCATCTGCCAAGGTGTACTCGCCCAGCACTTCGAGGAAAGCATTCATGGCGCGACGCAGAATGCCCTGAATGCGGCAGCCACCGGAGAGGCGGCAATTTTCGCGTTTGCAGTCGACCGGACAGAGCACATGCTCCATGTCCATCACCACATCCCGCAAATTGATGGAGACCGCCGAGCGACCGAGGCGGATGCCACCGTGCTTGCCGCGTACCGTCTCGATATACCCCTTGATACCAAGCTGATGCACAATTTTGACCACGTGGTTGCGAGAGATAGCGAAGGTATCAGCCACTTCGGTAATGGTCGACAGACGATCCCCCGGCTGAACCGCCAGGAAGGTCAGGGTACGCAGGGCGTAGTCGGTAAATCGTGTCAGTTGCATGGTCGCACTTGCCTCTTACTACAAGCCAGGAATCAGGACGACAACATTGAGCTAAGAGGCAGGAGACAACCGGTTTGCCTCTGTTTGCCATTGGTTCGCCAGAGGGGGGGCCTGTCTCTTAATCTGAGTTGCGGAGTGACAGGTTAAGAGCAGCACAACCGGGTGTCGATGAAGATGCACATAAATCGACACTTTCTTTGATTGATCGCAAACTTGCCGGGTTAGCCCGGCGTTTACCCGCTTTATGGCGGGTAAATCTCCCGAAATGCGCCCGTCACCCAGCCCTTTCGACAAGCAGCCCCATGGCCCGCAATCCCATCGTCAATCGACCATCAGAGAGACGGCTTAGTGGGGCTGTTTCAGCCAGTTTTTTAGCGCGACCGAGGGGATGGAGCTCTCGGAGGCGACGGCAAACGCGCCCCAGTCCACCGCACACTGCAGCGCATCCTTGATGGCCATGCCCCGCGCCAATCCGTGTATCAATCCGCCGGCGAAGGCATCCCCTGCCCCCGTGGTATCGACCACAGATACAGGGCGGGCGGCAACCCGGATCTGCTCCTCACCGTGGATGGCCACGGCACCTGCCTTGCCTTCGGTCAGCACCAACCATTCGAGCTGATCCCCCGCCAGCTGGCGGGCATGCTGCCAGGGGTCGCTCACCTCGCCGAGATCGGAGCGTGAGGCCACCAGCACATGGCAGGGGCGGCGCGCTTGGCCGCCCTTGGGATACTGGGCCACCACAAAGCTCTTGCCGAGCATCTGGCGCATGTAGCTGATGATGGCGGTGCCGGGATAGTTGACATAGAGGCAATCCACCCCCTCCAGCGGCAGATCGCCGGGCAGATCGGGACGCCGCGGGCGGCGCAGTATGGTGCGCTCGCCGGTGGCGTCCACCAGGATCAGCAGCTCGCCGGTCTCGCCGCCAAAGCGCTCCACATGGCTGCAATCCAGCCCGTAACCGGCCGCCTGCTCCAGCAGCCAGTCGCCGGTCTCGTCCAGCCCGATGCGGGAGGCAATGGTCACCTCGTGACCCGCCCACACCAGTCCGATGCCGGTGTTGGCGGCACCACCTCCCAGCCTGCGCCCCTGATCCACGTATTGCAGCCGAGCCCCCGCCACCAGCGGCTCGGAGAGGGAGAGCACATGATCACAATTGAGATTGGCAAGCAGCAGAATGCGGGACATAGAGACCTCGGACGATGGCGATAGCCCAAAAGAGACAGGCTGAACTCCGAGTAGAGCTCAGCCTGATAGCAGAGACAACTGGCAACAGTCGGGAATCCGATCGGGATCAATAGATGGGCAGCTCTACCCCTGCCAGCAGCTCATCGATGCGGGCCTGACTCGGCTGCTGCATCACGCTCTGGATCACCTCCTTGGTGAGGTGGGGCGAGAAAGAGCTGATAAAGTCGTACATGTAGTTCTGCAGCAAGATGCTCTTGCTGAAACAGATCTGCGCCGGACAGGGCTTGAACAGGTGCTCCAGATTGATGGAGACCAGCCCGGGGCTGTCGGTGTCGTTGGCTACCAGCGAGGAGATGATGCCGATGCCAAAGCCCAGCTCTACGTAGCGCTTGATCACCCCGGCGTCCATCACCGTCATGTAGTAGCTCGGGGTGAGACCGGCGGCATGAAATACCTCGTCCTGCACCTGACGACCGGTGGCGCCACTCTCGTAGCTGAGGATCGGGTAGTGGCAGAGCTGCTCCAGGGTCGGCTTCTTCACCTTGGCCAGCGGGTGATCCTGCGGCACCACCAGCGAGAGGGTCCAGAGGTAGGCTGGCAGCGCAATCAGCTCCTTGTCGAAGCCAATTTCGTGGGCAACGATGGAGAAATCGGAGTAACCCTTGCTGATCTGCTCCTTGCTCGCCGACATCACCGGATGGAGGTGGAACGAAATTTTGGGATACTTCTTGGTGAAGTAGGTGACCGACTTGGGCAGCAGGTAGCGGGCGATGGTGTGGGTGGTGTGGATGTTGAGAGTACCCACGGTCGGATCCAGATACTCGCGGGAGATCGCCTTGATCTTGCTCTCGATGTTGAGCATTGCCTCGGCACACTTGATGATCTCTTCCCCTACCGGGGTGATGCGGTGCAGGTGTTTGCCACGGCGCTCGAAGATCCGCACCCCCAGCTCGCTCTCCAGCAGGCCAATCTGTTTGCTGACCCCCGGCTGACTGGTGAAGAGCGCATCGGAAGCCACGGACACATTGAGGTTGTGGTCCCGGATCGCGATCAAATACTTCAATTGCTGTAGTTTCAAGGCGTCACACTCTCACACTGGTTTGGCTCAGACAGGTTTGGCTCAGGCCGGGACGGCAATCAAGCCAGAAAAACAGGCCGCCACATAGGCGGCCAGTGTACCATCCGATCCCGACATCTCAGCGCTTGATCCTTCATTTTGCTACAAAATCTAGCATCCGAAGGGGTGGCTGACAAACCGGGTTCAGGCCGCGCCAGCCCGCAGCGGCAGGATCCCCAGAAACTGCAGCAGCCACTGCATCATGGTCGCCGAATCCACCTCCCCCTCCAGCGAGGAGAGGCTGCTCTGGTAGCGCTCGTCGGGCAACAGGCCACGACGCCGTTCGATCAGCGCCCGGTTGTACTCCACCGAGAACTCCGGATGCCCCTGAATGGCGACGATGTGATCACCCTGCAAAAACATGAAGTTGGGACAAAAATCGTTGCCCGCCAGCCGGGTTGCTCCCGGTGGCAGCAGGGCCACCTGATCCTGATGACTGGCCAGAATGCGGATCTGATCCCGCGCCGGCGCCATCCAGGGCTCATCTGCCAACATGGGGTGCACCGCCACCCCCAGCCCCCACCCCTTGGTGGACTTCACCACTTCGCCCCCCAGCGCCTGGGCGATCACCTGATGACCGAAGCAGATCCCGGCCAGCTTGACGTCGGCATCGTGGGCCTGACGGATCCACGCCCTCAGGGCCTGGATCCAGGGGATATCGCTGTAAGCATCGTGGCGCGAGCCGGTGATAAGCCAGGCATCACACTCGTGCAGATCTTCCGGCAATTCGCCATCGATGGCTGACCAGACCCGAAATTCCAGCTCGGGTGCCAGCGGCTGAAACCCCCTGATAAACATCTCGGAGTAGACGGGGCCAAAACGATCCGCCAGATCAGGATCGAGCCGGTCACAATCGAGAATTCCCAATCGCATCTGTTGCTCCTTTACAGAAGTGCCCCCGCAGATCAGCAATCTGCGGGGGCAGGATAATCAAGTCATAGTGGTGAGCCTCGGGCTCATCACTTCATGGTTGGCATGGAGAACTCGGCACCGCTGCGCAGGCTCTGGGGCCAGCGCGCTGTCACCGTCTTCATCCGGGTATAGAAGCGAACTCCGTCCGGCCCGTGCATATTGAGCGGCCCGAAGATGGAGCGCTTCCAGCCGCCAAAGCTGTGAAACGCCATCGGCACCGGAATGGGGACGTTCACCCCCACCATACCGACCTGCACCCGCGCCGTGAAGTCCCGCGCGGTGTCGCCGTCACAGGTAAAGATGGCGGTGCCGTTGCCGTACTCGTGCTCGTTGATGAGGCGCAGCGCCGTCTCGTAGTCCGGCACCCGCACAATGGAGAGCACAGGGCCGAAGATCTCCTCACGGTAGATGCGCATCTCTGGCGTCACCTCGTCAAACAGGCAACCCCCGATAAAGTAACCCTCGTCGTGGTTCAGGGTGCGGCCATCGACCCGCAGCGCGGCCCCTTCGGCCACCCCCTGATCCACGTAGCCGCGCACCTTGGCCAGATGCTCTTGGCTGATGAGCGGCCCCATCTCGCTTTCCGGGCTCTGGCCCAGCCCAGGGCCCACCCGCAGTTTTTCCACCAGCGGCGTCAGCTTGGCCACCAGCGCATCGGCGGTCTCGTCACCCACCACCACCGCCACCGAGATGGCCATGCAGCGCTCGCCCGCCGCCCCATAAGCGGCCCCCATCAGGGCAGAGACAGCCTGATCGAGATCCGCATCCGGCATCACCACCATGTGGTTCTTGGCGCCGCCCAGCGCCTGAACTCGCTTGCCGTGGGCGGAGGCAGTTGAATAGATGTACTGGGCGATGGGGGTGGAGCCGACAAACGACACGGCACCGACCCGTGGATCGGTCAGCAGCACATCCACCACCTCCTTGTCACCGTTCACCACGTTGAGCACGCCGTCCGGCAGACCGGCCTCCTTGAGCAGCTCGGCCATCCGCAGCGAGAGGGAGGGATCCTTCTCGGAGGGTTTGAGGATAAAGGTGTTGCCGCAGGCGATGGCGACCGGGAACATCCAGAGCGGCACCATGGCCGGGAAGTTGAACGGGGTGATACCGGCGCAGACCCCCACCGGTTGCATCATGGAGTAGCTGTCTACCCCGCGACCGACGTTGAGGGAGTGCTCCCCCTTGAGCAGATGGGGAATGCCGCAGGCAAACTCCACCACCTCCAGCCCGCGGGTCAACTCACCCTGGGCATCGGAGAAGACCTTGCCATGCTCGCGGCTGATGAGCTGGGCCAGCTCGTCCCTGTGTTGCTCCATCAACTCCTTGAAGCGGAAAAAGACCCGGGCCCGCACCAGCGGCGGGGTTTGTGACCAGTCTGCAAAGGCGCGCTCGGCGATGGCGATCGCCTCCTGACACTCGGCGGCGCTGGAAAGCCCGACGCTCCCCTGCTGCTTGCCGCAGGCGGGATTGAAGATGGCACCCTGGCGCTCGCTGCGACTCTCCTGCGGCTGGCCGTTAATGAAGTTGCTGACCCTGTATGTCATGTATCCTCCGTGATAACTGATGTGGTAAATGCGCTAAGCAAACCAACGCAAGGCCCCGCCAGTGCGGGGCCATCAAATGGGTTAGGGTTGTGCCTGCAGGGCATCCTGCAGCAGGGTAAAGAGATCGTCGATCTGGCTGCGCTCTATGATGAGGGGTGGCGACAGGGCGATGATGTCGCCAGTCACCCGGATAAGCGCCCCCTGCTCGAAGCAGCGAACAAACACCTCATAGGCGCGCTTGCCCGGTGCATCCGGCATGGATTCCAGCTCGATACCCGCCACCAGCCCGTAGTTGCGAATGTCTTTGACATGCTTGCACCCCTTGAGAGAGTGAACCGCCTCCTCCCAGTAGCCCGCCAGATCGGCGGCGCGGCTGAGCAGGTTCTCGTTGCGATAGATCTCGAGGGTCGCCAGACCCGCAGCAGCAGCCACCGGATGGCCGGAGTAGGTGTAGCCGTGGAACAGCTCGATAGCCCCCTTTCCTGCCGCCATCATGTCGTCATAAATGTGCTTCTGCACCAGCACAGCCCCCATCGGGATAGCGCCGTTGGTGAGCCCCTTGGCGCAAGTGATCATGTCGGGGATGACATCGAACTCCTGTGCGGCGAAGGGGGAGCCGAGGCGACCGAAACCGGTGATCACCTCGTCAAAAATCAGCAGGATGCCGTGTTTGGTACAGATCTCCCGCAGCCGCTTGAGGTAGCCTTTGGGGGGCATCAGCACGCCGGTACTGCCAGCGATGGGCTCGACAATCACCGCCGCGATATTGCTGGCATCGTGCAGGAAGACGATCTTCTCCAACTCGTCGGCCAGCGCCACATCCTCCTCGGGCAGTCCTTTGGTGAAGGCATTCTTGGCGATGTTGAGGGTATGGGGCAGATGATCCACCCCGGTCAGCAGGGAGCCGAACCACTTGCGGTTGCCAGGGATCCCCCCCACCGAGATGCCGCCAAAGCCGACCCCGTGATAGCCACGCTCGCGGCCAATCAGCCGGGTACGGGTGCCCTGACCGCGAGCCCGCTGCCAGGCCAGCGCGATTTTGAGCGCGGTATCGACTGACTCTGAGCCGGAGTTGGTGTAGAAGACGTGGCCAAAGCCCTTGGGAGCGATCTCCACCAGCTTGTTGGCCAGCTCGAACGGCAGCGGGTGGCCCATCTGGAAAGTGGGGGCAAAATCGAGGTGGGAAATCTGCTGGGAGACCGCCTCGGCAATCTCGCGCCGACCATGGCCCGCGTTGCAACACCAGAGTCCGGCTGTGCCATCCAGTATCTTGCGGCCATCCTCTGAGTGATAATACATCCCCTCTGCCGACTTCAGGATACGCGGCGCCGCCTTGAACTGCTGGTTGGCGGTGAACGGCATCCAGAAGGCGGACATGTCGGAGGGCGTATTGATGTCGCTGATCGGTTTCATGGTCACCTCATCCTTAAGGTGTTTAGCAACTTCCGGCTAATGCCTATTAAATTAAACACCCGAATCCATAAAAAGGGGCTCATTATAGCCCTGCCTGATGCCACCCAGGCTAGACACATCAGCAGGGTGGTATAAGATATTTAACACAATTTTAATAATAGTAAACAGTCAAGGAGTGTCTATAGATGGATATCGGTCACCGCCTCAAGGCGGTTCGCACCCAGGCAGCCCTCTCCCAGCGCGAGCTGGCCAAACGCTCCGGTGTGACCAACGGATTTATCTCCCAGATCGAGAAAAATCAGGTGAGCCCCTCTGTTGCCTCCCTGCGCAAGGTGCTGGAAGGTATCCCCATGTCGCTGGCCAGTTTTTTTACCGACGAGACCGAAATGGACTCAGAAGTGATCTTCCGCGCCGCCGACATGCCGGACCTCGGCACCCACCCCATCAGCTACCGACTGGTGGGTCACAGCCGCGCCAACCGTGCCATCGGCATGTTACAGGAGGTATTGCCACCGGGCGCCGACACCGGCGACGACATGCTGAGCCACGAGGGTGAAGAGTGCGGCATCGTCATCAAGGGCGAAGTAGAAGTGACCGTGGGCGAGCAGGTCTACCTGCTGGGCGCCGGAGATGGCTACTACTTCGACAGTCGCACCCCCCACCGCTTTCGCAATGTGGGCGAACAGGAGTGCGTACTGATCTCGGCCAACACCCCCGCCAGTTTCTAACAGGGTGATAAGGGGTCAACCAGCGGCCAATGTTTAATGAATTGTTACAATGTGGATTTACAAGCGGCAGGATGTTTAGCATATTGATACGCGGAAACTGACTTTTGCCGGTTCAAGGAGTGAACATGAGTGACCTGACCCTGGCCCAGTGGCAACACAAGGCCGCCCATCTGACCCTGCCCTCGCAAGCCTTTATCAATGGCAGCTATCGGGATGCCGTCAATGGCGCCACCTTCGATTGCATCAACCCGGCCAACGGCAAGCTGCTGACCAAGGTGGCGGCCTGCGATGCCGCCGATGCCGAACTGGCGGTGCAGGCCGCGCGTGCCGCTTTTGAGGACAAACGCTGGAGCGGCCTGCCGCCGAAACAGCGCAAGCAGATCATGCAGCGTTTCGCCGAGCTGATGCGCCTCAACAAGGTGGAGCTGGCGCTGCTGGAGTCGCTGGATATGGGCAAACCCATCGGCGATGCCATGGGCTATGACGCCCCCGCCGCCGCCAACTGTATCGCCTGGAACGCCGAAGCGATCGACAAGATCTACGATCAGGTCGCCCCGGTGGAGGAATCCGCCCTGGCGCTGGTGACCCGCGAAGCGCTCGGGGTAGTTGCCGCCATAGTGCCCTGGAACTTCCCGCTGGTGATGGCCTGCTGGAAGCTGGGCCCGGCGCTCGCCACCGGCAACTCGGTCATTCTCAAGCCTTCCGAGAAATCTCCGCTGACGGCCCTGCGTATCGCCGGTCTGGCCAAGGAGGCGGGTATTCCGGACGGCGTGTTCAACGTGCTGCCGGGCTTTGGCCATACAGTGGGTGAGGTGCTGGCCATGCATATGGATGTGGACTGCATCACCTTCACCGGCTCCACCAAGATCGGCAAACATCTGGTGGAGTGCTCCGGCAAGTCCAACCTCAAGCGCGCCTTTATGGAGTGCGGCGGCAAGAGCCCCAACATCATACTGGCGGATGCGCCGGATCTGGACGCCGCGGCCAAGAGCGCCGCTGGCGCCATCTTCTACAACCAGGGCGAGGTGTGTACCGCCGCCTCTCGGCTGCTGGTGCAAAACAGCATCAAACCGCAATTTATGGAGCGACTGCTGGCTCATGCCCGCGAGTGGATCTCGGCCAACCCGCTCGATCCCGCTACCCGGATCGGCGCCATGGTGGATCACATCCAGATGGAGCAGGTGCTGCGCTATATCGAGATTGGCAAGCAGGAGGGGGCCAAGCTACTGCTGGGCGGCAACCGCACCAATATGGAGAGTGGCGGCTTCTATATCGAACCCACCATCTTCGACGACGTGACCCCCGAGATGCGCATCTTCCGCGAGGAGATCTTCGGCCCGGTGCTGGCAGTGACCGGCTTCGATACGCTGGAAGAGGCCATTGCGCTGGGCAACGACTCCGACTATGGGCTGGCGGCAGCGATCTGGACGGCGGATCTCAACAAGGCGGTGAAAGGCTCCCGCGCCCTGCGCGCCGGTACCGTGTTCGTCAACAACTGGGATGGTGGCGACATGACCATGCCGTTTGGCGGCTTCAAGCAGTCCGGCAACGGTCGCGACAAGTCACTTCATGCGCTGGAGAAGTACACCGAGCTGAAAAGCACCTGGATTCAGCTGGAATAACACGACAAAGCAGCGCTATCGGATCAAAAAGGGGGAGAAATCCCCCTTTTGCATTTTTGGCCTTCCATCACCGGGCTCAATCCTTATAATGATAAAAAAGCCAACGTGTTAAATATAAAGACAAAAATGCTATTTTTTCTGGGAAGCGTACTTTTTCTGGTGATCGGTTTGCCCCTGCTGTTCTTCGTGCTGGGGCACGGCGAGGCCTACGTGACCTGGGGCCCCTGGATCTCCGCCATCGCCCTGATGCTCTGGCTGTTGATGGAGGTCGACAAGATCCGCCGCGGTAAAGGCTGACCGGCCAGCCACACTCCTCCTTTCCCTCAAACTTCGTTTATTCGCTTCTTTCCCCGCAAAAGGATCGCTACACTGATTTTTTGCGATGTTTTCCCGCATCCAACGCTTCAGTAAAGGTCATCCGCATGCCGCAACAGATCCAGCGTCAGGGCGTCATCTACGCCCTGTGCGCCTATACCCTTTGGGGGCTGGCCCCCATCTATTTCAAAACCCTCTCTGCTGTACCCGCCCCGGAAATCCTTACCCACCGGATGATCTGGTCCTGCGTGCTGCTGATGGTGCTGACCCTGCTAGGTCGCCAGTGGCACAAGGTACAAGCTGTGCTGCGCCAGCCAAAAGTGCTGCTCATCCTGGCCTTTACCTCGGTCACCGTCGGCGGCAACTGGCTGCTGTTTATCTGGGCCATCAACAATGGCCATATGCTGGATGCCAGCCTCGGCTACTACATCAACCCGCTGTTCAACGTGCTGCTGGGCATGGTGTTTCTGAGCGAGAAGCTGCGCCGCCTGCAGTGGTGGGCGGTAGCCCTGGCCTTTGCCGGGGTCGCAATCCAGCTTATCGCCTTTGGCTCCTTGCCCTGGATTGCGCTGGTGCTGGCATCGAGCTTTGCCATCTATGGGCTGGTGCGCAAAAAACTGGCTCTCGATGCCCTCACCGGTCTGCTGATCGAAACCATGATCATGCTGCCGCCAGCCGCCATCTATCTGTGGGGCTTTGCCGACAGTCCCACCAGCCATCTCACCCAGAACGACTGGCACCTCAACCTGCTGCTGATCGCCGCTGGCGCCGTCACCACAGTCCCCCTGCTCTGTTTCACCGCCGCAGCTACCCGGCTCAAGCTCTCGACCCTGGGCTTCTTCCAGTACATTGGCCCCAGCATGATGTTCATCCTTGCGGTCACTCTCTATGGGGAAGCGCTGGCGATGGACAAACTGCTCACCTTCGCCTGCATCTGGAGTGCGCTGGTGCTGTTCAGTCTGGATGGGCTACGCAACGGTAGAAGATCAACCAGAGCGGACAGCATCACGCTATCAAAATCAAATCCGTAAATAACAAAACAGCTATAAGCGAGATGCCATTTTCTCGCTTCTTACTCTGCTAAACCGATAGCCTTGGACTCAATGAGGGAATAGGATCCGCACTCCCAACTCTTCATCCAGCTATAAGGATTAACGGTTATGACTCGAAAATGGTCGCTCCCCATCGTGGTACTCGCGGGGGGAGCGTTACTCTGGCTCGGCAACACCTTTGGTATGAAATGGGCCCTGATGGCCCTGTTAGGAGGAGGCTTCGGCTTCACCCTCTCCTTCAGTCGCTTCGGCATCGTGTTCGGTTGGCGCGAAATGCTGACCAAGCGCAACAGCTACTTTGTGCGGGTTCACCTGCTCACCATCGCCATCGAAATTCTGCTGTTCACCACCTTCCTCTCCTTTAGTCACGCCCTGTTTGGCGATGCCATGGTGGGTAACGTGATGGCTATCGGCATTCCCTTCATCGTCGGCGCCTTCCTGTTCGGCATCGGCATGCAGCTGGCAGGCGTCTGTGCCACCGGCACTCTTTATTGCTGCGGCGAGGGGCAACCCCGCTTCTGGCTGGTGCTGATCTGCTACGGCATCGGCACCCTCATCAGCAACCAGTTCCGCCCCGAACTGGAGGCCACCTTCTCCAGCCATGTTGTGCTGGCCCGGGATCTGACCGGCAATATCTGGAGCGGCATGCTGCTCAATCTGACGCTGGTTGCCGTGCTGTTCCTGCTGTTTCGCAACAGCGAGCTCAAACGCACCGGCGAACTCAAGCCCCTCTTCAGCGGCGGCAACCTGTTCTGGCGCGATGGCCGCTTCACCGTGCTGACCGGCGGCATCATCATCGCCCTGCTCAACTCCTCCGTGGTCGCCCTGCACGGCTCGGCCTGGACCATCACCGGTGCCATCTATGACATGGCGCTGCGCGGCGCCTCCCTGTTCGGTCTGTTCGAGGGGCACCCCAAACTGGCTCAGCCGCTCTTTCTCAACCCCATGGTCGGCATGTTCTGGCTCGGCATTCTGGGGGCCATGCTGGCACGCAGCATCAGCGGTGGCAGCAACTTTGCCCCGATGCGGCTCGGCAACAGCCTGGCATCCATCATCGGCGGTCTGCTGATGGGGATGGGGGCCATGTACGCCGCCTGCAACCTCGGCGGTTTCTTTGATGGCACAGCATCTGGCAGTCTGCACGGTTGGGTCTGGATGCTGATGGCCCTCGCAGGCAGCCTGATCGGCATTCGCCTGCGTCCGCTGTTCGGGCTCTGATGCTCGACATAGTAAACACCCCATAAGAAACGGGAGGCCAAGCCTCCCGTTTTTACATTGATCGCCCCCATCGCTCTACTTATTGGGCAGGCTGGGAAACCCCTTCCAGATGAATTTCCACCCGGCGATCCGGTGCCAGACAGGCGATCAGCTCCTGTTTGGAGCGGCTGGCACAGCTGTTGCCAGTGACCGGATTAGCCTTGCCACGTCCCTCGACCCGCACCTTGTCGGCATACAAGCCTTTGGATACCAGATAGCTGGCCACGCTCTGGGCCCGCTGCTCGGAGAGGGACTGGTTGTAGTTGTCGGAGCCGATGCGGTCGGTATAACCGATAACAGTTGCGACGCCATCTTTCGGATTGGCTGCCACAATCTGGCTAAACAGGTTATCAAGCGCCTGATTAGCCGCAGGTTTCAGAGTTGCCTTGTTGAACTCGAACAGCACATCGGAGCTCAGGCTGAAGGTCTTGGGTTCCACCACCACTACCGGGGCCGGTTCGACAGCCGGCGCAGGTGCCGGTGCAGCAACCTCGCCACCTTGCTGGCCGAAGCGATAGAGCATACCGAACGAGATCAGGCCGTTGTCCATTTCGATGCCGGAGCGATCGAGAGACGCATCCCCCAGCGGGGTGGTGTACTGGTACTCCAGACGGGCAGCCCAATCACGATCGATGGCGTATTCGGCACCCAACGCCCCGACGAAGGCGGCACCATGCTTGTTACCACTTTCCTTGATGAAATCGGTAGCGGTGCGGGCTGATAGCTCACTATTGGTCCAGGCATAGCCACCACCAATCCGGCCATACAGATCGAACACATCGTTAACCGGGAAGCTGATCTTCATGGTGGCCTGAATCATCTGACTCTTGGCTTCACCTTCGATCTTGATCCCACTCATCTCGCCGGATGAGGTGTACTTGCCAAACCAGTCATAACCCAGCTCAAACGCCAGATTAGGGTTAACCTGGTACCCGGCAAACGCACCCAATCCAAGAGCATCTTGGCTAGTACCTGTATTGCCGAGCGCTCCCAAGGTGCTGGAAACCACCTGCTTCTGATCGACGTCAAAATACTTTGACCAACCGGCCTTGCCACCGGCGTACCAGGTATTATCCTGCGCGGCGGCGTGAACAGCACCGGCCGCCAGCAAACCGCTGACCAATACGGCAAGCATGGATTTATTCATATTTTTTGCCTCTGCAATAAGTCGTTATCGGCGCCTGAGTGCGCACTCTCCCTGTGTGAAGCCGTCAGGCGGCCTCTCCATCGATCAGGGTATCCCATCCGAACGCAGCCTCAAATGACCAGCAGCTCAGGAGTGTGAAGCGGCCTGCATTATCGCGGTATCGTCGGTCAAAATGGTCTTTGCCAGCATTCTGGCCTGCTCCAGCGCCAGTGGCTGTTGATAGCTGTGGGCCATCACGATCGCTCCCTCCAGCAGCAGGCAAAGCCCGGTGGCCTGTGCCAGAGAGCAATCGAGCTGGTTTATCACCCAGCCCAGTAACGCCTGCTTATGGGCCATCACCAGCTTGCGCACCGGATGGCGCGGGTCGGCAAACTCGGCGCTGGCGTTGATAAAGTTGCAGCCATAGAAATCAGAGCGGCCAAACCACTCTGCAAAGCCGTCAAACAGCGCCTGCAGGCGAGCTTCGCGTCCGGTCACGTCGGCCAGCCGTTGGTCAAGCAGGGCGAAGAACTCCCGGTCACGAGCGAGCAGCACCTCCTCAATCAAGGCATCCTTGGTCGGGAAGTGGCGATAGAGGGTGCGCTTGGTACTCCCCGCCTCGGCCCAGATGCGATCTATGCCGGTGGCATGAAAGCCATGACGGTTGAACAGACGGTAAGCCGTCGCCACCAGTTGTTGACGCTTCTCGCTCATGATTTGCCTCTTGAAGTACACCGATCTGTCTACCTAATGTGCCTAAGCAGTTCTGACAAACCAAGAGGAAAACATGATGACGAAATGGTATGGCCCGCTATGGGCAGGTGTAGGCACCGCACTCACCATCGGCATATTGGGAGGGCTCAATCTGAGCTGGCACGTGGCGCTGGTCATGGCACCTTTCGGGGCCAGCTGTGTGTTGCTGTTTTCCCTGCCCGATAGTCCGCTGGCGCGCCCCAAAAACGTGCTGGGTGGACACCTGCTGACGGCCTGCGTCGGACTGGTGATCGGCATGCTTCCCCTCCCTGCTGAAGTACAGATGGCGCTGGCAACAGGGCTGGCCATCGCCCTGATGCAGGGATTGAATCTGATCCACCCCCCTGCTGGCGCCAACCCCTTGCTGATCCTGATGACGGGACAGGAACCAGCCTTCCTGTGGCAGACCGTATTGCCGGGCACCCTGCTGCTAATGACGCTGGCTTATGGTTTTCAAATGCTGCGACGCAAGCGACCGGCCACAGCCTGAAACAGAGAGGGAGGCAACCGCCTCCCTCTCTCCTCATCGCAGCATCAACTAGCCAGAAACAGCCGGTAGGCGGGGTCGTCGCTCACCTCTTTCCAGCCGTAGCCAATCTCGCGCAGGTAGTCGTGGAAGGCGGCCACGTCCTCGTCCGGCAGCTCGAACGCGCACAGCACCCGCCCGTAGTCGGCACCGTGGTTGCGGTAGTGGAACAGGCTGATGTTCCAGCGACAGCCCAGGGTCTCGAGGAAGCGCATCAGGGCACCCGGCTGCTCCGGGAACTTGAAGCTGTAAAGACGCTCACCGAGGGGCCGGGCCGGGCGGCCGCCAATCATGTAGCGCACGTGGTTCTTGGCCAGCTCACTCTCGGTCATGTTGACCACCGGATAGCCGTTGCCACCGAGCTGCTCGATGATCTGACCGAGCTCCTCATCACCGCCGGTGAGACGTACCGAGACAAACAGCGACGCCTGCTCGGCATCGGCGTAGCGGTAGTTGAACTCGGTCACCATGCGGGGTCCCAGCTGACGGCAGAAGTCGAGGAAGGCCCCCTTGCGCTCGGGGATGGTCACCGCCAGCATGCCCTCGCGCTTCTCGCCGATCTCGCAGCGCTCCGACACGTAGCGCAGGCTGTGGAAGTTGACGTTGGCGCCGGACAAAATGGCCGCCATCCGGCCCCCCTTGACCTGCTCACGCTCGCTATAGGCCTTGAGGCCGGCCAGCGACAGGGCCCCCGACGGCTCGGCAATGGCGCGGCAGTCGTCGAAGATGTCTTTCAGCGCGGCGCAAATCTGGTCGTTGGAGACGGTCACCACCTCGTCCAGATACTGGTTGCACAGGCGGAAGGTCTCTTCGCCGATGCGCTTGACCGCCACCCCGTCCGCAAACAGGGAGACCCGCTCCAGATTGACCGGCTCGCCGGCCGCCAGCGCAGCCTTGAGGCAGGCGGAGCCTTCCGCCTCCACCCCGATCACCTTCACATCCGGCAGCAGCTGCTTGATATAGACCGCCACCCCGGCGGCCAGGCCGCCGCCCCCCACCGGCACGAAGACGTGAGTGAGGTGGGTATCCTGCTCCAGCAGCTCCTTGCCGATGGTGCCCTGCCCGGCAATCACCTCGACGTCGTCGAACGGCGGGATCAGGGTGTAGCCCTCCAACTCGGCGAGGCGGCGGCTCTCGCCGTAGGCCTCATCGAAACTGTTGCCAAACAGCATGACGTTGCCGCCCTGACGGCGCACCGCGTCGATCTTGATGTCCGGCGTGGTCTTGGGCATCACTATGATCGCCTTGATGCCGAGTTTGGCGGCCGACAGAGCGACCCCTTGGGCATGGTTGCCGGCAGAGGCGGCGATAACGCCGCGCGCCTTCTGCTCCTGGGTCAGGGTGGCGATCTTGTGGTAGGCACCGCGCAGCTTGAAGGAGTGGACCGGTTGCAGATCCTCCCGCTTCAGGCTGACGTGATTGCCGAGTCGCTCGGAGAGTTTCTTCAGGGTTTGCAAAGGGGTCACCCGCGCCGCCTCGTAGACGGGGGAGAGCAGCACCTTGCGTAGATAATCAGCCGCAGAGACCATGATTTATTCCCCCAGCATTGAGCGATCGCGCCACACCAACCCTTTGTCGGCGCAAAGACCGACCAATCGGGTCGATTGTTCATATTTCATATTGGCATTCATCTTTATTCCCCCAACATTGCGCGGTCTCGTACCGCACCCTTGTCGGCGCTGGTGGCGAACATGGCGTAGGCGCGCAGGGCAAAGGAGACCTGACGCTGACGATCGAGCGGCTTCCAGCCCCGAGCCTCGACGGCGACACGGCGGGCGGCCAGCACGCTGTCGGCCACCTCCAGCACCATGCTGCGGGCCGGGATGTTGATGCTGATGATGTCGCCATCCTCCACCAGACCTATGGTGCCGCCGGAAGCGGCCTCCGGCGATACGTGACCGATGGAGAGGCCCGAGGTGCCGCCGGAGAAGCGGCCGTCGGTGATCAGGGCACACGCCTTGCCGAGGCCCATGGATTTCAGATAGGTAGTGGGGTAGAGCATCTCCTGCATGCCCGGGCCCCCTTTCGGCCCTTCGTAGCGGATCACCACCACCTCACCCGCTTTCACTGTGCCGTCGAGGATGCCGCTCACCGCGCTCTCCTGACTCTCGAACACCCGGGCCGGGCCACGGAAGGTGAGGTTCTCCTCATCCACCCCGGCGGTCTTGACGATGGCACCGTTGACCGCGAGGTTACCGGAGAGCACCGCAAGGCCGCCCTCCTGGCTGTAGGCGTTGTCGAGCGAGCGGATGCACCCTTCGGCGCGGTCCAGATCCAGCTCCGGCCAGCGGCAATCCTGACTGAACGCCTTGGTGGTGCGGATGCCGGCCGGGCCAGCGCGGTAGAAGTCCACCACCTCCTGACTCGGCTGGCGGCTGACGTCATATTCATTGAGCTGTTCGACAAGGGAGCAACCCAGCACGGTACGGGTATCGCCATGTACCAGACCCGCTTTTTCCAGCTGGCCCAGAATGGCGACCACGCCGCCGGCGCGGTGTACATCTTCCATATGGTACTTCTGGGTGGAGGGTGCCACCTTGCACAGTTGCGGTACCTTGCGCGACATGCGGTCGATATCGGCCATGGTGAAGTCGACCCCCGCCTCCTGCGCCGCCGCCAGCAGGTGCAGCACGGTATTGGTAGAGCCGCCCATGGCGATATCGAGCGCCATGGCATTCTCGAACGCCGCCTTGGTGGCGATATTGCGCGGCAGAGCCGAGGCATCGTCCTGCTCATACCAGCGCTTGGCCAGAGTCACGATGCGCTGGCCCGCCAGCTTGAACAGCTGCTCGCGATCGGCGTGGGTCGCCAGCATGGAGCCGTTGCCCGGCTGGGAGAGGCCGAGCGCCTCGGTCAGGCAGTTCATGGAGTTCGCGGTAAACATACCAGAGCAGGAGCCGCAGGTGGGGCAGGCGCTGCGCTCCACCTGTTCGCTCTGGGCGTCCGATACCTTGGGGTCGGCGCCCTGGATCATGGCATCCACCAGATCCAGCTTGATGATCTGGTCGGAGAGCTTGGTCTTGCCTGCTTCCATCGGGCCGCCGGAGACAAAAATGACCGGGATATTGATGCGCAGAGCGGCCATCAGCATCCCCGGGGTGATCTTGTCGCAGTTGGAGATGCAGACCATGGCGTCGGCGCAGTGGGCGTTGACCATGTACTCCACCGAGTCGGCAATCAGTTCGCGGGACGGCAGGGAGTAGAGCATGCCGCCGTGGCCCATGGCGATGCCGTCATCCACGGCAATGGTGTTGAACTCCTTGGCAACGCCGCCAGCGGCTTCGATCTCGCGCGCCACCAGCTGACCCAGATCCTTGAGGTGAACGTGGCCCGGTACGAACTGGGTGAAGGAGTTGACCACGGCGATGATGGGTTTGCCGAAATCCTGATCGGTCATTCCGGTGGCACGCCACAGGGCGCGGGCCCCGGCCATGTTACGTCCGTGGGTGGTGGTGGCGGATCTCAACTTCGGCATTGTCTCTACTCCCTGAATGCCCAGCGGGCTCATTATCTTTGAAAATGAAAAAGTGACTCTCGGATCGGGAATCGATCCTGGTGAGGACACAGCGCAGTGCCCTGACCGGAAGCGACTCGGGGAGGCATGACGCCTCCCCTCTCTTATCAGTCGTTGACGGGGGTCAGCCAACCCCACTTGTCCTCGGTCTGGCCATTGAACAGGCCGAAGAAGGCGTTTTGCAGCTGCTCGGTCACCGGGCCACGACTGCCAGCCCCCACCTTCATCCGATCCACCGAGCGTACCGGGGTCACCTCGGCGGCGGTGCCGGTCATAAAGATCTCGTCCGCCACATAGAGCGCCTCACGAGGCAGCGCCTGCTCGCGCACCTCGTAACCCAGATCACGGGCCAGCGTCATGATGGTGTCGCGGGTGATGCCGGGCAGGATGGCGGCGGTGGCTGGCGGGGTAAACAGCACGCCGTTCTTCACCAGGAACAGGTTCTCCCCCGCCCCTTCGCTCAGGTAGCCGTTCACATCCAGCGCCAGCCCCTCGGCGAAGCCGTTGCGCTTGGCCTCGCGGCTGATGAGCTGGGAGGAGAGGTAGTTGCCGCCCGCCTTGGCGCCGGTGGGAATGGTGTTGGGGGCGAGCCGGTTCCAGGAGGTGACGCACACATCCACCCCGTTTTTCAGCCCCTCTTCTCCCAGATAGGCGCCCCACGGCAGGGCGGCGACCATCAGGTCAGCCTTGGCATCCAGCGGCGGATGCAGCCCCAGCCCCACATTGCCGACAAAGGCCAGCGGGCGCAGATAGCCGCTCTTCAGGCCGTTCTCGCGCACCACGGTGCGGCAGGCCTCATTGATCTCGGCCTCGTTGTAGGGGATCTCCATCCAGTAGATCTTGGCGGAATCGAACAGGCGGCGGCTGTGCTCCTGCAGGCGGAAGATGCAGGTGCCTTTGGGGGTGTCGTAGGCACGCACCCCTTCAAACACCGAGGAGCCGTAGTGCAGGGCGTGGCTCATCACGTGCACCTGGGCATCCTGCCAAGGCACCAGCTTGCCGTTGAACCAGATGTATTGGGGATGAGTGGCGGATTGGGAAGGCTGTGACATTGGCTTGGCTCCTTAAGCTCTGATCCGGGGTTGCTGTTCCAGTGCATCGACCCGGGAGACGTCCACCAGCTTCACCAACTGGCTCCACAACTGCTGGATGGGACGCACCGACTCGACAGTAACCGTGATCCGCAGCTGTTGGCAATCCTGCTCCGCTCTCGTTTCCATAGTGAGGGCGCAGAGATTGAAGCCGCGGTGACGCACCACCCGCAACACCCGCTCCATCACTTCCGGTCTGGGCTGGGCATGGATATGCAGGGTGTGCTGTGCACATGCTGGCTGGGCAAGGGTGTGCGGGTTCATGGGCGTTGCTCCATCATCTGGTGGTTGGCGACTCCCGGCGGAACCAGGGGCCAGACGTTTTCTTCCTCTGAAATGGCCACATGCAGCAGGTAGGCACTCTCGCTTGCCAGCAGGCGATCGAGGGCACCAGCTATCTGCTCCTTGCATGTGATGGTCTCGCCGGGGATGCCGAAAGCGGCAGCCAGGGCGACGAAATCGGGATTATCGGAGAGGATGGTCTCGCTGTAGCGGCCATCGAAGAACAGCTCCTGCCACTGGCGCACCATGCCGAGGCGCTGGTTATCCAGCAGCACCATCTTCACCTTGAGCCGGGCACGGCGGATGGTGCCGAGCTCTTGCACGTTCATCATGAAAGAGCCGTCACCGCTCACCAGCACCACTTCATCCTCCGGGCGCGACATCTTGGCGCCGATGGCGGCGGGCAGACCAAAGCCCATGGTGCCGAGACCGGCGCTGGAGAGGTGGTTGCGCGGGCTGGTGAAACGCATGTGCTGGGCCACCCACATCTGGTGCTGACCCACGTCGCAAGCGACCACGCTGCTCTCCGGCAACCTGGTAGAGAGCTGCTTGAGCAGGGCCGGAGCATAGATGGGCTGGCCGGGATGGTCGTAGCGAAAGGCATATTCGCGGGCCATGGCGGCGCAGTGTTCACGCCAGGGGGCGATGTCGAGAGTCATGGCGAGGCGCGGCAACACCTGTTTGAGATCCGTGGTGATCCCCACCTCAGCGGCACGGCGCTTGCCGAACTCGGCGGCATCCACATCGAGATGGATCACCTTCGCCTCGGGGGCGAACTCCTCCAGCTTGCCGGTCACCCTGTCATCGAAACGGGCGCCCACCACCAGCAGCAGATCGCACTGCTGCACCGCATAGTTGGCCGCCTTGGTGCCGTGCATGCCGAGCATGCCGAGGTAAACGGAGCTGTCAGGATCCAGCGCGCCAATCCCCTTGAGGGTAGTGACCGCCGGCATACCGGTAGCGGCAGCAAAGTCGCGCAGCTGCTGCTCGGCATTGGCCATGCCCACTCCGCCACCAACGTAAAGCACCGGGCGCTCGGCGGCGGCCAGCAGGGTGCGGGCTGCGGTCAGCTCCGAGGGATTGAGCGCCTCCGGCTCTTCCACCGCAAACAGCGGGCTCTGGGCAGGCACAGCGGCCAGCTGCACATCCTTGGGCAGGTCGATCAGCACAGGGCCGGGGCGCCCTTCGGTGGCGATGGCGAAAGCCTCTGTCAACACGCGCCCCAGATCAGCGGCATCGGTCACCATAAAGGAGTGCTTGGTGCAAGAGAGGGACATGCCGAGCACATCGACCTCCTGAAATGCATCGGTACCAATGGCGGAACAGGGCACCTGACCGCTGATGGCCACCAGCGGCACCGAGTCGAGCAGCGCCTCCGCCAGACCGGTCACCAGGTTGGTGGCGCCGGGGCCGGAGGTCGCGATACAGACCCCCACCTGACCGGAGGCGCGGGCATAACCCACCGCAGCCATGGCGGCCCCCTGCTCGTGGCGGCAGAGCTGATGGGCCAGACCACCGTCATACAGGGCATCATAAACCGGCATGATGGCCCCGCCCGGGTAACCAAACACCTGGGTCACACCCTGTTTCTTGAGAGCCTGTACCAAAAACTGCGCGCCGTTCATGTGGAAAATCCTGTCCTTTGGTCGAAAAAAAACCCCCGGGCCGTGAGGCTCGGGGGTCGCTTGTTTCGTTCTGTCCGGTGGTGGGTCTATCCCTTGTTCCGTGCAGCTAAACGAGCCCCGAGCGGTGAGATAATAATCACCACTAGGACCACAATAATGCTGACGAAACGGGAGGCCATGTTCATAGTTACAACCGGAAATCCTGTGAAATTGGGGCGGTTTCTACCGCGAATGGCTATTAGAACTAGCACGGTGTTTTTTATTGGGCAAGACTTTTTTCTATGACAACCCACTGATTTTGGCTATTCCCCAGCCAGAACTCTGGAATAAAAAACCAACAAAAAGCAGTTAGTCAGAACATATATCAACTCAAGGACGGGATTTATGTCATTAGCTGTGGTTTATAGCCGTGCCAGCCTCGGGATCGCGGCCCCGCAAGTTACAGTGGAAGTTCACCTCTCCAACGGCCTGCCCGCCTTCAACATGGTCGGCCTGCCGGAAACCTCGGTGAAAGAGTCGCGGGATCGGGTGCGCAGCGCCTTGCTCAACGGCAACTTCGAGTTCCCGAGCAAACACATCACGGTCAATCTCGCCCCCGCCGACCTGCCCAAGGAGGGGGGCCGCTTCGATCTGGCCATCGCTATCGGCATTCTCGCCGCTTCCAAGCAGATACCGGCAAAATACCTGCTCAATCATGAATTTTTGGGGGAGTTGGCTCTGACCGGCGAGATTCGTCCCGTGCTCGGGGTGCTGCCTGCCGTGCTCGCCTGCCGGGATGCGGGGCGCACTCTGCTGGTACCGCGAGAAAACGGCCCAGAAGCCTCTCTCATTCAGGATGCAGAGGTGCGCACCGCCCACCAGTTGCTAGCCGTCACAGCCTGGCTGGCAGGCCAGTACGAGCTGCCGCTGCCGGATCCCCAGACCACGGATGCCCTGCCCGATGTGCCGGACCTGCAGGATGTGATCGGCCAGTCACAGGCCAAGCGGGCGCTGGAGATCGCCGCCGCCGGCAGCCACAACCTGCTGTTCATCGGCCCACCCGGTACCGGCAAGAGCATGCTGGCGAGCCGATTGCCCGGCATCTTGCCGCCCCTTAGCGAACAGGAGGCGCAGCAGACCGCAGCCATCCACTCCATCGGCGGCCTCACTCCGCGCGCCGGTCACTGGCACCACAGACCCTATCGCACGCCACACCACAGCGCCTCGGCGGTGGCGTTGGTGGGCGGTGGCAGCCACCCGCGGCCCGGCGAAATATCGCTGGCCCACAACGGGGTGCTTTTTCTCGACGAGCTACCCGAATTCGAGCGCAAGGTGCTCGACTCACTGCGCGAACCGCTGGAGACGGGGCACATCACCATCAGCCGGGCCGCCCGTCAGGTCGATTTTCCCGCCCGCTTCCAGCTGGTCGGCGCCATGAATCCCAGCCCCTGCGGCCACTATGGCGACGGCCAGACCCGCTCCAGCCCGGACCAGATCCTGCGCTACCTCGGCAAACTCTCCGGCCCCTTTCTCGACCGCTTCGACCTGACGGTGGAGGTACCCCTGCTGCCCAAGGGGAGCCTGACCGGAAAAGCGGAGCGGGGGGAGCCGAGTCAGCAGATCCGCGATCGGGTACTGGCGGCACGAGAGCGTATGCTCGGTCGCAACGGCAAACTTAACAACCTGCTGGATAGCCGCGAGATAGAGGATATTTGCCGACTATCACCGCAAGATGCCGAATTTTTGGAGAATGCCATCCAGAAGCTGGGGCTCAGTATCCGGGCCTGGCACCGTATTTTGCGGGTGTCGCGCACCATCGCCGATCTGGCAGGCTGCCCGGCCATCGGCAAGGAGCATCTGATCGAGGCACTCGGTTATCGCGCTATGGATAGACTGCTGTCACGGCTGCGTAGCGGGTGAGAAAGGGATTCATAGTGACCCCGGCATGGTTTCACACGCCATCGGCTGATACTATGACCAGAGATCTGACCACTTGATGGCCCTTTATCGACAGCAAGACGGACCCGACCCATGCCCAACAAGCTGACAGAGCGACTGCGCGGCAGCCTCTCCACCCTGCTCTATTTTCTCAATACCCTGTTCTGGTTTGCTCCCATTCTTTCGCTTGGTCTGCTCAAGCTGCTGCTGCCCCTCAAGGGTTGGCGCACCCTCTGCAACGCGCTGCTGGATGGCTGCGCCAGCTGCTGGATCGGTTTTAACAATCTGGTCCAGAAAACCATCATCAAAACCCCTTTCGAGGTGGTCGGAGTGGACAAAGGACGCCGGAATGAGTGGTATATGGTGATTGCCAACCATCAATCCTGGGTCGACATACTGGTACTGCAGCGGGTTTTTAACCAAAAAATCCCCTTCTTGAAGTTTTTCCTCAAGAAAGAGCTGATTTGGGTACCTTTTCTCGGTCTGGCATGGTGGGCGCTCGATTTTCCCTTCATGCGACGCTATTCCAGAAAATTTCTGGAAAAGCATCCCCATCTGAAGGGAAAAGACATAGAAACAACCCGTAAAGCCTGTGCCAGGTTCCGCCACATTCCGGTGAGTGTGATGAACTTCGTCGAAGGCACCCGCTTTACCAAGGGCAAACATCAGAAACAGGGAGCCCCCTATCGTCACCTGCTCCACCCGAAAGCAGGGGGCATCGCCTTTACCCTGGCGGCCATGGGCGACCAGTTGCAGCAACTGGTGGATGTCACCATCGCCTATCCAGAGGGCATTCCCAGTTACTGGGACTTCATGTGCGGCCGGGTCGGGCAAATCAAGGTTCAGGTCCGCTATTTGCCGATCGACCGCAAGCTGGTGGGGGATTACTTCAATGACCCCGAATTCCAACAAGAGTTTCAACAGTGGTTGAACGGGATCTGGCACGAAAAGGACCAGACCCTGAGCCAGCTGCTGGCAACCAAGGCGCAGTAAACATTCATGCTATCCCTGCTTCCCGGCCCGCTGGTGCTGATCATCAGCGCGGGCCTGACCATCCTTTTCACCGCCTTGTGCGCCAGCTTGATCCTGCTGGTGTCGCTGGCCAAACTGTTGCTGCCGATCCCGGCCTTTAGCCGCGCCTGCAGCCGCCTCAACAACCGCTTCATGCGACTGTGGCTGGCCTGCAATGCGCTGGTAATCCGCCTCACCACCCGCATTGACTGGCAGGTGGAGGACAATACCAAGCTGCGCAAGGATGGCTGGTATCTCATCATCAGCAACCATATGAGCTGGACCGATATCGTGGTGCTCGGCCACCTGTTCCGGGATCGGCTGCCGGTGCCCAAGTTCTTTATGAAGCATGAGCTTATCTACATCCCGCTGCTGGGGCTGGCCTGCTGGGGGCTGGATATGCCCTTTATGCGCCGTTATTCGCGAGAATTTCTGTTAAGAAATCCGCACCTGCGCGGCAAAGATATAGAAACCACCCGCAATGCCTGCGAGAAGTTTCGCCACATCCCCACCACTGTCATCAACTTCGTGGAAGGGACCCGCTTCACCGAGCAGAAACGGGATGCGGCCCGCTCTCGCTACCGCCATCTGATGCCGCCCAAGGCGGCGGGGCTGGCCTTTACGCTGGCAGCCATGGGGGAGCAGTTTGACAGCCTGATCAACGTCACCATCCGCTATCCGGACAACACCGAGACTCCGTTCAGGGACTTCCTGATGGGACGGGTAAAACGCATTCAGGTGCGGATTGAGGAGTTGCCGATCGATGAGCAGCTTATCGGGGATTACTTCAACGACAAGCAGTTCAAGCGCGGTTTTCAGGCGTGGCTAAACCAGCGCTGGCAGGAGAAGGACGAGGTGCTGGAGGGGTGGCGGAGCATTCAGGGATCGCGGTCAGTTGCCATCGAACCCGAAGAGAGTGCCGAGGCCAACTCGGCCAACTGATCTTCGGAAAAGACTGCAATCCCGTGGCGGCGCAGCAGAGCAGTGGTCTTGCCCTCGCCCGCCACAGAAACACCTTCGAAGCGGCCGTTATAGATACGGCCGCTGCCACATGAGGGGCTCCCCTCTTTCAGCAAGGCGAAGCGAATGCCCTGCGCCTGACAGAGCGCGAGGGTCAGCTTGGCGCCGCGATCAAACTCGGCGGTCACATCCATCCCGCTCGCCGTCACTACGCGCTCGCCCTGTCGCTCGGCAGGGGGGCGTGGGGTCGGCAAACCGCCCGCCACTTCGGGGCAGAAGGCCAGCGCCCGTCCTTCGGCTCCCAGCGCACTCAGCCAGTCGCTGACGATCCCCTTGCTCTTACCGTCGTAACGCACCGGCTGACCCAGCAGGCAGGCACTCACCAGCACCTTGTGCACGCTGCTCTCACTCATGCTTTGCTCCCCCACTGGCTAAAACCTGGGCCATCGTAATGCAACGAACATAGACCCAGCAGACAGGCGCTGACCAGCACACGAACGGGATTCGCACTCACGCTTCCGCTCCATGCATCACCTGATCGAACATCACGCAGCAGGGGCTCTCCAGCCGGTAGAGAATGGCCGGGCGCTGTTTGCCGGTACGTTTACGGCCGGTATCCACCAGAATATCGGCGCGATGGATCCGCTTGCGAAATGCCGCCGTATTCATGGGTGTTTGCAGGATGATTTCGAAGGCGCGCTGCACCTCGGATAGGGTGAACTCGGGCCCCAGCAGTTGCAGCGGCAAGGTGCTGTAGCGGCTCTTGATCCGCAGCCGCTCCAACCCCTTGGCGATGAGCTGAACATGGTCGAAGGCGAGGCTCAGCCCCGGCAGGTTGGCGAGCGGATGCCAGCAGCCGTGGATCACCTCCACTTCCGGATCCACCAGACAGAGATAGACCAGGGTCGTGGACCAGCCGCGGGGGTCCCGCTCCAGATTGCCGAGGGTGCAGACCTGCTCGCTATAGCAGTGACCGAGCCCCCACTCCGCCAGCAGGCGGCGCTGGGCGGCATCCAGATCCCGATCCCGGGTCTCGTCGATACGCAGCGCTGGCAGTTGCCAACAGTGGGCAAAAGGGGGGCGATCACGGGTCTCGAGCAGCAGTTCGAGCCGCTCGTCACGCAACCGCAGCACCACCATATCAAGACTCATTCTCAGCATGCCGATCGCCCTGCTCGCCTTCCATTAATGTTTGGTAGATAATATCACACGAATAGTATGTGCAGGAGCCAATCATGGGAACCGTCGCCAGCCTGGATATTGATGCGCAGAAGGGCTTTACCCCCCTCTGCCCGAACGAACTGCCCGTTGCGGGCGGTGATGATATTGTGGCTGCGCTAAACGCTCAGGCCACCCTCGCCACGCTGCGGATCGGCAGCAAAGACGCTCACCCTGCCAACGCGGACTGGGCCGTCTCTGACCCCGCAGGCATGCTGCTGCCGCTGGATCTGCCCAACGCCGACCTCACCTGGCCGGTGCACTGCGTGCCGGGCAGCAAAGGCTTCGAGCTGCTCGACGGCCTGCCCGCCCCCATCGACTATGACTTCTTCGTCTGGAAAGGGGTCGAGCCGGATCTCCATCCCTACGGCACCTGCTTCCACGATCTCGCCGAACGGCGCAGTACCGGACTCATCGAATTCCTGCAAGCCCGCAAGGTCGATACCGTACTGGTCGGCGGCCTCGCCACCGACTACTGTGTCAAAACCAGCGTGCTGCAACTGCGTCGCGCCGGTTTCCGGGTGATCGTCCATCTCGATGCCTGCCGTGGCATCGCCCCCGCGACGGTTGCCAGCGCCCACACCCAGATGATCGAGGCAGGGGCCGAACTGGCCCAGACCCTGAACGATGTACAACGCCTGCTGGACGCCTGATATGCCACCGATTCTTACCAGCCTGCTCGACACCGATGCCTACAAACTGCATATGCAGCAGGCGGTGTTCCATCGCTATCCGGATGCCGAGGTGGTAGCCGAGTTTCACAGCCGCAACGAAGAGGACCTGCTGCCCATGATGGGGCAGATCGAGGAGCAACTGCGCCTCGCCGGCTCCCTGCGGCTGACCAAGCCAGAGCTCGATTTTCTGGCCGAGCGTCCCTTCTTCACCCCTGACTACCTCGACCACCTGCGCCGCAAACCGCTCGATACCTCGCTGCTTAAAGTGTTCGAGCAGGATGGCCGCATCAATGTGCGAGTCGAGGGGCCCTGGCAGGATGTGATCCTGTGGGAGATCCCGGTGCTCGCCATTATCAGCGAGATGCGCAACCGCTTCCGCTACCCCCAGTTCGGCGTCAGCCACGCGCTGGAGCGGCTCGATCAGAAGATCGACAAGCTGGAGCGGGAGCTGAGCTGCGACGAGATGAGCGAGTTCAACCTCATCGACTTCGGCACCCGCCGCCGCTTCTCTCACGCGGTACAGGATGCGGTGGTGGGTCGCCTCAAGGAGCGGCTGCCGGCGTTTCGCGGCACCAGCAACTACATGCTGGCCCAGAAGTACAAGCTGCCCGCGGTCGGCACCCAGGCCCATGAGTGGTTCCAGGCCCACCAGCAGCTCGGCTTCCCGCTGGAGCACAGCCAGCGCGCCGCCCTCACTAGCTGGCTGGACGAGTTTACCGACCATCTCGGTATCGCCCTGACCGACTGCATCACCATGGATGCCTTCCTGCGGGACTTCGACTTCGAGCTGGCCAGCAGCTATCAGGGCTTGCGCCACGACTCCGGCGATCCCGTGGTGTGGGGCGAGAAGGCCATCAGCCACTATCAGCGGCTCGGCATCGACCCCACCGACAAGACCCTGGTCTTCTCCGATGGGCTCAACCTCGACAAGGCGGTGCAGCTGTTCCGTCACTTCCGTGGCCGCATCAACACCAGCTTCGGCATTGGCACCAAGCTCACCTGCGATCTGCCCGGTGTCAGCCCGATGAACATCGTCTTCAAACTGATCGAGTGCAACGGCGGCCCGGTCGCCAAGATCTCCGACAGCCCGGGCAAGACCCTTTGTCGGGATGCAGAGTTTATCCGCAACCTCAAACAGGCATTCCACGTCGGGGTCTGATCTTCCCGAGCGCCAGAAAACAAAAAGCCCGCCGGTTCGCACCGGCGGGCTTTTTTTATCGACTCAAACGATATCAGTCTTTCTTGGCCAGCAGGAACTGCACCAGCTTGTTGAACTGCTCTTGAGAGGTGATGGATTCAATCTTCACCATGTACTTGCCGTTCACCAGGAAGGCCGGCACACCACGAATGTTGTAGCTCTGCATGTTGCGATCGAACTGGGAGACCATGCCGGAGACGGCGAAGCTGTCGACGGCACCGTCGAACTCTTCGGCCGACACGCCGTTGGCCACAAAAATGGCCCTGACATCGTCACGGCTGGTCGGGTACTGGCGCTGTTGCATCTTGCTGAAAATAGCCGGATTCAGCTTGGCTTCGGCATTCAGCAGGTGAGCAACGGCATAGGCGCGCTGCATCTCCGGGCCCATTTCGCCGCCCATGAAGTTTACCGGGTTCTTCTTGAATGGGACCCCTTCCGGCAGCGCAATCTTGAGCTGGTCAACGATGGGTTCGAAGGTGGCGCAGTGCGGGCAGTAGTAGGAGAAGAACTCCATCACTTCCGGCTGGGCGGTACCAGTCTGCTTGACCACATCGTAGTTGACGCCTTCCTTGAACTCGGGGGCGGCGTGAACCATGGGGATCATCAGCATGGCAGCAAGGAAAAATAGGATTTTTTTCATGATGTTTCCTGTTAAGGGATCACTGTGAGGCACGCCCGGCGAACCGAAGCAGTGCCAAGCCTATTGTTTCGCCATGCTGACGTCAATGGTCAGGGCCGGAGATCGAGTCCCCCTTGCCGCGCAAGATCCCTTCTATTTCACCAGTTTGGCATCAGGCTCAACGGCGGCGCCTTGAGTGCCTCCAGCTGGTCATGGAGCGTGGCGATCTGCTGGCGCCAGTAGTGATCGGTATTGAACCAGGGGAAGTGACGGGGGAAGGCGGGATCTTCCCAGCGCCGCGCCAGCCACGCCATGTAGTGAACGATGCGCATCGCCCGCAGCGGCTCGATCAGCGCCAGCTCCCGCGAGTCGAATTCCATAAACTCTTCGTAGCCCGCCAGCAGAGTGTCGAGCTGGATCTGCTGTTCGTGGCGCTCGCCGCTCAGCATCATCCAGAGATCCTGAATCGCGGGGCCGGTGCGGCAATCATCGAGATCAACAAACATGGGGCCGTCACGCCACAGGATGTTGCCCGGATGGCAGTCCCCATGTAGCGAGATCTGCGCCACGTCCAGGGTCATGGCGTCGCTGACATGTTTGATCAGCTCATCCAGCACCCCGAAGAATTGCTTCGCCAGCCCGCTTGGCAGCCATTCGCCGGACGCCAGCAACTGACGCGGTTCGTGCAGCATGCTCTCCACATCGAGCCGCACCCGATGGTGGAACGGCTTGCTGGCACCGATCTGATGAATGCGACCGAGGAAACGCCCCACCCACTCCAGCTGGTCGAGGTTGTCCACCTCGAACTGACGGCCACCAACGCTCTGCCAGATGGCAAAGGGGTAACCCTCATGCTCCAGCAGGGTCTCGCCCGCGAAGGCGAGCGGTGCGGCAACCGGGATCTCAGCCTCTGCGAGACGGGTGGCAAACTCGTGCTCCTCGAGGATCTGGGCCCGGCTCCAGCGGCCGGGACGGTAGAACTTCACCACATAGCGGCGACGATCCTCATCCTGAAACTGATAGACCCGGTTTTCGTAGCTGTTGAGCTCGATAAGGCCGGAGTCGAGCCGCAGGCCACTGAGATCGAGCGCATCCATGATGAGATCGGGATTGAGGTCGGAATAGTTGAAACGCATGTCATCCACCATAAGAAAGGGGCGCCGTTGCGCCCCATTCTATCACTACTGACCGGCATTGCCGTGCTCGCTGGTGACCGGACTATTGCCACGCCCGGCCCGCAACCACACGCAGTTACAACCGGCTGATAAACTTGCTGCCCTGACGCAGGTTGCCCTTGCTATCATCGGGCGCCGCCCCCTCCCGTTTCAGCACGAACTGGATATCCAGCGCCGGCCGTTTCAGGTTGTAGGGGTCGACCGCCAGACTGACCGGCAGGGTGTAAATCTCGCCCGCCTTCAGGGTCACTTCACGAGGACCGAACCACTGATACTCGGGCAAGCCCTCCACATCCAGCTGATAGGTCTGGGAGTGCAGGGTCTTGTTGAGGATCTTGAGGGTGTAGGTGTTCTCGATAAGCCCCTCGCTGTTTTCGCGGAACAGCTGGTTGCGATCCCGCAGGATATCGAGCCCCATCGGCATGATGGACATGGCGTTGTAGACAAATACCCCCAGCATCACCGCCATCACCAGCCCGTAACCAATCAGCTTGGGCCGCGCCACATGGGTGGAGTCGTTGGCCAGCTTGTGCTCAGTGGTGTAGCTGATAAGCCCTTTCGGGTAGCCCATCCGCTCCATGGTCTGGTCGCAGGCATCGACGCAGGCGCCGCAGTTGATGCACTCGTACTGCAGGCCATCGCGGATGTCGATACCGGTCGGGCAAACCTGCACGCAGAGATCGCAGTCGATACAGTCACCCAATCCCATCGCCTTGGGATCTGCCTTGCGGGAGCGGGCGCCACGGGTCTCGCCACGCTTGGTGTCATAGCCGACGATAAAGGTGTCCTTGTCGAACATGGCGGACTGGAAGCGGGCATAGGGGCACATGTGGATACACATGATGGCGCGCATCCAGCCGGCATTGCCGTAAGTGATGATGGTGAAGAAGATCACCCAGAACAGCACCCATCCGCTGGCCTGCAGGGTGAAGAGGTCCGGCACCAGTTCCGTTACATCCTGGAAGTAGGCGACGAAGGTCAGGCCGGTTACCAGCGAGATCGCCAGCCAGGCCAGATGCTTGGCTCCCTTGCGGGCCAGCTTCTCGCCGCTCCAGGGCGCCTCGTCCAGCTTGCGCCGCTTGTTGGCGGGCCCTTCCAGCTTCTCTTCAAACCAGATAAACATGAAGGTCCAGACCGTCTGCGGGCAGAGATAGCCACACCAGACCCGACCGAGGAAGGTGGTAATAAAGAAGAGTCCGAAGGCGGCGATCATGAAAAGCCAGGCGAGCAGGGTCAGATCCTGCGGCCAGATGGTGGCGCCAAAGATATGGAACTGCTGGTGACCGAGGTCGAACAGCACCGCCTGTCGCCCATCGTAACGCAGCCAGGGCAGCAGCACGAACAGCGCCACAAAGAACCAGCCCATGGCCTTGCGCATCCGCTGCCAATACCCTTTCTGGACCCGCACATAGATGCGGTTGCCCGGGTTGAATCTGTCGTCGCTGGCTTTGAACGTATTGGGGTTGAAGGTCCCGGTTACGCCCTTGTCGGTGACGTCCTTGATATCGATTTTATCGTGGTCGGCCATTGCAAGACATCGCTCCCTTATTTGTTATGGCGCGGATTATATCTTAAACAGCCTGCTAACCGTGTGGATTAGATGTATCTAATGCTGGTGTTGGATCGCAAAAATCATTAACAAAAAAGGCGGTTCGTCTGTTGACGAAACGCCTTTTCAAGATTCCATTGAGGCTTTTCTATTCAGCCAGCCAAACAGCTTACTTGATACCGCGCGCCTTGAGCAGGGCCTCTTTAAAATCGGGCACATGATCCTTGGCCAGACCGGGGATCATCGCCTGCTTGTCGGATTCCCGCATCTTGAGGTGGTAGATCAGCATGTCGTCGGTCAGCTCGGACAGAGGCCCTTCAAAACCCGCTTCTTGGGCCAGTTTGGCAACAAACTGCACCAGGCTGAGATCCTGTTCCTTGATCCAGGCAGGCTGCAACAACTCCAGCAGCTCTTCGATACGATGACATTGCATAGACAACCTCTTTAATCTGTCTCTGTTTACTCAGGCAACCTTACCCATCAAGGCTACTTCGATTCGATCCCGCCCATTATGCTTGGCCTGATAGAGGGCCGCATCCGCTTTTTGGATCAAATCGGCGATTTTCATGCTGTTATCCGGTATCAGGGTCGCAACACCAAAACTACATGTAACCCAACCGGAGACCAGTGACTTCTGATGGGGGATGGCCAGCTCCTTGAGCGCCTGCCGCACATTGTCCGCCACCTGCAACGCCCCCTGCATGCCGGTACAGGGCAACAACAGGGCGAACTCCTCACCCCCGTAACGGGCCGCCAGATCGTCCTCGCGTCGCTCCACCTCGGCCAGCAGCCCTGCCACCTGTTGCAGGCAGTCATCCCCCAGCTGATGGCCGTAGAGATCGTTGAACTGCTTGAAGTAATCCACATCCACCAACACCAGCGACAGCGGCGCCCGGGCGCGATGGCAGCGCCGCCAGGCCCGTTCCAGAGAGTCGTCGAGATGGGCGCGGTTGGCGATACCGGTCAGGCCGTCGAGGCGGGAGGTGAGGCGCAAATGCTCGGAGACCACCTTCAGCTCGGCCACCAATTCGGCGTTGGAGAAACGGTGGTGGAGCGAGGCGATCTGATCCCGCCGCATCCGGCGCAACAAGGTGGGCAGAAAGACAAACAGATAGCCCGCCAGCATGCAGGAGACGATCCGCTCCTGCTCGTTGCCATTGCCCAGCTCGAACAGCATCGCCATGCCCAGCGGCAGGGCGGAACCATAGAGGGTGCGGCGGCTGCCAAACAGCATGATGGCGCTGCCGGTAAGAATGAGGCTGGAGAGCATCATCATGGCGGCCCGGTAGGTATCGGGCAGCTTGTCCATATAGAGCAGCACCCCGAGGGCCCAGATGATGGAAGTGATGGTGGCTCCGATAAAGAGCTCCCGCTCCAGCACCGGCAACGGAGTCTGGTGCAGGCGGGCTCGGCGCCAGCGCAGATGCCAGCCCCGCCCCAGCAGCCACAGGAAAGTGCCTGCCAGCCAACCGAGCGCTTCGATAGCGGGCAGATAGTCGTGAAACAGCAGGCTCCAGCCCAATGCCAACACACCCAAACAGGGGAGACTGAACGATGCATGGGTATAGAGCTGGGCCATGATGGCCTGCTTAACCTGGCGTGTCACACTCTGGGTCAACTGAGTACTCCTGTACAAGAGCCGAGCAGTCTACCATTACCCCCTGACCCGCAACAATAAAGCGCCTTTTATTAAGAAGTTAATCAATCAGCGGCGTTATATCCTGCGCTCAATGGTGAGTCTTTACTCACCCCTTCTCCAGCTTGTCGAGGATCGGGCACTCGGGATTGTCATCCCCGTGGCAGCAGCAGACCAGCCCTTCCAGCGAGCTGAGCATGGCTTGCAAGCCGGCGATCCGGGCCCGCAAATCGACGATCTTCTCCTGCGCCAGCTTCTTCACCTGGGCGCTGGTTCTGTGTTCATCCCGATAGAGCGCCAGCAACTCCTGACACTCCTCCAGATTGAAGCCGGTCTCCCGCGCCCGCTTGACGAAATGCAGCTCGCGCAGCGCTGCATCGGTATAACTGCGGTAGCCGTTATCGCTGCGTACCGGGGCTGTGATGAGGCCGATGCTCTCGTAATAACGGATGGTCTTGGCGGTCAGCCCCGTGGCCTTGGCAACCTTGCTGATGTTCATTTATGCCTCCTTACTGATCGGGTTGGACGCTGGCCCGTGCGCCGCCCTGGGCTGCCAACGTTTCAATAACAGGGAATTGCTCAAAACGGTAATGCTGCTCAGGGCCATGGCCGCCCCCGCCAACTCGGGGCTGAGGTAGCCCAGTGCCGCCAGCGGAATGCCGATGATGTTGAACACGAACGCCCAGAACAGATTCTGCTGGATGGTGCGCCAGGTGGCCGCCGAGATATCGATGGCATCGGCCACCAGCCGCGGATCAGAGCGCATCAGGGTGATGGAAGCGGTCTCCATCGCCACATCGGAACCGGAGCCCATGGCGATGCCGACGTCCGCCGCCGCCAGTGCCGGGGCATCGTTCACCCCGTCCCCTACCATGGCCACCAGCCCGCGAGTTTGCGCCCGCAGCGCCTCCACTTTCTCCACCTTGCCCGCTGGCAGCACGGAGTCAAAGGCCCCGTCCAGCCCCAGCTTGGCGGCAATATGGGCCACGGGGGCCGGCGCGTCACCGCTCACCAGCCAACTGGCGATACCGCGCTGGCGCAGGGTGGCAATGGCCTCCGGGCTCTCGGGGCGCAGGGTATCGGCCAGTGCGGCGATACCAGCCACAGCACCGTCGATGGCAACCCAGACCCGGGTCGCGCCATCGGCGGCTTGTTCATCCTGTTGCGGCGGCTCAATACCGAGCTGGGCCAGCAGGGAGCCATTGCCGATGGCGACCGTGTGACCGGCGACCTGGCCGACAATACCGGCACCGACCCGCACCTCGACCGCCTCCGGCTGGGGCAGTATCGCCTCCTTGCCGACCGCCTCGCGCATGGCCAGCGCCAGCGGGTGTTCGCTCGCCTGCTGCAGGGCGGCGGCGAGACGAAGCTGCTCGGCTGTGCCGCTCCAGCTGGCCAGCACAGGCTTTCCCTGAGTGAGGGTGCCGGTCTTGTCGAAGATAAGCGCCTTGATGGCGTGGGCCTTTTGCAGGGTATCCACATCCTTGATCAGAATGCCGTGGCGCGCCGCCACTCCGGTACCGGTGACGATGGCAGCAGGCGTTGCCAGCCCCAGCGCACAGGGACAGGCGATCACCAGCACCGCTACCGCCGCCAGCAGCGCCTGACCGAAGTCGTTGCTGATGGCATACCACACCAACAGAGTGAGCAGGGCGATGGCCATCACCACCGGCACGAACACGGCAGAGACCTTGTCCACCAGCTGTTGTAGCGGGGCCTTGCCCATCTGGGCGCTCTCCACCAGGGCGATGATCTTGCTGAGGCTGGAATCCTCCCCCACGGTAGTGGCTTCGATCTCCAGTACGCCGGAACGGTTGATGGCCCCCCCCAGCACCTTGTCGCCCTCGTCGCGCGGTACCGGCAGGCTCTCGCCGGTGAGGATCGACTCGTCCAGCTCGCTGGCGCCGCTCACGATCTTGCCATCCACTGGCACCCGTTCCCCCACCAGCACCCGCAGCCGATCACCGCGCAGCACCTCGTCGATGGCGACACTCTGCCAGCTCTCGCCACGCCAGACGGTGGCAGTTTCCGGCCGCAGCGCCATCAGTTCGCGAATGGCGGACTGGGTGCTGCGGCGGGCGCGCGCTTCCAGCAACTTGCCGAGGGAGATCAGGGTAATGATGATGGCGCTCGCCTCGAAGTAGAGCTTGCCGCTGGCGGCCATCCCCAACGTCAGCAGCAGATAGAGGCTATAGAAGTAGGCCGCACTGGTACCGGTAGCCACCAGCACATCCATATTGGCGGCGCGGTTCTTGATGGCGAGCCAGGCACCGCGATAGAAACGGGCACCAATCCAGAACTGCACCGGGGTGGCGAGCAGCAGCTCCAGCCAGACGGGCAGATGCCAGGGGAACAACCCGGCCATGGCCAGCATCCCCACCAGCAGCGGCAAGGTGAGCAAAGCCGAGACGATGACCCGGGTTTGCGCCTGACGGGCTGTGGCGGCCTCCTGCGCTTCCCGCTCCAGCAACTGCTGGCGGCGGCCGCTGGCGGAACCTTGTGCCAGCTGGGCGCCGAAGCCGAGCGCTTCGATCTGCTCGCGCAAAGCGGCCGGGGTCTGCATCCCGGGTACCAGCACGATCCGGGCCTGTTCGATGGAGAAGTTGACCTCGGCGGAGATAACGCCAGGCAGCGCCGCCAGCATCTTGTTCAGGCGGGCCGAGCAACCGGCGCAACTCATGCCGGTGATCTGAAACTGAATGGTCTCGCTGCCGTAGTCGTAACCCTGACTCTTGATACTGTCGAGCACCACAGGCAGGCGATCGGGACTGGTCAGCTCGATGGCGGCCTGCTCCAGCGCGAAGTTGACGGTGGCCGATACCCCGTCGAGTTTGTTGAGACTGGCCGCGATGCGGCTGGCACAGTTGGCGCAGCTCATGCCGCTGAGCGGCAACTGCAGATAAATGGGTGATTGAAGATGAGCGGTCATGTTGTTCCTCCCCGGAACCCGTCGGCACCACAAAACGCCGACGGGCAAACCCTAACCTTTACTGTAAGGGTAAGCTCAAGCCACTTGATCCACTTTTTGCAGATAAAAAAACGGCACCTTTGGGCGCTGTTGACGCGATCGACAGCATGCCGATCTGCCCCCTTCTCCCCTCGCGGGAGAAGGGCCGGGGATGAGGGGGCAACCGGGTCGTCAGATACCGTACTGGGCGCGGTAAGCCTTCATGGCCGCCAGTTGCGCCGCCAGCTCCGGCTGTTCGGCCTGCTTCTCTTCCAGATAGGCGATGAGATCGCTCATCTGGATGATGGCGATGATGTGGGCGCCGTAGTCACGCTCCACCTCCTGAATGGCGGAGAGCTCGCCCTTGCCCTTCTCCTGACGGTCCAGGGCGATCAGCACACCTGCCAGCGAGGCGCCGTTGGCCTGGATCAGATCCATGGATTCGCGGATGGCAGTGCCGGCGGTGATGACGTCGTCCACCAGCATGATCCGCCCCTTGAGCGGGCTGCCCACCAGATTGCCACCCTCGCCGTGATCCTTGGCCTCCTTGCGGTTGAAGCACCAGGGCACGTCCACATCGTGCTGCTCCACCAGCTGCACCGCGGTGGCGGAGGCGATGGGGATCCCCTTGTAGGCCGGGCCAAACAGCACATCGAACTCGATACCGGCATCCATCAGGGCGGCGGCATAGAAGCGGCCGAGACGGGCCAGATCGCGGCCGCTGTTGAACAGACCGGCGTTGAAGAAGTAGGGGCTTTTACGACCGGATTTCAGGGTAAATTCACCGAATTTGAGGACCTGCTTCTCCAGGGCGAACTCGATAAATTGACGCTGGTAGGCTTTCATTCTGGCTCCTTGCTTGGCTTGTCGTTTACTGGTGTGGGGGTATAAAAAAACGCGGTCAATGCCGCGTTTTTCAAAACAGAAATCAGGAGAGCGACTGCTTCTGCAGCCCAATGATCTCGGCGATGCCGCCCTTGGCGAGCGCCAGCATCTCCAGCAGCTCTTCATGGGTGAAGGGTTCGGCCTCCGCAGTGCCCTGCACCTCGATGATGCGACCATCTTCGGTCATCACCACGTTCATGTCGGTCTCGGCGGCGGAGTCTTCGATGTACTCCAGATCGCAGATGGCTTCGCCCTGATACATGCCAACGGAGACGGCGGCGATCATCTGCTTGAGCGGGCTCTGCTTGATCATGCCCTTCTCGACCATCCAATTCAGGGCATCCACCAGCGCCACGCAGGCACCGGTAATGGCGGCGGTGCGGGTGCCGCCATCGGCCTGCAGCACGTCACAGTCAACTGTGATGGAGTGCTCACCCAGCGCAGTGAGGTCTACCGCCGCGCGCAGGGAGCGGGCGATCAGACGGGAGATCTCCAGAGTACGGCCACTCTGCTTGCCGGAGGCCGCTTCACGGTTCATCCGGGAGTGAGTGGAGCGCGGCAGCATGCCGTATTCGGCAGTCACCCAGCCCTGATTCTTCCCTTTCAGGAAACGCGGCACGCTGGTGTCAACGCTGGCAGTGCAGAGCACGCGAGTGTTACCGAACTCCACCAGCACTGAGCCTTCTGCATGTTTGGTGAAATTGCGGGTAATGGTAACCGGGCGAAGTTGCTCGGCACTGCGATCGCTGGGACGTGACATGGAACGGACCTCTGGGCTGGCTCAAATTGGCGGGGGATTATAAGTGATCCCGCCCCAAATATCAGCCGCTAAAACCACGGCATCGGCTGACGAGCAGGGCCGGGCTGAGTATACTGGCCGCACACTTCATCAAGCCCGGAACAATCAATGATTCACAGCATGACCGCCTACGCCCGCAAGGAATTCAAGGGCGACTGGGGCACAGCCGTTTGGGAAATTCGTTCGGTCAACCAGCGCTATCTGGAAACCTACATTCGCCTGCCGGAGCAACTGCGCAGCCTGGAACCGGTTCTGCGTGAGCGCTTTCGCGCCAAGCTGCAACGCGGCAAGGTGGAGTGCAACCTGCGCTTCGAGGCCGCGCAAGCCGCAGCCAGCCAGCTGCACATCAATGAAGAGCTGGCTAGGCTCATCATCGACAGCGCCAACTGGGTAATGAAAGAGGCGGGCCAGGGCCAGCTCAATCCGGTCGATGTACTGCGCTGGCCGGGTGTCATGGCTGCCGCCGAACAGGACATGGACGCGGTCGCCACCGAGCTGCTCGGCGGGTTTGACCAGACCATGGAAGATTTCCTCGCCTCCCGCGCCAGCGAAGGGGCCAACCTCAAAGCGCTGATCGAACAGCGTCTGGCCGGTATTCAGGTGGAAGTGAAGAAGGTGCGCGTCCATCTGCCGCAGATCATCGAGTGGCAGCGCCAGAAGCTCACCGACCGGCTGGCCGAAGCCAAGGTGGAGCTGGATCCGGCCCGCATCGAGCAGGAGATCGTCATGCTGGCCCAGAAGATCGACGTGGCCGAAGAGCTGGATCGTCTGGAGATGCACATCAGCGAGACCAACAAGATCATGAAGAAGGGTGGCGCCTGTGGCCGTCGTCTCGACTTTATGATGCAGGAGTTCAACCGTGAGTCGAACACCCTCGGTTCCAAGTCCATCAACGCCGAAGTGACCCAGTCCGCCGTCGAGCTGAAGGTCCTTATCGAGCAGATGCGCGAGCAAATTCAGAACATCGAATAGTTTTTTTGCTTGCCCCGGCAGCTCTTGAAGGCCCGGTATTACCTTGTGAATCGCAGGGGTGATACCGGGCTTTTTTCATCTTCCCGGTCACATAGAGGGGCGAATGTCGGTGACAACCGACATGCTGCGCCGGCTTGTTTGGTTCGAGGATGATGGCCCCCCGTTCGCAGCAAAGGGGCGTGTTGAGGCGCACACCATGGCGGCGGGGAACATAACTCAACAACGCAGGTTCATGTTGGGTAACCGGAGACCCCCTACAGGAGATCTTTCAGCCGGGTTAACAGTGCTTTACGGCTATTGTTCACCACCACAAATCGCTCAAAGCGCTGGGCAAACGCGGGGCTATCGCCTTTGAGCTGATAGGCTTCCCACAACTGATGCACATAGCGTGATGCCGCATCGTAGCCACTGGCGCACGCGCGATCCGCCTGTTCTTGTGCCTGTTGCCAGGCGTGTTCACGCTGATGGTAGATAGCCGTCAATGCTTTCTCTTTTTCCGCTTTTTCAAGCGCCATTTTCTTTGCGCGCGCCTCGGCTTGCGCGTGCTGCAACTGGCGTTGCGCTTGTTCAATGTAAGGCGTGATCAGGTCGGGAGTTAACCAATAGTGATAGGCCGGGTCATGGTTGGTCGCGTCTTTATGCGTCATCGCCAAGGCTTGATGACGGGTTAACTGGCCTTGCTCAAACAGCGTGCGTAATAGCGCCTTTTTCTCCGCGTCAGTGAGCTGATGGAACCAGCCATCAAACTGCAACTCGGCCTGTCTGGCAGGGTGACTGGGGTGTGCCTTCAGCACCAGCGCCAGTGCGTTAACCCAGGCCAGGGGAATATCATAAAGGGTGGCAAAAGCCTGCACCTCTTCACTGAGGCGCTCAAAATCGAAATGAATTAAAGGTACCCGGTCAATATCTTCATTAAACTCGCACTCTTTCAGCCACATCAAATAGACAAGACGCCAATCACCCTGAATCAAGGCAGTGCGCAAAGCGGCTAAATGTTGGAAAAAGTCGTCCGCCTGTTCATCGTCAAAATATTCGCCGTACTCTTCGATGGAAAAAGTCAGCAATTGCCATTCATCGCTTTCCTCTACCTGCAGGCCATAGCGCGAAACACCAAGTAACGCATCGGGGATCGTCCCGGCAGGCAGCTTGAGATAAGCATCAATGGAGCCCCAATCGGCATAGTAAAAACCGATATCGAAATAGTTCAACATCAGCTCGGCAGGGTCAGCCTTCAAGTCACCGTAGGTGTAATAGACCTGAAAAGTGGTCGCGCTAATCTCGGCGCGACTCGAGATGGCGCGGAGTGCCTGGCGGGCGTGAGGGGCCAGCGGCCCGTCCACACGCTCAAATTTGTAGTATTGATATTCGCTCACGATGACCTTGTTATCGGTTAAGAGTGAATTGAAAGGTGTGGTCAAATAAAGGTTGGATCGCAACCTTTCGGGCGACCGGCCCCGCGTTGCTATAACGCCTCGGGTCAACCGTCACAAATCCCCAGTATTGTAAGAACCGCTCAATAAACCGTGACTCGATGATCATGGATAAGGTTTGTTCCGGCGAAAAGTAATGGTTGGTCGGGATGGCCGATAGCACATCGGGGAACGCCGTCAACACCTCTTGCACCAACTCGGCGACACTGTGGTGTTGTTGCAGGCGCCACAGCATAAACACCCAAAACGTACGCACATCGACCTCGGGGGAATAGCCGTCAAGATAGGCCCAGTTATATTGGCTGACAGCAGCCGCCAGCATAGGTTTAAAGAAGGCCTGTATCCCGGCCGCCTGATACTGTTTTTGCGCGGTTTTTTTCACATGATAGCGACCGCTGCGGCGATAAATAATGCCGCTGAGTTCGGCTAACACTCTGGTGTAGTGCAGGGCATTAAAGTTGTCTTCGTTGCGCCCCTCAAACTCACAAATACCGAAGTCACACCCGCATTGCGCCACGGCAAATTCCGGCAATAGCGCACCGGCCTGTTTGACCAATTTCATCGGCAAGTTGCCTTTGCTGGTGGCGTTGAATGACCCCTCTTGCGCCATGGCCTCATCAAGCATCAGGCCCAGATAGCGCATCACCGGGCTGGCAGCAAGATTGTCTGGGGTGCTGATGGTGAGCCACTGTAATTGATCGAACGGGGCATACAGCCAATTGGCCATTTGGGTGGGCGTCACCCCACAAAAATCGGGATGCGGTTGATTATTACGCTCCGCCATTTTGTGCTGTAACGCCACATTGAGTTCATCCAGGCTCAGATTGGGGTTCATGGCCAATATGGTTGCGACCTCATCCTGCACGTCGGCATGCAGCTTGCCCTCGCGGCTCATACAACAACGTTTAAATTTATTACCGCTGCCACAGGGACAAGGATCGTTACGACCGGGTTTCATCATCAATACCTCTTATCATCGGACGAAGATCAGCAGGGGGCTTATCAGACCAGGGCATCTTCCACCAGCGACTCGGCCAGGGCAAGCTGGGTCTGCTGGCTGGTTTGCAGGCGGGATTTAAGTTGGTCACAAAGGGCCATGAGTTCATCCACTTTGGCAACAATACAACTTTTTTCATTTTTGGGTGGGATGGCAATTAGGCAACCACGTAATTGTGTTTTATTGATCGATGCTAAATTAGTCGTTTGTTTGCTTGAACCAGCAAAATAATCTCTAGCTGAAGGCCCATTCAGGAACATCTCTAACCAAGACTCATCCTGTTCTTGAAGAAACTTTCTAGCCTTAAATACATGGTTCTGGTGTGCGACATATGGCATTTCATCTGCCCAAATGGCTGTACGACCAACCTTATCCCAGTCACCTCCTTCAGTAATCAGAAGATCACCTGTCAAAACCTGATATTTTTCGACCTCATCAATAGGAAGCTCAACTGACTTAATACCTGTCACATCAACATACCCACGTTGAACGTTGGCAACACTTAAATAAGGCACTGTAGTTAATACCCTATTTGTTAATTTCCGGCCTTTTGTTATCCCGCTTTGGATATCAACAATATCTTCAAAGCGACACCACGCCCATCCCTGCGGTAGCTCAAAAGGCTTTTCGTCTTCGCTTATCGCAGGTAGCGGTTTCTCTTTTTTAATTTTCTTCTCTTTGACCAGCTGCGCTTTTTCGGCGGCAATACGTTCCAGCAGCACGGAGGCCGGTTCATCGCTCGGATCTTGCGGTACCAGCTTGCCCATCACCGCCAGTTGCAGGATGGTCTGTTTCAGGGCGTCAATGCTGGCCTCGGTGGTAAAGAGGGTATCGAAGTGAGTGCTTAGCCGAGCCCAGTTTTGCGCCAGCTCCTCTGCATCGCCGGAGTCGCTCAGGGTCGCCAGCAGGGCTGCCACCAGAGTATGGTGCGCCGCCAGTTGCGCCTCGCTTTGCTGCTCCAACTGGTCGCAGAGGGCCATTAACTGATCAACTTTGGCTTCGATACGTTGTTGGGCCTTAAACGGTGGTATTGGTGTAACCGAATTTTTAATAAGACCTACATTTAATGTAGGTTGTGCCAGAGTCCGCGTATCACCCTTGAAGTTATTTTGCATAAACTCACTTTTTAGAAGATGCAAAATATAATTTTTAGACACTTCTCTGACAGGAACGATTCTGCAAAGTGCGCGTGCAATATTTGCGCCTCTCCAGCTATCAGGCACCACCCCAAGCTTTCCAATTGAACCAACTACGGCCATAAGAATTTCTCCCCCGTTGAGGCGGGTTCTTGCGTAATTAGCATCAACTGATTTACTAATATTTTTTTCTGGCAACGATGGAGGATTATCTATAGCGATATCACTTATTCTTACAAATGGCACGCCACCTTCTTCTGATTCACCAGGGACCAACACTCCATAGCTTATTGGATATTCTTGGTTGATGATTTCATCAAAACGAGCCCACTCCCATCCTTCCGGCAGTTCGAATGGCTTATCTTCCTCAGCAATTTCCGGCAGTGCCTTGGGCTTTTTAATCTTGCCCTCTTTCACCAACCGCGTTTTTTCGGCGGCAATTCGTTCCAGCAGCACGGAGGCGGGTTCATCGCTGGGGTCTTGCGGCACCAGTTTGCCGCGCACGGCCAGCTCCAAAATCAGCTCGCGCAGCTTTTTGATACCGGTGAGCTCCAGCTTGCTGTTGCTGCCGCGTCCGGCACTGCTTTTCGGGCGCACCGCCGCACTCCAGAGATCCAGATGGTCGGTGATCAGGGTATCGAGATGGTTCATGGGGTTGTTCCAAAGTCAGTCGCAGCGATTGCCGGGGTCAGCATATTGATGATCAGGCGGATCAGGGTCTCTTTTTGTGCCGGGGCCGACTCGGCCACCAACAGGGTCAGTGCCGCCAGCCCGCTGTCGTTGATGATAGGCTCGCCACTTGCCAGCCAGAGCGCCTGATTGCGATAGAGAAAATCGACAAACAAGAAGGCGGCGCTGCGCTTGTTGCCATCGGTAAAGGGGTGGTTTTTCACCACAAAATAGAGCAGGTGGGCGGCCTTGCTCTGCACTGTGGGGTAGGCGCTCTGGCCAAATACGCTTTGCGCAAGATTACCCAGTAAGGCGGCCAGTCCGTCGCCGCGTGGACGGGCGAACAGCTCGGTCGCTTCACCGCGCGCCATCAGTTGGGCTTTTAGCTCACCGAGCGCCTGCATGGCTTGCTCGGGGGCCAGCAAGATGCCGCCCTCGGTGCCTGTCGGCTCGGTCAGCAGCCCTTCGTCATAACGCTGTAGCCAGAGAAAGGTTTGGGTATAGCGGCTGATGATCTCCACCAGACCACGGCCACAGGCGAGGCTGAGCCCATCGCCACGGGCCGCCTTGCGCACCAGTGCCAGTGCAGCTTCCAGTTCGCGGGCATTTTGCTCAAAGCGCTGCTGGTTGAGGGTGTAGCCGTTGAACAGGTGCTCTTTTAACAGCCGGGTGGCCCACTGACGAAAGCGCACCCCTTGCGGTGATTTGACCCGATAGCCGACCGAGATGATGACGTCGAGGTTGTAGTGTTGGGTATCGTAGCTTTTACCATCGCTGGCAGTTGTCCGGAAATTCCGGACAACTGCACTCTCTTCCAGCTCGCCCTCTTTAAACAGGTTGCGAATATGCTCGGAGATGGTGCGTTTGTTTTTGGCAAACAGCTGGGCCAGTTGGGCCTGATTGAGCCAGACGGTCTCCTGTTGCAGGGTGACGGTGATCTCGCCGCTCTCCCCCTCGAAGATGGCGATCTGTTGAGTGGTCTCATTCATGGCGTTGATCTGCCCCGTTCTTGCCCAAGGCATCACCCAGAATGGCTTTTAGCTGGTCACGCAGGGTCTGGATTTCTGCCTGCTCTTTGGCATAGCGTTCCAACAGCTCATCAGGATCGTGGCTTATCTGCTCGCCGACATGGGGGTTTTTGATATCGAGGTTAAAGTTACGCTCGATAATGGTCTCAATGCTGACCTTCCAGGCTTGTTTGTTCTCAACCCGGGCAGCAAAGCCGTCCGCCTCATCGCCCCACCAGGCAATCTCGGCCTCAAACTCCTCGAACTTCATCGGTTTGGTCTTGCTGTAGCTCTTCACCCCAGCCGGATAGGGGTGCTCGTAGAACCAGACATCCTTGGTGGGCTGGCCCTTGGTGAAGAAGAGGATATTGGTCTTGATGCCGGTATAGGGGGCAAACACGCCGTTGGGCAGCCGCACTATGGTGTGCAGGTTGCACTCAGCAGTGAGCAGTTGCTTGATCTTGGTTTTGACCCCTTCGCCAAACAGGGTGCCATCGGGCAGCACCACGGCGGCGCGACCGCCCTTGCCATTTGTTGCCGGGGCAAGGACTTCGATAATCAGCTGCAGGAACAGGTCGGCAGTTTCGCGGGTACGGAGATCGGCCGGGAAGTTCTGCTCGATGCCATCCTCTTCGGTGCCGCCAAAGGGCGGGTTGGTGAGGATCACATCGATATCGCTGTCCCAGCTCGACAGCGGTTTGTCGAGGGTGTTGCCGTGGCGGATCTGCACCGGCACCTCGATGCCGTGCAGCAGCATATTGGTGGTGCAAAGGAGGTGCGGCAGCTGCTTCTTCTCAACCCCCAGGATCTGCTGCTGCAGGGTCTGATGGTCGGCAGCGGTCTCGACATAGTGCTCTTTGACATGGTCGAAGGCGCAGGCGAGAAAGCCGCCGGTACCGCAGGCCGGGTCCATGATCCGCTCGCCGAGTTTGGGGTCTATGCGGTTGACCATAAAGCGGGTGACGGCGCGGGGGGTGTAGAACTCGCCCGCGTTACCGGCGCTTTGCAGGTCGCGCAGGATCTGCTCGTAGATGTCGCCAAACAGGTGGCGCTCGCTGCTGTCGGTAAAGTCGATCTCGTTTAGCTTGTTGATCACCTGCTTAAGCAGGGTGCCGTTCTTCATGTAGTTGAAGGCATCAGAGAACGCCTCTTTCACCACATAGCCACGGGGGTTGAGACTGATATTGGCAGGCTGATTTTTCAGGCTGTCGAACAGATCGTTGTTGACGAAATCGAGCAGGGCATCGCCAGTCAGCCCTTCGCTATCGGCCGCCCAGTTGCGCCACAGGAAGCGCTCGGGGATGGGGCAGCGGTAGTTATCCTGCTCAAACTCCAGCTCCTCTTCCTGGGCGTCGAACACTTTCAAAAACAGCAGCCAGGAGAGCTGGCCGAGGCGCTGGGCATCGCCGTCGATACCGGCGTCCTTGCGCATGATGTCCTGAATGGATTTGATAACTGAGCTGATGGATGACATGGGATTCTCTGCTTTTTACAAAAATGGTGACGAATACAGGGGCGAATGCGTCAGGAGTATCGATAAAACAAGCGGCCATGATTGCCATGGCCGCACTGTGGTGCTGTTGCAGCCCTGGCGTCAGGCGCTCTGCTGCTCACGATCGGTGTGGCGATAGATCTCTTGCTCCAGTTCGGTGATGGCCTGCTCGAACTGTTTGGGGCCACCAAACCCCTTCTTGGCCAACTCCAGCGGCCGCCCCAACTCGGTAAAGGGGGCCACTTTTAGCGCATCCTTGGTCTCAATCTCGGTCACCCCCTGATCGGCATACTTGTCGAGCAGGCGGGTTAATACCTGCTGGGCGGTGTCGTTGTACTTGGTGAAGTAGTTGCGCTTTTTGACGTTGTTGGCCCGCTCGCGGCGGGTCAGTGGCGGCTGATCGTATACCACATGGCAGATAAGGTCGAACGGGTCGAGCTCCTTACCCACTTCCTGCTCCAACACCTCCCACAGCACGCCCGCCTGCGCCAATTCATCCATGATGGCTTGCTTGCGCTCGGCTGCTTGCCAGCGTTTGGTGAAGGCATCGAGGGTGGCAAACTCCTTGAGCAAAGTCTTTTTGGTGTAGTCCTTGAAGGATTCGGTCACCAACTTGCCATCGGCATCGTAATACTGCACCCGCTCGGCGATGACGCTGACCGCCACACCGTTGACATAATACTTGCTGACCCCGGGCTCGGGGCCACCCAGCGGGCCTGTGCCCTGCCCCCCTGCGCCCTGACTCCCTGCGCCACTGTGGCCACCGTCACTGCCGGTTGTGTAGCTGCCGGATTGTTCATCGACCCTGGGGGCAAACGGATCGTCATGGTCGCCGGGTTCATCGGTTGGCAGCGGATCGGCATCGCCGATGATATCGCCCAAGCCATCATCGGGGTTGTTGATGTCTGCCGGTTTGATCACCATGACGCGCTCCGGTTCGCCGTCGAAACGGGGATCGGCAAACAGCTCGGTGGCCTTCTTGAAATCGAGAATGGTAAACCAGAGCTTGCCGTACTTGTCGTCAATGCGGGTGCCACGGCCGATGATCTGCTTGAACTTGGTCATGGACTGGATGTTTTGGTCCAGCACCACCAGCTTGCAGGTTTTGGCATCAACGCCGGTGGTCATCAGCTCGGAAGTGGTGGCTATAACCGGATAGGGCTTTTTCGGGTTGATGAAGTTGTCGAGCTGGGCCTTGCCAAGGTCATCATCGCCGGTGATTTTCATCACATAGCGCTCATCCTTGGCCATCTGTTCCGGGTTGAGGTTGACCAAGGCCCGGCGCATCCGGTCGGCATGATCGATGTCGTTGCAGAACACAATGGTCTTGGCCATCGGGTCGGTTTTCTTGAGATAGTTGGTGATGGTCTCGGCCACCAGCTGGGTGCGTTCGTCGATCACCAGGGTGCGGTCGAAATCCTTCTGGTTATAGATGCGGTCTTCAATCAGGTTGCCCTGTTTGTCCATCTGCCCTTTGGTTGGGCGCCACCCCTGCAGATCGACATCGATATCGACCCGCACCACCTTGTAGGGGGCAAGAAAACCATCTTCGATCCCCTCTTTGAGGGAGTAGGTATAAACAGGGTCACCGAAGTAATCGGTGCTGGAGACGGTTTCGGTCTCTTTGGGCGTGGCAGTGAGACCAATCTGGGTGGCCGATGAGAAGTATTCGAGTATCTCGCGCCAGGCGCTGTCTTCGGCGGCACTGCCCCGATGGCACTCATCCACCACGATCAGGTCGAAGAAGTCAGGAGAGACCTGCTTAAAGGCTTTCTGCGACTCTTCCGGCCCGGTGAGCGCCTGATAGAGGGCAAGGTGGATCTCATAGGCGGGATCGACAGTGCGCCCGGTGACCTTGGTCATGGCCGGGCCAAAAGGCTGGAAGTCATTGACCTTGGTCTGATCCACCAGAATGTTGCGATCGGCCAGAAACAGGATGCGCTGCTTGGCGCCCGCCTTCCACAAACGCCAGATGATCTGGAATGCGGTGTAGGTCTTGCCGGTGCCGGTGGCCATCACCAGCAATACCCGATCCTCACCTTTCAAGATGGCTTCTACGGTCTTGTTGATGGCCTGCAGCTGGTAATAGCGGGGAGTTTTGTCACTGCCATCGGAGTAGTAGTCCTGACTGATGACAGGCAACTGGGCCTGAGAGTAACCCTTCCAGGTGCAGAGTTTGTCCCAAAGCTGGCCGGGGCTGGGGAAGTCCTCCAGCGCGATCTCGGATTCCAGCTTGGCCGGATTGGTCTTGTCATGAAATACGAAGCCATCGCCATTGCTGGCAAATACGAAGGGCACATCCAGCAGACGGGCATAATCGAGCCCCTGTTGCATCCCCTTGCCAATCTCATGCTTGTTGGCTTTGGCCTCGATCACTGCCAGTGGCAAGCCCATCTTGTGATAGAGCACGATATCGGCCGATTTGACCTTCTTGCGTGCCGCCATCTGGCCGCGCACCACCACCTTGCCATCCCGCAGCTTCACCTCTTGGCGAACCTGGGTCAGGTCATCCCACCCCGCAGCCTTGATAGCAGGCAGCAGGTATTTCGAGATGATGTCGGCTTCGGTGAGGGTTGCTTTGTTGATCTCGGCCATGAGCACTCTTCCGGTCGGGGGACAATATTGCTCAAGATTCTCTCATAAATTCAGCCGGGTTTTATTGATTTCAGACTCATAAAGCAACATGGGGTGCCGCTCTTGATGGCATGCCTTCGGGTCAAGGAAACGTCTGGCAATGGCATCAGCATGTTGCGCTATCAGGTCGAGCTGTCAGAGATCCGGGCTATTCTGGCGCTGCGTGCGCTTTCCAATCTGGAGTACCGCGCAGCAGCCCCATCTCACTTTCCATGCCATTGCGCCATCAGCCCTAACGGGGCGATGAAGCCTATAACGTCTTCGATAACTTGCTGCCAGATAATCCGGAGGTGAGGTACAGGGCTGTAGCACGCCATCAAGCGGCATCAACCCAGCCCTTCGATCTGCTCAGTTGCATTGGCCAGGGTAGCGTAGGGGCATTACAGCTGGTTCCCGAAGGGCACGACGTTCCAGATGTCAGGCGAATCGACTACAAGGCACTCTCCGATGACGAGCTCGAGCAGATCCTGACCAGCTACAAATCAGGAATCCCTTTGGGGATGGTTAACCATAAACCGGGGCTATCATCATGGCCTGGATAGTGTTTCTTAAAAAATAAGAAAAATTACATCATGCCTATGATTTTTATAGCCATTTACAGTCATACAATCAGATCCATCACATCGAGTGATCGATTAACCCTCGCTTGCCAATAAAAAGAGTCCCTGATTTCTCAAGGGCTCTTTTGTATGACGACGGCAGAAGTGATAGAGGCAGCTTCTTAGTCGGGGTGGTGGTCGGCTCGCTGCACTGCAGCCTCGGCAGGCGACCTGGGCTGCATGATGATCAGTGCCATTACCCCCAGGATCACCGCCAGCATCACCGAGCCAAAGCGGATCATGCCATCGCTCAGCGCATCGATGCTGGTAGAGGTGATCGCGTAGAACACCAGCACGACATAGCTTGAATAGAGCAGCTGGATCGAGTTGTAGCTGGCCTTTTTCTCGACCGCATGGATCCCCATCAGCAGGGCGCACACCAGAGTGACCCCCAGCTGGCCAATCAGGTTGGTTTGAAACACGCACATGATCAGGGGCGGCACCGAGTAGAGCACGCTGGCATAGGTGGTCAGCAACCGCCGGATACCGTAGTCGTGCCCCAGCGCCGGATTGGGATCCTTGATAATCAGCGCGACCACGATGGCAATGATGGTGCTCTGCTCCAGATCGAGAGTGATGCCGACACAGAGAGTAGTCAGCACCAGCACCGCCTTGAACAGAGTGTGCCAATCCTGATGAGGCGTCTTGCCTGCACTCGCCGCTGCACTGCTGGCATCGGTCAACGGCTCGCCACCGGGGAAGATGAAATAGGCCAGATACGCGGTAAAACCTGCCACGAAGATGTTCTTAAGCAACGCCGGCGGTATCTGGTCGACCGAAATCCCCTTCTGTTTGACGAACACCGCAATCATGGCCGTCGCCACGATAAGCAGGATTGCTATCAGGTCCTGCGCGTTTTTCCGGGTGCGATCCATGCACCAGTAGAAGACGCCCAACAACGCGAGGTAATAGACATGGGGGTAATCGAGCAACAAGGTTGCCAACCATGCCTGTACCCAGGAGGTCAGATACAAGACCCCAGCCATCAGAAACACCATGATGAGCGGCGGCGGATTGTGAGTGGTGGTGAGAAATACCGCGCACATGGCTGGCGCCAGCAGCGGCAAATCCGTACCAAACACAAATTGCCAAAACAGCAGTAGCACCGGAAACAGCGCTACCCGCAGCAGGGCGTTGGCAGAACTATGAAACATAACTTATGTAGCTCCATGCCCATATCCAGATGTCGGCCAGCCGCTCACCCAGATAGGACTCTCCCGGGTAGAAGGCGACGACAGCACGACCACCAAAGCGCGGGTTCACGCCGGGCGGAAGATCATCAAACTGGATATTGACCGGGAAACGCTGGGCACTCGGCTGGGAGGTAGGGGAGTCCAGCAACCCGGTGCCGGCATTGGCCTGCAAGCTGCCATTGCCACTGCTGCCAAAGCCGATGGAAGTGATCTTGCCGGTGAAGACCTGACCCGGATAAGCATCAAATACCACCTTGACGGCGTCATCCCGCTTCAAATAGGCCAGCGAGTTCTCCCGCACCATGGCGGTCAGCCAGAGCTTATCGGTATTGATGAAGGTCAACAGCGGCTGGCCGGCGCTGGCATAGTTGCCTTTGGCCAGCGCCAGATTGGTGATGACGCCATTGGCGGGTGCCTTCAGCTCGGTGTGTTCGAGATTGAGGCGGGCCTGGGCACGCTTGTTGAGCACTGCCTGAATCTCGGGGTTCTCTTCACCACGCGGGCCCACCTCAAAACGGGCCTTTTCCAGCGCAGAAACGGTTTGCGCCAGATTGGCCTCGGCTGTTTGCAGCTGGGTCAGGCTGTCATCCATGGCCGCGCGGCTGATGGTGCCCTTTTTCAGCAGGGCCCGGTAACGCTCCACCTGCACTCTGGCATTGTTGGCCGCCGCACGCGCTGACACCTCATTGGCCTTCGCAACCTTGATGGAGGCCGAATCAGCCTGGTAAGACTGAGCTGCCTGCTGCAACGCGAGCTCGGTTGCCTTCTCCTCCAGTATGAAGGGGGCCTTCTCGATAGAGACCAGCAGCTGCCCCTTCGTGACCTCATCGTTGTTGGCGATATGAATGTCGGCAAGCGGACCGGATACCTGGGGCGCAAGGCGGATCACCTCGCCATTTACCCGGCCCATATCGGTCATGGGGGTGACGCGATCGGCCCACAGGCTGTAAATCCAGAGAATAAATACCGCCAGGAAAATACCATACGTCAGCGAACGCGCCTGCTTGCTCTTGTCCTGTGCGGCAGGCACGGTAGCGGCCGTTGGCTCGGTTGCCGCGCTCTTCGGATCACTCATCAGGGTTATTCCTTTTCTGAAATAAATGGGGAGACAGAATCAATCCAGCAGGCTGACTTTCTTGAAGATCAGATTCTGTTTGGTGCGATATTCAATAAACAGGGTGATGACAAAGGCAAATCCGCCCACCAGGATGGCGGCCCAGAAGCTGGAGACGGTCATCTCCCCCATGTATTTGGTCCAGATCACCGCCAGCGCCACAAACCAGCCGAACAGGGCGGCACACTGGGTAAGCGCGATAGGCAGCATGGTGCGCCAGAACGAAGGATTGAAGCTGCTTTGCAGCGCAGGACGAGCCTTGTGCAGATGGCTGACGAACAGCTTGGCGGTGATCAGCGACAGTATGATCCCCAGACCGAAGGTCAGGGATACCGCCTCGCCCCACACCGAGGTCTGCTCGTGGGCAATGGCATTGACCGACAAGAGGACAGCATCGACCCCCTTGAAATGCCAGTGTGCAATCAAGCCGTTGATCACACCGTTAATCAAGCCTGCGACGAGCGAATCCTGCAGTCGGATATCGGGTCTGGACATAAATACACTTCCTCATTACTGAATACAAAAAAGGCTAAAAACGCTAAGAGCAGGCGTTGGCATATTCACCCCTCGACCTGCTTCCAGCTATCTGACCTGGGATGATACTCGATTATTGGCAAGCCTGTTATTTATACGAGCCTCCAGTGACCCCCCGCATACCCTAGCCAATCGGCATCACCAGTGCCGGTTGGTGCGGGTCGCTCAGCCGCTCGGCCAGATAGTCCACCAGCAATCGCACCTTGGGGGAGAGGTGGCGGTTGTGGGGATAGAGGGCCCAGATCCCCTCCGCCGGCGCCCGCAGCTCCGGCAGCAGCTCGATAAGCTCGCCCCGGGCTAGGTGGTCGCTCACGTAGTAGTCCGGCAGCTGGATAATGCCGATCCCCTTGAGCGCCGCATCCAGCAGGGCGTGGCCGCTGTTGCAGTGCAGCAGACCGTGCACCCGCACGCTGTGGGGACGGCCATCCAGGGTGAAGTGCCACTCGTCGCTGTTGCCCACCAGACAGGTGTGGCGGGTGAGCTCGGAGAGGCTGTTGGGCATGCCGTGGCGGGCGGTGTAATCCGGTGAGGCGCAGACATAGGGCACCCGCTGCGCCAGCTTGCGTGCCACCAGCGTTGAATCCTTGAGATGACCGAGGCGCAGCGCCAGATCGTAGCCTTCATGCACCAGATCCAGCAGCTGGTTGGTGAGGTTGAGGGTCACCTCCAGCTGGGGAAAGCGCACCATAAAGTCATTCACCAGCGGGGCGATGCGGCTCTCGCCGTAAGAGACGGGGGCCGTGATGCGCAGCGTTCCTTGCGGCACCGCCTGATGGCGCCCCACCGCCAGCTCCGCCTCATAGAGGTTGTCCAGCAACTGACGGCAGTGGCGATAGTAGATCTCGCCAAGCTCGGTGAGCCGCACCTGGCGGGTGGTGCGCAGCAGCAGCTTGGCCTTCAGCCTGTCCTCCAGCTGTGCCACCTGACGGCTCACTTGCGCCACCGACACCCCCAGCTTGCGCGCTGCCGGGGTAAAGCCCCCCTGCTCCGCCACGCTGACAAATTCACAGATCCCTTCCCAACCGAACATTATTACCTGTGTGTAAAAGTGATTTGAGATTTGCCCTCATTATCACCAAATCGGCGGGAAACTACACTGACTGTCCGAACTCATCTCTGTTCACCCTGCTCAACAAGAAGGATGTCATTCATGGCACAGGTTCAAAGCATCAAGTGTAAGGCCGCCATCGCCTGGGGTCCGGGTCAGCCCCTCTCCATCGAAGAGGTGGAAGTCATGCCGCCACAAGCGGGCGAGGTGCGGGTGCGCATCGTCGCCACCGGCGTTTGCCACACCGATGCCTTCACCCTCTCCGGTGAAGATCCGGAAGGGGTCTTCCCCTGCATTCTCGGCCACGAGGGGGGCGGCATCGTCGAATCGGTCGGCGAAGGGGTCACCAGCGTCAAGGTGGGGGATCATGTCATCCCGCTCTACACCCCCGAGTGCGGCGAGTGCAAATTCTGCAAATCCGGCAAGACCAACCTCTGCCAGAAGATCCGCGCCACCCAGGGCAAGGGGCTGATGCCGGACGGCACCACCCGCTTCTCGAAAGATGGCCAGCCCATCTATCACTACATGGGCACCTCCACCTTCAGCGAATACACGGTGCTGCCCGAAATCTCCATCGCCAAGGTAGACCCGGCCGCCCCGCTGGAAGAGGTCTGCCTGCTCGGCTGCGGCGTCACCACCGGCATCGGCGCCGTGATGAACACCGCCAAGGTGAAGGAGGGTGAGAGCGTCGCCATTTTCGGGCTGGGTGGCATCGGCCTCTCGGCGGTGATCGGTGCCCGTCTGGCCAAGGCCGGTCGCATCATCGCCATCGACATCAACGAGAGCAAGTTTCCGCTTGCCCGCAAGCTGGGTGCCACCGACTGCATCAACCCGAACGATTACGACAAACCGATTCAGGAGGTGATCGTCGAGCTGACCGATGGCGGCGTCGACTTCTCCTTCGAATGCATCGGCAACGTCAAGGTGATGCGTGCGGCGCTGGAGTGCTGCCACAAGGGTTGGGGCGAGTCGGTCATTATCGGCGTCGCCGGAGCGGGTCAGGAGATCAGCACCCGTCCGTTCCAGCTGGTGACCGGTCGGGTCTGGCGCGGCAGCGCCTTCGGCGGGGTACGCGGTCGCAGCGAACTGCCGAGCTATGTGCAGCGCTACATGCAGGGTGAGTTCCGCCTCGATGACTTCATCACCCACACCATGGCGCTGGAGCAGATCAACGAGGCGTTCGATCTGATGCACCAAGGCAAAAGCATCCGCACCGTCATCCACTACTGAGCATGATCGCCCCGCCCGCCATCGTGGGCGGGGTGCAGGAGTCCTTCGATGAATCTGGAGATTATCAGCAGCAACAAGAGCTTCGGCGGCTGGCACAAGCGCTATCGCCACCACGCCAGCGTGCTCGGCTGCGAGATGAATTTTGCCATCTATCTGCCGCCTCAGGCCCTCACCGGCCAGAAAGTCCCAGTACTCTACTGGCTCAGCGGCCTCACCTGCACCGATGAGAACTTTATGCAGAAGGCGGGGGCCCAGCGTATCGCCGCCGAGCTTGGCATCGCCCTGGTGGCGCCGGACACCAGCCCCCGCGGCGACGGCGTAGCGGACGACCCCAGTTATGACCTCGGCATGGGGGCAGGCTTTTACGTCAATGCCAGCCAGAGCCCCTGGCAGGCGCACTACCAGATGTATGACTACGTCACCCGCGAACTGCCTGACTTGATAGAGACCCACTTCCCGGTCTCGACCCGCCGCGCCATCAGCGGCCACTCCATGGGCGGTCACGGTGCGCTGATCGCCGCGTTGCGGGAGCCCGGTCGCTACCGCTCGGTGTCGGCGTTCAGCCCCATCTGCCACCCGAGCCGCTGCCCCTGGGGCCAGAAGGCGCTCGGCGCCTACCTCGGCAGCAATCCGCTATTGTGGCAGGAGTGGGATGCCTGCCAGCTGCTGCGCCACCAGCCGGTCACGCCGCTGCCCACCCTGGTGGATGTGGGGCTGGATGATCCCTTCCTCGCCGAGCAGTTGCATATCGATGCGCTGGCCGAGGTGGCAGCCAGCAAGGGATGGCCGCTGGAGCTCAACCGCCACGAGGGCTATGACCACAGCTACTACTTCGTGGCGAGCTTTATCGAGGCGCACCTGCGCTTTCACGCCAGCCACCTTTGATCAAACAGGCCCGTTGCGGGCCTGTTTGCTGGCAAGAGATGATGCTCGGATTGGCGGGTCGTCCTGCCGGTCACTATGCTGACAGCCCGTGGAAGTTTTGGATTGCCCTGCCGGTCTGTTGAGCCAATAGTGGTACTTCGTGCGTACCAAGCTCTCCATTGCGGTAATGTCATTACCACTGTCTTGTCAGTCTTCACTGCCAACAAGGAGTCAGAGCGTGACCCAAGCAAGCCCTCTCTATGCCACCGCCACCGGTCTGCCGGAACCGACTCGCACCCCGTTGCTGACAGGCAGCGATCCCGAGCAGAAACGGCGCGAGCTGCTCGCCTACTTCTGCCAGACCTTCGATCTCTACGACTCACTGTTCGACTGTCTGGCCGATGAGCGGGCCTGGTTCAACAAGGCGATCCCGCTACGCCACCCGCTCATCTTCTACTACGGCCACACCGCCGCCTTCTTTATCAACAAGCTGCTGGCGGCGCGCCTGATCGACCAGCGGCTGGATGCCCGCATCGAGGCCATGGTCGCCATCGGGGTGGACGAGATGAGCTGGGACGATCTGGACGAGACCCACTACGACTGGCCCAAAGTTAGCGAGCTGCGCAGCTATCGGGCCAGAGTCCGTTCGCTGGTGTGCGATTTCATCCGCCAGATGCCGCTCCCCCTGCCCATCGACTGGCAGAGCCCGGCCTGGGTGATCCTGATGGGGATAGAGCACGAGCGCATCCACCTCGAGACCTCCAGCGTGCTGATCCGCCAGTTGCCGCTCGCCTGGGTGCGGCCGCAGCCTTATTGGCCCACCTGTACCGAAGCCCGCCACCGCATTGATCAGGTGCCCGCCAACAGCCTGCTGCCGGTGGCTGGCGGCAAGGTGCGCCTTGGCAAGCAGGACGCCACCTACGGCTGGGACAACGAATATGGCGAGCGCCATATCGAGCTGGCCCCGTTTCAGGCCAGCCGCATGCTGGTGAGCAATGCCGAGTACCTCGCCTTCGTCCAGGCGGGGGGCTACGGCCAGCAACAGTGGTGGGATGAGGAGGGGTGGGGCTGGTGCCAGTACGCCAAGGCGCAGATGCCCACCTTCTGGGTGGGTGATTCCACCAAGCCCGAACAATTGCAGCTGCGGCTGATGACCGAGCAGGTCCCTATGCCCTGGGACTGGCCGGTGGAGGTGAATCAGCTGGAGGCGGCTGCCTTCTGTCGCTGGAAGGCGGCCCGGACCGGACTCCCCATCCAGCTGCCGAGCGAGGCAGAGTGGATGCTGCTGCGCGAGCAAGTTCCCGGCGATCAGCCGGACTGGACACAGGCCCCCGGCAATATCAATCTGGCCCGTTTTGCCTCCTCCTGCCCGGTGGATGCCTGCCCGCAAGGGGAGTTCTTCGATCTGGTGGGCAATGTCTGGCAGTGGACCAGCACCGCCATCGATGGCTTCGACGGCTTTAAAATCCACCCCCTCTACGACGACTTCTCCACCCCCACCTTTGATGGCAAGCATACCCTGATCAAGGGCGGCAGCTGGATCAGCACGGGTAACGAAGCGCTCAAATCATCCCGTTACGCCTTCCGGCGTCACTTCTTCCAGCATGCGGGTTTCCGCTATCTGGTCTCCCGTTATCAGGAACCCGTTATCGTGAATCCCTATGAAACCGACACCCTGGTCGCTCAGTACCTCGACTTCCAGTACGGCCCAAGCCACTTCGGGGTAGCCAACTACGCCAAGACGCTTGCTGATCTTGCTGGCGAGCTCTGCAGCAACCACCAGCGGGCGCTGGATATCGGCTGTGCCACCGGCCGCGCCAGCTTCGAACTGGCCCGCCACTTCCAGCATGTGGACGGGGTGGACTACTCGGCACGCTTCATCGATGTGGCGCTGGCCCTCGCCAGCCAGGACAGCTTCCGCTACGCCATTCCGCTGGAGGGTGAACTGGTGGAGTATTGCGAGGCGCGCCTGTCGAGCCACGGGCTGGGGGCAAGTCAGGCTGAGCGCATCCACTTCAGTCAGGGGGATGCCTGCAACCTCAAGCCCAAATATGACCACTATGATCTGGTGCTCGCCTCCAACCTCATCGACCGGCTGCGGGAGCCCGCCCGCTTCCTGCGGGATATCGCTCCCCGGCTGCGCAGCGGTGGCCTGCTGGTGCTCACCAGCCCCTATACCTGGCTGGCGGAATATACCCCGCCCGCCAACTGGCTCGGCGGCATTCGCGAAAACGGCGAGGCGCTCACCACCTATCAAGCGCTGCAACGGCTGCTGGCGGCAGAGTTCGAGGAGCACTGCCCGCCCCGGGATGTGCCCTTCGTGATCCGCGAAACCGCCCGCAAATATCAGCACACGGTGGCGCAGCTGACCGTCTGGCGCAAACACTAATCCGCCGGTCGGCATACAGATGAGAAGAGGGAGGCCAACGGCCTCCCTCTTGTTATGACAGCAAAAACGGCGCGAGTATCACTCTCCCTGCTCGTGATAGCGGCGCGCCAGCACGGCGCAGACCATCAGCTGGATCTGGTGGAAGATCATCAGCGGCAGCACCATGACGCCGACGCTGGCGGCCGGGAACATGACGTTGGCCATCGGCACCCCGTTGGCCAGACTCTTTTTCGAGCCGCAGAAAACGATGGTGATCTCGTCCGCCTTGTCGAAGCCGAGGCGACGGCTGATCCAGACGTTCCAGCAGAGCACCAGCGCCAGCAAGATGCAGCTCAGCAGCACGATACTGGCCAGATCGTACCAGCCTACTTGATGCCAAATCCCCTGCACCACCGCCTCGCTGAAGGCGACGTAGACCACCAGCAGGATGGAACTCTGATCCAGCTTGCCAATGAGCGGGCGGTGGCTATCGACCCAGCGACCGATGAGCGGACGCGACAGGTGGCCCACCACAAAAGGCAGCATCAGCTGCATCATGATGGACTGGATGGAGTGCCAGGTGTCGATCCCCTCCCCCTGCACGTGGATCATCATCCCCACCAGCACCGGCGAGAGGAAGATGCCGAGGATGCTGGAGGCCGAGGCGCTGCACACCGCCGCCGACACATTGCCCCCCGCCATCGAGGTGAAGGCGATGGCCGACTGCACGGTGGCAGGCAGGGCGCAGAGATAGAGGAAGCCGAGGTAGATGGCCGGGCTCAGCCAGCTCGGCACCAGAGGGGTGAGCAGCAGCCCCAGCAGCGGAAACAGCACGAAGGTGCTGAGCATCACCACCAGATGGAGCCGCCAGTGGCCGAGGCCCGCCAGCAGGTTCTGGCGCGACAGCTTGGCGCCATGCATGAAGAACAGGAGCGCCACCGCCAGCTTGGTCAGCAGACCGAACCAGACGGCCACCTGCCCCTCGCAGGGAAAGAGAGAGGCCAGGGTGACCACCGCAATCAGCACAACAGTAAAGGGATCCAGACGCACGAAAGGTCTCCATCAGAAGGGCATCCTGCAGCCGTGGCGACAGTCAGGATTGGGGAGGACAAGAAACAGAGCGGGAGATGTCTGGCACCTCCCGCTAAAACGAACCTCCAGCTTACCCCGATAACGGAGAGGCGCAAAGTTGAGCGGCGAATAATTGTTCATCAATGCTTAACGCCTTCGCCATATCGAGTAGCAAAAGTTGACGATAAACCGGCCCTGACAGCTCCCAAACGGCTAAAAATGGATAAAAAAAGGTTCTTCGCAT
>NZ_CDDH01000026.1 GCF_000819725.1 Aeromonas australiensis | reverse complement strand
TTTTGGCTTTTTCAGTGCTTGACGGCGATCGGTCATTCTCCTGTCGTGTTGCCTGCGCGATTTGTGTCCACCATGCTCGAACCCGGCAGCGGTTGGGGTATATTGGTGGCCGATTAGCCAGTCTCATTCACTGTGGCCGCGCACGCGGGCCGCTGTTTCAACAAGATGGAGAGTACTCATGAATCGCGATATCACCGCCCAGTTCATCAAGATGCTGACCAATCTGGATCACTGTCTGGCCAAGGCCGAAGCCCACGCCGCGGCGAAGCAATTCAACGTGGATAACTTCTTCGGGGAGCGGCTGATCGTCGATATGCTGCCGCTAGCCAAGCAGGTGTTGATCTGCTGCGATTCGGCCCGTACCGTGGTCGCCACCGCCAGCCACTGCGAGCTGCCAGCCATGGGTGATGAGCCCAAAACCATGGCGGATCTGCGCGCCCATATCAGCAAGACCATCACCTATCTGCAAGGCAAGCTGGACGCGGACTACAGCCAGTACGCCAGCGGCCGTTACGTGCCCCACTGGGCGGGCGGCAAGGGGATGGATGGCCATACCTGCGTCCATGAGTACGGCATTCCCAACTTCTACTTCCACCTCACCATGGCCTACGCCCTGCTGCGCCGCGCCGGGGTCGATCTCGGCAAGCGCGACTATCTGGGCGGGCTCAACCTGCAATAAGCGCCGCTCGCCACAGGCGGCAAACAGATAGCAAAAGCCTGCCACGCGGCAGGCTTTTTTATATCGGATGGCACTGGGCTGATGCGCAGAAGGGCTGCGCTCTAGAAGGGGCCGTTGCTCTCGCGCAGCTTGTCGGGCAGGCCGTCGTGATCCCCTAGCTCGCGCTCGGGCACATCATCCCAGTGCAGCTTGCCAAGGGTGATGTTGCGCTCGGGGTGAACGGCGTAGTGGATGCGGTTGTCCTCCCGATCGGTATCGCCGATACAGAGCAGGCGGACAGTCTCTTCGGTGTTGTTGATAAAGGCGTGGGACAGCCCGTCACCGGCCTTGAAGCCGACCGAGTCGCCCGGTTGCAGCCGATAGAGCACGCCATCGAGCCAGACATCCGGCGTCCCTTCCAGCACGTGAACAAACTCGTCTTCGGTCTTTTCGGCATGGGGCCAGCTGGTGCGGTGGCCGGGTTCGACAATCTCGTGGTGAATGCCGATGCGGCTAAAGCCGAAGTGCTTGCCGAGGGCACAGCCGCGAGAAAGGGGCTCCTGACTGCCGGAGTAGTAGCGCGGCGTCTGCTCTTGCAGCTCGCTCCAGTGTTTGATGCAGGGGTGGCGATTCATAGCGGTTCCTTTTCCATGAGGATGCAGTCACGGGAAGGGTCATCCTGACTGTCAGAATGCGGGGAGAAAAGCAGAAATTTTCTGGTCAGATGAGCCCCTCTGACGAGGGGCTCAACAAGCAGGAATTACTTGGCCTTGACGCAAGGCAAGGGAGGAAGCTCACCCTGTGCAGCCGGGCGGGTCATCTGGTAGTTGCCAGCAAGATCCCGATAGACACGGGTGTTCCACACCTCTCCGTTGTCGAGCTGGAACTCGATGTCGTAGTTGACCCCGGAGACCACCTGGCTGCGCACCTCGCGGATGCTCTGCAGTTTGGCGGCCGTGTTCATGCGAGCCAGCACGCTGGCCAGCGCAGCCTCTCCTTCAGCATTGGGCAACGGCTGACTCTGCCAGCCACCCGCCATCGGTACACACTCAGGCGTGGGTGACGAGGTGCTGCAGGCACTCAACAGGCCAGCAACAAGGATGGGTAACAACACGCGTTTCATATCATTTTCTCCTGCCTGCAAAATGACCACCTTATCAACATCTTGCCATTATTGCAGCCAAAAGGCTCCCGCTGCGCCCCGCTTGGACGCACCAATCGATCAGCGCCCCAGATTGTCCGCCAGCTGTTTGGCGCGGCTGGCCGCCCACTGGTCGATCATCTTCTCCATCTCCTCGGCGGTGATGGGCTCATCCTTGTGGGTGGTATCCGTACTCTCGCGGGCATCCATCACACGCACCAGCAGCTTGCCGCTCTGGGAGTCGAGCAGCTGGGCCATGCTGCCCACCTTGAGCAGATAGGGCTCCTTGCCGATCACTTCGCGGGTGACGTTGATGGCGATCTTGGCTGGCAGCAGGTCACGCAGCTTGGGATCGGGGCGGGTCAGGTCGAAGTTGGTGACGGCGGCCTGGATCCGCATGACTTTCGGGCCGGGGACGGTGGCGATCTTGACGCCCTGCTTGATCAGCTCGCTCTGGAACTTGTCGTGATAGTAGCGGCCAATCTGGTTCTGGTCGTTGGCGGTCAGCAGATACCACTGGCCATTCTCCTGCCGGATAAACTGCAGCGGATCGAGCATTACCTCGTTGTACTGGCGCAGATCAACACCGGGCTCCTTGTATACCCGCTGGTTGGGATTGCTCTCGCTCGGCTGGAAGGCGCTGAAGGGAACAGTTTGCAGTGACTGCAAGCTGTAGGAGACTTTTGACGGCGCAGCCACCCAGAAGGGCTGCAGCCACGGCAACCATCACGACCTTGTTCATATTTGCTCCTGCATTTTATTGATTGTTTTTGCTGTGGATGTCGCCACACATGGCTGGAAATCCCGTGCTGGAAGCCGCCAATGTCACAGAGAAATAACCTATTCGCCACCTTCCCACAAGGGACAGATCAGGATTGTTCAGCTCACATCCAAGTTGTCACAATTGCGGTACTTTTGTACAGGGTCATCCAGGGTGCGAGCGGCGATCTGGCGAGGGTTCGGTTGTTTAATCCGGCTAAATGAAGCTGTGGCAGGCGTTCTGCTTTTTCAAACGATACAGGTCAGCAAGCGGTGTGAGTTGAACGGGGAAATGCATCAGAACACACGATGACCGATCACCAGCCATCCTGCACAAACGGGCCTGCCGCTGGGCACTCGGCAGGCCCACTCATCAGTTATCGAGATCCCGGGGACGCTGCTTGACCGTCAGGCCACCAGCTCGGCGCCCATGCTCACCAGAATGGAGAGGCTGACCACCGCAAACAGCACGCCGGTCACCAGATTGAGTGGCCGCTGCACCCGCAGCAGCAGGCGCTGGGCACGATCGGTGGAGAGGCTCCATGCCAGCAACCCGAACCAGCAGAGGGAGATGATGAAGAGCTCGCCCACCAGCAGACTGCGGGTCATCCCGTCCACCTCTGGCGTCACCATGGCGGCCAGCAGACCGATAAAGAACACCAGCGCCTTGGGGTTAAGCAGGTTGGTGGCAAGGCCAGTGCGCACGCCCCTACCCCAGCCGCGCAGCTCGTTGGCGGCGCTCTGCATCACGGTGCTGCTCTGCTGGCGAGCCGCCATCAGGGCGCCCCACCCCAACCAGCCCAGATAGAGGGCACCGCAGCACTTGATCACCATAAACAGCAGCGGGTGACTGGCGATCAACATGCTGATCCCGGTCAGGCTCAGGGTGGCATGCACCATGATCGCCAGCGAGATGCCCAGCGCCGCGCCAAGGGCGGTCGGCCGGTGCAGGCTGGTGCGCAGGATCAGGGCGAAATCGGGGCCGGGGCTGGCCAGTGCAATCAGGTGCATCAGGCCGAGGGTCACGAACAGACTGGTCAGCATAACAACTCTCGCTTTAACGACGGAGGGCCAGCATGGCGGATCAGCGGGGGGCGCGGCTTGTAAAAGATTGCATCTGGGCACGAAATTCGGCGGGTGTCAGACCGAATGCCTGGCGAAAGCCGTGGTGGAAGTGACTCTGATCGAAGAAGCCGACCGCCAGCGCCACCTCGCTCACCGCCATCCCGCTCGCCAGCAGCCGTTTGCCCTGCTCCAGCCGCAGCCGTTTCAGCCAGGCGTAGGGGGTCATACCGCTGCGCTTCTTGAACTGGCGCAGGAAGGCGAAACGGTCAAGCCCGAGCAGCCCCGCCAGCTCTTCCAGCGAGTGGGGCTCGTCGAGGGCGGCCATCAAGTAGTCGCGCAGAAATCGCAACTGGGGATCCGCCAGCTGGTGTTCTTCGGGGGCCAGATGCAGCAGCTCCCCCAACAGGGCGAGCAGCTGCCCCTCGATCAGCAGGCCATCGGCCTTGGGGTTATCGAGATAGCCGTGGAGCTGGGCAAAGCCCTGATAGAGGTCGGGGCGGCTCTGCAATCCCTTGTCAAAGAAGGGTTCCGGCTGCTCCGGCAGCCAGAGCGCCAGCTGCTGGGGATCGATGGCAAAGACACGCACTTCGTACCCTTCCGGCAGCAGGCTGAGGCCGTCGTGCACCTCGTCCGGGTTGACGGTAGAGAGCACCCCGCGCACCAGATGGTGGCTGTTCCCCTTGTGGATAAACTTCTGGCCACCCCGCTGCACCAGCCCGATATGGTAGTCGAGATGGACATGGCGGCCATAGCTGAACGCCCTGTGGTGGGAGTGCGACAGCTCGATCCCCGGCAGGTGCGGGGATTGCCAGTAGCGGATGAGGGAATCGGTGGTATTCATGGGTTATAGATACACCGCAAACAAGCTGAAAGCTTGTAGATTATTGCATTCCGGCTATGCCCTTGCCGCTGACGCAATGGCCACCAGCGATGACCGGCAACCACAACCCGCTGATTGAGCTACGGATAAAGCAAAGGGAGGCATTACGCCCCCCTTCGACTGATCACACGACCCAGTTACTTGGGTTGCAACTTCATCTCCTTCAAATACTCCTGCACCTGCTGCTTGTAGTCCGCCTGATAGGAGAACTTGGTGCTGTCGCTCGCCGCAATCAGGTTCACTGCGGTACAAAACAGGGTAGCGGCCAGCAACCCCTTACCAACCCACTGGGGATGGTTGCGGCTCCAGCTAACCAGCAACAGCAGGATCGGGAACAGGGCATAGGGGAAGATCAGCATCAGGTGCCAATAGTTGAAGATGATGGGCGAGAGCGCCGCACTCACCAGCACAGCCAATATGGCCGCCAGCGCATAGAGGCCGAGCCAGCTCGTGCCGTCCACTGATGCACGGTCGCTGCGCAGCAGACGCGGCTTGAGTTCGCGCCACAGCTGCCAGTTGGCCTTGGCCGCCAGCAGCACAGTCGCCGAGCCTACCCCGTAAATCACCACCCGCCAAAGCCAGACTGCCGCCATCTGCAAATATTCATGACCCGCCAGCCAGATGAACTGGGTGTCGTTGACCAGCTTGCTGGCAAACAGCCAGGAGCCGTAACGCAGCCAGTAGAGCACTGATTTCAGCACCGGATAGACATGCACCAGTCCCCAGCCGATATAGCGTTGACGCGCTTCGGGATCGACGTTTTGGGTGATATGGCTGTTGCTCATCACCTCCATGGCGTAGGGGATCAGCGAGGCACCGATCAGCAGGACAGCCACCACCACCCCACTCCAGCTCACCTTGAGAATGCGGCGCCAGAAGAGGTAGGTGGAGATCACCGCCAGCAGCGGCCAGGAGTAGTGCAGCTGCATCGCCATGCCGATGGCCAGCAGATGAACGATGGTGTGCCAAAAGGAGGCCCGCTCGCGCATATGCCAGGCCGACCAGCAGTGCATGGCCGAGAAGAGGAACAGATAGGAGGGGTTGTAGAGCAGACTCTCGTACTGAAACCAGGGGTTGAGCCAGCAGAGCACCAGAAACAGCAACCGCGCATTGTCCTTCGATACGGGGTCAACAAACACCTGGCGGATCACCGCATCAAACAGCAGGAACCCGACCAGCCGCATCGCCAGCAGCAGTACCATGGGGGCATAGGGAGAGTCCCACAGCAGCAGCGGCCCACCAATCAGCCAGGCCGACAAGCTCCCCGGCACATTGCCCACCGCACTCGCCGCATTGCCATAGCTGAGCCAGATCCCCTCATAAGCCCCAAGGTAACCCTTGTAGAGCATCTGGGTCTGGTCGCCGGTGAGGAGCTGATTAACAGAAAACAACCAGGAGAGCAGCAGCCCGGCAAATATACAGGCCACGAATAATGCGTTATGGTAGCGCCCACTAAGACCAATCATTGATCCACACCTATTGAAAAAATTGCTAACGACTTTAACAGTTACCACCTGATTTTGCTCGTTTACGATTCACATTTTTAGTAGATTTACCAGTCAGTTATGAGACCCGCGGAGCAGTTATGACCCCACCAGTTAAAAAGTTTTTATTCATTGTTGAGGACTTGTATGGTGGAGGTGCGGAAAAGGTTCTGCTCAATACCGCATCATTGCTAAAAGATGCCGGTGCCGATGTAACCTTATTTACCTTGCGGGAAAAAATAGATCATACGTTGCCCGACAATATTCATCCTATCAATCTTGGCATTGTCACAAAACTGACCAAAGCCATATCCAATATAGCGATTGAAAAAATACAAGCGTCGCTGATCCTGAAAAGAATCAAAGAGATTTCACCTGACGTCATCATCTCATGCTCATGTGATAAAATTACCAGACACCTGCCTGAAACACTGAATGTTTATTACTGGATCCACGGTAATGTCACCGGTTTTGCCAAAAAAAATCCCAAAGGATATGAAAAATTCAAGCGCTTTTATAATGGCAAGAAACTGATCTGCGTATCTCGTGGCATCGCGGACGACATTTTGCAAAATGTAAAAGCTACACCCAAATCGTGTCAGGTTATCTACAATCCGTTTGATATCGAGAAAATTCAGGCGTTGGCCAATGAGCCTTTCAGCAAGCCATTCGACAAGTATTTTATCCATGTTGGCACCTTCGAAGAGCGAAAACGCCACGATCGTCTCTTGCAGGCATATCAGCTAAGCGGCGTTGCTACGCCACTCGTCCTGATGGGCAAAGGGGAGCGGCGTCCTCACATTGAAGCCATGATCGAGGAGATGAACCTTACCAACAAGGTGAAAATCATCGATTTTCAGAAGAACCCCTATCCCTATATCAAGGCTGCCCAAGCGCTTATCCTGACATCAGATGCAGAAGGGCTGCCAACAGTGCTTATTGAAGGACTCATCTGCCACACCCCGGTAATCAGCGTGGATTGCCCGTCTGGGCCAGCAGAGATATTGACGAAACCACTCGATAAATTTCTAATCCCGATGGAAGATATCAGTGAACTGGCCATGGCAATTACAAGTGTTGATCGAATAAGAATTTCCATTGATTCAAACTGTTATAAACCATTTTCTAGTGAAAGTGTGACCGAACAGTTTATATCTTTATGAGAAAGAGTTGGGGAAAACCCCAACTCTCTATAGATAATCAGCCACCCATTTGTTAAATACTATTTTAAATTCAGCAACGTTTATAAAATCTACGTCTTGTTGTGCAGACCTGGTTTCTGCGTAGATAACACTTGAGCGAGGATTATTTGGATGCCACTCCACATTTTCTGGCATCCCGAAATTATCATTGTAAATACCAAGAACAGGTTTATTCAAACCTGTTGCAATATGCACTGTTGCTGTATCCACAGACACCATACCGGCACAATGCCTTGTCTGTGCAAAGAGTGCAGCCAGAGATGGTTTCTCATGATCACTAACAACCCTGGTTGGGTCACAAACATGAGATAAAACTCGTTCAACGTCCCTCTCACGCCCAGGTGGATACAAAAGACAAATGTTGTAATTTGATGAATCAAGCATTGTGTTAATTAACGTTATAATTTTTTCAACACTGAAACAACGGGATGTCCCACTGCCATATGGATTGAAACACAATGTTTTATTACTTGGCCACCAAGAGCCTACCCTGTCCTCAGCCCCCTGACACGAAGGTACTATATAACTGGTATCAGGGTTAGCAATCCCCATATGCTCCAGCAGCACCTTAAATTTCTTAGCGAAGTGCATCCCTGCTGTTTTCTGGCCCAACTTGATATTAATACAGTCAAGCTCATCATCGAGTCCTGCTACATTTTTGCTCCCAACTTTGGAGATGAAATAAAGGTCTTTCATCTTCATTTTTTGGCTAAAATGCACAAGATAATCTACCCCCCCAATTTCATTGGCTAATTTTTTGAGCTCCATATAGCCAGCCCTCTTGGGTATTTCAAAGACGCAATCAAAGTTAAAAAAATCTCTAAACAATGGCGCCATTTCAGAGCTGGTAATGACATAGACTTTTCGATCCGGAAATTTATTTTTAATCTCCCTTGCCACCCAGGAAGAGACGATTGCATCACCAAGCTTAGCATCCCACCTAACAAAAACAGTGGCACCATGTGATGACGATCTCACTGATGAATGACGATCAAAAAGTAAAATACCCAGCTTGCGGCGAAGGACGTCCCTCCAGAATTGAAAGGTTTTAATCACAGCAATCACCTCCATCACTCTATATGCTGACCATAATTTCTGTCATCAATCGTCGATTGGAATAGTCCAACATCCAGACAGCACGGCTCCACACCAGCGGCACTCAATTTATTCCACTGCAAGCGGCCAGTAAGATAATCCGCAGGCATTCTAACTGGGTAAGCATGCTGTAAAAGTTGACGAGCACCATTCAAGGATAAAATATATCCCGCTGTGGATATAATACCTCTATTTGATTTTTTACTAGGCCGACAATAGCTTGCCAAGCGGTATCCCTCTGGCAGCCTTCGCGTCCAAGGCCATTTTTTTGCCTTCCCATGATGGATAAATATTATATCCGAAGCCATTTTCTCTAACGCCGCATCAATGATACTTTTGAAATGCATATGGAGATATATATCATCTTCTAATACAATGGCTTTTTCAATTTTCTTACTCACCATCATCTCATATAATTTAATATGGCTTAGTGCACAACCGACCTCCCCCAAGCTTAGTGAATGGCCACAAAGTTGCTCTGCCAAATTTATATCAACATTAGCCAGTTCCGCATCGGTTAGCTGTTTTCCATCTACAGCATCCCAAAATGTAAAAGACAATCCTAAGTGAGCCATTTGCTTTTCAATAGCTGAGCGCCGATCATGGCTGCGTAATAAACTAATAACAAAAATAGGAATCATCTAACACCTCTATTATCTTGATTCTGGAGCCAGATAAATAACAACCCCAATGCGTAGAGAAATAGTGTGTTCTGATGCTCAAAAGGAACATCGCTCAGACCATTGATAGCGAAAGAGAGCGGCAGTAAAAAACCAACAGATGTCACGCCCCAACGCTGCACCGCCCACCACATTGGCCATCCCAAGAACAGTAAAATCACGCTAAAGCCAACGGCACCACGAATGATCAAGTTTTGCATATATTGATTGTGGGAATGGGCTAGGGCAGGATGTAGTAACAAAGGAGAGCTGACACCGGATGCAACCAAAGCTTGTTTCGTTACATCAAATCCATCAGTACCAACCCCTAACACGGGGGCAGTTAGAAAACCTTGCCATGCCCCCTGCCATGCAACCAGACGTAGCCCCCAAGAGGTTCCATAAACCCCCTTCTCTGCATTGCTCATATCGGAAATACTGGCCTGAACACGCTCTTGCAACACTGAGCTTTGGTTGTAAAAAACTGCACCACCTCCCAATATTAGAAGAAAAAACAAAATATATTTGAGCGGTTTCTCCATCGCCTTCACAAACAAAATCAAACCAACAATTGCGATAAATGCAAGCCAAACACCGCGGCTCTGAGAAGCATAAAGACCGTAAAGTGCCATCAAGACAGATAACAAAGTCCCCACCTTCTCCCATCTGGTAATAGACGTCTCTTTGTATACCCCACAAGCCAACAGTGCAATCACTAAACTTGCCTGTGAAAACAGTATCGCATTGGTAAACCCCTCCACCCTATAGATACCATGGTGCTGTTGCCACAGACTGATACAGCCCAAACCAATCCCACCAACCATAATGGCATATCGACTAACTTTTAGAACGATTTCTTTTCTAGGTACCAAAAGCCCGAACAAGACGACATAGACCAGACTACGCATCACACCATATTGGTCACCATGAATGAGGCGGTTGATAAAAATAAAGGCTGCATATCCAAGAAAGAGCCAAAGAATGCGACGATCATGTAGCCCAATATCCCAGCTCTTCCCGATGACAAGATTAACGATACCGACCAAAATCGAGATAACCAACATATTGGCAAGAATAGTCTTACCATCTGGTAGCAAAAAAAGCCCACAAAATGTAAATGCCAACGTGGCAGAAAAAAGCGCTGTGGTCAGGCGATCAAAAAAGACCTGAATAACTGGCGGCATAAATCACTTCCTAAATACATAATTCCCACGGATCTTGCGCCACAGCCCGAACACATCGGTACGGGGGAAGATGGCGATCCGGCGGATCTGGAAAGGGTCCTGGTGCATTGCTTTGGGGCCGCTATTGGTAGCGACGGCAAAACGATACCCGGCGGCGATAGCCTGCTCCTTGGCACTCTCGTTCATATCTCCGTAAGGGTAGGCAAACGAGAGCAGCGGATGACCCAGCAGGGCCTCCAGTTGGCGTTTATTCTCCTGAATTTCATGGGCTTGTTGTTCGGGTGTGAGCTTGCTCAAGCGGGGGTGAGTAAGGGTATGACCACCAATCTCCACATGACCGCTGGCGGCCAGCTCCTTGACCTGCTCACCACTCATCAATGAGACCTTGGTATCCGGATTGGTCGGATGCTCCACATCCCAACGGTTATAACCTTCGCCGGTGACCACGTACACCACAGCTTTGTAACCATATTTTTCCAGCAGTGGCAGCATGCGGGTCAGGTTGTCCTGATAGCCGTCATCGGCGGTGATCATCAGGTAGTTCTTGCCGTATTGCAGACGGTGGATAAAGCCTTTATCCGCCAGATCACGGAAAGTCAGGGTTTCGTAGCCGAGCCACTTCATCAGTCGCAGATGCTTCTCGAACATGGTGATCGGCATCCAGGTACCGTGCACCCCTTTCTCGCTATCCTGCTCGATAAAGCGGTGGTACATGATGATGGGCATCTCCCGGCGCAGGGTTTCGACTACGGCATCCTGATAGATGGTTTCGAGGCCGGATACTACCCCCTGCAAGCCATACTCATCCTGAATGCGTTGGCGAATGGCTTCCGGCACCGTCTTGCTGGCGAGGGCGGATTCGATTTCGCCCTTCAGGGCCACAAAATCGATGGCCAGATCCTTGGGGCCGATATCGCCAAAATTACTCGCCAGAGCATCATCCAGATTCTGTTCGGTTACCAGACCAACTGCCTTGGCTTCACCAATGGCAAAGGCGGGCCGACCACAGAGCAGTGCTTCCATCGCTACCCGACCGGCACCAATTACCAGGTCGCAGCCAGCCAGCAGAGCGGGCACATCATCGACATAACCGACAAACTCGGCGCGACCTTCGAAACGGGCAAAGCGCTCCGGTACCTTGGTACCACTGACAATCCGCACCTTGCAGGCATCCAGATCGAGTACCTCGTCGAGCAGACGGTAACAGAGCTCCCCTTTGGGGCCGCTCAAACGGCCGATGATGGCGATCACCGGCTTGGGATTGTCCGGCACAGCCACAGGCTGGAATTTGTCGGTTTCGATACCGTTGCGCAGCACCTGCACGATCGCGGGATCGACCCCCAGATTGTCGACAATCTGATGGGCAATATCCTCACAAACGGCAACCGCCCTAAGCCCAAGTGCATGGAACGCCTTGCGCGAGGCATGCACCGGCTGGCGACCATGCACCGTGGTGATCATCGGGGTGCCAGTCAGCTTGCAGGCCACATAACTGCTCCAGCCTGAGGCGCGGGAGTGAGCATGCACCAACTGAATATGATGCTTCTTGATGAGATAGATGAGGTAGAAGACGTGCCAGAAGCGGCGCAGAATGCTGCGCTTGTTGAATCTCAGCTTGAAGACAGGGCCAAGGGTCGGCTTGGTCAGGGTATCCGACACATAAAAGACGTTGTGACCACGCAGGGTCAGTTCGTTACCGACCGTGGTGGCATAGACCTCAGCCCCCGTTACCTCGAGCTGGGAGAGTGCCATCAATATATTCACCCTACACCTCCGTTAACAAGATTCGAATTAACGACACAGCTGGAAGAAAGTTTGCCCTCCCCATCTAATAATTGCTCGATCTGCCTCATACTCTCCGAGAGATTGAAAATCTTGGCTCGTTCCTTCGATAAGGAACTATATGTAGATAGCATTTTTTTATTTTCAATCATTTTGCGTATTGCCAGTGCAAGCGCATTTGCATCCCCGACAGGAACGAGAACACCATATTTTCCGCCATCGAGAGCTTCATTAGGTCCAGTACAATTTGTTGATACAATGGCCTTCCCCAACGCCATCGCTTCTACGAGTACAACCGGGTAACCTTCATAGAGTGAGGACATAACGAATAGATCGCTATCAGCGAGATATGGATATGGATTTTCCTTGAACCCAAGTAATTTTGTACTATCACCAATATTATTAATATTGACAAATGACTCTAACTGAGCTCTATCATCACCTTCCCCCAATATAGTAAGGTGATATTTAGCCCCAGCATCAATATTTATCTTATGAGCAGCCAGCAAGATATCGAATCCTTTTTGGGCATTGCATAGCCGTCCAATAGCTATAACCTTTGTTTGCCCTTTACTCGTAATAGGCTCATGACTTTTCTGCATTACGCCTTCGATATCAACAGGATTATAAACCACTTGAGTATATGGCTTAACTTCAGGATACAATTTCAATAATGCATGTTGTGCACCTTTAGAGACACAGACAATGTTATCCATTTCTTTATAAACGGTACGTTCAACTTTTCTGGAAAGAATCTGATGGCATAACAAGTCTATATGGACCCATGCGATTTTTCGAACAATAGAATTCAGGTGAGATAACAACAGAGAGCTATTCCCTTCCAAAAAAGCGATACCAACATCATATCGTTCATTAAATACAGAATTTGCTACCCATTTGTTCTTTATAACAAAGTTCCACCAACGTTTTTTAATAGAGAAAAAAATTCCACGCTGAAAGAAACCAGATGGTTCGGTCGGCAACAGAAATTCTACTTTTACATTTTTCGGAACTTGAGATAAATATACACCCTCACACCTTAATAACAGCAGCGTAATAGCGTATTTGCTAAAATCCAAACGTTTAAGCGTTTCAATAAGGACCTTTTCGGCGCCTCCCCCGCCTAATGTTTCCATTATAAATAAAACTTTTTTCTTCATGCTCACCACATAGAAAATAACGAAAAAGCCGCCTCATTGGCGGCCATTTCGCAAAAGCGAATAGTCAGGCCCGGTTGAGCCAGGCCATATAATCCGCCACCCCTTCGGCAACGGTTTTGAACTCGGCGTCATAACCCACGCTGCGCAGCTTGGTCATGTCTGCCTGGGTGAAGCTCTGGTAGCGGCCCTTGAGGTGATCCGGGAAGGGAATGTACTCAATAGAACCCTTCTGATGATGTTTGATCACCGCTTCGGCCACGTTCTGGAACGGCTCGGCACGGCCGGTACCGCAGTTGAAGATGCCGGAGTGCTGCGGGTTCTGCCAGAACCAGAGGTTTACCTTGCAGACATCGTCGATATAGATGAAGTCACGCATCTGGCCACCGTTCGGGAAGCCGTCACAGCCTTCGAACAGCTTGGGATTCTCGCCCTTCTTCACCTGGGTATTGAGGTGGAAGGCGACGGAAGCCATGGAGCCTTTGTGCTGCTCGCGCGGGCCGTAGACGTTGAAGTACTTGAGGCCAACGACCTGAGAGTTGATCTCCGGCATCCAGCGGCGCACGTACTGGTCAAACAGCTGCTTGGAGTAGCCGTAGACGTTGAGCGGCTGTTCGAACTTGGGATCTTCAATAAAGTTGTCGTTGCGGCCACCGTAAGTGGCGGCAGAGGAGGCGTAAATGAACGGGATTTCGCGCTCGATGCAGTAGTGGAACAGATCCTTGGAGTACTCGTAGTTGACCTCCATGATGAACTTGCCGTTCCATTCGGTGGTGGCAGAGCAGGCGCCTTCGTGGAAGATCACCTCGATGCCGTTGTCCCACTCTTCAAACTCGTCGCCGGAGACGATGCGCGCCTGAAACTCGTCTTTGTCCATGTAGTCAGCGATGGTCAGATCGACCAGGTTGACGAACTTGGTGCCGTCGGTCAGGTCATCAATGACCACGATATCGGTCCGTCCTTGAGCGTTCAGCTGCTTGACCAGATTGCTGCCGATAAAGCCAGCACCGCCAGTTACTACGATCATGGAGTTTGCCTCTCGTACGTTGATGGCTACATGTGACTGCTTGTTAAAGCTGTGTATAGTGAGCCAATTTGAAATTGCCGAAAAGTTTATCACGGGCCGTCCGGGGATTCGACCTTGTTCAAAACTGCCCCGGGCGGAACCTGTTGGAGGAATGAGTGATGAAAACCAGAGACAGGATCATTCACAGCGCGACCGAGCTGTTCAACGATCAGGGTGAACGCAGCATCACCACCAACCATATTGCGGCACACATGGGTATCAGCCCGGGCAACCTCTACTACCACTTCCGCAATAAAGAAGACATCATCCACTCCATCTTCGACCAATATGCCCGCCACCTGAGCGAAAGCTTCGTCCCGACCCGTAACCGTGAAATCACCCTGCAGGATCTGATGGGCTATCTCGATGCCATCTTCTATCTGATGTGGCAGTTCCGCTTCTTCTACGCCAATCTGCCGGACATTCTCAGTCGCGATGAACCGCTGCAACAGAAGTACCTCAAAACCCAGGAGCAGATGCGCTCCTCCGTGGTCACCCTGCTCAGAAGCCTGCGCGAAGGGGGCATTATCGATGTCAGCGATGAAGATCTGCCGGATCTGGGCCAGACCATCAAGATGGTGGTGACCTGCTGGATCCCGTTCCAGATAGCCCAGGCACCCAACACCCGCATCACCAAACCGCTGCTCTATCAGGGGGTGTTAAAGGTGCTGTTCCTGCTACGCCCGTATATCCAGCAAGGGGTTGCGCTGCAGATCCGCCAACTGGAACAACACTACCGCCAACTGGCCCAACCCGCCGGGTGAGATCTGTTTCACATTTGTTGAATATCAGCACAATCATTTGAATTTAGCGCAACAGATTGCAGTAAAATGTCGCCCTCTGTTGATACGCAGCTGAAATAGCCAATAAGGATCGAGGATGTCTAACGGATTCTATCGTCACCTGACCGAGCAACTGAACCAGGTGCAAGCGGAAGGGTTGTACAAGCAGGAGCGCATCATCACCTCCGCCCAACAGGCCAGCATCGCCGTCGGCGGTGAGCAGGTACTGAACTTCTGCGCCAACAACTATCTGGGATTGGCCAACCACCCGGATCTGATCGCTGCCGCCCATCAGGGGCTCGACAGCCACGGCTTCGGCATGGCCTCGGTGCGCTTTATCTGCGGTACCCAGGACCAGCACAAAGCGCTGGAGCAGAAGATGTCTGCCTTCCTCGGCACCGAGGACACTATCCTCTACTCCTCCTGTTTTGATGCCAACGGCGGCCTGTTCGAGACCCTGTTCGGCGCCGAAGATGCCATCATCTCCGATGCCCTCAACCACGCCTCCATCATCGACGGCGTGCGGCTGTGCAAGGCGAAGCGCTATCGCTACGCCAACAACGACATGGCCGAGCTGGAAGCCCAGCTAAAGCAGGCTGACGCCGATGGCGCCCGCTTCAAGCTGATCGCCACCGACGGTGTCTTCTCCATGGATGGGGTCATCGCCGACCTCAAATCCATCTGCGATCTGGCGGACAAATACGATGCGCTGGTGATGGTGGATGACTCCCACGCCGTCGGCTTTATCGGTGAAAATGGTCGTGGCACCCACGAATATTGTGGCGTGCTGGATCGGGTCGACATCATCACCGGCACCCTGGGCAAGGCGCTCGGCGGCGCGTCCGGTGGCTATACCTCCGGCAAGAAAGAGGTGATCGACTGGCTGCGTCAGCGCTCCCGCCCCTACCTCTTCTCCAACTCGCTGGCCCCCTCCATCGTTGCCGCCACCATCAAGGTGATCGACATGCTGGCGGAAGGTCATGACCTGCGCGCCCGCCTGAAAGAGAACAGCCAATACTTCCGCGAGCGGATGAGTGCCGCCGGCTTCACTCTGGCAGGCGCCGACCACGCCATCATTCCGGTGATGTTGGGGGATGCCAAGCTCGCCTCCGAAATGGCGAGCCGCATGCTGGCAGCCGGCATCTATGTGGTGGGCTTCTCCTTCCCGGTCGTGCCCAAGGGTCAGGCGCGCATTCGCACCCAGATGTCTGCCGCCCATACCCGCGAGCAACTGGACAAGGCGATCGACGCCTTTATCCACATCGGCCGTGAACTCGGCGTTATCTGATTTGAATCAAGGGGCCGGCGCCCCTTTTTTCTGCATTCATATTGAAGGAGCAGCCATGAAAGCACTCGCCAAACTGCACAAAGAGGTCGGCATCTGGATGACGGATGTGCCGGCCCCCGAGCTCGGCCACAACGACCTGCTGATCAAGATCCGCAAAACCGCCATCTGCGGCACCGATATCCACATCTACAACTGGGATGAGTGGTCCCAGCAGACCATTCCGGTACCCATGGTGGTCGGCCACGAATATGTCGGCGAAGTGGTCGCCATCGGTCAGGAGGTGCGCGGCTTCACCATCGGCGATCGGGTCTCCGGTGAAGGTCACATCACCTGCGGTCACTGCCGCAACTGCCGTGCTGGCCGCACTCATCTGTGCCGCAACACCATTGGTGTTGGTGTCAATCGCCCGGGTGCCTTTGCCGAGTATCTGGTGATCCCCGCTTTCAACGCCTTCAAGCTGCCAGACAACATCCCGGACGATCTGGCCGCCATCTTCGACCCGTTCGGCAATGCGGTGCACACTGCTCTCTCCTTCGATCTGGTGGGTGAAGATGTGCTCATCACCGGCGCAGGCCCTATCGGCATCATGGCTGCGGCCGTCTGCCGTCACGTGGGTGCCCGCCATGTGGTGATCACCGACGTCAACGAATACCGGCTGGAGCTGGCCCGCAAGATGGGCGCCACTCGCGCGGTCAACGTAGCCAAGGAGAAACTCTCCGACGTGATGAGCGAGCTGGGCATGACCGAAGGGTTCGACGTAGGGCTGGAGATGTCCGGCGTCCCGAGCGCCTTCCAGGAGATGCTCGACAAGATGAACCACGGCGGCAAAATCGCCATGCTTGGCATCCCCCCCTCCACCATGGCCATCGACTGGAACAAGGTGATCTTCAAGGGGCTGTTTATCAAAGGGATCTATGGCCGCGAGATGTTCGAAACCTGGTACAAAATGGCCAGCCTGATCCAGTCAGGGCTGGATCTCTCCCCCATCATCACCCACAGATTCCACATCGACGAATTCCAGCAGGGCTTCGATGCGATGCGCTCCGGCCACTCCGGCAAGGTGGTCCTGAGCTGGGATAAATAACCCATTTCACCCCTTGGTTACCCGAAACCCGGCAAATGCCGGGTTTCTTTTTATCTCCACCACCCAAATTGCCGTGATATCGGCCAAAACTTTGTACGCAGAGTGTTTAACACTTCACACACAAGCGTTTAAATGGCTGTAACTATTCGGTTATAATCCCGTCGTTTACATGGATAATAAAAGACTGCTGGGAGTATATGAGCGTGTTGAAAAAACTGAGCTATTTGCTGGCTGTCGGGATGACGGCCGCCAGCTTGTCTGGGGCAGTACTTGCTGCCAACGATATGTCACCGGAAGCTATTGCCGAGCGGATTAAACCGGTTGGCCAGGTCTATACCGCCAAGGACCTGGAAGGCATTGTAGGGGCAAGCACCGCACCTGCCGCCACCGCTCCTTCTGGCCCACGAGATGGTGAAACCGTCTATAAAGGTGCTTGCTTCGCCTGTCACGACACCGGCGCGGCTGGCGCCCCCAAACACGATGACAAAACCGCATGGGAGCCTCGTATCGCTCAAGGCTTTGACACACTCAGGAAACATGCCATCGAAGGCTTTACCGGCCAGTTTGGCATGATGCCTCCCCGTGGCACTTGTGCAAACTGTAGTGATGAAGAGATAGAAAACGCCATTCATTACATGATCGACAAGCTGTAAGTGTTTGAAAGGGCCGCAATTGCGGCCCTTTCAATCTATCGGCTTCCGACTACTCTTGTAAGGTAGACATATCGGGAGTTGCTCATGTCATCCCCAACTATCGAACCCCACTACTCAACTCCTTTGTTGGCGTTGGTCTCAGCCATTATGGACTTCCCTGCGCCACAAATTGCCGCGTCTGACGATTACGACGCCCTGATCCAGCAGATTGACCAACTCTGCCCGCTGCAACACTTCGCCATGCTGGGCCTCTCCGACACTGGGCTTAATTGGGTATATGCCCACCAGATCAGCGGCACTTTCCAACAGCAACTCGGACGAGAACAGGCTCGCATCACCGAACAACTGACCCAGTTGGATGAGGCTGAAGGGTGGTGCGTCTTCCCCATCGAGCATGGTCAGGTGCAGTGGTTGCTAGCTCGCGGTGAGCCCTCCGATCTACCGACCCTGCGCCTGCTGCTGGAGTGTCTGGCCAAGCGACTGACTGAAACCCAAGCGGGCTCCCATCTCACTGAGCTGCCATCGCCCCTGATCCGTAAAGACCCGAACTGGAAAAAGAAGATAGAGAGCATTAGCCGCATCATGCGGCTGGCCAACACACTACCCAGTCAGGCGCTCTTTTCCCAGCTGGAAGCGGTGCTACGTCAGATGCTTACCATCGAGGATATGCTGTTGGTCAGAATCAATAAGCATAAGCTGGAGAAGATCTATCCTGCACACCCCCATCAAGGAGACGAGTTCATCTGCGGCCTGTGTCACAGCACCAGCAATATCGAAGTAAACAAAGAGTCGCTCCATTGGCACAGCATGCCGCTACGCTTGCAGCAGCAATATTTTGCCCACTTCATCATCAGTACAACCGACCCGTTGGAAACAGACGACAAGCTGTTTCTCGACTTCCTGCGTGGTCAGCTCACCCTGCTGCTGGAGCTGAAACGGATCCGCCAGCAGCTCAACGACATTAACACCGAGGACTCCATCAACCAGCGGCTGCAACAGCTGCGTCAGACCAACCTCAGGTTGCAAAAGCAGCTCAAGCAGCATCAGGAACTGGAGCGGCGGCTGCAATTCGATGCGCTGCACGACCCGCTGACCCAGCTGCCCAACCGCGCACTGCTGATGAATCACCTCACCCACGCCATGACCCACTACAACCGCTACAAATCACCAGGATTTGCGGTGATTTTTATCGATGTGGATCACTTCAAGCAGATCAACGACACCTTGGGCCACAGTGCTGGCGATCAGCTGCTCAAGGAGGTGAGCCGCCGCCTGCAGACCTGCATCCGGCAAAACGATCTGGTAGCCAGACTTGGGGGCGACGAATTTGTCATCTATCTGGACAGCAGCAAGAGCGACGATGACATCAGCCCGGTGCTCAACCGCATTATCAGCCGTCTCTCCTACCCGTTCCGGCTGCTCGGTAACGAACTGAGCATTACCGTCAGCTTGGGGGTATCGAGCGTCTCCGAGCAGACCACAGATATCAGCCAACTGCTCCATCAGGCTGATCTGGCCATGTATCAGGCCAAGCGCAATGGGCGCAGCCGCATCGTCAGCTACTCGGATGATTGCATCAACCAGAACTGGAATTCGCCGGAAGAGATGCTGGCCAGAGCCCTGCGGGAAGGGCGTATCGTCCCCTATTTCCAGCCGGTAATCCGGCTACAGGACAGCCGCCTGACCGGACTGGAGGTGATGGCTCGCTGGCTGACCGAGGAGGGCATTCTCAAGGATGCACTCGACTTTATTCCACTGGCAGAGCAGTGTGGTCTGATACTGGAGCTGGATTACCAGATCCTGCGCCACACCTGTCAGCAGCTGAAGAACTGGCTGCCACTCTCCGGGCAGAGCAAATTCAAAGTCGCCATCAATCTGTCGGGCAAGCATCTGGTCAACCATGACCATATCATGCGATTGATGGGGATCATCGAGGATGAGGGGGTCGCCCCCGGCTATCTGATTTTTGAATTCAACGAGCGGGAGCTGTCGCGGCAAGACTCTGATGCGCTGGCATCCCTGCATGAGCTGAGGGCCAAGGGTATCCAGATCAGCCTCGATGATTTCGGGACCGGCTTCTCCTCCCTCAACGCCCTGTTCCACTTCCCGGTGGATTACATCAAGGTGGATGACAGCTTTACCCAGCGGATGCTGCAGTCACCGAAAGATTTGGCGCTGATCCGCGCCATGCGGGATATCTGTCAGGATCTCGATTACACCCTGGTGGTGGAAGGGATCGAAAACCAGCAGCAGTTGCAGAAGCTGATAGATATCGGCTGCCGGATGGGGCAAGGGCGCTATATCTCACCGCCCATGCCGGGAGCAGACATCATTCCGCTGCTCTCCCCCGGCAACACAACCTTCTAATCTTTCTTGAACAGTGCCCGCAGATTGGCCACCGCCATCTGTCCCTTCTGCTGGCGCTCCTCGGCAGTCACCTTCTTCTGGTTTTCCCATTCAAGGTCATCCTGCGGCAACTCCAGCAGGAAGCGGCTCGGTTCTGGCCGTACCGACTCGCCAAACTGGCGCCGCTCCTTGCAGAGGGTAAAGGTCAGTTCGGTCTGGGCCCGAGTGATGCCCACGTAGGCGAGACGCCGCTCCTCCTCTACGTTGTCCTCGTCGATGCTGGTCTGGTGGGGCAGCAAGCCCTCCTCCATCCCCACCATATAGACATAGGGAAACTCCAACCCCTTGGAGGCATGCAGGGTCATCAACTGCACCTGATCGGCGTCGTCCTCCCCCTCGTTGCGCTCCATCATGTCACGCAGGGTGAAGCTGGCGACCACTTCAGGCAAAGTCATTGGGTCATCCAGCTCATTCCCTTCTAGCTTCTCAACAAGCCAGCCATAAAGAGTAGCCACGTTCTTCATTCGCATCTCGGCCGCTTTCGGGCTTGGGGATGTATCTCGAAGCCACTCTTCGTAACGGCTTTCCTTGATCATGTCCCGCACCGCCTCCACCGGGTTGCCCCGCAGCGCCTGATCGCCAAGGCGTACCAACCAGTTGGTGAAGGCCTGCAGGGCGACGAGGCCACGGCCGGAGAGGTGCTGCTCCAGCCCCAGTTCGAAGCTGGCGGCAAACAGGCTCTTGCCCCGCTGATTGGCATACTGACCCAGTTTTTCGAGGGTAGTAGGGCCAATCTCCCGGCGCGGCAGGTTGACCACCCGCAGGAAGGCGGTGTCCTCGTCCGGGTTCACCAGCAGCTTGAGATAGGCCATGATGTCCTTGATCTCGGTGCGGGAGAAGAACGAGGTGCCACCGGAGATACGGTAAGGAATGCGGTTGGTCATCAGCGCCTTTTCGAAGATGCGCGACTGATGGTTGCCCCGATAGAGGATGGCGTAATCCTTGAACCGGGTGCGGTTCATAAACTTGTGGCCCATCATCTCGGCGGCGATCCGCTCCGCTTCGTGCTCCTCGTTCTTGGCGAACAGCACCTTGAGCTTTACCCCTTCATCCAACTCGGAGAAGAGCGCCTTGTCATAGACGTGGGGGTTGTTGGCGATCAGGATGTTGGCGCACTTGAGGATACGCCGCTTGGAGCGGTAGTTCTGCTCCAGCTTGATGAGCCGCAGGTTCGGAAAGTCTTCGCTCAGCAGCACCAGATTCTGCGGCTTGGCACCGCGCCAGGAGTAGATGGACTGGTCATCATCACCCACCACGGTAAAACGTGCCCGCTCGCCGACGATCTGCTTCACCAGCTCGTATTGGCTGGTGTTGGTGTCTTGATACTCATCGACCAGCAGATAGCGGATCTTGTTCTGCCAGCGCTCGCGAACCTCCTGATTGCTCTTGAGCAGCAGGGTCGGCATCACGATGAGGTCGTCAAAATCCAGCGCGTTATAAGCAACCATCTGGCGGTGATAACGTTCGTAGAGCTGGGCCATCAACACCTCTTCCGGCCCACGGGCGATACGCATGGCGCGGGCTGGCAGGATAAGGTCATTCTTCCAGTTGGAGATCTGGCTGATAAGGGCCGAGAGTTTGTCCTTGTCGTTATCGAGCTCCTCTTCGGTGAGCTCCTTGAGCAGCGCCAGCTGATCGGTGTCATCGAACAGGGAGAAGTTGGCCTTGAGATTCAGGCTCTTGTGCTCACGACGAATAATATCGAGACCCAGGGTATGGAAGGTGGAGACCATCAGCCCTCGCGCCTCCTTGCGGCCCAGGGTCTGGCCGACCCGCTCCTTCATCTCCCGCGCCGCCTTGTTGGTAAAGGTGACCGCAGCGATATTGCGCGCGTTGTAGCCACACTGCTGTACCAGATAGGCAATCTTGTTGGTAATGACGCGGGTCTTGCCCGATCCGGCACCCGCCAGCACCAGGCAAGGGCCGGAGACATACTTGACCGCTTCGTTCTGATTGGGGTTGAGCTTCATGGGCCGGATCTCTTGGCTTATGATGAGGGCCGGCATTGTACCAGAAATCACCCGATGAGCCGTACCTGCTGCACGGCAGGCAACTGCCCATCGGGCTTATCGCGCCTTGTGTTCGGGCGCTATTTTCAGGATCATGACCGACCTTTCGAGATAATGACTTTTTCCAGATGATGAGGGGAGCATGAATCAGCAACAGCATGACCAACTGCGCAGCCAGTTTCCGGCCTTGGCGCAGGAGGTAAACGGCCACCCTCTGGTCTATCTGGACAACGCCGCCACCACCCAGAAACCGCAAGCGGTGCTGGATGCCATCGCTCACTACTATCGGGCCGACAACGCCAATGTACACCGTGCCGCCCACGCCCTGAGCGGCCGTGCCACCCGCGCCTTCGAAGCTGCCCGCGAAACAGCCACCCGTTTTATCAATGCGCCCCGCAGCCATGAGGTGATCTGGACCCGCGGCACCACGGAGGCGATCAATCTGGTGGCCCAGAGCTGGGGAATGTGCGAGCTCAAGGCGGGGGACGAAATCATCCTCAGCACCCTGGAGCACCACGCCAACATAGTCCCGTGGCAGCTGGTCGCCCAGCGCACCGGCGCGGTGATCCGGGTCATCCCACTCGATGAGCGGGGCGATCTCGATCTGGCCGCCTATCATGCCATGCTGGGGCCACGCACCCGGCTGGTGAGCGTGGCACATGTCTCCAATGCCCTCGGTACCGTCAATCCGGTCGCCCGGATAGTGGCTGCCGCCAAAGCGGTTGGCGCCGTGACGCTGATCGACGGCGCCCAGGCGGTGGCTCATCTCGAGGTGGATGTGCAGGCCATCGGTTGCGACTTCTACGCCTTCTCCGGCCACAAGCTCTATGGCCCGACCGGCATCGGCGTGTTGTGGGGCCGAACCGAGTTATTGGAGCGGATGCCGCCCTGGCAAGCCGGTGGCGAGATGATCGATCGGGTCAGTTTCAGCGGCACTACCTTCAATACCCTGCCCTTCAAGTTCGAGGCAGGCACTCCCCATATCGCTGGCGCTATCGGCCTGGCTGCCGCCATCGACTTTGTGATGGGGCAAGACCGGCAATCGCTCGACAACCATGAACAGGCACTGACCGACTATCTGGTCGCAGGTCTGCAACAGGTGCCGGGGCTGCGTCTGATCGGCGAACCCAATCAGCGCGCCGGTGCTGTCTCCTTCCTGATAGACGGCATCCACCCGCAAGATGCCGCCACCCTGCTCGATATGCAGGGGATCGCCCTGCGAGTCGGCCATCACTGCGCCATGCCACTGATGGAATCCCTCGGGCTCGGCGGCACCATGCGCGCCTCACTGGCCTGCTACAACAATCGGGATGATGTCGACGCCCTGTTAGCCGCCCTGCACAAACTCAGTGACTTCTTCTAAGGCAGACAACCTAATGAGTGATCTCGCAAGCTATACCCAGATTGGCCTTGAGCCCAACGCCGACAGCATCCGCCAGCAGTTTGCCGCCGCTCACGGCTGGGAGAACCAGTATCGGCTCATCATCCAGCTCGGCAAGCAGCTGCCAGCGCTACCCGCCGAATGGCAGCAGGAGGCGTTCCGCCTCAAGGGGTGTGAAAGCCAGGCTTGGCTGAAGGGAGAACAAAGCGAGGATGGCTGCTGGCACTTTGCCTGTGATTCCGATGCTCGCATCGTGCGTGGCCTCATCGTCATCGTGCTGGCGGCACTCAACCACCAATCGTCTGCGGCGATCCAGGCCTTTAATATGGAAGGCTATTTCACCGAACTGGGACTTGAGAAACACTTGAGCCCGTCACGGGGTAACGGGCTCAGAGCGATCGTGCTGGCGATCCGGGAGCAGGCAGTCTAACCCGCTTTGTACAGAGGTCGATTAGGCTTCGCCATTCAACCCTGCTTCTTTCTCGGCGCGTGTACCCCGCTCGGCAATCTTCTTCAATACTCGGGATGCGGCAACCAGTCCAAAAGTGGCCGTCACCGGCGTCACGGCGCCAAAGCCGGAGGCGCAATCCATCTTCATGGTGCCATCGCTGGCTGCCTTGGCCTGACAGGTGCCACCATTGCCATCCGGATAACTCAGCTGCTCGGTTGAGAAGACACACTCCACCCCGAATTTGCGCGCCGGATTCTTGCTGAAGTTGTGCAACCGGCGCAGGTCGGAGCGAACCTTGGCCGCCAACGGGTCCTGAATGGTCTTGGCCAGATCGGCCACGGTGATTTGAGTCGGGTCCATCTGCCCGCCGGCACCACCCGCGACGATCACCGGGATCTTGTTGCGCTTGCAGAAGGCAATCAGCGCCACCTTGGCCTTGACCGAGTCGATGGCGTCCACCACATAGTCAAACTCCCGCTTGATATGCTCGGCCAGGTTGTCGGCGGTAACGAAATCGTCCACCTCGATCACCTCGCAATCCGGATTGATAGCACGAATACGCTCGGCCATCACCTCAGTCTTGAGGCGACCAACAGTGCCCTGCATGGCGTGGATCTGGCGATTGGTGTTGGTAATACAGATATCATCCATGTCGATCAGGGTGATCTGGTTGATACCGGCACGGGCCAGCGCCTCGGCCGCCCAGGAGCCCACGCCACCGATCCCCACCACACAGACCTTGGCCTGGCTAAAGGAACGCAGTGCGCTCTGACCATAAAGACGGGCAATGCCCCCGAATCGCTGTAGATATTCTGCTTTCATACCACCACCTTGCTTGAGGGCGGCCATTATAGCGACAACCACCGCCAGCGGCGATGCAGAACCGGAGAAAATAGGAGAGGAAAAACAGAGAAAACGGCAGGAAAGAGGGAGTAAAAGGTCAATTATCAGGCGATTCGCTGATTTTCAGCCAATAAAAAACCCCGCTCGAGTGAGCGGG
>NZ_CDDH01000025.1 GCF_000819725.1 Aeromonas australiensis | reverse complement strand
GTGGCGGATGAGGTGCGCACCTTGTCGGGTCGTACCCGCCAGTCAACGGAGGAGATCAGTGCCAGCATCAAGCGGTTGCAGCAAGCGACCCTGAATGTCGGGGCCGGGATGCAACAGAGCCAGGAGAAGGCATCCCAAGCGGGTGCCGAAGCGGCAGATGTGCAGGCGGCGGTTGAGAAGATCAAAAATCAGGTCAGCCTGATCCGCGAGATGAACATGTATATCGCCCAGGCATCGGAAGAGCAGCACTCGGTGGCTGAGGCTGTGAGCCACAGCGTTAACCGGATTGCGACGCTCAATAGCGAGAGTGCCGCCAGAGTGGCACAGGTTGCCGATGCCAGCAGTGATCTACGGCAGCTCTCTTCCCAGCTCGACACCTTGCTCAAGCAGTTTCGGGTGTAGTGAGTCAGCCCCATTTAACAGAGGACTAATCTGCCAATTCTGTACTCCTCCTGTGACAGCAAAGGGGCTAGCGGCGGGAGAGGCCGCTTCGCCCTGAAGCGACAGGTTCCAGATATAGTCTGTATCTTGAACACAACAATGGACGCTCAAGAGGCAGCGCCAGTGCATAGCCTCCGAGGAAAGGGCGAACTGTCTCTGTTGTATGGACTGTGATTGGTCA
>NZ_CDDH01000024.1 GCF_000819725.1 Aeromonas australiensis | reverse complement strand
AATTAAGCATGCGTAAAGGAGAAGAACTTTTCACTGGAGTTGTCCCAATTCTTGTTGAATTAGATGGTGATGTTAATGGGCACAAATTTTCTGTCAGTGGAGAGGGTGAAGGTGATGCAACATACGGAAAACTTACCCTTAAATTTATTTGCACTACTGGAAAACTACCTGTTCCATGGCCAACACTTGTCACTACTTTCGGTTATGGTGTTCAATGCTTTGCGAGATACCCAGATCATATGAAACAGCATGACTTTTTCAAGAGTGCCATGCCCGAAGGTTATGTACAGGAAAGAACTATATTTTTCAAAGATGACGGGAACTACAAGACACGTGCTGAAGTCAAGTTTGAAGGTGATACCCTTGTTAATAGAATCGAGTTAAAAGGTATTGATTTTAAAGAAGATGGAAACATTCTTGGACACAAATTGGAATACAACTATAACTCACACAATGTATACATCATGGCAGACAAACAAAAGAATGGAATCAAAGTTAACTTCAAAATTAGACACAACATTGAAGATGGAAGCGTTCAACTAGCAGACCATTATCAACAAAATACTCCAATTGGCGATGGCCCTGTCCTTTTACCAGACAACCATTACCTGTCCACACAATCTGCCCTTTCGAAAGATCCCAACGAAAAGAGAGACCACATGGTCCTTCTTGAGTTTGTAACAGCTGCTGGGATTACACATGGCATGGATGAACTATACAAATAAGCTTAATTAGCTGAGCTTGGACTCCTGTTGATAGATCCAGTAATGACCTCAGAACTCCATCTGGATTTGTTCAGAACGCTCGGTTGCCGCCGGGCGTTTTTTATTGGTGAGAATCCAAGCTAGCTTGGCGAGATTTTCAGGAGCTAAGGAAGCTAAAATGGAGAAAAAAATCACTGGATATACCACCGTTGATATATCCCAATGGCATCGTAAAGAACATTTTGAGGCATTTCAGTCAGTTGCTCAATGTACCTATAACCAGACCGTTCAGCTGGATATTACGGCCTTTTTAAAGACCGTAAAGAAAAATAAGCACAAGTTTTATCCGGCCTTTATTCACATTCTTGCCCGCCTGATGAATGCTCATCCGGAATTTCGTATGGCAATGAAAGACGGTGAGCTGGTGAT
>NZ_CDDH01000023.1 GCF_000819725.1 Aeromonas australiensis | reverse complement strand
GCTGCGGCAAATCGACCCTGATGGGGCTGCTGACCCGGGAGTGGAGCCCGCAGGCAGGCAAGATCCTGCTGGGTGGCAAACCGCTCACCGACTACAGCGAAGGGGCGCTGCGCGCCTCCATCTCGGTAGTAAGCCAGCGGTTGCACCTGTTTGCCGATACCCTGAGGGGCAACCTCAAGCTGGCCGCCCCGACTGCCACTGACGAGCAGTTGGTTGCGGTACTGACCCAGGTCGGACTGGCCAATCTGCTGGAAGATGAGGCGGGCCTCGACGCCTGGCTCGGTGACGGTGGCCGCCCACTCTCCGGTGGCGAGCGTCGCCGTATCGGCATCGCCCGCGCCCTGCTGCACGATGCGCCGCTCTGGCTGCTGGACGAGCCGACCGAAGGGCTCGACAGTCAGACCGAGCGGGAGATCATGGATCTGCTGTTCACGCTCGGGGCAGATCGCACCTTGCTGCTTATCTCCCACCGCCTGCTGGGGATGGAGCTGATGGACCGGATCGCCCTGATGGAAGAGGGACAGATCCGCCTCTGTGCCCCTCATGACGAGCTGCTGGCGGATGATTACTACCGCAGCCTCTATCAACGGCTGGCTCCTGTTTGATATCAGCCTGATATCAGGCTG
>NZ_CDDH01000022.1 GCF_000819725.1 Aeromonas australiensis | reverse complement strand
CCCTCATCCCCAACCCTTCTCCCGCAAGGGGAGAAGGGAGCAACCCGTAGGTTGGTGCTGAACGAAGTGAAGCCCAACGTTTACCGCGAAAGCTACCTGCCATTTTTTACGATAACAGCCAAATTCCGGGACACCTGCCCTTTCACGGCGCGCAAGCCGGGTGTTGGCTCGATGAATCCCAATGGCATGCATCATAACTCTCTGCTCCCGCTCTGGCTGAGGCTGAGGCTGAGGCTGAGGCCTTTATGCTCGTCTGTTGGGCTTCGCTGCGCTCTGCGCCAACCTACATGAAATGAAGTCCATCGCCCGTAGGTTCGATTAGCCGCCAGGCGTAATCGGACGATCGCGTAAATCAACTCCCCCACCATAACGGCCAGTCGAATTACCCCTCCGGCTGGCGAGTTTTCTCAACTGAGCACTGTAAATTAATTCTCCCCCCATCAAAGCATTATTAACCAAGGTTTCTTTATTGTTAGCGTCTGGGTATTTCATCAAGCGTACAGTATACTGAAGAAAATTAAAGCAAACCCAATAACAGACTGTATTATAATAATCGTCCAGAATAATTTAGGTTCAGCAGACCTGTAAACATTAATGCGCATTCTAAAGAGAAGCCTTGCTTGGGTTTCTCCATTGTAATACTCCCAAAACGTAAACCATAAATATATCACACCAACAGCAGTCAAAAAATTCATCAAAGCCAACCTTTTATATTACAACAGCAGCTATGCATATTAGCATGCAGATTATGCAGCCTACACTCCATCTTTTATTCTGAAATAAACGCTACCGTTTTAATTACTTTGCAAAACGGACGCTCGCGTAAATAGATTCTCCCGCCATAACAGCCAACCGATTTCCCCCTACGGCTGGCCGCCCCTGAATCACGGCAACAACCGTAATCACAGCCTCTCGTTCGTCCGATTACGCTGCGCTAATCGAACCTACAGAAAGCGGTGGCTTGCGGAGCATACCGGTCGGTGCCGAACATCGAGACACCCAACATTGACCCTGGATTGGCATAACGCCCCCTCATCCCCAGGGCGGGAGCACACTTTGTTAAATTTAATAACAAACACACAAATCGAACAGATATCGACCACTAATGGTTCTCTTTTGCATTAACGCAATTAGTCAGAAGTTTGATTTTTGAGCATTAATGTTGTCTGGATTGTTCGATATTTATGCTTTCGATAATTTTTAACAAAGTGTGCTCCCGCCCTGCCCTCATCCCCAACCCTTCT
>NZ_CDDH01000021.1 GCF_000819725.1 Aeromonas australiensis | reverse complement strand
GAAACAACCATGGCTCCCGCTGGAGCCATGGTTGTTTCCGGGCGCGCATTACGTCCGCAGGGCCCGCATCAGCTGGGCGACCACGTCGTCGAGCAGGGGGCGATCGGGGCGGCACTGGGCGAAGGTGACCAGCCCTTGCAGGTTGATCAGCAGCAGGGCTGTGAGGGTGTGGATATTTCTATCCGGGGCCAGCTCGCCCTTGGCCTGCGCCTGGGTCAGCAACTCGGCCAGATCCTGCTCCAGCTCGCCATAGATCCCCTTGACCCGCTGGGTCAGCTCCTCATCCTGCTCGCTCAGCTCCATCATGGTGCGGGTCACCAGACAGGAGCCGCAGAGCGCTTCCCCTACAATCCGGTCAAGATAGGCAGCAAGGCCCGCCAGCGGGCTCGGGTTGTCGAGCAGGGAGCGGCGCAGGGTACGTTTACCCTCGACATAGTGATCCACCGCCGCCAGCAGCAGGCCGCGCTTGTTGCCAAAGGCGCCGTAGATGCTGCCCGGATGGAGGCCGGTGGCGGCCACCAGCTCCTGCATGGTGGTCTTGGCATATCCCTTGGCGCGAAACGCTTCCATGGCATTTCGCAGCACCTCGTCCCGATCAAACTCGGCTATGCGCATGGTTCCTCCCGTGGGAAATGGTTCACCGGCAAGGGGCAACAGGGCCCGCCGGTAAAGAGTGGCTGGAAAGGGCGGCAAGTTTACCCCAGCCACCCGCTCGGGCCAACCTTCTTGAATGCGCATTCAAAAAAAGCTTGCGCCCGACGCAAAAAACGTCTTGAATGCACATTCAAGAATAACCCATTCAGGACAACCTATCATGAATATCCTGTTTCAGCCGTATCGACTCAATGACACTCTGACCCTGGCCAACCGTTTCATGATGGCCCCGCTCACCCGCTGCATGGCAGGCCCAGGTCTGGTGCCGACCGAGCAGATGGCTGCCTATTACGGCCGCCGCGCCGACATCGGCCTGATTGTTTCCGAGGCCGTCATCATCCGCCCCGACGCCCAGGGCTACCCCAATACCCCGGGCCTCTTCACCCAGGCGCAGATCGATGGCTGGAAGAGAGTGACCAGCGCCGTGCACGCCAAGGGCGGCAAGATCTTCGCCCAGCTGTGGCACGTCGGCCGCCTCTCCCACCCCTTCTTCCATCAGGCGGAAGTGCTGGCCCCCTCGGCCGTGGCGCACGAGGGCACTGTGCCCCGCATGCGCGAGCTGACCTATCAGGTGCCGCGCGCCCTGACTGAAGCCGACATCGCCCAACTGGTACAGGATTACGCCCAAGCCGCTGCCAACGCCATCGAGGCTGGCTTTGACGGGGTGGAGATCCACGGTGCAAACGGCTACCTGATCGACCAGTTCCTGCACCACTCCACCAACCTGCGCACCGATAACTACGGTGGCAGCCCGGAAAATATGGGCCGCTTTGCGCTGGAAGTGATCGATGCCATCAGCGCCCGTATCGGCGGTGATCGGGTCGGTATTCGCCTCTCTCCGGGTGCCTATGTCCATCTGGCGGGCAGCCCGGAAGATCGCGCCGTGTTCGACTATCTGCTGGGCAAGCTCAACGAACGCCCACTGGCCTATATCCACCTCGGCATCTTCGATGACAACCTCACCTTCGATTACCTGGGTGGCCGTGCCTCCGACTATCTGCGCGCCCACTACAAGGGCAATCTGGTGGGGGTGGGCAACTACGACGCCGAGCGCGCCGCTGCCGCCATCGAGGCCAACCGCTTCGATCTGGTGGCCATCGGTCGTCCGCTTATCGCCAACCCGGACTATCTCGCCAAGGTGAAGAAGGGCGAAGCGCTGGTGCCCTACGCCGACACCATGCTGGCTGAACTGGTATAACCGCTCACCATCGCCAGACGACAGGCAATAAAAAAGGTTCATCGCGGCT
>NZ_CDDH01000020.1 GCF_000819725.1 Aeromonas australiensis | reverse complement strand
ATGGAGGCGCATTATAGGGATCTGGATCACGCTTGCAAGGGGGTTTTCGAATTAAATTCGCATTTTCAGTTCAACCGTTCACTAATCACCCAAAAAGCACATTTATCCTGCAATAACACACTTGTTCGACGAGATCGCTATCCTCTAGATGACGTAGCGGCGGGAGCAGATCAAGGTTGTGGCGATTTGGTCTCTCTACATCTATATGCATGGTGATCGAGGTCACGCCTTCGGGTAACATAGCGCCCCTTTGCGATTCACACACTCTTGGGCTTTGGAGAGTTTAATGCCTTTTGCACTTGGCCAGCGTTGGATTAGTGATACAGAGACGGATCTGGGGTTGGGGACTGTCGTTGCTGTTGAAGGACGCATGGTTACCCTGTTGTTTCCGGCTACCGGTGAAAACCGCATGTATGCCAAAGAAGAGGCGCCGGTCACCCGGGTCAGCTTCAATGTGGGCGATCAGATAGCCAGTCATGAAGACTGGACCATGACGGTCGAAGAAGTGCAGGAGAAAGACGGTCTGCTTATATATGTAGGTGTGCGCACCGACAATGATGAGCCCGTTGCCCTCAAGGAAGTGTTTCTCAACAACTTTATCAAGTTCAACAAGCCGCAGGATCGCCTGTTCGCCGGCCAGATTGACCGGATGTCCCGCTTTACACTGCGCTACGAGGCGCTGGTCAACCAGCACCAGCGTCGTCGCAACCCGACTCGCGGTCTGGCAGGCGGGAAAGTCAGTCTGATCCCGCACCAGCTCTATATCGCTCATGAAGTGGGTCACCGCTATGCCCCGCGTGTATTGCTGGCTGACGAGGTGGGTCTGGGCAAGACCATCGAAGCGGGCATGATCATTCATCAGCAACTGCTCTCCGGTCGCGCCCATCGGGTGCTGATCCTGCTGCCCGAGACCTTGCAGCACCAATGGCTGGTCGAGATGCTGCGCCGCTTCAACCTGCACTTCTCCCTGTTTGATGAGGAGCGCTGCATCGAGGCATTCGCCGATGCGGAGAACCCCTTCGAGACCGAACAGCTGGTAATCTGCAGCCTCGACTTCCTGCGCAAGAAGCGTCGTCGCTTCGAGCAGGTGCTGGAAGCCGAGTGGGATCTGCTGGTTGTCGACGAAGCCCACCATCTGGAGTGGAGTGAAGAGGCGCCAAGCCGTGCCTATGAGATGGTGGAAGCACTGGCCGAACAGGTGCCGGGCGTACTGCTGCTGACCGCCACCCCGGATCAGCTGGGCCACCAGAGCCACTTTGCCCGTCTGCGTCTGCTCGACCCCGAACGTTTCTACGACTACGAGGCCTTCCTCGCCGAGGAGCAGGCCTATGGTCAGGTCGCCAGCGCCGCACAAGCACTGCTGGATGGCGAGACCCTGAGCGATGAAGCCAGCCAGATCCTCGCCAGCCAGCTGGAAGGGCTGAACTTGAGCGATGCCGCCGCCCGTCAGCAGGCGGTCGCCAAGCTGCTGGATCAACACGGCACCGGCCGGGTGCTGTTCCGCAACAGTCGCGCCAATATTCAGGGCTTCCCCGAGCGTCACCTCAATGTCTACCCCATGCCGCTGCCGGAGCAGTACAAGACCGCCATCAAGGTGATGGGCATGATGGGTGGCAACGGTGGCGACCTGCAGACCCGTGCCCTGCGCTACCTCTACCCCGAGAAGATCTTCCAGCAGTTCGAAGGTGACAACGCCAGCTGGACTCAGTTCGACCCGCGTGTTGACTGGTTGCTGGAGCTGCTGCTCTCCGCCCGTCAGCAGAAGGTGTTGGTGATCTGCTCCGAAGCGGCCACCGCCATCGCACTGGAAGAGGCGCTGCGCACCCGTGAAGGGATCCGCGGTACTGTGTTCCATGAAGGGATGTCGATCCTTGAGCGGGACAAGGCTTCGGCCTATTTCGCACAAGAGGATGGTGGCGCACAGGTGCTGCTCTGCTCCGAGATCGGCTCAGAGGGTCGCAACTTCCAGTTTGCCAGCCATCTGGTGCTGTTCGATCTGCCCCTCAACCCGGATCTGCTGGAACAGCGGATCGGCCGACTGGATCGTATCGGCCAGCAGAATACCGTCGAGATCCACGTCCCCTATCTGGAAGGCACCTCCCAGCGCGCCCTGCAGCTCTGGTATCACGATGGCCTCGATGCGTTCGAGCAGACTTGCCCGACCGCCCGTCCGGTATTCGAAGCAGTGCGTGACGAGCTGTTCGAGCTGCTGGCCGCCAACACCGGCGATCAGGCGGCCCTCGACGCCCTGCTGGTCAAGACCCGCGAACTGCACGAGCCGCTCAAGGCCCGGCTGGAACAGGGCCGCGATCGCCTGCTGGAGATCCACTCCAGCGGTGGCGCCGCCGCCCAGCAGCTGGTCGACAAGCTGGCCGCCGAAGATGACGACACCGGCATGATCTCCTTTGCTCTCAAGATGTTCGACGAGATCGGCGTCAATCAGGACGACAGAGGTGAGAACGCGCTGGTGCTGACTCCCAGTGATCACATGCTGGTGCCGAGCTTCCCGGGCTTGCCGCAAGACGGCATGACCATCACCTTCGATCGCAATACCGCCCTGTCGCGGGATGACATGGCGCTGCTCTCCTGGGATCACCCCATGATGCGCGGCGGTATCGACCTGATCCTGGGCTCCGAGATCGGTGCCACCTCGGTCGCACTGCTCAAGAACAAGGCGCTGCCCATCGGCTCCATCCTGCTTGAGCTGATCTTCGTTGCCGAGTCTGCGGCCCATCCCCAGCTCTACCGCTTCATGCCGCCGACTCCGATCCGTCTGCTGATGGACAAGAACGGCCAGAATCTGGGTGAGAAAGTGGCGTTCGATGCCTTCAACCGCCAGCTGACTCCGGTCAACCGCCACCTCGGCAGCAAGCTGGTCACCGCGTCCCAACCGGTGATCCACGGTCTGATTGGCCAGGGCCAGGCCATTGCCGAAGAGCTGAAAGCCGGGATTGTCGACAAGGCCCGTGCCCAGATGGCGCAGACCCTGCAGCAGGATCTGGATCGTCTGGAGGCGCTCAAGGCAGTCAACCCGAACGTGCGCGACAGCGAACTGGATTATTTGCGCAATCTGCAGGCAGAATTGCACCACCTGATCGATCAGACCCAACTCAAGCTGGATGCCATCCGCTTTATCGTGGTCACCCATAACTGACAAGGTACCGACCGACAGCACAGCCAGACCCAGCTCAAACTGGATGTCCAATGCCGCTTTATCGTGGTTACCCATAATTGACAAGGTACCGACCGACAGCACAGCCAGACCCAGCTCAAACTGGATGTCCAATGCCGCTTTATCGTGGTTACCCATAACTGACAAGGTACCGACCGACAGCGGCCAAACCCAGCTCAAACTGGATACCCAAGGCCGCTTTGTCGTGGTTACCCATAATTGACAAGGTACCGACCGACAGCACAGCCAGACCCAGCTCAAACTGGATACCCAAGGCCGCTTTGTCGTGGTTACCCATAACTGATGGGGGCTTGCCCCCACCTTCTGATGCGAGACATTTATGTTTGAATACTCACCGCCTCTGGAACCCTGGCTCGATATCCTGTTCAAGGACAAGGACATCATGGTGGTCAACAAGCCCACTGGCCTGCTAAGCGTCCCCGGGCGCGGCCCCGAGAATGAAGACAGCGTCCTGCATCGGGTGAAACAGCAACACCCCAAGGCGGCGGCTGCTCATCGCCTCGACATGTCCACCACTGGCGTCATTGTTATTCCCCTCAACCCCAATTCACATCGGGAGCTGAGCCGGCAATTTCGCGAGCGGGAGACCGAGAAGCACTACCTCGCCTGGGTGTGGGGCGAGCCGGAGGCAGCATCGGGTCAGGTTGACCTGCCGCTCTGCGTCGACTGGCCCAACCGCCCGAAACAGAAGGTGGACTTTGAGGAGGGGCGTCACGCTCTGACCCTGTGGGAAAAACTGAAGGTGGAGAACGGCAACAGCCTGATCAAGCTGACCCCCATCACAGGTCGCTCCCACCAGCTGCGCGTCCATATGCTGGAGCTGGGGCACCCGATCCTGGGTGACAACCTCTATGCCCATCCGGATGCGCTGGCGGCTGCGCCCCATCTCTACCTGCATGCGGCCATGCTGACCATCAGCCACCCCCGCAGTGGCGAGCGGATGACCTTCGAGGCGCCGGCTCCTTTCCCGGTCTGATCCCGCAAATCACAGAGATAAAAAAGCCCCCATCGCGAGATGGGGGCTTTGTCATTAGGATCAGACGCGAATATCGATCTTGCTTCCCAGAGAAGCGCTGGCCGATGTCGGTGCTGACGAAGCTGGCGCAGCTGCCGTCTGGATAAGCTCCAGAGCCTGCTGGCCTTGCTGGGTTTGCTGTTTTTTGGCCAGACTGGCCGCTAACAATGCATAACCTTCCGATGTGGATGCAGAACTTGATATATCCATAGGGTTCCTCCTGCACTCAACAGTATCGGCCAAGCAGCGCCAAACATAAGCGTGAATGCAGAACAATCTGAAAATAGCATTTCTATCAATCAGATAGCGCTAACGTTTATTGACCCGGTTGACCGCAGGATAACGCCCTCAAGCTCCTGTGCCGTCATCGCCCGAAGTACCTTGCAAGGGTTGCCAGCCGCCACCACGTTGGCGGGCACATCTTTGGTCACTACCGAGCCTGCGCCTATAACGCTGTTGTCACCGATAGTGACACCGGGACAGATGACGACGCTGCCGCCGATCCAGACGTTGTGACCGATCCGCACCGGCTTGCCGAACTCGACCCCCTTGATGCGCGGCGCTACCGCCACCGGGTGAGCCGCGGTGTAGATCTGCACCCCGGGCGCCAGCAGCACGTTGTCGCCGATGTGCACCTCGCAGACGTCGAGGATGGTGCAGCCCACGTTGGCGTAGAAGTGCTCGCCAACGAAGATGTTGGCACCATAGTCGCAGAAGAACGGCGGATTGATGGCACACTCCTGGCCGCGGCTACCGAGCAGCTCATGAAGCAGAGCATCACGCGCCGGTTTCTCCTGCCAGCAGGTGTTGAAGGTGTGATAGAGCCTTCGGCAGCGCTCGCGCGCGGCTTTGAGCTCGGGATCGCCCGCATCATAAGGTTCCCCCGCCACCATCTTCTGCCACTCGGTAGCGCGCACCTCCTTCTCCATTACCTACTCCAGCAGCCAGATCAGGGATTCATAAGGGCGCAACATACCCGATTGCGGTTGGGCCGGGGTATCGGGGTAGTTACCGAGCAGCAGCCGACCTTGCCCGCTTTGCAGCTCGGCAGGCAAGGCAAACTCCACCGGCTCGCCGTAGAAGTTGCTCACCACCAGCAGGGTCTGACCGTTGGCGCGGCGGGCATAGGCCCAGATCTGCGGGTGCCCGGTCAGCAGCTCCTGATAATCCCCCTGAGTGAAGATGGGGTAATCCTTACGCAGGCGAATCAAATCCCGGTAGTGCCAGAACACTGAGTTCGGGTCGGCCAGCGCCGCTTCGGCGTTGATTTCGGGGTAGTTGGCGGCAGGTTTGAGCCAGGGTGAACCTTGGGTGAAACCGGCGTTGGGGGCGGCGCTCCACTGCATCGGGGTGCGCGAGTTGTCGCGGGACTTGGCGCCGAGAATGGCGAGGATCTCGGCCTCGTTCATCCCTTCCGCCTGCTTGATGGCGAAGATATTGCGGCTCTCCACATCCTGATAGTCATCGATGCGCTGATAGCCGGGGTTGGTCATGCCGATCTCCTCCCCCTGATAGATGTAGGGGGTGCCTTGCAGGCCGTGCAGGGTGCTGGCCAGCATCTTGGCGGCCACGACCCGATGCTCGCCCTCATCGCCGAAACGGGAGACGATGCGCGGCTGATCGTGGTTGCACCAGAACAGCGCCGACCATCCCTTGCCATGCATGCCGCTCTGCCAGTGGTTGAAGATGCGCTTGAGTTCGAGGAAATCGAACGGCGCCTTGGTCCACTTGTCGCCGTTGGGGTAATCCACCTTCAGATGGTGGAAGTTGAACACCATGGAGAGCTCGGAGCCATCCAGTGCACCATAGCGCTGACAGTGCTCCAGCGAAGTAGAGGACATCTCCCCCACCGTCATGGCGCCGACCGGGGCAAACACATCGCGGCTCACATCCTGCAAAAATTCGTGGATGCGCGGCCCGTCGGTATAGAAGCGACGGCCATCGCCAATCTCGTCGTTCGGGAACGCCTGATCCTTGGAAATCAGGTTGATGACGTCGAGGCGGAAGCCATCAACTCCCTTCTTCGCCCAGAAGTGGATGATGTTTTTCACCTCGGCGCGAACCAAAGGATTTTCCCAGTTGAGATCAGCCTGCTCGCGGGCAAACAGGTGCAGGTAGTACTGACCTGTGAGCTCATCGAGCTCCCATGCACTGCCGCCAAACTTGGATTGCCAGTTGTTGGGCACACCGCCATCTACCGGATCTTTCCAGATGTAGTAGTCGCGGTAGGGACTGTTTTTATCCCCCAGCGCCGACTTGAACCAGGCGTGCTCGGTGGAGGTGTGGTTGACCACTATATCCATCACGATGCGGATATTCCGCTCATGGGCGGCGGCCAGCAGCGCCTCAAAATCGGCCATGGTGCCGTAGGCGGGGTCGATGGCAAGGTAGTCGGCGATGTCGTAGCCGTTGTCCACCTGGGGCGAGACGTAGACCGGGGTCAGCCAGAGGGCATCGACCCCCAGGGTCTTGAGATAGTCGAGGCGGGCCATGATCCCCTTGAGGTCGCCGGTGCCACGGGCAGCGGAATCCTGAAAGCTCTTGGGGTAAATCTGGTAAATCACGGCACTCTGCCACCAGGGTGTTTGGCTCATGGGTCTTTCTCTTGTCTCGAATATGAAATGGAGAGGGCGACCCGCGGGTCGCCCTGGCAATCAGTGTCAGGCGCTGGCTTGGGCCAGCTTGCCAGCGGCTTGCTGACGCTGGTAGACCAGCAGGGTCAGCACCATCGGCACCACGATGGCCACCAGCATGGCGATGGCAAACACAGCCCAGTATTGCGGCTGGATGGAGAGGATGCCCGGCAGGCCGCCTACCCCGATGCCGTTGGCCATCACCCCGGCAAAACCGCAGATAAGGGCAGCAAGGCTGGAGCCCACCATGGCGCACAGCATGGGGAACTTGTACTTGAGGTTGATGCCGTACATGGCCGGCTCGGTCACCCCGAGGTAGGCGGAGATGGCGGCAGGCACCGAGATCTCCCGCTCGTTCTCCTTGCGGCTGATCAGAATGATGCCGACGACCGCAGAAGCCTGAGCGATGTTGGAGAGGGCGATCAGCGGCCAGATTGGCGTGCCGCCCATGCTCTGCATCAGCTGCAGATCCACTGCGTTGGTGGTGTGGTGGATGCCGGTGATAACCAGCGGCGCGTAGAGGAAACCGAACAGGGCAGCACCGATTGGAGCGAAGGAGCCGGTCATGGCCGCCTTGGCAGCGAAACCAACGCCATCACCAATCCAGCGACCGAACGGACCGATAAAGGCGTGAGCCACGATCACTGCCAGCAGCAGCGAGACAAACGGCACAATCACCAGATAGAGATAGGCCGGAATGATCCGCTTGAGGTTGGTCTCTACCCAGGCGAGGAAGACACCTGCCAGCAGCGCCGGAATAACCTGGGCCTGATAACCCACCTTCTGGATCACGAACAGGCCGAAGTCCCACACCTCGGGAGTCTGCTGACCGATGCCGTAGGCATTCATCAACTGTGGCGACACCAGCGTGATACCCAGCACGATACCCAGGATCTCGGAGCCCCCCATCTTCTTCACTGCAGACCAGCAAACACCGACCGGCAGGAAGTGGAAAATCGCCTCGCCCAGCAGCCAGAGGAAGGCGTGTACCTGAGCCCAAAACTGGCTGATCTCGGTGAGGGTATGAGTGCCATCGTCGAACATCTTGATGTCGCCGATGACGTTACGAAAGCCGAGGATCAAACCGCCGGTGATGATGGCGGGTAGCAGAGGCACGAAGATCTCCGCCAGATGGGAGATGCCCCGCTCCAGCGGGTTCATGTTCTGGCGTGCCGCCTGCTTGGCACTCTCCTTGCTGCCGCCACTGACACCGAGCTGTTCGGTCAGCGCCTTGTACCACTGCTCCACTTCTGTGCCGATCACCACCTGGAATTGGCCGCCCTGAGTGAAGCTCCCCTTAACTGCCGGAATGGTTTCGATGGCCTTGCTGTCAGCTTTGGCCGGATCATTCAGGACGAAGCGCAGCCGGGTCAAACAGTGACTGACGGTGGCGATGTTCTCCTTGCCGCCGATCTTGTCGATCAGGGTGGCAAGCTGCTGTGCGTTGATCTTGGACATGGGTCTTCCCTCTGTGACGCCATTGAATAGTGGTCTGTATCGCCCTTTTGAGCCAGTCTGTCGGCCGGAGCGTTTTTGGTATCGTTCCCATTTAGCATGCCGACAATCTGACCAGATCAAAATGGGAACGTTCCCAATTCGTGGCCAGCATCACAAAAAGCGCACTTTTTGTTCAGTCGGAAGTGATGGGGCTCACAGCGTTCGGCAGGGGGCGATACTCACCAGCGGAGGTTGCTCCTGCTCAATCTGGCCGAGCAGCTGACGCGCCGCCTGCTCGCCAGCACCCTTGTAACCAAGATCGAGACTGAGGGCGTTGGGGAAAAGAAAGGTGAGCATGGGATTGTTGCCAAGGCCGGTCACCAGCACCTCGCTACGCCCTTGTTCCTGCAGGTATTTTGCCGCACCGATGGCGAGGGTGTCGCTGGCGCAGAGCAGCGCCTGGGTGGAGGGGGTAAGCAGCTCGGCCGCCAGCCGGTAGCCGCTCTGCAAACTCAGGTCACCGAGAGCGCTGCGCGGCTCCAGCCCCTGCTCGGCACAGTAGCCGAGGTAAGCGTCGAGGCGGCGCTGGCCGGTGGTGAGATCCGAGGCATCAACCCCCAGATAGGCGATGTCGCGGGCGCCACGGCTTGCCAGCTGCGCCAGCATGGTGCGCACCGCACCGGCGTCGTCAAAGCAGACCGAGGAGAAACCGGGATATTCACGGGCGACCAGTACCAGCTTCTCTTTCAGCGGCGCCATAGCGGCATAGTCCAAGTCATTGAAGGCGAACAGGATAATGCCATCCACCCCGCGCCGCTCCAGCACCGCCAGATGCTCCTGTACCTTGGTGGGAGAGAACTTGCTCTCCATCAGCACGGCATCGTAGCCACGCTGGTAGAGGGTCTCCAGCATGCCGCGCACCGCCTGATTCTCCGAGCTCGAGTCGAGCCGCGAGACGATGATCCCCACCACCTGCTGGCTCTGGCTGCGCATGGCACGCGCCGACTTGCTCGGCACGAAGCCGTGTTCGGCAATGATCTGCTCCACCCGCTCACGGGTCTCCTGCTTTACCTTGGGATCCTGATTGAGCACCCGGGAGACGGTCGACTTGCCGACGCCGCTCAGTCGGGCGATATCGAGGATGGTAAGTTTCTTGTCCATGAATTGGCTCACAGGAGGCTAGGCGGTGGAATTGCCCACATTGTTGTGATTAACCCCTGTGAATACAAGCCCATGGCGTTAGAATGCCCTTTTTGCCCCGCCGTCAGGGTGTGTGGGCACAGCACAGGACGCCCATCATGGATCTGCTGGCCAGTCTGCTCTTCTCCCTCTCCATCACAGGCCCCATCTGCGTGGTGCTGCTGCTCGGCATCTTGCTCAAGCGGCTGGGGCTGCTGCCGGATCCCTTTACCGAATCCGCCTCGCGACTAGTGTTTCAGGTCACCCTGCCCGCTCTGCTGTTTCTCAGTATTCTGGGTACCAACTTCGCCACCATGCCGAGCCTCTGGTTTATCGGCTATGGCCTGCTCGCCACCGTTATCAGCTATCTGGTGCTGGAGCTGCTGGCCGGGCGCTTTATCGGGGAGCAGCGGCTGCGCGGCATCTTCGTGCAGGGGAGCTTTCGCGGCAACAGCGCCATTATCGGGCTCGCCTATGTGCAAAACGCCTACGGCCACGAGGGGTTGGGGGCGGCGGCCTTCTATGTCGGCGCGGTGACCGTGCTCTACAACATTCTCGCGGTGATCACCCTCACCCGTAGTCTCGGCGGCGCCACCGGCATCCGTCCCATCCTGCTCGGCATCATCAAGAATCCGCTCATCATCGCCATTGTGGCGGCGCTGCCCTTTACCCTGCTCGGTATCAAGATGCCGCAACTGCTGCTCACCACCGGCAGCTACTTCGCCAACATGACCTTGCCGCTGGCGCTGCTCTGCACCGGCGCCTCCCTCAGCCTGGATGCTCTGCGTGGTGGTGCAGCCATTGCGGGCTGGGCCAGCATCATGCGGCTCTGCCTCATTCCGGCTGCGTTCACTCTGGGAGCGGCCCTGCTCGGCTTCAGCCATCTGGAGCTGGGTATTCTGTTTCTTATCAGTGCCACCCCGACTGCCGCCGCCAGCTATGTGATGACCCGTGCCATGGGGGGTGACAGCGCACTGGCGGCCAACATCATTGCCGTCACCACCCTGGGCTCACTGATCAGCACCAGTCTGGGCGCCACCCTGATGAATTACCTCGGTTTGATGTACTGACCCTGCCAAGAGCTCAGCCCGACGACGGCCAAACTCATTACCATCACTCGCCCTGAGTCGCTGGTCACCTGCATACCGGCAGGAAGCAATCCTGATGAACTATCCGGGATTGATCTACTGACTGCTTGACCTTGCCGGAGGCGGTAGCTTTAGGCTGGCGCTCATCAACAGAGGAGATATTCCATGACCATCGAACTCACAGTGTCCGGCATGTCCTGTGGTGGCTGCGCCGCCAGCCTGCAAAAAGCCCTGCTGGCCCAGCCTGCAGTTACCACCGCGACCATCGACTTTGCCAGCAGCAAGGCCGTGATCGAGAGCGAGCTGAGCAAAGCCGAGCTGATCGCCCTGATCGAAGCCAAGGGTTTCTCTGCGAGTTAAATTATCTCCATAGAGGTATTAAACAGGTTAAAAATCTGTACTCACCTGTATTTTGGTGAGTTTTATCACAGACACCGGTTATTAAACGGGCAAACTTGCTGCGATTATTCCAACCATAAGGATTTGCAGCATGACCCTACCGATCCGCAAGACCCTGCTCGCCGCCGTTGTCGGCCTGACCCTCTCCCCCATGGCTTTTGCCTTGCCCAGCGTCCATATTCTGGCGACCGGCGGCACCATCGCCGGGGCAGGCCAGTCGGCCACCCAGTCCAACTACGAGGCTGGTAAGGTAGCTATCGAGACCCTGATCGCTGCTGTTCCCGAGATGAAGAACGTGGCCGATGTGCAGGGTGAGCAGGTGGTGAAGATCGGCTCCCAGGACATGAACGACGAGGTGTGGCTCAAGCTTGCCAAACGGGTCAACGAGCTGCTGGCCAAGGATGACGTGGACGGCATCGTCATCACCCATGGCACCGACACCATGGAAGAGACCGCCTACTTCCTCAATCTGACCGTCAAGAGCGACAAGCCGGTGGTACTGGTCGGCGCCATGCGCCCTTCCACCGCCATGAGTGCCGATGGCCCGCTCAACCTCTACAACGCCGTGGTGACCGCCTCCGACCCGAACTCCAAAGGACGTGGCGTGATGGTGGCGATGAACGATACCGTGCTCGATGCCCGCGACGTCACCAAGACCAGCACCACCGGGGTGCAGACCTTCGCCTCCCCCAATTTCGGCCCGCTCGGTTATATCCACAACGGCAAGATCGACTATCAGCGCAGTCCGGCTCGCCTGCACACCAGCAAGACCCCGTTTGACGTGAGCAAGCTCGACAAGCTGCCACAGGTCGGGATTGTTTACAGCTACGCCAATGCCACCGATCTGCCAGCCAAGGCGATGGTGGATGCCAAATTCGACGGCATCGTCAGCGCCGGGGTGGGTAACGGCAACCTCTACCACACCCTGTTCGATACCCTGGCCAAAGCGAGCAAGGACGGCATCCGCGTCGTGCGCTCCGCCCGTGTGCCGACCGGCGCCACCACCCTGGATGCCGAGATCGATGATGCCAAGTACGGCTTCGTGGCCGCCGAAACCCTCAACCCGCAGAAAGCACGGGTGTTGCTGATGCTCTCCCTGACTCAAACCAAGGATCCCAAGCAGATCCAGCAGTACTTCCAACAGTTTTGATAAGGATTAGCTGAACAATGGCGAGCGAGGGCGGGATTTCCCGCCCTTTTCCATCCCATGGTGCCACGTCATCACACACTCTGTTTGGTTGGCTCCATCCTTTCCCCTTTTCGCCTCATTACGGGGGTGCGTCATCAAATTAGCGAACCGGATCACCCGCTTTCACCAGCGCATCGCTGCCAAATTCATTACACTGCCAGCGATCTTATCCACTCAAGGAGTGCTGTTGCTCTATGGAAATATTGATCCTGCTGGGATTGATTTTGCTTAATGGCCTCTTCGCCATGTCAGAAATCGCCATCGTCACCGCACGCAAGGCTCGCCTCGGCAAGCTTGCCTCTGAAGGCAACCGCTCCGCCGCTATTGCCCTCAAGCTGAGCGAAGACCCGACCCATTTTCTCTCTGCCGTCCAGATCGGCATTACCAGCATCGGCCTGCTCAACGGTATCTACGGCGAATCCCTGCTGGCCCAGCCTTTCTCCCTCTGGTTGCAGGAGTGGGGACTCCCGGTCAAGAGCAGTGGACTTATCGCCACCATCATCGTGGTGGTGGTGGTTACTTACCTCTCCATTGTGGTGGGTGAGCTGGTGCCCAAACGGCTCGGCCAGCTCAATGCCGAGCGCATCGCCTGTCTGGTGGCCCGCCCCATGCACTGGCTCGCCACCCTGACCCGCCCCTTCGTCTGGCTTCTGTCAGCCTCAACCAATGCCACCCTGCGGCTGCTGCGGGTCAACCAGAATGGCAGTAACAATGTCACCGAGGAGGAGATCCACGCCATGCTGGTGGAGGGATCGGAAGCCGGGGTGATTGAGGATCATGAACACACCATGCTGCGCAACGTCTTCCGTCTCGACGAGCGCAGCCTCTCCTCCCTGATGGTGCCGCGCAGCGATATCCGTTATCTGGATCTGGCGCTGCCGCTGGAGAGCAACCTGCAGCGGCTGGTGGAGTATCGCCACAGCTATTTTCCGGTCTGCGACGGCAACCTGTCAGAATTGGTGGGTATCATCAATGTCAGCAAGGTGCTGCACGCCTATATCAAGGGGGAGCCTATTGATCTGGCTGCCCTGACCCAGGAGGGCAGCCTGCTGCCCGAGACCCTCAACGGCGTCGAGCTGCTCAACCACTTCCGCACCCACAGCGAACAGATGGCGCTGGTGGTTGACGAATATGGCGAGCTGCAGGGGCTGGTCACCCAGCAGGATCTGCTGGAGGCGCTGGCGGGGGATTTCCAGCAGGAGGATGGCGAGGACAACTGGGCCTTCCGGCGCGCCGACGGCAGCTGGCTGCTCGATGGCCTGATCCCGCTACCGGAATTGAAGGACTGTCTGGAGCTGGTGCGTCTGCCAGAAGAAGAAAAACATCACTATCACACCCTCGGAGGGCTTATCATGCTGCTCCTTGGTCGAGTTCCAAAAACCGGAGATCTGGTAACACTGGAACAGTGGCAACTGGAAATTGTTGACATGGATGGTCTGCGAATCGACAAGGTGCTCGCCATGCCCTTGACCGATCTACCCAGCTAACCTGCGGAGTTTGCAAGTATGGAGCAGTTTTACCAACTGGCTCACGCCTTTATGAATCACGACCTGAACACCCTTTCCGATCCCAAGATGGCCTTCATGATCTGTGGTGTGATTTTGATGTTTCTGGTACTGGAAAATGGCTTTATCCCTACCGCTTTTCTGCCGGGTGACAGTCTGCTGATCCTCACCGGTGTGCTCATCTATCAGGATGTGTTGTCCCTTGCTGTGATCCCGCTGCTGATCATGGCCACCTTTGTCGGTACCTGGCTAGGCTACATGCAGGGGCGCTTGCTCGGCCACACCCAGCTCTACCATCGGCTGATGTCCCACGTGGAAGAGCGTCACCAGCAGAAGGTATACCATCTGCTGAACAAGTACGGGATCATCACCCTGATCACCGCTCGCTATATCGCCTTCGTGCGCACCGCCTACCCCTATATCGTCGGCGCCACCGAGCTGCCCCAGGGACGTTTCCTTATCGTCAATCTGGTCAGCTCCATCATGTGGATCTGCCCGCTGGTCGGGTTCGGCTACTACCTGAGCCACACCAAGTTGGCAGCCGAATACCAGACCCAGTTCTTCAACATCATCATCTATCTGCCGGTGGCCCTGCTGGTGGGTGGCATGGTGGCGCTGGTCTGGCGCTGGATCAGCAAACGCAGGGCCGCGCAGCCGCGGGATTGACCCATCGCCCAACGCCTGACCCGAAAGCCCTCGCCAGAGGGCTTTTTTGATCGCCAAATTTGCGCAAATAGCAGAAATAGTCCCGCTCGGCCCTTGTAAAGCCGGGGTAAAAATGAGTGAATCTAGCGCCTTTTTTTCGATGGGACTGGAGTCGGTTGTATGTGGTATCGAATTCGCGCAGCAGCGCTGGTAGCTGGGTTGATGGGAGTGCTGGGATTGCCTGTGGTCAGCGCAGCACCCAACCCGGCCAAACTGGAAGTACGCTCAAGCAGCGCCCTGGTGTTGGATGTCAACACGGGCAAGACGCTCTACCAGAAAAACGCCACCAAGGTACGCCCCATCGCCTCCATCACCAAGCTGATGACGGCGCTGGTGGTACTGGATGCCAAACAGAATCTCAATCAGATCATCACGGTCGACAAGGATGACATCGATAAGCTCAAGCATACCCACTCCCGCATCCGCATAGGCACCAAGATAACCCGTCGCGATGCCCTGCATCTGGCATTGATGTCCTCCGAAAATAGGATGGCCTCGGCGCTGGCGCGTCACTATCCAGGTGGTCGCAGCGCGTTCGTGCGGGCCATGAACAACAAGGCCAGACAGTTGGGGATGCGCAACACCCACTTCTACGACTCCACCGGCCTCTCCACCCGCAACGTCTCCACCGCTCAGGATCTGGGCAAGCTGGCCGCCGCCGCCTATCGTCAGCCGCTGATCCGTCAGTTCACCCAGGATGAGAACCGAGAGATGCGCTTCAGTGCCCCCGCCTACAGCCTGATGTTCAACAATACCAACCCCTTGGTAAAGAACCCGGATTGGGACGTGCGTCTCTCCAAGACCGGATTTACCAATGAGGCGGGCCGCTGCCTGGTGATGCGCGCCAAACCGGACAGCCGCGAGCTCGCCATCGTGCTGCTTAATTCGGTGGGTAAACTGACTCCTGTCGGCGATGCCAACCGTATTCGCAAGTGGCTGAAGAGCTGAGTAAATCTCTCAACACAAAAGGATGCTGCTGCATCCTTTTTTATTGCCCGCAGAACGCCTCAGCAGGCTTTGCAGGATGTTGATAGCCAAACCCTGAGTGATAAGCTGCGCAGTATCTGCCTTTGCAACGGCAGGCATATAGCACGCAGGTCGATCTGACAAAGGGTGGCCAGGGATTGCCCCGACCGGAAGAGCACATCGCAATAACAGAAGGGACAGAAAGAGGAGAAGAACAGCCGGGAAGAAGAGCGAGGCAACCGCGATAGCAAAATGCGGTTACACACCACAGGAATAAGCAGCGTCCATAAAAAAACAGCCCCGACCGAAGTCGAGGCTGTCTGTATGGTGCGCCCGAGAGGAT
>NZ_CDDH01000019.1 GCF_000819725.1 Aeromonas australiensis | reverse complement strand
GTGCCGCAGAAGAGGCCCGCATCGCTGCCGACGCCCGCGCCGCAGAAGAGGCGCGCATTGCTGCCGATGCCCGCGCCGCAGAAGAGGCCCGTATTGCTGCCGATGCCCGCGCCGCAGAAGAGGCCCGTATTGCTGCCGACGCCCGTGCCGCAGAAGAGGCCCGCATCGCTGCCGAAGCTTGTGCCGCAGAAGAGGCCCGCATCGCTGCCGAAGCTCAGGCTGCGGAAGAAGCCCGTATCGCCAAAGAGGCCCAGCGAGCGGAAGATATGCGCCTGGTCGCCGCGATGGAGGCTGAGGCCGCCGCACTGGCTGCTCTGCCGCTGGCCGCCAAGGTGGACGACGACACCCAGGAGAAGCCGCAGCGGGAGGGCTTCTTTGCTCGCCTCAAGCGTAGTCTGGTGCGCACCAAGGAGAATATCGGTTCCGGTTTCTTCGGCCTGTTCCGTGGCAAGAAGATTGACGATGAGCTGTTCGAAGAGCTGGAGACCCAGCTGCTGACCGCCGATCTCGGCGTGGATACCACCACTCGCATCATCGAGGGGCTGGTGCAGCATGCGGACCGCAAGCAGCTCAAGGATGCCGAGGCGCTCTACGGCCTGCTCAAGCAGGATATGGGCGAGATGCTGGCCAAGGTGGAGCAGCCGCTGGTGATCGACACCAGCAAGAAGCCTTACGTGATCCTGATGGTCGGCGTGAACGGTGTCGGCAAGACCACCACCATCGGCAAGCTGGCCAAGCAGTTTCAGGCTGAAGGCAAGAGCGTGATGCTGGCCGCGGGTGACACCTTCCGTGCCGCTGCGGTCGAGCAGCTGCAGGTATGGGGCCAGCGCAACAATATTCCGGTGATTGCCCAGCATACCGGTGCCGACTCCGCTTCAGTTATTTATGACGCCATCGAGGCTGCCCGTTCCCGCGGGGCTGACGTGCTGATTGCCGACACCGCAGGTCGCCTGCAGAACAAGAGCAACCTGATGGAAGAGCTCAAGAAAGTGGTGCGGGTGATGAAGAAGCTGGATGAAGAGGCCCCCCATGAGATCATGCTGACTCTGGATGCCGGCACCGGCCAGAACGCCCTGAGCCAGGCCAAGCTGTTCAGTGAGGCAGTGGGCCTGACCGGCATCACCCTCACCAAGCTGGATGGCACGGCCAAGGGCGGCGTCATCTTCGCGGTGGCCGACAAGTTCCAGATCCCGATCCGCTATATCGGGGTGGGCGAGGGGATCGACGATCTGCGCCCCTTCGTGGCCAACGACTTTATCGAAGCGCTTTTCAGTCGCGAAGAGTAAGCAGCGCATGCCCCGGCTCAGGCCGGGGTTTGTCAATGTCAGGGAACCGTTATGATTCGTTTTGACAAGGTCAGCAAGGTATACAGCGGTGGTCATCAGGCGTTGCAAAAGGTCAGCTTTCACCTGCGCAAGGGTGAGATGGCCTTTCTGACCGGTCACTCGGGGGCGGGCAAGAGTACCCTCCTCAAACTGATTAGCGTGATGGAGCGGCCAACCGATGGCCGCGTCTTCTTTCATGGTGACGACGTCAGCCACATCAAGCGTGATGAGATACCCTATGTTCGCCGCCAGATTGGGATGATCTTTCAGGATCATCGGCTGCTGATGGACAGAACCGTGTTCGACAACGTGGCGCTGCCGTTAGTGATCGATGGCTACAGCCATGCCGATATCAACAAACGGGTGGCCGCGGCTCTCGACAAAGTCGGGCTACTCGGCAAGGAGCGCTACCAGCCGCGGATGCTCTCCGGTGGTGAACAGCAGCGGGTCGGCATCGCCCGCGCCATCGTCAACAAGCCGCCGCTGCTGCTGGCGGATGAGCCGACCGGTAACCTGGATCCCCAGCTCTCCATGGATATCATGCGGTTATTTCAGGAGTTCAACAATTTTGGGGTCTCGGTACTGATTGCCACCCATGATCTGGGGTTGATCGCCCGCATGCGCTATCGCACCCTGACCCTCAAGGCGGGGCGCATGTATTCGGCCGGGGAGGAGCTCTGATGGCTATCGTTCGTCATAAACAACCGCCACTGCGCCGCCTGATGATGTACGGGGTTGACCATGTGCGGCAGGCGTTTGCCAGTCTCGGGGAGTTGTGGCGCAATCCGCTCGCCTCCCTGATGACGCTGGCGGTGCTTGGTGTCAGTCTGGCACTGCCCTCCTGTTTCCACGTATTGTTGAAAAACGCCGAGGTGGTGGAGGGGAGCTGGCAGACCAGTTCCCAGATCTCCCTTTACCTGCGTAAAGATCTGCCGGAACAGAGTATTCTCGAATTGCAGCACAGGATCCTGCTCTATCCCGAGGTGGATTCGGTCACTTATCTGAGCCGGGACGATGCGTTGCGCGAGTTTCGCGAGATCTCCGGCTTCGGCGATGCCCTCGATTATCTGGACAGCAACCCGCTGCCGCCCGTGTTGAGCGTTATTCCTGACCCGCGCTGGCAGAACCCGGAAGGGGCTGCCGAGTTGCTGGGCAAGCTCAACAACGAAGTTGGCGTTGAGCAAGGCAAGCTGGATCTGCAGTGGTTGACCCGACTGCAGGGGATCATGAACCTGCTGCGCCACACCATTACCGGCATCGCAGTGCTGCTGCTCTCTGCCGTGTTGCTGATTGTCGGCAATACCCTGCGTCTCAACATTCTGAATCAGCGTTCCGAGATCGAAGTGCTCAAACTGGTGGGGGCGACCGACTCTTTTATTCATCGCCCCTTCCTCTATACCGGCATCTGGTTCGGGGTGATCGGTGGCATGTTGGCCTGGTGGCTGACCGAAGTGATGGTGATCTGGAGCGAAGGAGCGGTGAAGGCGCTGGCTGGCTTGTATAACAGTAATTTCCGGTTGGTCGGCATGGGGGCGGTAGACGGGATCAATCTGATCTTGCTGGGCGCTCTGCTGGGGCTGATTGCCTCCTGGTTCTCGGTTCATCGCCACATTCGTGACATAGAGCCATCCTGATTACTTTATCATCAAAGTAAATCGCTGGATTTTGCGAGGCGGATCAAGTAAAAGAGGGGCCGTTTCTGGCTTGGCCCCCCTAGTCAGAGTATTCTGAATAACAATGATCTGCCGGATCTTCGCTGGATCCAGTGAACCTTCTAATTTATAAGCAGTCTATTAAAGCTGAAGCATTTATACGAGTGTGGCCCCTCTGCCTTGCTCGTCAGACTTGGCAAGCATGTGAAGGTTGCGAGCTCCGCAACAATGGACTTAGCATGCTACTTTTCGGGGGTCCTTCATTGTGACCCCCTTTTTTTGACTGTTCATTCATGATTCATTCTGCAGGCTTAAGATAAGCCGGTCTAAAACTGGGCATGTTCCTTGATACACGCCGCAGAATGGCATCCGGTCAGTAGACAGGCCCTCTCAGGGTGTTAGACTGATTCGATTGAAAAGTAAGAGGTAACAGATGGGAACTTCATTGCAGCGCACTATGGCTCTGATTCCGCAAGGTAGTCTGGAAAGCTATATCCAGGCAGTCAACTCGATTCCGGTGCTGAGCGCAGAGGAAGAGCGTGAACTGGCTGAGCGTTTGCAGCGGGATGGCGATCTCGAGGCTGCCCGTCAGCTGGTTATGTCGCACCTGCGCTTTGTCGTTCATGTCGCCAAGAGTTATGCCGGTTACGGTCTGCCTCAGGCTGATCTGGTACAGGAAGGCAACATCGGCCTGATGAAGGCGGTCAAGCGCTTCGATCCGACGGTCGGCGTGCGTCTGGTCTCCTTCGCCGTGCACTGGATCAAGGCCGAAATCCACGAATATGTCCTGCGCAACTGGCGCATGGTCAAGGTGGCGACCACCAAGGCCCAGCGCAAGCTCTTCTTCAACCTGCGCAAATCCAAAAAGCGTCTGGGCTGGCTGAACCACGAAGAGGTGCAGGCAGTGGCGGCCGATCTCGGCGTCTCTGCCAGCGATGTGACCGAAATGGAAGCGCGGATGGCCAACTACGATCAGGCGTTCGATCTGGTTGGTGATGATGAAGAAGAGGGCGGTTTCGCGCCTGTTCACTATCTGGAGGACAAGTCCTCCGATCTGGCCGCGACCATCGAGAACGACAACTGGGACGATCACGCGACCCGTCGCCTGAGCTTGGCCCTTGCCACCCTGGATGAACGCAGCCAGCACATCATCCGCGCCCGCTGGCTCGATGATGACAGCAAGACCACGCTGCAGGAGCTGGCCGATACCTACGGCGTCTCTGCCGAGCGGGTGCGTCAGCTTGAGAAAAACGCACTCAAGAAGCTGAAAGATGCCATGGAAGCCTGATGCTTCCTCTCATAAAAACAGGGCCTGATGGCCCTGTTTTTGTTTGGCTGGGATCTGGTCGGCCTTGCCTTTGTTACCCTTGTCTATGTTATGTTGCCGCTACTGCCACAGTAGGGAGAGCAGATAGTGAAACTGTTGAACGACCTGTTTACCAACAACCGTGAGTGGGCCGAACGGATCAAGGCCGAAGATCCCAATTTCTTTGCCACCCTTTCTGCCCAGCAGGCCCCTGAATACCTCTGGATCGGTTGTTCCGACAGCCGGGTCCCCGCCAACCAGCTGATGGGGTTGTTGCCGGGGGATGTCTTCGTCCACCGCAACGTCGCCAATCTGGTGGTGCACACCGATTTCAACTGTCTCTCCGTGCTGCAATACGCGGTGGAGGTGCTCAAGGTAAAGCACATCATCGTCTGCGGCCACTACGGCTGCGGCGGCGTCAAGGCAGCGATGCAGAATCAGGAACTGGGGCTCATCGATAACTGGCTGCGTAACATCAAGGATGTCTACTTCAAATATGATGAAGAGCTCGAGGCCATCGAGGATGAGCATGAGCGCTTCGACTACCTGTGTGAGCTGAACGTGGCCGAACAGGTCGCCAACGTCTGCCACACCACCATCATCCAGAACGCCTGGCGCAAGGGGCAGGAGCTGGCCGTTCACGGCTGGATCTACGGGATCAAGGATGGCTTGCTGCACGATCTCGATCTCTGCATCAGCGGGCCGGATCAGATCCCCGATGTCTACCGCGCCTGGCCGGACATGCGTCCGCCCCACCGTCGGCGCTAGGGCGCTTCATGGTGGCGCCAGCTCTCTATCTGCAGATCAAGCAGCACATTCTGGACGGGATCCGCGAACGCCACTATCAGGCGGGGGACAGGATCCCGACCGAAGTGGCCTTGTGCGAGCAGTTCACCGTGAGCCGGATGACGGTCAACCGGGCACTGCGGGAGCTGGTGGCTGAGGGGTGGCTGGTGCGTACCGCCGGTTCCGGCAGTTTCGTGGCGGACAGACGTACCGAGTCGCCGCTGCTGGCTATTCGCAATATTGCCGACGAGATTGCCGAGCGGGGCGGCGAATATAGTGCCCGGGTGATCCGGCTGCAGCGACTGGCCGCCGACGAGAAGGTGGCGGTACAACTGGGGCTGCGGGTTGGCGCCCCCATCTTTCACAGCCTGATCGTCCATCAGGCCGATGGTGAGCCGCTACAACTGGAAGAGCGCTTTGTCGATGCCGGGCGCCTGCCAGGCTATGGCGAGCAGGACTTTACCCAACAGACCCCCAACCGCTATCTGATGGATGTCTGCCCCCTCTCCGAGATGGAACACGTGGTGGAAGCCGTGCTGCCGAGCGCCGGTGAGGCGGGATTGTTGCAGATCCGCGTAGATTCCCCCTGCCTGTTGTTGCACCGGCGTACCTGGTCGGAGGGATATCTGGTCTCCTACGCTCGTTTGCTCTCCCCGGGCTCCCGTTACAAGTTGAGTTCCAAGACTCACATGACATAGGTGTATATACAAATCATCTGTTCTCAAGCCCACCTCTGGTGGGTTTTTTTGTGCTTAAACTCTAAGCGTGACGCTGTTATCAGGATGTAAATAGTGTTCTTCCTTTTGTCGAATAGATCGACTATAAGAATATGTATATACATTTGAGGTCGCTATGAACAAGGAACTGTTGAACTGCGAGCGGGTCTGGCTCAACGTGACGCCCGCTACCCTGAATGATGAGCTGGCCGACTACGGCCTGCTGCCGCTCCATGCCATCGGCGTGAGGGATGGCAAGATCCACTCCCTGGTGCCGATGGCCGAGTTGAAGGGGCCGTATCCCGCCCATTGGCTGGATATGCAGGGCAAGCTGGTCACCCCCGGCCTTATCGATTGCCACACCCATCTGGTCTTCGCCGGCAGCCGTGCCGAGGAGTTCGAGCTGCGCCAGCAGGGGGTGCCTTATGCCGAGATCGCCCGTCGGGGCGGTGGCATCATCAGTACGGTGCGTGCCACCCGCGCCGCCAGCGAGGAGCAGCTCTATGAGCTGGCGCTGCCGCGGATCAGGTCCCTGATCCGCGAAGGGGTCACCACGGTGGAGATCAAGTCCGGCTACGGCCTGACGCTGGATGACGAACTCAAGATGCTGCGGGTGGCCCGCCGACTGGGAGAGGCGTTGCCGATCCGGGTCAAGACCACTCTGCTGGCGGCCCATGCGGTGCCGCCGGAGTATCGCGACGATCCCGACTCCTGGGTCGAAACCATCTGTCAGGAGATCATCCCGGCCGCCGCCGAGGCGGGTCTGGCCGATGCGGTAGATGTTTTCTGCGAGCACATCGGCTTCTCGCTGGCCCAGACCGAGCAGGTCTATCTGGCGGCGGATCAATATGGCCTGCCGGTGAAAGGGCATATGGATCAGCTCTCCAATCTCGGTGGCAGCACCCTCGCTGCCAACTTTGGCGCCCTCTCGGTGGATCATCTGGAGTATCTGGATCCGGAAGGGATCCAGGCGCTGTCACATCGCGGCGTGGTCGCCACCCTGCTGCCCACCGCCTTCTATTTTCTCAAAGAGACCAAGCTGCCGCCGGTTGCCGCCCTGCGCAAGGCGGGGGTGGCGATGGCGGTCTCCTCCGACATCAACCCGGGTACGGCCCCCATCGTCTCGCTGCGGATGGCGATGAACATGGCCTGCACCCTGTTTGGCCTGACCCCGCTGGAGGCCATGCTCGGGGTGACCCGCCACGCCGCCAAAGCGCTTGGTGAGCAGGAACACCTTGGCCAGCTCAGGGTGGGGATGGCGGCTGATTTTCTGATCTGGCACTGCGCTCATCCGGCCGAGCTGAGCTACATGGTCGGCGTCGATCAGCTGGCAAGCCGCATCTTCAACGGCGAGGAGAGCCTCCATGGATAAGTTCAACCCGGTCGATATGTCGCTCTGGCAGGGACGGCAGGATCCGGAAGATGGTGAACTGGCCCTGCGCTGGCATGACAAAGTTCTGCCTTGGCAAGAGGCGCAGCCCTGGACCGCCGGGGCACAAGACACTGCCGGTGTGGTGCTGCTCGGTTTTGCCTGCGATGAAGGGGTGCGCCGCAACAAGGGTCGAGTGGGGGCGGCCGGTGCGCCGCAGGCCATTCGCAAGCTGCTGGCCAACACTGCTTGGCACCTCAATAGCCCCGTCTACGATGGTGGGGATGTGAGTTGCCTCGATGGCGATCTCGACGCTGCCCACGGCCGGCTGGCCGAGCGGGTCGCCGCTGCGCTCGATTTGGGCCACTTCCCGCTGGTGCTGGGGGGCGGCCACGAGGTGGCGTTTGGCAGCTGGAGCGGCCTCAACCGTCATCTTGGTGGCGAGGGGCGGGTCGGGATCATCAATTTCGACGCCCACTTCGACTTGCGGATGAAGCTGGAGCTGGCGAGCTCAGGCACCCCCTTCTTCCAGATTGCCGAGCAGTGCGCCGCTCAGGGCGCGCCGTTTCACTACGCCTGCCTCGGGGTAGCCGAGACCGCCAATACCCAGGCGCTGTTTGCCCGTGCCAAGGCGTTGGGAGTGTGGCATGTGCTGGATGAGGCGATGACCCAGGCCGAGCTGCCAGCCTTGCTAAGCGGGCTGGATGCCTTTATCGCCGATTGTGATCACCTCTATCTGACCATCGATCTCGATGTGCTGCCGGCGGCTGTGATGCCGGGAGTTAGCGCTCCCGCCGCCCGCGGCGTGGAGCTGGCGGTGATCGAACCGCTCATTGCCCATATCCGGGCCAGCGGCAAGCTCAGGCTTGCCGATCTGGCCGAGTACAACCCGACGCTGGATCAGGACAACCGCAGCGCCCGTGTGGCCGCGCGGCTGGTTCATCTGTTGACCCGTTAACCCTTTGGCCGCATATCGCCGAAGGCACCCTATTGATACAACAAGGAGTGTGTATGTCTGTGCAACAGCAGGATCCCCGTCATGATCCGAACCGCGTGATCCGTGCCCCGCACGGCACTGAACTGACCGCCAAGAGCTGGCTCACCGAGGCGCCGCTGCGGATGCTGATGAACAACCTGGATCCCGAGGTGGCCGAGCATCCCCAGTCGCTGGTGGTCTATGGCGGCATCGGCCGTGCTGCCCGCAACTGGGCCTGCTATGACAAGATTGTCGAGGTGCTGACCCGGCTTGAGGAGGATCAGACCCTGCTGGTGCAATCCGGCAAGCCTGTCGGGGTGTTCCAGACCCACAAGGATGCGCCTCGGGTGCTGATCGCCAACTCCAATCTGGTGCCGCACTGGGCCAACTGGGAGCACTTCAACGAGCTCGATAAGCAGGGCCTGATGATGTACGGCCAGATGACCGCCGGCTCCTGGATCTACATAGGTACCCAGGGGATCGTGCAGGGCACCTACGAAACTTTCTTCGCGGTGGCCAACCAGCACTTCAACGGCTCGCCTGCGGGACGCTGGATCCTCACCGGTGGTCTCGGTGGCATGGGCGGTGCCCAGCCGCTGGCCGCCACCATGGCCGGTTTCTCGATGATCGCCGTCGAGTGCGACGAGACCCGTATCGATTTTCGTCTGCGCACCCGCTATGTGGACAAGAAGGCTCACACTCTGGATGAGGCGCTGGCCATGATCGAAGAGGCCAAACGCAGCGGTACCGCTGTCTCGGTCGGTCTGCTCGGCAACGCCGCCGACGTCTTTGCCGAGCTGGTGGCCCGTGGCATCACCCCGGACGTGGTGACCGACCAGACCTCTGCCCACGACCCGGTGCACGGCTACCTGCCGCAGGGCTGGAGCGTGGCAAAGTGGCGCGAGCTGCAGCAGAGTGCCCCGCAGGAGGTGAATCTGGCCGCCCGTCGCTCTATGGCCCGCCAGGTGGAGGCGATGTTGACCCTGCAAGAGCGCGGCGCGGCGACGCTCGATTACGGCAACAACATCCGTCAGATGGCGCTGGAGGAGGGGGTTGCGAACGCCTTCGACTTCCCCGGCTTCGTCCCCGCCTATATCCGCCCGCTGTTTTGCGAGGGGGTCGGCCCATTCCGCTGGGTGGCCCTCTCAGGCGATCCGGAAGATATCTACAAGACCGATCAGAAGGTGAAAGAGCTGATCCCCGATGATCCTCACCTGCACAACTGGCTCGACATGGCCCGCGAGCGCATCGCGTTTCAGGGGCTGCCGGCGCGGATCTGCTGGGTGGGGGTCAAGGATCGGGTGCGCCTGGGCCTGGCCTTCAACGAGATGGTGAAAAACGGCGAGCTGAAAGCCCCCATCGTCATTGGCCGCGACCATCTGGATTCCGGCTCGGTGGCGAGCCCGAACCGCGAGACCGAGTCGATGATGGATGGCTCCGATGCCGTCTCCGACTGGCCGCTGCTCAACGCCCTGCTCAACACCGCCGGTGGCGCGACCTGGGTGTCGCTGCACCACGGCGGCGGGGTCGGTATGGGCTTCTCCCAGCACTCCGGCGTGGTGATCGTCTGCGACGGCTCCGATGACGCTGCCAAGCGGGTCGGTCGGGTGCTGCGCAACGACCCGGCCACCGGGGTGATGCGCCACGCGGATGCCGGCTACGAGATTGCCATCAACTGCGCCGTTGATGCGAAACTGGATCTGCCGATGATTGACGGCGCCAACGGTGTCAAAGGAAAGGTGTAACACCATGTTTGAATTGACTATTACTCCGGGCGAGCTGGGTCTTGCCACCCTGCGCCGCGTCAGCCGCGAGCCGGTACATGTTTCACTGGATCCGGCCGCGCTGCCGGGGATCCACGCCTCCGCTGCCGTGGTTACCAAGGTGATCGAGCAGAACCGGGTGGTGTATGGCATCAACACCGGCTTTGGCCTGTTGGCCAACACCCGCATTCCGGTGGAGCAGCTGGACGAGCTGCAGCGCTCCATTGTGCTTTCCCATGCCGCGGGCATCGGCGAATACATGGATGACGCCACCGTGCGGTTGATGATGGTACTCAAGCTCAACTCGCTAGCGCGGGGCTTCTCGGGCATCCGATTGACGGTGCTTGAGGCCCTGATACGGCTTATCAACGCCGAAGTCTATCCGGTGGTGCCGAAGAAGGGCTCCGTTGGTGCTTCCGGCGATCTGGCACCGCTGGCCCATATGAGCTGCCTGCTGATCGGTGAAGGCAAGGCCCGCCACAAGGGCGAGCTGATCGACGCCGCCACGGCCCTCAAGATTGCCGGGCTCGAGCCCATCTCGCTGGCACCCAAAGAAGGATTGGCCCTGCTCAACGGCACTCAGGCCAGCACCGCCTTTGCGCTGGAGGGGCTGTTCCACGCCGAGGATCTCTACGCCGGTGCCATCACCATAGGCGCCATGAGCGTGGAGGCTGCCCTTGGCAGCCGCCGCCCGTTCGATGCCCGCATCCACGCGGTGCGAGGTCAGCGTGGCCAGATCGACGCGGCTGCCTGCTACCGTCACCTGCTGGTGGATGGCAGCGAGATCGGCATGTCCCACCACAACTGCGAGAAGGTGCAGGATCCCTACTCATTGCGCTGCCAGCCGCAGGTGATGGGGGCCTGCCTGACCCAGATCCGCCAGGCCGCCGAAGTGCTGGTGTGCGAGGCCAACGCGGTCTCCGACAACCCGCTGGTGTTTGCCGAGGATGAAGAGATCCTCTCCGGCGGCAACTTCCATGCAGAGCCGGTCGCCTTCGCCGCCGACAACCTGGCGCTGGCCATCGCCGAAATCGGCTCACTTTCAGAGCGGCGGATGGCACTGCTGATCGACTCGCGGATGTCCGGTCTGCCGGCGTTTCTGGTCAATAACGGCGGGGTCAACTCCGGCTTTATGATCGCTCAGGTCACCTCGGCGGCGCTCGCCTCCGAGAACAAGACTTTGGCCCATCCCGCCTCGGTGGACAGCCTGCCTACGTCGGCCAATCAGGAGGATCACGTCTCCATGGCGACCTTCGCCGGCCGCCGACTGGCCGATATGGCCGAGAACACCCGCGGCATTCTGGCGGTCGAACTGCTGGCTGCGGCACAGGGGCTCGATTTTCGCGCTCCCCTGCGCAGTACTGAGCTTATCGAGCTGGCCAAGGGACGACTGCGGGCAGAGGTGAGCTTCTACGACAAGGACAGGTACTTCGCGCCGGATATCGAAGCGGCCGCCGCCCTGCTGGGTCGTGCCAGCTACAACGACCTGATCCCCGCCGGGGTGCTGCCCAGCCTGTAAGCCTTGCTCCCCCTTCTCCCCTGGCGGGAGAAGGGTAGAAGATGAGGGGAAGCTGCTTCTCTGGCGCCCTTGAGATCCGGGAGTAGATAACAAAAGACCGCCCAATCGGGCGGTCTTTTCGTGTTTGTTGTTGATTGAGCGCAGCTATGCGTGCTCGAACATCAGGAACAGATAGACCACGAACAGCACCAGATGAGTGGCGCCATGGAGCACATTGGTACGGCCGCTACTGAAGGTCACCTTACACACCATCAGAGTGGTGATGAGTAGCACCATGTCAGCGGGAGAGAGACCGAGGCGCACCTCCTGATCCAGCATGGAGCCGATAAAAAGCACGGCAGGCACGGTGAGGGCGATGGTGGCCAGCACAGAGCCGAAATAGAGGTTCATCGCCCGCTGCAGCTGGTTGTTGAAGGCGGCCTTGATGGCGCCGACTGCTTCGGGGGCCAGCACGATGCAGGCAACGATAAAGCCGCCCAGTGCGGCGGGTGCTTCCATCACATGCACCCCGTAGTTGATGGGGATAGCCAGGGTCTTGGCCAGCAGGATCACCACCAGCAGGTAGGCGAGCAGCAGCAGGGTGTGATAGACGTTGCTCTGCAGCGGGCCGTGGTGCTCCTCATAATCCTCGTGATCGCTGTCGACGAAGAAGTGGCTGTGGCTGCGGGTCTGGATCAGCAGAAAGACCCCGTAGAGCAGCACTGAAATGATGATCAGCATCCAGGACATAGCCCGCGACATGCTGCCGAGCGCGCCACCCTCGGTGAAGTTGGGCAGCACCAGACAGAGCAGCGCCAGTGGAATGATGGCCACCAGATAGGATTTGACCCCCTCCAGATTGAAGCTCTGGCTGTGGTAGCGCCAGCCGCCAAACAGCAGGGTGAAACCGACCAGACCATTGGTGACCAGCATCACTACGGCAAACATGGTGTCGCGGGCCATCACCGGGTTGGGTTCACCGGTCAGCATCACCGAGGAGATCATCACCACCTCCAGCGAGATGACCGACAGGGTGAGGATCAGGGTGCCGAAGGGCTCGCCCAGCTTGATGGCGAGGGCATCGGAGTGGCGTACTACCGAGAAGATGGCCCAGGTGACGATGGCCAGCAATGCCGCCGACACCGGAAGATAGATCCCGAGTGGCGTTGTCTCTGTCAGCAGGTCACTGCCCAACGTCTTGAAAAAGAGCAGGGTCAGCAGGCCAACGGGCAGGGCAATCTCTTGCCGGATAACTGTCTTCATAGGCAATGGTTCTCGTCTCGGGGCGGCACAAGCCGGCAGGGATTGTGGGAGGCGTGCGTAAAGGTGCGCACGGTAGCCGAATGCCTATGATAAGGGTTCCCATCCGCTTAGGGGCAGATCATTTTGTTGCCAAATGTTAATCGCAGACTAATCACGGATATTTTTCGGGTTTACTGCCAGAGGCTCTGCCACTTGAGCAACTGCGCCAGTGACATGGGCTTGCCATAGACATAACCCTGGATTAGATAGACACCTTGTTGGCTCAGATACTCCACCTGCTCTCTGGTCTCGACCCCTTCAGCGATCATCTCCATCTCTGATTCCCGGCCAAATGCGATAATGGCATCCAGCACGCTGCGCTTCAGATCGTTGGTGCCAATGGTATCAACGAACATCTTGTCGATTTTTATCTGGCGAATTCCGAGGCGTTGCAGATAGGAAAAGCCACCATAGCCGGTGCCGAAATCATCCAGCTTGAAGTGGTAACCACGCTGTTGCAAAACGGTGATCTCCCGGGCTGCAGCCTCGATATCAGTGATGGGGTTACGTTCGGTCAGCTCGAAGGTGAGACGCAACGGAGAGGGCCAGTGATGGCGCTGCAGTAGTGCCCGCAGTCGGGGCTGTTCGATGTGGGCAGCCACCAGATTGACGCTGACCCACTGCCCGGCGCCGAGCACGGTGAGATCCTTGATCACCTGTTCCAGCAGTTGTTCGGTCATCGGCATGATCAGACCTTGCTCTTCGGCATAGTCGATAAATGCGCCGGGGGGGACCTGATCGCCCCCGCGCTGCCAACGCAGCAAGGCTTCAAAACCAACCACTTGCTGAATACGACTGTCTACGATGGGTTGGTAGAAGGGGCTGAATTCACGGCGTTCAATACCAGCCTCCAGCAGGCCTTTCAATGAGCGCCGATAGTTGCGCAGCAGCCAGTAGATGGCGACCAGCCCCACGCCGAGCGCGGCGCTCCCCCAAAAGCCGTAAAGATATACCTGCTCTCTTGCATATTCGCGCAGTGCCGCGCCAGCCCACAAGGTCTGCTTTAGCTGGCTGGAAGGGCTGACGGCACTCAGGCTCTGGCTAGCTGGCTCTTGCTGGATGGCGCTCTCCCCTCTGGTAAATAGCAGGGCGTGCTGGCTTGTCTCCAGCGGGGTAAATTCGACAAAGAAGCAGTTGGCACAGGGTGTTTTCAGCAGGTCATGGGTCCAGCTGTTGTTGAGCACCCAATAGATGGTATTGCGGCCTATACGAAAGTAGGCAACCAGCTCCTGTTCGGTATGAAACTGGCTGGCGGTGGCCGTTAGTCCGCGCTCCTTTGAGGGAGGATGGTCCGATAAACCGACCGCCACGGGGGGAATGGCAGGCCCCAGACTGGAACACCCCTCGCCAGAGGCGAGTTGTAATCCCTGCAGCCGTATATGGTTGTTATAAAATTTGGGATCGCGCAGCAGTGCCAGGTCACCGGCACCACAGTCAAAGGTGAAGCGGCTCATCTGCTCGCGCAATACCTGATCCAGGTCTTGGTGGCGAATCTGCTGGGCGAGCAGTATTTGCTCCAGCTTGCTGCTCAGCAGATGGTGGGCCCAGAGATTAGTGGCCAGTGGGCTCAGGGGCAGAACAACCAGTACGGGGGCCAGCAACAGCAGCAGGCTGTTCCAGAGCGGAGAGATGCGCAGCAAGGGACACCGAGTAACAGGATGCAAATGAGAAACACATCATAGGGCATTAGCTGAATCGATGGAAATGCTCAGCTCTATTCATGCGTAATAAATATGTAAGCTTTTGAAAAATATAGCCTTTAATAAGTTTGCTTTCTGGATTCAATCGTTGACCTGTCATAAGTGACAATTGCTCAGCTTATCCGAACTCATTAGATTGGCCCTGCGGTTTGACTCACCGTGTGTTCAATACTCCTGTATCTGTTTTTTGTCAGTAGCACAGAGTGTTAGTTTTGATATGAGTGTTCCTTTTGGTCCCCTTTGAGGGACCATTTTTCTGCCTGTTATTCCGCCCTTTCCCCTCGGCTGCCCATCATGCTTGGTATTATCTCGCTGCTTTGGGTTATCCTTGCCCGCTTAAATTGCAGAAGCGGGATCTTCGTCCATAGCTGTGGCCCGATCGCCGCTGCTACCATGAGGCGACACGGATGATGCCGAGCATACGGAAAGGCGCATGAAACTCACAACACAGCTTGTCTCATTTATCACCCTGTGCGTGATTGCCGCCATGGCGACCGTGCTGATTGGCGGGGTGTTCAGCTTTCGCGAGCTGGGCATGGAGTTGCAGCAAAAGAAGGTCGATGCGCTGGTCGAAGTGATCGACAAGCAGCTCGATGTTGCTCACGACATGGAAGATATGAGTCACTGGCTGCCCACCCTGCTGCGTGCCGCCCATGTGGTAGAGCTGGAAGTGCGCCAGCATAACCAGCGGGTCTACTGGTTCCGCGATGTGCGCAATCCGGTCGATGAACAACTGCTGGTGCCATACAGCCACCCCTTGCCCCATCAACCCGGTATGCAGGCCAACTTCAAACTGGAGCGCCCCTTCAAGGAGGTGGAATACTCCATCAAAGCGATGTCCGGTATCTCGCTGGGTATCTTTATCGTGGTGTTTGGTCTCTGGTACTCCATCCGCTGGCTGCGTCAGCAGCTGTGGGGGGCTGAGCTGCTGGGCATTCGTGCCCAGCTGATCCTCGATGACAAACTCTCCAAACTGAGTCATGACCCCGCCGAAGAGTGGCCGGTGGCCGCCAGTCAGGCCCTCGATCATCTGCTCGCCGAGTTGGCGGATGCCCGCAAGGAGCGCAGCCGCTTCGACAACTTCATTCGCAGCAACGCCTTCGTCGACAAGCTGACCGGCATTGGCAACCGGCTGTTTTTCGACAATCGGCTGGAGAGCGCCATCATGGAGGCGAGTGTGATGAGCGGCGGTGTGCTGCTGATCGAGCTCGCCTGTCTGGAGGAGCTGGAGGCCGATCAATTCGAGCGTCTGGGGCACGATTTGATGATGGAGGCGAGCGCCACCATAGGTGCCTTCGTGCGCAAACATAACGGCGCCCTGCAGGCCCGCTACGCAGGTCATGTCTTTGCGGTGCTGCTGCCCAATATGTCTGAAAGCGAGATGGTGGATGGTGCCAGTCAGCTGCTCAAGAGCCTGCAGCGGCTGCACTGGCCGCAGCAGATTAACCCCGAGACGGCGGTCTATCTCGGTGCTGTTTGCTATCAGGCGCAAGACTCTCTGCTCAAGGTACAGGAGGAGGCGGAGCTGGCTCTCAAGAGTGCCCGCCTGCAGGGCCACAATGGCTGGTTCCTCTACGAGAAGCAGCTGGATGAGGAACAGAGCAGCAAGGGCACAGTACGCTGGCGCACCCTGATCAGCCGTCGCCTCGAAGAACGCGGTATCGAATTCTACATCCAGCCGATCCAGCAGGATCGGGGGCAGGTGGTATTGCAGCAGGAGCTGCTCACCTATCTGCACGACGAGCAGGGACGAGCTCTGCAGGCGGGGATCTTTATGCCGATGGCGGAGAAGGTGGGCCTGCTGCTGCAACTGGATCGGCTGGTGGCAGAGCAGACCCTTGCTCTGCTGCGCCAGCGCTCCGAGCAGAGCTGCCCCATCAGCCTGACCCTCAGTGCCCAGAGCCTGATCAACCGCGAGTTCCAGCGCTGGCTGTTCTTCGCCCTGTTCCAGCTGCCGCGCAGCACCAACGAGCGGCTGATCCTGCAACTCTCGGAATCCCAGGTGACCCGCCACTTTGAGGCACTCAAGCGGCCGTTGCGCTCCTTGCGGATGCTGGGCTGCCAGCTGGCCATTGATCATGCCGGTCAGGATGTGGTGAGCACCCAGTACATCAAGGAGTTCGAGATCAACTTCCTCAAACTGCACCCCAGCCTGGTGCGGGAGATCCATGCCCGTCAGGTTAACCAGATGGCGGTACGCAGTCTGGTAGGAGGCTGCGCCAATACCCGCACCAGAGTGCTGGCGGTGGGAGTGGAGAGTGGCGACGAGTGGAAGATGCTGCGCCACCTCGGGGTGCATGCCGGGCAGGGGCCCTGGTTTGCCGAGCCCCAGCGGCTGGTGCTGGAACCGGCTGGTGCGTGAGATAAACAACAGAGGGTCGCCTTGGGGCGACCCTCTGTTGTTTGCGGTGTTGTTTGCGGTGTTGTTTGCGGTTGCCGTCAGGCGGGGATCACAGTCGCCCCTGCTCCCGCAGCCCGGCGAGCCCCTGCATGCCGCCAGTGTGGATAAAGACGAGTTTGCTGCCGGGGGCGATGCGGCCTGCCGCCAGCTCGCGAAACAGCCCCCACATCGCCTTGCCGCTGTAGATGGGCTCAAGGGGCAGCGTGGTCGTGGCACTGAAATCCTGCACCCACTGCCAGAGGGCCGGGCTGAATTTGGCGTAGCCACCATCGTGGTGATCGAGCGCGATGCGCCAGCCGGCGGTATTGGTTGCCGCTGGATGGAGGCGGCACACCTCGTCAGTGATAAAGCCGCCTCCTTTCAGTACCGCAATGGCGAGGATCTGCTCCCGCTCCTGTTTGCCGGCGATCAGGCCTGCCAGGGTGCCGCCGCTGGCGCAGGGCAGTACCCAGAGATCCGGCGAGAAGGGCACTTCGCCGACCAGCTCCGCCACGCCGGGGATGGCCAGCGGGCTGCTACCCCCCTCCGGCACGATCAGGGTATCGGGGGCATCGAATTGGGTCAGCCAGTCGGGATCTTGCCGCCGCCGATAACTCTGACGGTCGACGAAAACGAGATCCATGCCCCAGCGCTTGGCATCCTGCAGGGTCGAGTTACTGATGGCGTCGGGTTCACCCCGTATGACCCCGGTCGTGCGCAGGCCATATTGTGATCCCGCCGCGGCAAGCGCGTGGATATGGTTGGAGTAGGCGCCGCCAAACGAGAGCAGGTGCCGTTTGCCGTGCTCTTTGGCGTGAAGCAAATGGTACTTGAGCTTGCGCCACTTGTTGCCGGAGATGGCCGGATGGATCAGGTCATCCCGCTTGCACCACAGCTCGATGTCATAGCGGGTCAGCAACGGATGGTGGAGGCGTTGCAGGGGAGAAGGGAGGATGGCTTGACCCTCTGACTCGGCGGAAAGGCTGGCTTGCAATGGTGAGTCCGTCTTTTAATATGGAGGCTAATCTGCTGTTTATGTTAATATTTCATACATTTAATCACCATTGATGGGCGGGCTTACATGAAACAACTGTTCAGACGGTCGATGCCAAGCCGCCAGGTCGGGCTCTTGCTGGCCAATGACAGGATCATGCTGGCTGCAGTGGGCAATCCCCCCGTCTTCGCAACGCGCACCATCAACGGTCCACAGGAGTGGGCCGTGGCCATGAGCGAGCTGTTCAGCCGTCATGGGCTGGCCAAGTCTAAAGTGCGGGTAGCCCTCGCCGCCAGCCTTTATCAACAGATCCAGATCGACAAGCCTGCCGTGCCTGACGCCGAGATGGCGGGGGCGCTCCCCTGGGCCATCAAGGACTATGTCAACGAACCCGTGCTGCAACTGGCGATGGACTATGTGGACTTGCCCACCCCGCCAGCCGGCCGTCCGCGCATCAATGTGATCTGCCTGCCCAAGAGCCGGGTGCAACAGCTGGCCGATGCCATCAATGGCATCGCCACCCTGCAATCCATCATCAGCGACGAGCTGGCGCTCACCTCTCTCTATGACGCTGACGAGACGGTGCGCATGCTGCTGTGGCAGCCCAAGGGGCAGGATCTGCAACTGCTGGTCTTCCATCAGGGGGGACTCTGCTTCTCCCGCCAACTGCGCGGTTTCACCAGTCTGACCGGCGAACAGGAACCGGACAGCATGCTGCTCGATTCACTGGCGCTGGAGATCCAGCGCTCCCTCGACTATCTGGCCGGTCAACTCAAGCTGCCCGAACTGGGTCAAATGCAGTTTGCCATCGCCTCGTCCTTTATCGGTACCCTGGTGCGCCACATGGAGCAGACCTTCGGCTTTGCCGTCTCCGCCATGGCCAACAAAGCGGTTCTGGCCGGCGTCGAATACCTTTCGGCCTATGCCGCCGCACTGGGGGATGATCAATGAGTTTGCCACGCATCCTTGACGCCATGGCCAACAAGACCATGTTCCTGGCCGGTGTCGAGTATCTGTCGGCCTACGCAGCCGCCATCGGGGAGGATGCGTGATGAAACGTCAGATAAACCTCTATGGCGCCGAGTTTCGTCCCAAGCGGCAGTGGGCCAGCCTCAATCAGATGGCGCTGGTATGGGGCTTGGCGCTGCTGCTGATCTTGCTGGCTGGCGCTGGCTATGGTTGGCAGCAACAACAGGTGAGGCAGGCGTTGACACAACGCTCTGCCGAGCTGGAACTCAAGCGTAGCGAGGCGCAGCGGCTCGATGCCGAGCTGGCGCGCCATCAGGCGGATTACAGCCTGCAACAGCAACTGGTCAATAAGCGGGATGAGCTGACGGCCAAGCAGGGGCTGATGCGCCAACTGGGCAGTCTTACCCTGCAAAAATCCCAGGGCTACGCCAGCGTGATGGCGGATCTCTCCCGCATTCGCAACAGCAACCTCTCGTTGCAGCGCATCGAGATTAACGAAGGACGGATCAATCTCTCCGGTTTTGCCGGACGCAGTCAGGATGTGCCAGCCTGGGTCAACCGCTTCAAGCAGACCCCGACTCTGGCGGGCAAGGAGTTTGGCGAGCTGACCCTCGGCCGTGACAAGGAGGGCCGTCTGACCTTCCAGTTGAGCGGCATTGAGCGGGAGAAACCCTGATGAACCTGAAAGCACAATGGCAGGAGTGGGGCCAGCGCATCGCCCGGTTGAGTCTGCGGGAGCGGGTGTTGATCCTGCTGACCGGCCTGGTATTGCTGGGCGCAGCCGGACTCTACGGCTGGCTCGATGACGCCGATACCCGTTTGCAGCAGGATCGCATGGCCCTGAGCGCCGCCGAGCGCGACCTCGAAATCATGGAGCTGGAAAACCTCGGCAAACAGGCCCGGCTCAAGCGGGATCCCAACCAGGGGGTTCGCGACCAGCTGGCGCAGGTCGAAGCGGATCTGGCCAGAGTCGACGATGAGCTGAAGTCCCAGACCGTCGATCTGATCCCGGCACACGAGATGCCGCAGGTACTGGAGGCGCTGCTCTCCCGCTCCGCCAACCTTCACATGCTGGCCCTCAGTTCGCTGGAGCCGACCCCGCTGATGGCGGGAGAGCAGCAGGTCAACCTCTACAAGCATGGCATCCGGCTCCAGCTTGAAGGTGGGTATTTCGATGTGTATCAATACCTTAAAGCGCTGGAAGCCTTGCCGCGTCACTTCTACTGGAAGCAGTTCGACTATCGGGTCAAAGCTTACCCCGGCGCTGTGGTGGAGATGGAGATCTACACCCTGAGTACCAGCAAGGAGTTTATCCGTGGCTAGAGCGTTTGCGTTGTGTTGTTGCCTGTTCAGCTTGCTGGTACAGGCACAGCAGGTCGAGGTATTGCAGGATCCCACCGCGCCGCTGGCGGATGTGGCAGTTGGCGCCCATGCGACCGGCGAGAGCAGCGCCGGTTTGCCGAAGCTGCAGAGTGTTGTGCTGGGTAATGGCCCGGCACTGGCGGTGCTCAACGGCAAGAGTTATCGGGTGGGCCAGCAGGTGGACGGCTATACGCTGGTGGCCATCAACGCGGATACCGTAGTGCTGGAAAAGGCGGGAAAACGTCATTCGGTGACACTGTTTGCCAGCAAGATCCGGGGTTGAGTCGTATCTGCCTGTTGGCAGGTGAACCGGCTTTATCGAGTTTAATTGCAAGTCAGGGTGCCCTAATTACATGAAAAAACACCGTCTCTGCCTGATCTGTGTGGCCATGATGGCTGCAGGTTGTACCACCTATCAGCACCCCGAGCCGACCCAGGCCAAGGATGCCCTCAAGCAGGCCATGGGCGAACAGCAGAAGCAGGCTGCCCCCCTGACCGCCTTGCCCAAATCGGTGCAAAGTGAATTGCTGCAGCTGAACCGGCCGCAGATGCCGGTCGGTATGCCGGAGAAGCGGCTACGTATCGCGGCGCACGATGTGGAGGCGGTGGAGTTTTTCGGTTCCCTGTTCAAGGGCTCCCGCTATAGCGTCGCCGTGCACCCCGGGGTGGCCGGGCTGGTCTCCGTCGAGCTCAAGGATGTGACGTTGCCGGAAGTGCTGGCAGTGGTGGGTGATATGTACGGCTTTGACGTGCAGCGCAAGGGCAATGTCTTCCATATCTATCCGGCGGGTCTGCGCACCGAAACCATCCCGGTCAACTATCTGATGATGTCCCGTCGTGGCCTCTCCCGCACCTCGGTCAGCACCGGCGGGGTGACTTCTAGTGAGAACAACTCAAACAACAGCGGGTTGAATTCCAACAGCAATACCGAAATATCATCTAGCCAGAATGGCATAGGTATTTCGAGTAATTCCAATACTCAAACCACATCGAATGGTACCCAGATTGAGACTGATACCAACAGCGACTACTGGACCGATCTGCGCGACTCCCTGCAAACCCTGATTGGTTCTGGTGATGGTCGGGCTGTCATCACCAGCCCACAGGCAGGCTTGGTCACAATTCGCGCTTATCCGAAAGAGCTAAAAGCTGTCCGTGAATTCCTGACTCAATCCGAAAGCCATTTAAAGCGTCAGGTCGTACTCGAAGCGCGAATTATGGAAGTAGCTCTCAGCGAAGGTTATGAGCAGGGAGTAGATTGGAGCGGTTTGACAGCTAGTTGGGATGGAAATAAAGGTATTCCCAAGGTGGCCCAGCCAGACCTGATGGCACCTAACATTCCTGAGAGTCAGCAAACCTATAACTTGCTTAAGGGGGGGGGATCCCTTGGCGAGAGTCTGGTTGGTGCAGTAAATCCCATCTTTAACGCACTTGGTGGGGGGGCTGGTTTCACTATGACTGACGGCAACTTCAATGTGGCGGTCAACCTGCTCAAGACCCAGGGGGATGTGAATACCCTCTCTAGCCCCCGTGTCACTGCGACAAACAATCAGAAGGCTGTGATCAAGGTTGGGACGGACGAGTACTTCGTCACCAATGCGACGACGACGATTACCTCAACCACAACAGGGACTGAGCGGACGCCGAATGTTGAGTTGACCCCCTTCTTCTCAGGTATCGCGCTGGACGTAACGCCACAGATCGATGAAGAGGGCAAGGTGCTGCTTCATATCCATCCGTCAGTGATTGATACCGAAGAACAAAACAAAACCATCGATCTGGGCACCACGGGAGGCAAGATGACCCTGCCGCTCGCCAAGAGCTCGATCCGCGAATCCGATACCGTGGTGCAGGCCAATAACGGTGACATTATCGTTATCGGCGGTCTGATGAAGACCGACAAGCAGCAGATCGTCAGCAAGGTGCCGCTGCTGGGGGACATTCCCTGGGTGGGCGAAGCCTTTACCAATCGCCGGGAAAGTACCAAGAAGGTGGAGCTGGTGATCATGCTCAAACCGACAGTGGTAGAGAAGGATACCTGGCAAAACGAGCTACAGCGCTCGGCCGAGCTGCTCGACAAGTGGTATCCGGCCAAGGAGTAAGCCATGAGCTGGCGATTGGCATTTTCCCATCCCACCACCCAGCGGGCCGTAGCTCGCAGTGGCAGGCTAGCCGTACTGGCTGGTGAGCGCCCATGTACCTGAGCCACTTTGGCCTGCAGGAGGCGCCATTCAGCCTCACCCCCAATACCGGCTTCTACTACGGCTTGCCGCCGCACGAAGAGGCGTTGCAGGTGCTCAACTGGGCGCTGGCGCAAGGAGAGGGGTTTATCAAGGTGACCGGCGAGGTGGGCACCGGCAAGACTCTGCTCTGCCGCAAGTTGCTAAGCGAATTGGGCTCGGAAGCGCGACCGGTTCGACTCGCCTGGTTGCCCAATCCTCATCTCACCCCGGCCGAGCTGCGCATCGCGCTGGCGCTGGAGCTGGGGTTGGCGGTACGGGATCAGAGCGAGCTGGATCTGACCGATCGTATCCATCGCCACCTGATCAGCCTGCACCAGCAGGGAAGCCGAGTGGTGGTGCTGATCGACGAGGCACAAGCGCTGCCGGATGAGACCCTGGAGGCGATCCGCCTGTTCGGCAATCTCGAGACCGAATCGAGCAAGCTGCTGCAGATAGTGCTGTTCGGCCAGCCCGAGCTGGATGCCAGACTGGCCAAGCCGCATCTGCGCCAACTGCGCCAACGGATTGGCTTCTCCTACTGCCTGCGGCCGCTGCGTTTTGACGAGACCCGCGCCTATCTGGAGCACAGATTGCAGGTCTCCGGTTACCGCGGGGCGCCGCTGTTTGCCGGTCGAGCCATGCGTCTGTTGTGGCGGGCATCGCGAGGGATCCCGAGACTTATCAATATCCTGGCGCACAAGTGCCTGATGCTGGCCTATGGTCAGGGTGTGCGTCAGATCAGCGGCCATCTGGTTCGGCTCGCCATTCGCGATACCGACGATGCCAGCCGTGTTTCGCTATGGCGCTGGTGGCCCCTGCTGCCGTTACTGGTGCTGGGCTCAGCCCTGGCTTATGGAGTCTGGCCATGAGCGTTATCAACCAGATGCTGAAAGATCTGGATCAGCGTCAACAAGGATCCGAGGGGGCAGCCGTCTATATTGCCCCTGCGCGCCAGCTGGGATGGTGGATGTTGCTGCTGACCCTGATCTGTGGTCTGGCGCTGGGGATCCTCGGTTGGCGAACCTGGATCTACTGGCAGCAGACCCAAGCCGTTACGACTGGCAGCGCAGTGGTCGCCCCGGATGCGCTGATTCCCGATGTGGTGACAAGGGTCGCCGCCCCAGTCAGCCAGCCCGAGCCGGTTGAGGTAGCACGGATCGCCGCCCCAGTCAGCCAGCTCGAACCGGACAGGATGGCCGCGGTGCTGCCGTTACCAAGCAGTGAAGAAACGGCCAGCGAAGAGGGGGCGGCGGGGGAATTTTACGCATCGGCCGACGGCGCCTCTTTTGATGCCTCCACGGATGTTGAGGAAGCGGAGCTGACTGATGAGGAGCTGCAGCCCGAGCTTTACGCCGAACTGGCGGCAGAGCAGCAGGCCGTTGCCAGCGCGCCGCGCAAACCGGGCGTATTGAAGATTGAGACGGTTGAGCTGTCGGCCAAGGAGCTGGCGGCACTGGCGGAGCGCAAGGCGACCACCGCCATGGCCAAGGGAAGCCTGCGGGATGCGCAGGACAACTATTACGACGTGCTGGCCCATGACCCCTACAACCAGGGGGCGAGGGAGCAGCTGGCGGGGCTGCTCTACGGCGAGGGCCGCCTGAGTGAGGCACGTCAGCTGCTGGAAGAGGGGATCCGGCTCGATCCCCAACAGGCCGATTTTCGTCTGCTGCTGGCCCGTCTTGCCATCAGCGAGGGGCAGCAGCAGCAAGCGCTTGGCTGGCTGTCCGGCTATCAGCCGGATCTCGCCAGTAACCTGGACTACTACGCCACCTGGGCCGGGCTGACTCAGGAGCTGGGCCAGAATGCCGATGCGGCAGCGCTCTATGTGAAGCTGCTGCGTCAGCAGCCGGATCAGGGCCGCTGGTGGCTTGGCCTCGGCGTGGCCGAGGATGGTCAGGGCCACAGCCAGCGGGCGCTAGATGCCTATCGCAACGCCTTGCTGCACGGCAACCTCGGCGAGGCGTCGACCAACTGGTTGCAACAACGAATTGGCCAACTAACCCCTTGATAAACAGTAGGTTCGATTAGCAAAGCCTAATCGGATGCGGCAACGGGTGTGAAGTAACAGAGATCGGAGCAAACATGGCACAACCCAGACTGAAAATGCGCCTCGGCGACCTGCTGGTACAAGAGCAGATCATCTCTGATGATCAGCTGCAGCTTGCCCTGCAGCAGCAGCGTCAGACCGGCCGCAAGCTGGGCACCACCCTCATCGACCTCGGCTTTATCAGCGAGGTGCAGCTGTTGCAGTTCCTCGCCCGCCAGCTGGATGTGCCCTTCTTCGATCTTAACAACCTCACCATCGATGCCGCCGCGGTGCCGCTGCTGCCTGAAGTACAGGCGCGCCGTTATCGGGCGCTGGCAGTGAACCTCACTGACAACAAGGTGACGGTGGCCATGTCTGATCCGGCGGACTTGAGTGCGCTGGATGCGATCGCCGCCCTGCTCAGCCCCCGTGAGATGGTGTTGGCGGTGGCGCGTGAAGGGCAGTTGCTGGACTATTTTGACCGTCTCTATCGCCGTACCCGAGAGATCGAGAGCTTCGCCGAACAGTTGCAGGAGGAGTATCAGGATACCGGCTTCGAGCTGGGCTCCAGCAATCTGGGGGCCAATGACGAAGGGGAGGCAACGGTGGCCAAGCTGCTGCGCTCCCTGTTCGAGGATGCGGTGCAGGTGGGGGCGTCGGATATCCACATCGAGCCGGACGAAAAAGTGCTGCGCATTCGCCAGCGGATCGACGGCATCCTGCACGAAAATATCCTCAACGAAGTGCGTATCGCCCAGGCGCTGGTGCTGCGCCTCAAGCTGGTGGCCGGGCTCGATATCTCCGAGAAGCGGTTGCCACAGGATGGCCGTTTCAACATGAAGGTGCGCGGCCGTGATGTGGATGTGCGGATGTCCACCATGCCGGTGCAGTATGGCGAGTCGGTGGTGATGCGTCTGCTGGATCAATCCTCCGGCATCCTCTCGCTGACCGACACCGGCATGCCGCCGGAGATCCTGACCCGTTTCCGCCGACAACTCAAACGGCCGCACGGGATGATCCTGGTGACCGGCCCGACCGGTAGCGGCAAGACCACCACCCTCTATGGCGCACTCTCCGAGCTCAACCAGTCCAGCAACAAGATCATCACGGTCGAAGATCCGGTGGAGTATCGCCTCTCCCGCGTCAATCAGGTGCAGGTCAACCCCAAGATCGGCCTCACCTTCTCCAACGTGCTGCGCTCCACCCTGCGTCAGGATCCGGACATCCTGCTGGTGGGTGAGATGCGGGACAGCGAGACGGTGGAGATCGGTTTGCGTGGCGCCATCACAGGTCACCTGGTGCTGACCACTCTGCACACCAACGATGCGGTGACCAGTGCCTTGCGCCTTATCGACATGGGGGCGCCCGGCTATCTGGTGGCGAGTGCCCTGCGGGCAGTGGTTGCTCAACGGCTGGTGCGGCGGGTATGTGAGCACTGCGTTGAGGAGAAGGCGCCCGACGAAGGGCAGGCCACCTGGCTTACTGTGCTCTCCGGCGAGGCGCCCGGCCAACACACCTATCACAAGGGCCGGGGTTGCCAGAGTTGCAACTTCACCGGTTACTCCGGTCGGATCGGGGTCTACGAACTGCTGGAGCTGGATCAGCCGATGATGGATGCCCTGCGCCGCAACGATGCGGAAGGGTTCGCCAAGGCGGCCCGGCAACATGAACACTACCGGCCGCTGGCCCTCACTGCCCTCGATTATGCCCGTCAGGGGATCACCTCGGTGGATGAGGTACTGCGACTGGCCGAGGATTTGGGGTAAGCGATGGCTAACTTTGCCTACAAGGGGCGTGACAGTCAAGGCAACCCCACCAGTGGCGTGGTTGAAGCGGCCAACGAGATGGCGGCCGCCGAGCAGCTGATGCGACGCGGCGTGATGCCCACCGAGCTCAAACCGGGCAAGGCCAAATCCGCTGCTATCGACTGGTCGCTGTTGCTGGAAGGGGGCGTCAAGCTGGATGAGCTGGTGATCTTCAGCCGCCAGATGTATGCCTTGACCCGGGCCGGGATCCCGATCCTGCGCGCCATTGCCGGGCTGGAGGAGAGCACCCACAGCAAGCCGCTCAAACGGGCGCTGCATGCGCTGGGGGAAGATCTCGGCAACGGTCGCCCGCTGTCGAGCTCGATGCAGGCGCACCCCAAGGTATTCAGCAGCCTGTTTGTCGCCATTATCCATGTGGGGGAGAACACAGGTCAGCTGGAAGAGGCCTTTTTGCAGCTGGCCAACTATTTCGAGCTGGAGCTGGAGACCCGCAAGCGGATCAAGACCGCCATGCGCTACCCCAGCTTTGTGATGATCGCCATCGGTATCGCCATGGTGATCCTCAATATCATGGTGATCCCGGTGTTTGCCGGCATGTTCGCCAAGTTCGGGGTGGAGTTGCCGCTGGCGACCCGCATTCTGCTCGCCACCTCGCACTTTTTTGTCAACTACTGGTGGTTGTTGCTCGCCATTCTGGCGGTGATGGGGTTTGGCTGGCACCGCTGGGTTGCTACACCGAAAGGCAAGCTGACCTGGCACCGCTGGCAGCTCAAGTTGCCGATCGTCGGCTCCATCATAGAGCGCTCCCTGCTGGCCCGTTTTGCCCGCAGTTTTTCCATGATGCTCAAAGCCGGGGTGCCCCTCAACACCGCGTTGACCCTGGTGGCCGATGCGGTGGATAACGCTTATATGGCCGGGCGGGTGCGGGATATGCGCGCCGGTATCGAGCGGGGCGAGAGCCTGCTGCGTACCGCCAGCAGCAGTGGCCTGTTTACCCCGCTGGTGATGCAGATGATCGCCGTGGGGGAGGAGACCGGTCAGGTCGATGACCTGCTCCATGAAGCGGCCGAGTATTACGAGCGGGAGGTGGATTATGACCTCAAGAGTCTCACCGCCCGTATCGAGCCCATCCTGATCGGCATAGTGGCGATCATGGTGTTGATCCTCGCACTCGGTATCTTCACGCCCATGTGGGACATGATGAGTGCCGTGCGTGGCAAGTAATCCTGTTGGTGCTGGATATCTTTACGCCCGAGTGGCGGGACATGATGAGCATCGTAAGAGGCAATAGGGCGATGGAGTCGATTGCTGGATGAGCAGACAGAGTGAGCATGATGGTCGCTGGTTGGCGGGATACCGGCGGATCGCCGTGGTGATCCTGCTGCTGGTGATTGTGGCGACCCTGGTGCGCAGCTACCAGGTGCACCGGGAGCAGGCGCAACAGCTTGCACTCACCCTGCTGGGGGAACGCTTTGCCGAGCGGGTACAGCGTTTGCACGGGGTCTGGCTCGATGAGCGGCGCCCGCAGACACTGCATGTCGCCGGCAAGGGGTGGCAGTTTGACGCCCGGGGTTGGCCTCTGGGGCTGGTGCCGCTGCAATCTCCATCAGAAAATTGTCGTCAGTTGTGGCTGGCACTGGTGGGGGAGAGGGAGAGCGGTATACCTCCCCTGCAGTTTCTGGCCCGCCCCGATGGCAGTGGTTGCGAGATGGGGTTTGACGGTTATTGGCTGGTTTATCAGTTTTCTGATGGGCGGGTGATAAAAAAGCTTTGATTGGCACCTGGCTGTGAGTCAACTACATGATTTTTTTAGGTCTGCATGAAATAATGCGGGCCATTACGAAGGGAGCATGACAATGAAACCAATGGCACCAACAATGCCGGAACATGGGATGAGGAGACGGGCTGCCGGCTTTTCCCTCATTGAGCTGGTGATCGTTATCGTGATCCTGGGGATCCTGGCGGTGACTGCCCTGCCGCGCTTTCTCGATGTGACTGACGAAGCGAAAAAGGCCAGCGTGGAAGGGGTCTCTGGCGGTTTTGCTACCGGCGTTTCACTGGTGCGGGCCCAGTGGGAGGCGGAAGGTCGCGCCAAGCAGGACGCTCTTAATACCGTGCTTTATGATGGCAGCCGCTTCTATCTGACTACCCCGACCGAGACCCAGATCCGTAACGGCGAGCTGTCGCCCGGCTATCCCATGGATACCGCTGCTGGCGGTACTCCCGATGTGGATCCGGCCAATCTGACAGCAGCGCGGTGTCTGAAAATTTGGGAGGGGTTGCTGCAAAACCCGCCCAAGGCTACCGCCAGCTTCAATGAAGTACGCGGTAGCGGCAATGACCTGAAATACTATGCCACTGTGAGCAGTAATGGGCTGGATTCGGTCTGCCGTTACTATCTGGTCAATAGTTTGAGTAAGGGCAGCGATGGCAAGTATCAGGATCCGCAAGGCAAGACTGATGCATTTATGAGTTTCAGTTACCGTCCGGCGTCCGGTCAGGTGACTACCAATATCAATTAACAGAGGGAAGTGAAATGAAAAAACAGGCGGGTTTTACCCTGATCGAACTGGTTATCGTAATCATCATTCTGGGTATTCTGGCGGTTACCGCTGCACCCAAGTTCCTGAATCTGCAGGATGATGCCAAGAAGTCTGCCGCTCAAGGTGTGCAAGCCGCGGTGAGCAGCTCTGCACAACTGGTCTATAGCAAATCAGCATTGGAAGGCGAAGAGCGTGCCAGTAGTGCAGCAGTGACCGGCTCTGATGGTACATCGATTGATACTGCTTATGGTTACCCAAAGGCGACTGATGCAGGGATTAAAAATGCAGTAACGATCGATGGCTCCTGGAAGGGGAGTGAGGCTACAACAGGTACCTCGTATCAGTTCAAAGCTGACAACGACCTGAAAAAAGATGCGAAGTGCGTTCTTTATACTCAGGCTACAAGTACCGCCACTGCTACCACCATCGTTGGCAAGTTGAGTGCTGATAATGGTACGTGTGTGCAGCCCTAAGACTTTGAATGACGAGCGAGGCTTCGGCCTCGCTTTATCTTTTCCCTAATGAGAAAACCCATGCCTGCAACCAAGGGCTTTACCCTGATTGAACTGGTACTGGTGATCCTGTTACTCGGGATTCTGGCCGCCTTTGCCGTGCCAAAATGGCTGGGCAAAGGCGGCTTTGAAACTCAAACCGTGCGTGACGAGTTGCTGACCCGGCTGCGGCTGGTGCAGACCGTCAATATGCATGAGCCCGCCAACCGCTGCACCCAGCTGGTGGTTGCCTCCCCCCGTTTTGCCCACCGTACTTATGCAGTGTGTCCTGCCAGCGATGATCTGAGCAGTGGCTGGACCGATAATCTGCGTACCCGTGGTCGGCTGGTGACCTCCTCTGCCGGTATGTCTATCTCCCTCAATAACAGCAACAACTTCGTGCTGCGCTTCGATCAGATGGGCCGCCCGCTCGGTAGCTGCACCGGTGGCTGCGAGCTGCAAGTCACCGATGGTCGCGAGAGTGGCCGTATCAAGATTGAATCCGAGGGGTTTATCCATGAGATCCCTTAGGCGCGGTTTCACCCTGATTGAGCTGATCGTCGGCATAGTGCTGCTGGCGGTGGCACTGACCGGCATCTTGGGATTGCTTATCAATCAGGCACCGCAGGCGGTGGACCCCGTGCAGCAGGTGCGTGCCGCCCAGCTGGCCCAGCGCCTCGCCGGCGAGATCTTGCAGAAGTCGTTTGATGAACAGTCGGATCATAATGGTGGCCGTTATCGCTGTGGCGAGACCTTCAATGGCCAATTCTACGGGGATTGCAGCTGCCCTGTCGGTGTGACCTGTACCCAGCAACCTCCAGCTCCGGTGATTGCGGGTTGGCAGCCCAGCCAGTATGGCCCCGATGGCGAGCTCGCCCCCTATGCCTATAACGATGTGGATGATTTTGATACTGCGGGAAACTGGCGCAGTGCCAGCTGGTTTACCCAAACCAGCTTGGGGACGAATAACGACGATGAGTATCGCAACTATCAGGTCAGGATCACTGTGACGCCGGATGACCTGTTTGGTAGTCCGGGCCCTAAGGCGGAGTCTATCGGCAAGCGAGTTCTGTTGCAGGTGAAGCTGCCGGATGGGAGCGTGCTCGACTTCTCCTTTTATCGGGGGAACTACTGATGGGCAAGTCTGTGCCAACTCAGAATTTCGGTGTTGGGCTTCGCAGGCTCAGCGCCAACCTACCGCGTACCCGGGGTTTTACCCTGGTCGAGCTGGTGATGGTGATCCTGCTGCTCGGGATTATGGCGACCTTTACCAGCCAGTTTATCGGTATCGGCAGCCAGATCTACGGCGATGCCAGCAGCCGCGAGCAGCTGATGAGCGATGCCCGCTTCGCCATGGAGCGGCTTAACCGCGAACTGCGTGATGCGGTGCCAGGATCCGAGCGGATCGAAACCATAGATGGTGCCTGGGTTGACTCTGGTGTCTGTCTGCGGTTCTGGCCCATCAGCACCTCCAGCCGCTATCTTGCCCTCAATCGCCCGGCGTCTGGTAGTTCATCCTCACTGGAGCTGGTGATGGCGACCCCGGCTTCTGCCGCCAATCCACTGGATATGGATGCCAATGCCGTGAAAAAAGATGATCAGCTGATCGTCTTCCCTGTGCCGGACAAAAACAGTGGTTCGCTCACGGCAGGCTGCGATTATGGCCGCTGTGTAGCCAAGGTTACGGATGTGCTGACGCCCGTATCCGGCGCGCAAACCATCCGCTATACCAGTGCCGAGAGCCTGGCTGGCCTCTCTCCGGGCAGCCGGGTCTACTTTGCCAACCAGCAGGTACGTTACTGTGTGGCAGGAAACACGCTGACCCGCGCTAGCGCACCCATTGGTGCATCCTTACCTGCACAGGGTGTATTGATGGCAGATTCCCTGCGTATTGGCACCTTCTATCGGGAAACCTCGGCGTTTAACGCCGAAGGGGAGTTTGGTATGCGCTTTGTGTTCGAGCGCCAGGGGGAGTCGGTCACCTTCAACCACAAGATAGAGGTGTTCAATGTGCCCTGATCCACAGGCTCTCGGACGGATGCGAGGCAGCGCCTTGATGATCGCCCTGTTTGTGATTGTGGTAATGGCGCTGCTGGCGGCGGCTATGGGCCGTTTTCTGGTCGATAGCGGCGAGAAAAATACGGTGGAGGTGCGCAGCGTGCGGGCTCTGCTGGCCGCCCAGAGCGGGTTGGAGGTGGCTCTCTATCGGTTGTTCCCCAATCGCACTATCGCTCAACCGACGCCCCCAGTGGTCTGTCCGGTAACCAGCACGCTGAACTTTGCCGGCAATCCTGGATTGAGTAACTGTCAGGCTGTGGTTCGCTGTGTCATGGTGCCAGTGACCTATAACAACCAGAGCAACACGGGCTACCGGCTCGAGAGTGTCGGAACCTGTGGCAGCTCCGACCTTAACAGTGCCAACCCGGATTTTGCCGTGAGTCGAACCCTGATGGTCGACGCTTATGATGGAGGCGGATAATGAAATGGTTATGGGCGCTTGCCCTCTTCACTGGCCATGTCTGGGCGTTCGACCCCATCGACACCGGTTCCCTCTTCCCTGGCGTGGTGCAGGGCCATCATGGTGACAGCAGCAATAATTGCAATCTGATCAGCGGTTACCAGCTTAGCCAACTCAACAACGCCAAGATCAATGGTTCCGGCGGCCAGCCCCTCGACTTCTGTTCCATCCAGCCGGATCAGAACAATACGCCGCGCTGCGATGATGGTACTGGCGGCTACAAGGTTTGTACCGTCACCGGCCGTGACGTTCGCGGGTTGGCCCTGAACGGAAATAATGCTTTTCCCACCATTACGTCCAATACGAGTCAAAGCTGTTTCTCTGGCACGCAAACCGCCTCAAGTGCGTCATATGGTGCCATGGCGGTGGAAAATTGCACCATGACGTTCCCCAGCCGCAATACCTACCAGTTCAAAACGCTGACTGTGCGCAACAACGCGATCCTGGTGCTGGGCGAGGGGGATTACTTCATCGACAAGCTGATTCTGGACAACGGTACCATCCGTCTCTCTGGTAGCGGCACCACCCGGATCTTCGTCAATCAGGATGTGAAGCTGGTCAATACGGTCAATATCAACGCCAATAACCAGGGCAGTCTCATCTGGGTTAACTATAACGACATGGTGATCGACAACCGCACCACGTTTTATGGTTATCTCTATGCCGATGGGAAGCTCACCATGAACAACAATGCCACCGTTTATGGCAGGGTGACGGCCCGTTACCTGACCATGGATGCCCAGTCCAGCATCAATGAAGCGCTACTTCCCCCCATGTTGAGCTGTTTTGCCGATGGTTTTGACAGCAGCCAGATCAACCCGGACAGCTGGGTGGTGGCGCAGCGCAACAACAGTACATTGCCATCGGTACAAAACGGTCGTCTACGCCTTACCCAGAACGTCACCGACCAGGCCACCTCGGCCACTTTTCAGCGCCTCTTCCCCGGGGCCAGTAACCTGGTGACGGTCGAGTTCGATCAATATGCCTACAAGACTTCCGGCAGAAGCGGGGCGGATGGCATGGCGGTGGTGCTCTCGGATGCCACCCTGACGCCACAACCCGGTGCGTTTGGTGGCCCGCTGGGATACGGCTTCAAGACCGGGATCAGCGGGTTTGCCGGCGGCTGGCTCGGGGTCGGGATCGACGAATACGGCAACTACGCCAACGAGGGAGGGTCGTATAATATCGGCTCCCGGCCACAGGCCGTCTCCATTCGCGGATCCGGTTCCGGCACCTCCGGTTACCGTTACCTGGCCGGGACCGCCAGCAATCTCAACCCGACCGTCGACAGCGGCACCAACAGCAATCGCCCCCACCGCTATCGCATCACAGTCGACTCCCGCACGGCGGGCAGCTCGCTGGCCACCGTCGAACGGGATAGCGGCACCGGGTTTCGCACTCTCGTTGGCCCCATCAACATGACGAGCCATGCCGGTCAGGCAGCGGTGCCGGCCAACTTCCTGCTGTCGCTGACCGGCTCCACCGGTTCGGTGACCAACTTCCACGAGATCGACAACGTGCGGATCTGTGCGCTGCGTTCCAGTCCTGTGGGCACCCAGATCGATCATTTCGAATTCGATCACAGCGGCAATGCGCTGACCTGCAACCCTGAAACCCTGACCATTCGGGCCTGTGCCAATGCCGACTGTAGCCTGTTGGTGACCGAACCCGTGACTGCCACCCTGCAACCCGCAACGAGTGCCAGCGGTGGTTGGGTGGGGGGTAATCAAGTGAGCTTCAGCGGAGGAACCACCACGCTGGCGCTGCGACAGAATACCGCCGGCACGGTGACCGTTGGGGTCAGCGGTTCAACGCCTTCGACCAAACCCTTGAGTACCACCCTGTGCCGGATTGGGGGGGGCGCCAAGAGTGCAGCTGCCTGCACCCTCACCTTTGCCGACAGCGGATTTATCTTCGATGTGCCTGATACCTACTCCAATCAGCCTCAGGATGTGACTATCAGTGCGGTCAAAAAAGACGACATTACCAAGCAGTGTGTGCCGGGATTTACCGGGGTAAGGTCGGTCGGTTTTTGGGGCACCTACAACAATCCAACTACCAATAGCTTTGGTAGCAAGATTTCCATCGATGGCAATGCTATCGCTACCTATGCCGCGAGTGCGCCTTCGCCAACGCCAACCACCCTTAACCTGACTTTCGATAATCAGGGTAAGGCGACCTTGAAAAAAGTGACCTACCCGGATGCGGGTCAGATGCAGCTTTCAGCCAGTCATAATGGCAGTGGTGAGACGGCGGGTCTGGTGATGACGGGGTCCGACACGTTTGTGGCGCGCCCGGTCGGCTTGTGTATAACCCCTCCACAAGGGGTCTGCGCGGCAGGTGATAGCAGCTGTCCGGTCTTCAAGAAAGCGGGGGAGACTTTTCAGGTAGATATCAAGGCGATGGCCTGGGAGTCGGCCAATGATGGGGATATCTGCGCAGGAAATCAGACTACGCCCAACTTTGCTTTGGCTAACATCGCTCTTGGTACTCAATTGGTTGCTCCGATTCCTGGGCAAAATGCGCAGGTCGGTACGGCGAGCTATAACCACTCTAACGGGATGGGCAGCAACAATATCAATAAGGTCACCCAGTCAGTCAGCGAGGTGGGGGTGTTCAGAGTGACGGCGACCCCGCCAGCCAACGGCTACTTCAATTACACCATTCCATCGGCCCAGAGCCAGCCAGTGGGGCGCTTTGTGCCTTGGGATTTCAATTTGCTGAGCGGGGTGCTTACTCCTGCTTGCGGGCAGTTCAGCTATATGAGTCAGCCATTCGGGGTCAAGATGGCGGTGCAGGCTCGTAACAAGAACGCTGGGGTGACCCGGAACTATGGCGGAGAGTTTGCTAAGGGGCGGCTCTATCTGGTTGCAGGCAATGATCATGATGGGGTTGATCGCACGGGTCGAGTGGGGACTATGGCGTCAAATTGGATATTAGGTGAAGCTGATATTGACAGCCAAAGTCGCTTTGCCCGGCTTTCTGAGCGCGATCCTGGCCTGACTGCACCAGAAGAGCCCTTCAAGTCGTTGCGGTTTGGTCTGCTGGTGGAGGATGGGGAGTCACCTTCCGTCAGCTTCATAGTTGACGCCGACCTGAATCCTGGCATCAAGCATGGTTGTACCAAGGGGGTCAACTGCAATGCCAAGCAGTTGACGATTCCTACGCGGGGGGATAGCACCATGACGGCTTATTACGGCCGCTTGCTGGCAGGGACTGAGGCCGGTGTTGCCTCGGCGTCGCTGGCCATTTCACAACGGATGCAATATTACGAAGGGGGCAACTGGCTACCTAACAGAGAGGATCAATGTACCCAGCTGTCGCTGGCCAATCAGGGGATCAATTTCCTCAATCCGGGTCAGACCTTTGACGGGGCTAGCCGTGATCTCGAGTTGGGGGGCGGTCGCAAGATCAGGCTGGGGTTGGGCAGCCCGGTGCCGGGAGGCGTTGCAGCGCAGGCAACCGATGGCGAGATCCTGTTCCATTTTGCCAAGCCGGAGATCTCGGTTCGCATTCCCTACAAGGTTGATTTGTCCAAGCAGCCATCCCGACCTGTCTGGTTGTCGGATCCGTCCAGTGCCAATGACGGCAACCTGCAAGGTGAGGCCATTTTCGGCTCCAGCCGGGGTAATGACAGAATTATTTATCGGCGCGAAGTAATGCATTGAATAATGTGACAGGGGGGACGACCCAACAGCATCCCCCTAAATCCTTGTTTGTTAGCGTTTGCAAGTGTGTGCGAGTGAGTGATGACTCGCATTTTTGTCGCGCTTGATTGATTGGTGACAGTTTGAGCGCTTGCCCATTGGGGTATGCATTGGTAAAGTTAGCCGGTTTTCTGCACCTCCAAATTCTTAGGATTTCCCGTAGCCATGTTCAAAAAGCTCAGAGGCGTCTTTTCCAACGATCTGTCGATCGATTTGGGAACTGCCAACACCCTGATCTATGTAAAAGATCAAGGGATCGTCCTTAACGAACCCTCAGTTGTCGCCATTCGCCAAGAGCGCGGGAACGCCAAATCGGTCGCTGCTGTCGGTCATGCCGCCAAGCAGATGCTGGGCCGTACCCCGGGCAACATTTCCGCCATCCGCCCGATGAAAGATGGCGTGATCGCCGATTTCTACGTGACCGAGAAGATGCTGCAGCACTTCATCAAGCAGGTTCACGACAACAACTATTTCCGCCCCAGCCCGCGTGTACTGGTGTGTGTACCGTGCGGTTCCACCCAGGTTGAGCGTCGCGCCATCAAGGAGTCCGCACTGGGTGCTGGTGCCCGTGAGGTCTACCTGATCGACGAGCCTATGGCTGCTGCCATCGGTGCCGGCCTGCCGGTCTCCGAAGCGACTGGCTCCATGGTGGTTGATATCGGTGGTGGTACCACTGAAGTGGCCATCATCTCCCTGAACGGTGTGGTCTACTCCCAGTCCGTCCGTATCGGTGGCGACAAGTTTGACGAAGCGATCATCAGCTACGTCCGTCGCAACTACGGCAGCCTGATCGGTGAAGCGACTGCCGAGCGCATCAAGCACGAGATCGGCTCCGCCTATCCGGGCGAAGAGGTGCGCGAGATCGAAGTCCGTGGTCGTAACCTGGCTGAAGGTGTGCCGCGCAGTTTCACTCTCAACTCCAACGAGATCCTGGAAGCGCTGCAAGAGCCGCTGTCCGGTATCGTGGCAGCCGTCATGGTGGCGCTGGAGCAGTCTCCGCCCGAGCTGGCTTCCGACATCTCCGAGCGCGGCATGGTGCTGACCGGTGGTGGTGCCCTGCTGAAAGATATCGACCGTCTGCTGATGGAAGAGACCGGTATCCCTGTCGTCGTTGCAGAAGATCCCCTCACCTGTGTGGCCCGTGGCGGCGGCAAGGCGCTGGAGCTGATTGATATGCACGGTGGCGATCTGTTCCACTACGAATAAGACCCAAAGCCGGCCAGCGTGCCGGCTCTTTTTTGACGACCCATGAAACCCATTTTTGGTAGAGGCCCTTCGCTTCAGTTACGGTTGTTTCTCGCCGTCATCATCTCCATCGCAGCCATCGTCGCGGACTCCCGCTTCGGTGTGTTTGCCCATGCCCGCGTCTACCTCAGTTCGTTAGTCAGCCCCCTGCAATACCTGGCCAATGCGCCCGGTACCCTGCTTGACACCATGTCGACCCAGGTTCAGACCCGCGCCGGTCTTATCGAGCAGACCAAGCAGCAGGAGCAGCAGCTGTTTACTCTGCGTTCCCGTCTGCTCAAGATGGATCATCTGGAGCACGAGAACCAGCGGCTGCGTGAGCTGTTAGGCTCGCCGGTGCACAAGGAGTCCCGCAAGATGGTGGCCGAGCTGCTGTCGGTGGATTCCGACCCCTTCAGTCATCAGGTGTTGATCAACAAGGGTGCGCTGGATGGCGTCTATAACGGTCAGGCGGTGATCAACGATCAGGGGGTGATTGGTCAGGTGCTGCACGTGGGCTCCACTACCAGTCGGGTGCTGTTGATCACCGACTCCAGCCACGGCATTCCGGTGCGGGTGCTGCGCAACGACTTGCGCGCCATCGCTTCCGGTAGTGGCGAGCTCGACAAGCTGGAGCTGCGCAACCTGCCGCGCAATACCGATATTCAGGTGGGAGATCTGCTGGTCACTTCAGGGCTGGGTGGCCGCTTTCCGGAAGGCTATCCGGTGGCGACAGTGACTCGCTCCGATTATGTGGAGGGTAAGCCCTTCGCCCAGATCGAGGCCAAGCCGCTGGTGGAGCTGGACAGGTTGCGCTATCTGCTGCTGCTGTGGACCGACAAGAAACCTGAAGTGCATGATGAGGATGGTGAACGGGCGGTGCCCGTCGCGTCTGCCGCTGGAGCCACCCGCTGATGTTGGAACCCGCTAACGGCAGGATCTGGATCTGGCTCTCGATCCTGCTCGCGCTCAGTCTCTCGATCTTGCCGCTCCCCTTTCAATTTGAGCCGTTCCGTCCGGACTGGCTGGCCATGGTGCTAATCTACTGGGCGCTGGCCTTGCCACACCGGGCCAACGTCGGCACCGCCTGGGTGGCGGGCCTGCTGCTGGATGTGCTGCTCGGCAGCACTCTGGGAGTGCGAGCGATGGCGATGGCCATTACCACCTATCTGGCTGCCTTCCAGTTCCAGAAGATCCGCAACTTCTCTCTCTGGCAGCAGGCACTGATCATCGGTGGTCTCGCGCTGGTGGGCAAAATGACGATATTCTGGGCCGAGCACCTGTTCAGCCAGGCCAGTCTCAACTTCTCCTACTTTTGGTCGATGTTGACGACGATGTTAATATGGCCCTGGGTGTTTCTGGTGTTGCGCAAGGTGCGGCGCCGCTTCAATATCAGGTAAATATGAACACAAACAACGAACTGCAACTCTATCTCGCCTCGGCCTCTCCCCGTCGCCGTGAATTGCTGACCCAGCTTGGCTACCGCTTCGAGGTGCTGAAACTGGATGTGCCCGAGCAGCGGGAAGAGGGTGAAAAGGCGCAGGATTATGTCTGCCGGTTGGCCCGCGACAAGGCGATGGCAGGCCAGGCCTGTGCGCCGATGGCGCTGCCGGTGCTGGGGGCTGACACCATAGTGGTGCTGGGGGACCGGGTGCTGGAAAAACCGTCCGATCTGCTGGATGCCAAAGATATGCTCGAAGCGCTCTCCGGCAAGGTGCATCAGGTGATGACGGCGGTGGCGCTGGCCAGCAAGGATCGTTGTGACGTCCGCCTGGTCACCACCAACGTGGCGTTTCGCAAGCTGGACGAGGCCGAAATCGAAGCCTATTGGCAGACCGGTGAGCCCTGTGACAAGGCCGGGGCGTATGGCATTCAGGGCATTGCCGGCAAGTTTGTCAGCCGTATCGAGGGGAGCTATAGCGCCGTGGTTGGCCTGCCCCTGCTGGAGACAGACCTGTTGATCAAACATCATCTGGAACAACATAAGTAATTTTCCGTCAGCTGTGCTCTGCTGCGTTATTCCTTGCGCGCGTTGTACCAGATTGGCTGTATAAGAATTCAAAACTGGAACAGGCAAGGTCAGTTATGTCGGTAGAACTGCTGGTTAACGTTACCCCCTCCGAAACCCGGGTTGCCCTGGTCGAAAACGGTCTGCTGCAGGAAGTGCATGTAGAGCGTCAGGCCAAGCGCGGCATCGTCGGCAACATCTACAAAGGCAAGATCAGTCGGGTGCTGCCCGGCATGCAGGCTGCATTCGTCGATATTGGCATGGACAAGGCCGCCTTTTTACACGCCTCAGATATCGTGCCCCACACCGAGTGTGTGGCGGTGAAGGAGAAGGAGCAGTTTCAGGTTGGCAACATCGCCGAGCTGGTGCGTCAGGGGCAGGACATCATGGTGCAGGTGGTGAAAGATCCGCTGGGTACCAAGGGGGCCCGTCTTACTACCGATATCACCTTGCCATCCCGCTATCTGGTGTTTATGCCGGGCAGTGCCCACGTGGGTGTTTCCCAGCGCATCGAGTCCGAAGCGGAGCGGGAGCGCCTCAAGCGCACCGTGGCCGGTTATGTGGACGAGCTGGGTGGCTACATCATTCGTACCGCTGCCGAAGGGGTAGGGGAGCTTGAGCTGGAACAGGATGCCGCCTTCTTGAAGCGCCTGTGGCGCAAGATCCTCGAGCGCAAACAGAAGTATCCTCCCTGCAAGATCCTCTACGAGGATCCCAGTCTGGCCTTTCGGGTGGTGCGCGATTTTGTCGGCACCGAGCTCGATAAAATCCGGGTCGATTCACGCCAGAGCTTCGATCAGCTCAAGCGCTTCACCGGGGAGTACGTACCCGAACTGGCCAGCAAGCTGGAGTACTATCCCGGTGAGTCGCCGATCTTCGATCTCTACGACGTGGAGAACGAGATCCAGCGTGCGCTGGAGCGCAAGGTAGAGCTGAAATCCGGCGGTTATCTCATCATCGACCAGACCGAAGCCATGACCACGGTGGATATCAACACCGGCGCCTTCGTTGGCCATCGCAATCTGGAAGAGACCATCTTCAACACCAACGTCGAGGCGACGGCGGCCATTGCCCGCCATCTGCGCCTGCGCAACCTCGGCGGCATCATCATCATCGATTTCATCGATATGCAGTCGGAAGATCACCGTCGGCGGGTGCTGCACAGCCTGGAGCAGGCGTTGTCGAAGGACAGAGCCAAGACCAGTGTCAACGGTTTCTCCCAACTCGGTCTGGTGGAGATGACTCGCAAGCGCACCCGCGAGAGTCTGGAGCATGTGCTCTGTTCCGAGTGTCCCGAGTGCAAGGGGCGTGGTCGGGTCAAGACGGTGGAGTCGGTCTGCTTCGAGATCTTGCGGGAGATCATCCGGGTCAATCGTGCCTACGATGCGGATCAGTTCACCGTCTACGCCGCCCCGGCCGTGGCCGACTACCTTCATGGCGAGGAGTCCCATAGTCTGGCAGAGCTGGAGGTATTTATCGGTAAACAGGTCCGGGTGGTGAGTGAACCTCTCTGTGGTCAGGAGCAGTTCGACGTGGTGATGATGTAATTGGTCTACCGCTGGCTGAGTAGGGGCTGGTTGCTCCTTGGGGTCTTCTTCGTGCTGCTGGCCATGCTGGTCACGCTGGTACGGGTTGGCGGCCCTTGGCTGAATCAATACCGGGAGAGTCTGATCCACACTCTGCTGGGTGATTCACAACTCAAGGTCAGCGTGGCACAAGTGGGACTGGACTGGACACACTCCGGGCCCGCCCTCGAACTGCAGCAACTCGCCATCGCCCCGGATTCGGGGCGTTTTGCCGTGCAGCTCGGCAAAGCCTGGGTGCATCTCGACTTCTGGCGCACTCTCAACGAGCTCAAGCCGGTGTTTGGCGAGCTGATCCTCCGCGATGGCGATATTACCCTCGATTTCAGCCAGCCCGCCAATAGCAGCGAGTCGCAAGGGGATCCCCAGCAGGGTGCCCTGCTGCGCTTCCTGCTGACCCAGCTTGCCACCTTCGATGTGCACGATACTCGCCTCAACATCACTACCTCGCTTGGCAACTTGCGGGCACTCGATATCGCTCAGCTGCGCTGGCAGAACCGTGGCAAGCGCCATCAGGGGGTCGGCAAGGCTTACCTCGTCAACGGAGTGGGCGAGAGCGCCATCGATCTGATTGTGGATGTGGACGCCCCGACCACCCGGCTCGATCGCCTCAAGGGGCAACTCTATCTGGGGGCCAGCCAGCTCGATATCACCCCGACCCTGGCCAAAATCCATGGGGGCGAACCCAAGGTTGCCGGTCAGCTCGACTTCCAGCTCTGGAGCGAGTTTGACAGCGGCAAGTTGGGCAATACCCTGCTGGCGTTTGGCAACAATTACCTGACCTGGCAGGATCCCAAGAAAGGGGAGATGCACCGCTTCGGCCTCGATGGCGGCAAGATCCAGCTGCGTCGCGATGGCACCGACTGGCAACTGGCCAGCCACAATCTCACCTTCAAGCTGGATGGCAAACCCTGGCTACATAGCCGCTTGCAGTTGGAACGGATCGGGGAGCGGGTGCAGGGCTATCTGCCCAGCATAGAGTTCGACAAGATTGCCCAGATCAGTCAGCTGGTCTCGGCGCTCTACCCCACACTCAGCGAGAGCCTGCGTCAGACCAATCCGCAGGGGTCAGTGCAGGATCTGACGCTGCTGGCCAGCGCCGACTGGCAGGATCTCTCCCTCAGCGGCAGCTTCAGCAAGGTGCGACTCACGGCCTGGCAGGATATACCCGGGATGGAGGATCTCAACGGCGAGTTCTGGCTTACCCCGACCGGCGGTAGCGCCAGATTGGCACTGGCGAATGACAAGGTGGATCCCGCCCGTCACTTCAAGATGCCGATCCCGGTCGACCGCTTCTCGGCCCGCCTCGACTGGTGGCGTGAGCCGCAAGGCTGGGTGCTCTACGGCCAGGATATTGCGCTGGATAACCCGGATCTGACCCTGGCCAGCCGTTTTCGCCTCGATCTGTTCGAGCACCCCTTCCTGGCCCTGACCGGTCGCATCGATGTGAAAAATGCGGGCCATGCGGATCGCTACTTCCCGCTGCAGGCGATGGACGAGGAGCTGGTCGAATATCTGAGCGGCGCCATCAAGGGGGGCCAGGCCAAGGGGGCCGACCTGCTCTGGTATGGGGAGTTTCGGGATTTCCCCTACGACAACGGCAAGGGTATCTTCCAGGTGGCGGTGCCGCTGGAGCAAGCTACCTACGAATTCTTCCCCGGTTGGCAACCGCTTACCGAGCTGCAGATCGATCTCTTGTTCCAGAATGCCAGCCTCGATATGCGCAGCCGATCCACCAAACTGGGCAAGGCGAGCTCCGACTCGGTGCATGCCTGGATCCCGGATCTCTCCCCCGGTGCCCACCTCTATGTGGATGCCAAGGTGCAGGGGGAGGGCAAGGCTATCAGCGACTACCTGCAGGACTCTCCGCTCGGCGGTTCGGTCGGCCAGGCGCTGCGGGAGATCGAGATCCGCGGCCCGATGGCCGGTTCGGTCAAGCTCGATATCCCGCTCGATGGCGAGAGCGAGGTAAAGGCGAGCGGCGATGCCACCTTCAGCAACAACAAGGTGCGGGTCGCCAGTCTGGATCTGCCGCTGGAGAAGGTGCAGGGGCGCCTTGAATATGACAACGAACAGACTCGTTTCAGCAACCTCAAGGCGAGCCTGTGGAACCAGCCGCTGACCCTCGACTATCAGGGGCGTCAGCATCCGGATCGCTATCAGGTCGACCTCGATTTCAAGGGGCAGTGGGATAGCCGCCGCCAGCGCCGTGACATCCCGCTGCTCGAGATCCTCAACGGCCGCAGCAACTGGGGCGGTAAGCTGGGGCTGACCCTGCCTGAGAGCAAGCCATTCAGCTTCCAGCTGGCGCTCGACTCCAACCTCCAGGGGATGGGGCTGGATCTGCCGCTGCCGCTGGCCAAGAGCAGTGCCAGCCGGCTGCCGCTCAAGGTGATCGCCCGTGGCCGGGATGGCAGCGCTGACATTCGCGCCGTGCTGGGGGCTGATGTGGATATGCAGACCCGACTGGTCTACGGCGAGGGGGTGCCCTATCTCAGTCGGGTGCGGGTCAATGTGGGTCAGCCGGGTGCCCGGGTGCTGCGCGATGCCCCCATGCTGCTTGCCATCAACCAGCAGGAGGCCGATGTGGGCGGTTGGTTGGCGCAGCTCAAGAAGTGGCTGCCGGCGCAGAATCAGACCGGTAATGCGGTGGTCGGTCCTGCCTTCCTGCCGCAGGAGTGGTGGGTGGATGGTCAGCTGGCTCGCGCCTATATCGGCAGTGCCACCCTCAAGGCGGCGCGCTTTACCGTGGGGCCAACCAAGCAGGCGACCGAGGTGATGATCGATAGCCCCGATGTGATGGGGGTGATCCGCCTGCCTGCAGTGGCCAATCGCCCGGTGGATGCCAAGTTTGCCCGCATCTATTGGTCCGGCAAGAGTTCGGATCTCAGCCCGGATCCCGATGCCAAGCAGGATAACGCCATCATGGCCTCCATTCCCTGGCTGACGTTTAGCTGCGTCGATTGCCGTTTTGGCGAGCTGCCGCTCGGTGAAGTGAAAGGGGAGCTGCTGCCCGGCGCCAACAAGGTGATCCTCAAGGGGTTGGATATGCGACTGGCTGGCAGTCAGTTCACAGGCCGCCTTGACTGGCAGGCCGATGGCCACCGGATGCAGACCCGGGCTCGTGGCAAGCTGACCAGCAACAACAGCGAGCTGCTGCTCAAGCGGCTCGGCTACACCTCCCCCATCGGCGATGCCCCCGGCTCGTTCTCCTTCGACCTGAACTGGCAGGATGTGCCTTACCGCCCGAGCCTGCCGACCCTGGCGGGCAGTGCCAACTATCAACTGGAGAGTGGTACATTGCGGGAGGTTAATGACAAGGGGGCGCGCCTGCTCTCCTTGCTCAGTCTCGACTCCCTGTTGCGCAAGCTGCGGCTCGATTTTCGTGATGTGTTCGACAAGGGCTTCTACTTCGAATCCATGTCCGCCTCGGCCACCATCAAGCAGGGGCAGGTCAAGAATGATGACTTCTATATGAAGGGGGCAGCTGGTAACCTGCGCGGCGAGGGGATCGCCGACCTGGTGCGCTGGCGGCTCGACTTTGATCTGAGTTTCTCCCCCAATCTGGGGGGCACCCTGCCGGTGGTGGCGGCCTTCTCCATCACGCCGGTCACGGGTCTCTATGTGCTGGCCCTCTCCAAGTTGCTGGAGCCTGTGGTGGATGTGGTAACCCGCATCGATTTTCGCATCTCGGGCCCCCTCGACGACCCCAAACTGGTCGAGGCGGGGCGAGATCGGGCGCGCATCAAGCTCAATCAGCAGCAGAAAGAGGCGGTTGATGCCGTTGCCCCCAGCCTGCCGACCCAAGAGGTGACCCCTTTCCTGCTGAGCCCCAAACACGCGGGGCCTGCTCAGCGCTGAGCGAGCGGCCCGGCACCATCACAAGGAGTGAGCCATGATCCGACATATCCTGCTGGTCGCCTTCAAGCCGGGCACCTTGCCTGCCCAGATAGACGCGGTGCGTACCGCCTTTCTCGCCATTCCCCATCAGGTCAGCGGCGTGACCGCCGTGGAGTGGGGGGAGAATGATAGCCCGGAGGGGAGGGATGATGGCTTTACCCACTGCGTGCTGATGACCTTCGCCGATGAAGCGGCCCGCCAGCGCTATCTGCCCCATCCTGATCACGATGCCCTCAAGGCCATCTTCCGTCCGGTGCTGGCGCGCATCATAGTGCTGGATTACACCCTGCAGGCGGGGGATCGGGTTGTGCCAGAGGGGCCGTTATGATGGTGGATGAGCGCAGGTCTACCATCCTGCCATTGCAGCGCGCACTACTGGAGTCGGTTATTGAACATGGCGCGACCCATCCTGCCATTGATGCCGGGGTAGTAGTCGGGTCGCTTGCAAAGGGCAAAGCAGACCGGGTATCCGATGTCGATCTCTTGCTGCTGGCCGAGCCGGGCTTCCATAAGCAGGGAGATGAACTGGTGCGCGCCATTGTGGGGGAGCGGCCCGTTTTTCACTGCTGGCAAGGTAGTCATGACGATACGGCCTCTTACTGGCGGTTTATTTTTCTCGATATGTCCAGTATCGAGATCCATATCCTTGATCGGGGGGGTTGAGTTCCCCCTTGCCAAACCTTACTTGCCACTGTTCGATAAAACGTCCTCCCTTGGTGCGCTTGAGGTTTCTGGCCCTGCCCCAAGCCATTGGGACTTTCCTGCCTATATGGCTGAAGGGGATGGGCTGGTGTGGGAGTTGTTCGATTGCCTCAAATGGGCGGAGCGGGGGCAGCGGGGATTGGTCAGGCATCATCTTCGCAAGTTGCTGGCAGAAATGGATAAAGACCCGAATATTGTGGATCGCGATTAAGGCGGACAAGGAGAACGTCATGTGGTTAGCCGCAATACAGCTAGTATCTGGCCGTCACTGGCAGGATAACCGGGAGCAGATCGCCGCCGAGCTGGCGGCCTTGCCCAAAGAGCGGCCGCTGCTGGTGCTGTTGCCGGAGAACTTTGCCCTGTTTGGCGAACGGCAGGGTTATCTGGATGGGGCCGAGACCATAGGTGAGGGCCCGATCCAGCAGCAACTGGCTGAATGGGCCCGCGATTACGGCATCTGGCTGGTGGCCGGGGCTATGCCGACAAGAATGCCGACCACCATCGCAGGTTCCGACCATATCCACACCAGCTCGCTGGTGTTTGACCCCAGCGGTGAGCTCAGGGGCCACTACCACAAGATCCACCTGTTCGACGTGGATGTGGCGGACAATCACAGTCGCTACCGTGAGTCGGAGACCTTCAGCCCCGGCGAGTCGCCTGTGCTGGTAGACTCCCCCTTTGGTCCTCTTGGCCTTTCGATCTGTTATGATTTGCGCTTTCCCGAGCTCTACCGCCAGTTGGTCCGTGCCGGTGCCCGCGTGTTGCTGGTGCCTGCCGCCTTTACCGCCGTGACCGGTGAAGCGCACTGGGAGCCGCTGCTGCGGGCTCGCGCCATCGAAAACCAGTGCTACGTAGTCGCTGCCAATCAGGGGGGCACTCACGAAACGGGGCGCCAGACCTGGGGTCACAGCATGGTGATCGACCCCTGGGGTCGGGTGCTGGCGAGCAAAGAGTCCGGGCGCGGCACCGTATTGGCGAAGATGGAGCCCGGGCTTATCGATGAATTGAAACGTACCATGCCAGTGCTGCAACACGCCCGTTTGCTCTGAATCT
>NZ_CDDH01000018.1 GCF_000819725.1 Aeromonas australiensis | reverse complement strand
CAGGGGCAGGGGCAGGGGCAACCGTATCACACTGACAATCCGCGCTCTTGGCCTTGTTGCCCTGATGAGGGGCATACCAGCTCTTCAAGCCACCTTCCAGTCGATCCGCTGCCGCCTTGGGCTCCATCTTGCCAAGCAGCACCGCCTGACTCACCTCGGCCAGTTCATCCCCCAACTTGGGGGTACCACGGGAGAGGATCTGGGTCGCCACCCGAATGGTCGAGTCACACTGATCGCGCCACTCCATCATCTCTTTGGCCGCCGGATTGGTGACATCGAAGAAGTGGTTGGATAGAGAGAAGAATCCCGGCAGCGAGTTGGTATAGAGCTCGGCAAATTGTGGCGTCGTCAGCCACTGCAGGAAGGCCATTGCCCCCTCTTTGTTCTTGCTGGCCGGGTTCATTCCCATACCGATATCGGTGTGGTCGGTAAAGAAGCAGCCATCACCCTGTTTGGCCACCGGCGGACGCATGACGCCAAAATCGACCTTGCCGGTGAAGGGGGCAATCTCCCAGGATCCAGCAACATAGAACGCGGCCTTGCCGGAGGTAAACAGCTCGTTGCTGGTCGCGTAGTCGCGGCTCTCGCCACCTTCACCGAGGTAGGAACGCCAGCGGGCCAACTCGTCGAACACCTTCACATATTGCGGGTTGTCCAACCGCTCCTGCCCGCCGATCAGTGCCAGACGACCATCTTCCCCTTTCCAGTAATTGGGACCAATGTTCTGGAACCCCAGCTCGGAGGCAACCCAGCTCTCGGAACCGCTCATGGCCAGCGGCACATAGCGCCCGTCGGCCTTGATCTTGTCCAGCACGGCGAAGAACTGGTCGCGGGTTTGCGGCAAGGTGATCCCCAATTCACTGAAGATCTTCTTGTTATAGAAGAAGCCATGGATCACCGAGGCCATCGGCACGCAGAAGGTTTGGGCACCAGAGTCAGTCTGCCAGGGTGACTGGGCAAAACTCGGGAAGTTTTCCATCCCCGCCATTTCGGTCAGCTCGGCCAGATGGCCCGCCTTGAACAGGGCGAGTGAGTCATCGAACGGACGACAGGTAATGAGATCCCCTGCCTTGCCGGCCTTCAGGTTCTCCAGCAAGGTAGGCATGTAGTTGACGTTCTGCACCGGATGAAAACGCACCTTGATGCCGGGATGTGCCGCCTCAAACGCCGGAATAATCTTCTGCTCCCACAATGCCTTGTCATCGGTTCGCCAGCTTTCAATCACCAGCTCGCTGGCCATCAGCTGGCCACACAACAGGAGACTCAGGGCTCCAATCCACTTTTTAGACATAAGCCCTCCTAGACCTTGAAATGTGCGATCAATTGCTGCTGTTTGGCGACCAGGTCAGCCAGCACTTCGCTGCTGCTGGCAGATTCGCGCGCCTCCCGCTCGGTCTCGTATGCCACATCGGCGATGCCGGCGATATGACGAGCGACCCCCTGACTGACGGTGATCTGCTCCTGAGCGGCATGGGCCACCTGATCCGCCATCGACTTGATGGCCCCCATCCGATCGGCAATGGATTGCAATGCCGTATCCATCTCGCGAGTCTGCTCGACACAGCTTTGGGTCTGTTCCTGGCTACGCCCCATGACTTCGACCACATGCTTGCTGGAGTTCTGCAGGTTCTCAATCATCCCCTGGATCTCTTCGGTCGAAGTCTGGGTGCGATTGGCCAATGCCCTCACTTCATCGGCTACCACCGCAAATCCGCGTCCGGCATCACCAGCCCGTGCCGCTTCGATAGCTGCATTCAAGGCCAACAGGTTAGTCTGCTCGGCAATACTGCGGATCACATCGAGAATGCTGCCGATGTTATTACTGAATTCACCCAGCTTATAAGTAATACCGACCGCCTCTTCCATGGCGCCCGCCAGCTGCTCAGTGATATGGCGGGTGGTTGCTACCTTCTGGCGACCACTACGAGCCTCATCATCAGCCAGATCCACTTCCCGTTTGGCACCATCGGTAGCACGTGCCACCTCGGTTGCGCTCACCTCCAGCTCGGTAATGGCGGCGGCCACCTGATCGGTCTGGCTCTTCTGCTCCTGCACCCGGGACATGGCCCGTTCACTGATATCGGCCGCCCGGCTCGCCTCATCCACCAGATGGAGGGAGCCCGCATTGATTTGAGAGAGCAGCTCACCAGTCTTGCCCGCCAACATGTCGATAGAACGGGACAAGTTGCCAAACTCGCAACTGCTGCGGTAGTTGATGCGGCGGGTCATATCACCGGCCGCCATGTAATCCAGCTCCTTGTTGATCATCTGCAACGGGCGCTGAATGCTGCGCGCCGTGGTATAGCCGATCACCAGCGCAGCGACCGCCGACATTGCGGCAACCACCAGGATCCAGAAGCTGGCACTGCTGACGGCAGCGTCCGCATTGATCCGACTATCGCTGGCGATGACTCCGGCAGACTTGCCCATCTCGTCAAGCAAATTAAGGCTGTTAACCAGACTGGCATCCAGCTGCTGATTTTGTGCCGCCAGTGACGACTCCAGCTGTTGGGCCTGACGCATGGTCGCCAGCAAGCCCTGAGAGCCGAGCGCCAACTCCTGCATCCGATCCAGGTTGGAGACAAAACGCGCTTTCACATCATCGGGCACCAACACCCGTTCCAGACGCATACGCGCCATCTCGATGTCCTTGCTCAGCACCTTCTCCAGCTCGTTCAGGTCAGTTTTGGCATCGGCACGGCGGATATTCTTCAGATCGCGGGCGATACCCGAGGTAATGAGTTCCGCCTTGTTGCGCATGGAGCGTTTGCTGGCGGTCTGTTGCAGCAGCAGATCCGCCGCCCACTGGTAGGTATCCTCAAGCCGGATAAATTCCATCTCCAGCTTGTGACGCTGATCCAGCGCACTGACCCACTGCCGATGCTGGGCCAACACCTGATCCGCCAAGCCATAAAATTGGGTGGTGGCACTCTCGACCTGCTGGAAGCGGGCACGGGCATCCGCTACGTCGGTAAATTTACCCATCTCCTGACTCAGCTGGGCGAAGCGGTTCTGCTGCTCCTTGAACTGATTGGCCAGCTGCGGCAACTGGGCAGCATCTTCACTGGTGCGATAGACCAGCACCCAGCGGTTACTATCCTGCAGCGCCCCCTTGAGACCTGCGACAGCCACCACCAGCGGAGTTGCCCGATCAGAGACAGCCGAGAGGCCGTCGTTTATACCCTTGATTTTAAAGGTACTGATCACGCCAAGCAGGATCAGCAACAGCAGCATCAACACAAATCCGGCGATGATCCGCTGCACAATAGATAAGCCCATGGAGACATCCTCACTCATTGGGGGAAGGTAAAGTGAACATAGTCACTATCGGCTGGGGTGGCGAATAACTGAAATAAAGCTATGGGTATTTAATTGATTTGTATCGGGCTGGATCACAGTCCAGACAAAATCAGCCATACGAAAAAAGCCCGGCACAAGCCGGGCTGAAAGAGACGTACTTTGCTATCTTCTACGGTCCGTTCAGAACCGCAGTCAGCATCATTAGAAGCGGTAGCCAGCACCCACCATAAAGACCATGGGGTCAATCTTAGCGTTGATGGTACCTACGGATTGAGTATGAACATCAGTCTCAATATCCATAATCCAGGCTGAGCCATTTACAAACCAGCGGTCAGTGATCGCCATATCGATACCAACCTGACCAGCAACACCCCAAGAGCTATCCAGACTGATATCGTCATTTGCCAGTGGTCCACGGCCCTTCTCGTCAAAGAAAGTGGTGTAGTTCACACCTACGCCGACATAGGGGCGCACCTTACTCTGGGCATCACCAAAATAGTACTGGGCCATCAGGGTTGGCGGCAGGTGCTTGATCTTGGCCACCTCGGTATCACCCAGCTTCACTGAGTGGGAGAAGGGTGTTGCAGCCAGTAACTCAATACCAAAATTATCTGTCGCCATATAGGTCAGAGTTAAACCAAGCTGCATATTGTCATTGATAGTCAGGTCTATCGGGGAGGTGCTCTCTTGCGGAGAAACAAAAGCTGCACCACCACGAACCAGAATATCACCAGCCTGATGGGCCATGGCGAAAGGAGAGGTCACTGCAGCGGCAATCATCAGAGGAAGTAATTTTTTCATCACGTAATCCCTTTTTTTGTTTTCATTTGATGCTGTAAGCCCGCTGACTATATGCCTTTGTAAACACCAAGTTATTGACTTGGAGCAAAGGTTGCACAGAAATAAATTGATTGAGATGGCATCTTTGCGCACCATCCCAATCTCGTTGAGTCCCCAGACAACAAGCCGAAATGCCTGTTTGGATAGGCTGTAACTAACCGCTTCCAGCGCCAAAAGGAGCAAACAAACCACATTTTATTGCACGGCAGAGCGGCTATTAATTGTTGTTAATATGGGCAGCTCAGTATTTTTTTGCGCCATGCAAGTGACTGGGAAGTAATGGTTTATTTATGAAATATGAGTCGAGATGGCAAAAGGTGGGGGCCTTTCTCGCAGCCGTGTGGGGAATCGGTTACTTTCTCTTTATCCTGCTCGGTTTTATTGTCGCCCTGGCCTATCTGGTATTGGTGCGGCAGGGTTAATCCGGATTGACAGAGTGCAGCAGGGTGATATTCCCCCCTTCGGTAAGCTGTTCCGGAGTCTGGCACATTCCCTCCGCAGAGAGGGTACCAGCGTAGCCAAACCACCGATTTCGCCCGCCGACTTTGGCCTGATACAGCGCCATGTCCGCCAGTTTGAAGCTGTGACTCCAGAATGAATCCGGACACTCCGGGTGCAACGGATAGCGGCAGAACCCCAGCGACACCGTCAACCAGAGTGGCGTATCCTCTTTGCCAAAGCGGTGTTGCGCGACACGCTGGCGCAGATATTCAACCCGCAGGGCCGGCTCTTGCTCGTCATCCACCTGCAGCAGCAACAAGAACTCCTCCCCGCCCAGCCGGATAATTGGCTCGCTCTCTCCTGCTACCACCTTGCGCAACAAATCAGCCAACTGTTTCAACACCAGATCCCCGATGTCATGGCCCAAGCGATCATTGATCCGTTTGAAATGATCCAGATCCAGCAGCAATAACAACCAAGGCTTGGCCCGGTTGACCTGCAGCCAGCCATCCAGATAGCGACGATTGAAGCAACGGGTCAAGGGATCAGTAAATGCAGCCAGCTCCATCTGACTGGATTTTTCCAGTAAATCATCGTGTTGCTGACTAACCTTGCAGGCCATCTCCCTGAACTTGCCGCTCAGGGTCGCCATCTCTGCGCTGCTGTCGATATAGGGGATCAAGGTGGCATCTGGCCGATCGCCAAAGCGTTGCAGCGCCGACACCAGCTGCTGCAACGGGGTAAGCACAATGCTGTTGAGCCGGTACATGGCGATCATGATGCAAACAAAACTGATAAACAGCATGCTCACAAAGGTCCAGAGCGCCCCCTCTATGACGCCACTCAAGATCTCTCTCTCCTCCTCAATCACCAGAGTCAGCACCGGCTGGTTATCGCTGTTGAGCAGTCGCACCTCTCCCCTAAGCCGTGTAAACCCAAGGTCGATCAGGCGATACGTTATTTGCGGTTTCAGTGGTTTGAAGGTAGCGGTGACATCCAGATTGGCGTGGGAGATCGCCAGAGGCAGCGCGGTACGCTCCGATACCTGCTCGAGATAGGCCTTGTCGAGCCAACGTACAACCAGCAAGAAACCGTTGAACGGAGCCGACTCGTCACTGTTTCTGATCGGCTGCCACGAGTACATCAGCGGCCCCCACTGGGAAGCACGGATCCCGTGCAGATTGATGCCCCCTTCCGCCACCGAGCGCTCCCTTAACTGCTTTTTCAGTTCATCAAGGAAGTAGGGAAACTGATCCGGATTGATCCCCGGCGCATCGGGTAGCAGGGTCCGCGTCCAGATTTCGTAGCCGGCGAGATCCATAAAGCTCATCAGGTTAAGGCTGAAGTCCCGCATAGCCATGTCATTAAACAGATTGGATTCGATATACGCTCTGTTTTTGTTGTCCATAAAACGGTGACTGTCATCCCAGATGCCCCAATCCCGACTGAATGCATCCAGAGCAGCCACATCCGCCTGCACCGCCTTGGTCACGCGCAGCAGATGCTCCTTCATTCGTTGCTCTTCAATCCGGCTGGCGGCCGGGATCTGGGCCCACGCCAGCAGAACCAGCAATAGCAGGATCGCCCCCAGCCAGATGGGGAACATGGAGTAAGCCAACTGATGATCAATCGTGCGCGGAGCCTGAACCATAACCCGATATATCCATTACCATGACGCTGAGATGCCAAGCCTGCTCACACCTGACGAGCTTCCCCCTATGCTCCCGATTTTTATAACAAAAAGGGGCCAAAGGCCCCTCGATTATAACGGCTTATCGCGCCAATAGTGTCCGCAAAAAACGAGCTGTATGAGACTCTTTATTGGTGCAAATCTCTTCCGGCGTCCCCGTCATCAGAATGCGGCCACCACCGGCGCCCCCCTCCGGCCCCAAATCGACGATCCAGTCGGCAGTTTTCACCACATCCAGATTGTGCTCGATGATAACGATGGTGTTGCCGCGATCCCGCAGCTGGTGCAACACCTTGAGTAGCTGCTGGATATCGTGGAAGTGCAGCCCGGTGGTCGGCTCGTCCAGGATGTAGAGGGTCTGGCCGGTATCCCGCTTGGAGAGCTCCCGCGCCAGCTTGACCCGCTGCGCCTCGCCGCCCGACAGGGTAGTAGCCGACTGGCCGAGGCGGATATAAGAGAGGCCGACGTCCATCAAGGTCTGCAGCTTGCGCGCCACTGCCGGTACCGGATCGAAGAACTCGCGGGCATCTTCCACCGTCATCTCGAGGATTTCGTGGATGTTCTTGCCCTTGTACTTCACCTCCAGAGTCTCGCGGTTATAGCGCTTGCCCTTGCAGACGTCGCACGGCACGTAGACGTCCGGCAGAAAGTGCATCTCTACCTTGATGACCCCATCCCCCTGACAGGCCTCGCAGCGGCCCCCTTTAACGTTGAAGGAGAAACGGCCCGGCTGGTAGCCGCGGGAACGCGCCTCCTGGGTGCCAGAGAGCAGCTCGCGGATCGGGGTAAACAGGCCGGTGTAGGTGGCCGGGTTGGAGCGCGGGGTACGGCCGATGGGGCTCTGGTCGATATCCACCACCTTGTCCAGATGCTCCAGCCCCTCGACGCTGCGATAGGGCGCAGGCGTAGACTCGGTCACCTTGTTGAGCTCGCGATGAGCGATGCGAAACAGGGTGTCATTGATCAGGGTCGACTTGCCGGAGCCGGAGACGCCGGTGACGCAGGTCATCACCCCGATAGGTAGATCCAGGTTGACGTTGCGCAGGTTGTTGCCGCTCGCCCCCTTGAGTTTCAACCACTTGCCGGTGAGCGGAGTACGCTCGGCGGGAATGGCGATCTGCTTGCGGCCGGAGAGGTAGTCACCAGTCAGAGACTCTGGATTGTCGATGATCTGCTGGGGGGTGCCCTGCGCCACGATACTGCCACCATGCACGCCCGCCCCCGGGCCGATATCGAGCACATGATCGGCGAGGCGGATAGCATCCTCGTCGTGCTCCACCACGATCACCGTGTTGCCTAGGTCACGCAGGTGAGTCAGGGTCTTGAGCAGCCGTTCGTTGTCGCGCTGGTGCAAGCCGATGGACGGCTCGTCCAGCACATACATCACTCCCACCAGACCGGCACCGATCTGGCTGGCCAGTCGAATGCGCTGCGCCTCACCGCCGGAGAGGGTCTCGGCGCTGCGCGACAGGCTGAGATAGTTGAGGCCCACATTCACCAGGAAGCCGAGCCGCTCGACGATCTCTTTCAGGATCTTCTCGGCGATCTGGGCGCGCTGACCGGTCAGATTCAGCCCTTCGAAGAAGGCCAGCGCATCGCCGATGGACTGCTCGGCGATAGCCGGCAGATTACGGTTGTCGACGAAGACGTGGCGCGCCTCCTCCCGCAGTCGGCTACCCCCGCAGCTTGAGCAAGACTTGTTGGCGATGTATTTGGAGAGCTCTTCGCGCACCGAGTTGGACTCGGTCTCCCGGTAGCGCCGCTCCATGTTGTGCAGGATCCCCTCGAACGGGTGCTTGCGCACCACAACATCGCCGCGATCGTTCATGTAGCGGAACTCGATCTCGGTGCGACCGGAACCGCGCAGGATCACCTCCTGGGTCTTAAGGGGCAGATCCTCCCACGGCGTCTCCAGATCGAACTTGTAATGCTCGGAGAGGGATTTCAGCATCTGGAAGTAGTAGAAGCTGCGCTTGTCCCAACCACGGATGGCGCCGTTGGCCAGACTGATGGCCGGATCGCCGATCACCTTGGCCGGATCGAAATATTGCTGCACCCCGAGACCGTCACAAGTCGGGCAGGCTCCGGCCGGGTTGTTGAAAGAGAAGATGCGCGGCTCCAGCTCCGACATGGAGTAACCGCACTCCGGGCAGGCGAAGTTGGCGGAGAAGGTCATAGGGGCAACCCCCTCCTCCCCGTCCATCGGCACTACCAGTACGATGCCGCCGGAGAGGGTCAGCGCCGTCTCGAACGACTCGGCCAAACGCAAGGCAAGGTCCTCGCGCACCTTGAAGCGATCCACCACCACCTCGATGGTGTGCTTCTTGTGCAGCTCCAGCGTAGGAGGATCGGAGAGATCGCACACCTCGCCATCGATGCGGGCACGGATGTAACCCTGGGCCGCCAGATTCTCCAGCAGCTTGGCGTGCTCCCCCTTGCGATCCCGCACCACCGGGGCCAGCAACATCAGCTTGCTCCCCTCCGGTTGGGCCAGCACCTGATCCACCATCTGGCTGATGGTCTGGGCGGCGAGCGGAATGGCATGGGTCGGGCAACGGGGCTCACCGACCCGGGCGAACAGCAGACGCAGGTAGTCGTAGATCTCGGTGATGGTACCGACGGTCGAGCGCGGGTTATGGGAGGTGGACTTCTGCTCGATGGAGATGGCGGGCGAGAGCCCCTCGATATGGTCGACGTCCGGCTTTTCCATCAGGGAGAGGAACTGGCGGGCATAGGCGGAGAGGGACTCCACATAGCGGCGCTGCCCCTCGGCATAGAGGGTATCGAACGCCAGAGAGGATTTACCCGAACCGGAGAGGCCGGTCACCACGATCAGCTTGTCGCGGGGCAGGGTCAGATTGATGTTCTTGAGGTTGTGGGTGCGAGCACCCCGGACCACGATCTTTTCCATCTTGTTGCACGCTCGATACAGAAACCTGAGCGCGCCAGTATGGCATAGAGACTACTGGATGAATAGACAGGCATTATCTATCGCAGTTATCCTTTTTTACGATGGATAGCCCCTTCGCCACACCCTGACCAAGACGACGCGTTTACCCCCACTCCATACCAGCAAGCGCTCGCCCGCAGAGTGATCAGCTGTTACTATTGGCAGCTAAACTTGGATCAGATAACACTCTGATTGCTGTAACAGTTATAGAAAAACCATGCTGTTCAATATGATAACGACATGGTCATGCAAAAAGCGCGGTAACGAATTTAGTGGGCCCAGGCTTTGCCTGGCCGGAATATAAAGGTGGAAGAGAGATTATGGCCAGTCGAGGCATCAATAAAGTCATTCTGATCGGTAACCTCGGGAAAGACCCGGAAGTACGCTACATGCCTAGCGGCAGTGCCGTGGCCAACATTACTCTGGCTACCTCTGAAACCTGGCGCGACAAGCAGACCGGTGAACAGAAAGAGCGTACCGAGTGGCATAACGTGTCTTTGATTGGCAAACTGGCAGAAATTGCTGGCGAGTACCTGAAAAAGGGCTCCCAAGTCTATATCGAAGGAAAGTTGCAAACTCGCAAATGGCAGGATCAAAGTGGCCAGGATCGTTATACCACCGAAGTATTGGTTGATGGGTTTAGCGGCGTAATGCAGATGCTGGGTGGTCGTGCACAAGGCGGCCAGAGCATGGGCCAAAACATGGGTGGTCAATCCCAGGGCAACTGGGGCCAGCCGCAGCAGAACATGCCTGCTCAGCAACCGATGAACCAGCAGCGTCAGGCACCCGCCCCGCAGCAAAACATGCAGCAGCAAGGCGGTTATGGCCGTCCTGCCCAACAGCCACAATCTGCCCCGCCGGTCTACAACGAGCCGCCGATGGATTTCGACGACGACATCCCCTTCTGAGTTAACCTTAGAGTTATCTGTAAAGAATACATATACAGACCCCTGTTAATTCAGGGGTTTTTGGTTTCTGATGCAGAGAAAATCGTCACATCCCGATTACCTCAATGGTTTCAACGAGACCATCCGTCATTCCGCACCTGATTTTGGCTTTTTCAGTGCTTGACGGCGATCGGTCATTCTGATCTATTACTCTCTTTTGCAGGTAGATCATCATGGCCGCTCCCACTATCTCTATCCGTAACCTCGATCACCTTGGTTTGGTCGCCGCACTCTGCCAAGAGCTGGGGATTGCCCGCATGATCGATGCCGTACTCCCCAAAACGCCGCCTTTTAAGGTCTCACATGGTGAAGCCTTGGTCGCCATGATAGTGAACGGCCTCGGCTTTCACAGCAGCACCCTGCACATGTTCCCTCAATTCTTCGCTAACAAGCCGGTTGAGCGTCTGATTGGCCCCGGGATCTGTGCTGATGACCTCAATGATGATGTGCTCGGGCGCTGTCTCGATGCCCTCTTCGAGGCCGATGTCAGCACCTTGTATCAAGTGATGGCAGCGCAAGTTGTCGAGCGGCTAGGGCTCAAAAGCACCGCAGTACACCTCGATATCACCAGCTT
>NZ_CDDH01000017.1 GCF_000819725.1 Aeromonas australiensis | reverse complement strand
GGTTTGTCAGCAGTCTGAGGGCGACCAGTGGTCGCCCTCTTGCTGTCAGCTTGTTACTGCTGGCTGGTGGTGGTCACTCATGGCGCTCCGCCCAGCGAGCAGCCGCCTGTTCAAGCAGGGCGACTTCGCCTTGCTGGATCAGCGGTAGCAGATCGTTGACCTGTTGCTCCGGCCAATCCCACCAGGCGAGAGCCTGTAGCCGGGCAATCTCCTCCTCGCCAAAGCGCATCCGCACCACCCTGGCCGGGGTGCCAGCCACCATGGCATAGGGCGGCACATCCTGATTGACCAACGAGCGGGCGGCGATGATGGCGCCATCGCCGATGGTGACGCCGGGCATGATCATCGCCTCCATGCCGATCCAGACATCGTTGCCGATGCGGGTATCCCCCGCGGGGCGGTAGCTGCGCTGGAGAGCCGCCAGATCGGCGAACGGATAGGTGCTGATGAAGGCCGTGTTGTGGGTGTGGTTGCCCCCCATGATGATCTTCACCCCGGCGGCAATCTGCACATAGTCGCCGATATGGAGCTGGTCGATATGCCACAGCGGCTCCCAGCCGGTGTCCGGGCTGCGGCTGAAGGGATCGCCATGGAGGTAGCGCACTGCCACCTCTTCGAAGGGGCCATCCCAGGCGCCCGAGTAGTAGCTGTGCTGCCCCTTGAGGCAGATATTGGGATTGGTCACCGTCAGGTGCAGGTATTCGACCTGCGACCAGTGTTGGCAAGTATTCATGTTGGTACTCCTGTGCTGAATGGATCGGATTGGTTGCGTGCGCTTGAGTGCAGCTAATAGATCCAGACCAGCATGCGGGGCACGCAGAGCAGGGAGCAGCCCAGCATCTGCGGGAGGCATGGTCGCATTGTGAGGGGCTCCAAAGAAGGGGGGGAAGGGCGCGATCATAAGATCTGGCGCCGGGTTTGCCAAGGTTGCGCAGAGATCCTGCACTAACCCTCTGGTTGATATTTATTCTCAATTAGCCATGATAACACTCCCACTCTGACGGATTCGGGAGAGAGAGATGACACCGCAAAGTTGGCAACGATACATGCTGGAGGCGGAGCGTGCCTGGCAGGCCGGTTCGCTGGGGGCGGCGATCTGTTTTTATCAGCAGGCGCTGGGGGATGTTTACGAGATGACCCAGGTCGAGTTGACTGAACTGGCCACCATGCGAGTCGCCACCTGTCACCGGCTGGCCGACTTCTGGCGGGCGATGGATGAGCCGACTTATGAGCTGCGCTACCTGAAACTCGCCTCCGAGCTGGTCACTGCGCTGGTGCCGCAGTGCCCGAACCGGGAGTGCGAGGCGCTGATCAGCGAGCTGGGTTGCTGCCGTGGCGCCCTGCTCGCCTTCCTCAAGCGCCACCCCAATCCGGAAATTGCCCGGCTGATCCAGCTACAGGACAAGGTGCAGGGCTGCGAGCTGATTGGCCGTTTTCGCCTCAACTGACCGGCGTTGAGCGGCAGCTCAGCCCCGCCGTTTGAGTTTCTGGGCGATGCGCTGTTGCGCCTCTTCCCCTTGCAGTGCCTGGGCGAAGGCGCGCGCCTCCAGATCGATAACGAAGTGTACCGCCTGTTTAAGCTCCTGTTTCAGCAGCGCCTTGCTCTTTTGCAGCGCTTTGGGCAGTTTGGCTGCCAGTTTCAACCCCTGCTCGCGGGCAAAGGAGAGTAATCCATCGGCTGCCACCACCTTGTTGGCCAGCCCGAGACGTAGCGCTTCCTCGGCATCAATCGCCTCGGCCAGCAGCAACAGCTCGGCCGCCTTGAGGTGCCCCACCAGACGTGGCAGCAGCAGGCTGGAGGCGAACTCCGGCACCAGCCCCAACTCGACGAAAGGAAGCTGCAAGCGGGCATTATCCGCCAGATAGACCAGATCGCAGTGCAGCAAAATGGTGGTGCCAATCCCCACCGCCGGGCCTGCAACAGCGGCGATCACGGGTTTGGGGAAGTCGACCAGAGTGTGGAGAAACTGCAGGATGGGGTCGTCGGGCTCCAGCGCGCTCTTGCCCATAAAGTCAGCCAGATCATTGCCCGCGGTAAAGCAATCTTGCTGCCCCTGTAACAGCAGGACATGTACCTCCTCATCGGTCGCCGCCTCTCGCAGCGCCACCACCAGTTGCTTATACAGTTCGGTATTGAGGGCGTTGCGCTTGTCGGGGCGGTTGAGGGTCAGGGTGAGCAAGCCATCCTGCTGCTCGGCGATGAGAATGGGGGCCATGTCTAACTCCTTGTTATTGAAAGGTGCACAAAAGGTTGCTGCTGGGGTAACCTTGGGGCCGTTTAACAACATCATAAAAGGATTTCAACCATGTTTAAACGTGCGTTTTATTCTCTGCTGGTTCTGGGGCTGACTGCGCCGGCACTGGCCAAGGTCGAGTCTGTCGACGGCTATGTGCGGCTGTTGCCGCCGGGCTCCCCCAACACTGCCGCCTTTATGGTGCTCAAGAATGATGCCGACCAGCCGGTCAAGCTGGTGGCGGCTGCCTCTGCGGCGGCCGGACGTGCCGAGCTACACACTCACTTGCACGAAAATGGCGTGATGAAGATGCGTCAGGTCGAGAATATCGAGATCCCGGCCAAGGGCGAAGTGGTGCTCAAACCGGGTAGCCTGCACATCATGCTGTTCGAGGTGGGCACGCTCGCCGAGCAGACCCCTTTCCCGCTCATCCTCACCATGGATGATGGTCAGCAGCTGGATCTGTCACTGCCGGTGAAGCCGATTGAGCCGATGGGCGACATGAAGCATATGAAGCACTGACATTTGTCGTCGCTTGTTCAGGATTGAGACTGGGTATTTTGGCTGCACCGAGTAAAATAGTGCTCTTTTCCATGTATGCAAGAGGAAGTGACGTAATGAAAAAGACGCTGATTGCCGGTTTTGTGCTGGCTCTGTGCAGCCAGAGTGCCATGGCCGCTGACGACTGGCGTTTTGCCGCCGGTGCTGATGTATGGGGCGCCAAGGGCAGTGGTCAGGCTTATGGCTCCAGCGCGGATGGCCGCTATGACGACAACTACAACTGGAACGGCTATCTGCAACTGGAGCACGGCATTATCTTCCTGCCGAACGCCAAGTTCGAGATCTCCGATTTCAGCACTTCCGGTGGCGCGTTCAAAAATGATCTGACCGCTTACGATCTGAGCCTCTACTACCGTCTGTTTAACAACGATCTGTTCAAGATTGACCTGGGTATGACCGGTCGTCACTACGATGGTGAGCAGGTTTATGTTGGTCGCAAGGGCTATGACAAAGAAACCCTGATGGCCTATGCCGCGAGTGAAGTGAAGGTCCCGGGTACCGGCATCTCTTTCTTCGGTGATCTGCGCACCCACGATGTAGACAACTATGACTACCGTCTGGGCGGTGCTTACAAGTTCTCCTCCATGCCTCTCAAGCTGCGTGCCGGCTGGCGTGAAGCCAAAGTCGACTTCGCCAATATCGATCAGTCTGTTGATGGCTGGTTTATGGGTGGTGAATTCACTTTCTAAGCAGCGAACGCTGAAACAAAAAGCGCGCCAAATGGCGCGCTTTTTTATATCGGGAAGAGGACGGGATTAACGGCCCAGCTTGGCCTTGAGCATGGCGATGATGTCGCCGATAGCCACTTCCTGCTTCTCGCCGGTGCGGCGGCACTTGTACTCCACCACGCCATTGTCCAGACCGCGATCGCCGATGACGATGGCGTGCGGGATGCCCAGCAGCTCCATGTCGGCGAACATTACGCCCGGGCGCTCTTTACGGTCGTCGAACAGCACGTCCACACCCGCCGCTTTCAGCTCGGCGTAGAACTGCTGTGCCTGCTCGGCCACGCGCTCGGACTTGTGCATGTTCATCGGCACGATGGCAACGAGGAACGGAGCGATGGCGTCCGGCCAGATGATGCCGTACTGGTCGTTGTTCTGCTCGATGGCGGCAGCCACCAGACGGGAAACCCCGATACCGTAGCAACCCATCTCCATGGTGACGGACTTGCCAGCTTCGTTCAGCACGCTCGCCTTCATCGCTTCGGAGTACTTGGTACCCAGCTGGAAGATGTGGCCCACTTCGATACCGCGCTTGAGCAGCAGCTTGCCCTGGCCGCACGGGCTCGGGTCGCCTTCCACCACGTTGCGCAGATCGGCAACTTCGTAAGAAGCGATGTCGCGATCCCAGTTGGCACCAGTCAGGTGGAAGCCGGTTTCGTTGGCGCCGCAGACGAAGTCCGCCAGGTGGGCGGCGCTGCGATCGACGATGATGCGACCGGCAAAGCCGACCGGGCCGATGGAGCCAGCGTCGCAACCGGCGGCCGCTTTGATCTGCTCGTCGTTGGCGAAGGTCAGCGGGTTGGCAACGCCAGCCAGTTTCTCAGCCTTGATTTCGTTCAGCTCGTGGTCGCCACGCAGTACCAGTGCGATAACGGCCTGCTTGCCGTGCTCATCTTCCTCTGCCAGTACCAGCAGGGTCTTGGCGATGGCGGTCGGTGCCACGTTCAGGAAGGCGGCCACTTCATCGATGGTGTGGACGGCCGGGGTGGCAACCTTGGTCAGGGCTTTGGTTGCGGCAGCGCGCTCACCAGCCGGTGCCAGCGCTTCGGCCATCTCGATGTTGGCGGCGTAATCGGAGCTATCGGAGAAGGCGATCAAATCTTCACCGCTCTCTGCCAGCACCTGGAATTCGTGGGAACCGGTACCACCGATGGAGCCGGTATCGGCCTGCACCGGACGGAAGTTCAGGCCCATGCGGGTGAACGCCTTGCAGTAGGCGGCGTGCATCTTCTCGTAGGTATCGACCAGAGATTCCTTGTCGATGTGGAAGGAGTAAGCATCCTTCATCAGGAATTCGCGGCCACGCATCACGCCGAAACGGGGGCGCACTTCGTCGCGGAACTTGGTCTGGATCTGGTAGAGGTTGAGCGGCAGCTGCTTGTAGCTGTTCACTTCGTAACGCACCAGCGCAGTGATCACCTCTTCGTGGGTCGGGCCCAGTACGAAGGGACGGTTGTGGCGGTCGGTCAGACGGCACAGCTCGGGACCGTAGTCATCCCAGCGGCCGGACTCCTGCCACAGCTCGGCGGGTTGTACCACCGGCATGGAGACTTCGACGGCACCAGCATTGTTCATCTCTTCGCGAACAATGTTCTCGATTTTTTTCAGTACCCGCAGACCGGTTGGCAACCAGGCATACATGCCGGAGGCCAGTTTACGGATCATCCCGGCGCGCAGCATCAGCTGGTGGCTGACAACTTCAGCGTCGGAGGGGGTTTCCTTGAGAGTGGAAAGCAGATATTGGCTGGTACGCATCGCGGTAGACCTTAGCTAGAACGGGCGCGGGGCCCAGGATAATTTCAAGGGCGGAATTTTAACAGGCTGGGCGTTATGGCCCAAGGGCTAAATTTGCCGCAACCAGAAAGGTGGCAACGCCCGGCAGATAGCCTGGGGCAATGACCATTGCAACAAGCAGGCTTTTTATGCCTGCAATTTGGCCGGATCTCCGCTAAACTCTGCCACCTTTTCTCGATGGCCATGGCTCTGCCGCGTTCATCACCCCCCATTTTTAGTACTTTTGGAGCCGCTCATGCCGTTAGTGGGACATCAACACCAGATCGAGATCCTGGAACTGACCGACAAAGGAGATGGCAAAGGACGCCTGTTCGACCGCCCCCTTTTTGTCGAAGGTCTGCTGCCCGGTGAGCAGGCGCTGGTGGAGCTGACCGAGGTCAAGCCGAACTATCTGCACGGCAAGGTCGCCGAGCTGCTCCAGCCCTCTGCCGATCGGGTTGCCGATTTCTGCCCTAACACCGAATGCGGTGGCTGTCAGGTGCGTCCGCTGGCCTATCCGGCCCAGCTCAAGCTCAAGCAGGCTTTGGTGCAGAGCGCACTGGAACAGGCTGGGCTGGGTGACACCCCGGTCAAGGATATCCTTGGCATGGAGAGCCCGTTCGCCTATCGCAACAAGGCGCAATATGCGGTGCGTGGCTGCGACGCCGGTGCCGAGATCGGTTTTTATCGCAAGCACTCCCACGATCTCATCACCGCCGATGACTGTGCGGTGCAGGACTCGCTGCACGTGGAGCTCAACGCCCGGGTGCGCAACTGGATGCGCGCGCACGACATCGCTGCCTATGACGAAGTGAACCACAGCGGCTGTGTGCGCAACCTGATGACCCGCAAGGGTTTCAAGAGCGGCGAGCTGATGGTGGTGCTGGTGACCCTGGGGGAGGCGCTGCCGTTCGAAGCCGAGCTGCTGACCGCTCTGAGCGATCTGCCGGTCACTACCCTGGTGCAGAACATCAACGATGAGCGCACCAACCGCATTCTGGGTGCGACCAACCGGGTGCTGCTGGGTGAAGGGGTGATCCGCGACAAGATCCACGAACTCGAGTTCGAGATCTCGCCCCTATCCTTCTTCCAGAACAACCCGACCCAGACCGATGTGCTCTACTCCAGCGCCCTCGAGTATGCCGAGCTGACCGGCAACGAGACGGTGTTCGACATCTATTGCGGTATCGGTACCATCTCCCTGTTCCTGGCTGGCAAGGCCGCCAAGGTAGTGGGGATCGAGTCGGTGGAGAGCGCCATCAGCGATGCCCGTCGCAACGCCGCCCTCAACGGCATCGAGCATACCGAATTCCACGTCGGCAAGGCGGAGCAGCTGATGCCTGAACTGCACGCCCAGGGTGTGACCGCCGATGTGGTGGTGATGGATCCGCCCCGCAAAGGCTGTGACAAGGCGGTACTGCAGACCCTGGTCGCTATGGCGCCCCGCCGTCTGGTCTATGTCTCCTGCAACCCGCAGACTCTGGCCCGCGACCTTGCCTGGCTGGTCAAGCAGGGCTTCGTGCTGGATGAGGTGCAGCCGGTCGATATGTTCCCGCACTCCATGCATGTCGAGGCTGTCGCTCGCCTGAGCTTGCCCGCCAAGAGCTGAGCATGACTCTCGCCCATAAAAAACGACGCCAGCTGGCGTCGTTTTTTTATCTCTGTCATTGGCGGTTGGCCGATTAGCTGGCGCTCTGGCGCACCTCGGCGGCGATCTGGTCGAGCAGCTGTTGCCAGCCCTGACCCAGCTCGCTGACCAGCGCGTTGTAGCCATCGGCCGGCAGCACCCGCTCCTGACGGAAGGGAGCATCGCGCAGCACGGTGCCATCTTCTGCCAGCAGGCGCCAGCGACCGCTCAGCACGGCGCTGCCGTCATGACGGCCCTGAAAGCGTTCCACCAGAATGGTCAGCACCGGCCCCTTGCGGGCGCCATCCTGCCGCACCACCCAGCCCGGCAGGCGGCTGGAGAGGCCATTGAGAGTGAGCTGGTTGAGCTGATCGTCCAGCGCACCGGCCCAGCGATGGTACTCGGTGAAGTGAAGCTCTTGCCCCTCCAGCTGATAGACCAGGCTGATCCGGTCGAGCTGGCTGGCCAGCGCCACCGGGCGCAGCACCAGTTGGTGCTGCGGTTGGGCCGGCGCGGTGACCGGTTGAGTGTCGCTATCCAGCGAGTAGTAGTGCAGGCTTGGCTGGCTGCTGCAACCCGCCAGCAGGCCCAGCAGGGCCAGCGTCAGGATCTCTTTTTTCATGGTTTTCCTCGCTTGGGCTCGGGGTCCGCCGGGGACGCGCGATCGAAGATCAGCGAGCTGGGCCGCTCGTTGAGGGAGTGCACCAGCGGCTGCAGTTCGCGCATCAACTGATTGAGAGTCTGCACCGATTGCCGCAGGTCCTGGTTGGTTTGCGACTGGGCATCATAGGTTTGCAGGGTCTCTTGCAGCTGTTTGAGGCTCTCGTTGAGGGAGGCGGGCAGTTGCTGGGTCGCCTCTTTGCCGGTCAGCTTGTTCAGATTGGCACTGACCGCACTGATGTTCTTCAGGGTGCCGTCCAGGGTGCTGAGGGAGCTGTTGACCTTGGTCAGAGTGGTCGCCATATCCATGTCGACAAACTTGTCGAGGATCAGGTTCACCTTGCGTTCGATCTGATCCAGCCCGCCCTGCACGGTGGGGAAGACTTGATAACCGGCCAGCTTGGCCTGCTCGAAGCGTGGCGCGTCCGGATAGAAGTTGAGGTCGATGATCTTGCCACCGGTCAACAGGCTCGAGGTCTTGAGGCTGGCACGCAACCCCTCCTTGAACTGCTTGCCGAACAGGGCGCGCCACTGCTCCTTCTCGGCATTGGCGTAACGGTGGGAGAGGCGCTGCACCTCGATACGGGCCAGCACCGGGATCTGGCGGCTCTGGAAGATGCGAACCCCCTTCTCCTCGACCATGTAGGGTGCCGAGATGACGGTGCCGACCCGAATGCCGCGATACTGCACGGCCGCGCCCGGGTGCAGGCCACCGACGTTATCCTCGAACAGGAAGACATAGTCGATGAACTGATCCAGGCTACCGGCCAGCACGCTCGCCTCATCCTGGAACAGGGTGAACTCTTCGCGCTGTTTGACCGGGTCACCCGGTGACCAGCCGGGTGGCAGGCCCATGGTGATCCCCCCGTCGAGCAGGCTCTCCAGGGAGTCCATCTTCACCTTCATCCCCTCGCTGCTCATGGAGACCTCGAAGCCCGGGGTCAGCCAGAAGCGGGAGTTGCTGCTCACCAGAATGTCATAGGGGGCGTTGATGAAGATTTGATACTGCATCTCGCTCTTTTCTGGCAGGAACTTGGCTTCTTCCACCTGACCGATAGTGAAGCCCTGATAGTTGATGGGAGAGCCTTCTCCCAGTGCACGGGTGTCACGACTGCTGAGAGTGAGGCGCAGTCCCTTGGCATCCTGCGAGGCCAGCGGCGGCTTGTCCAGCATGGCGTACTGGTCGCGCGCCTTGCCTTTCTTGCCGGGAGCGAGCTCGATATAGGCGCCGGAGAGCAGGGTGCTCAGACCCGATATCCCTTCACGGCCGACCCGGGGTTTGACTACCCAAAACTGGCTGTCGCCGCGCAGCATGCCGGAGGCGGCATTGGTCAGCCGTCCTTTCAGCACGGCATGGCTATAGTCATCGCTCAGCTCGACCGTTTCGATGCGGCCTACATCCACCTCGCGGGAGCGGATCACCGTCTTGCCGGCGACAATGCCCTCGGCAGTGGCCACTGTCAGGGTGAAACTGGGGCCTTGTGAGTACCAATGCTGGAACAGCATCCAGAGACCGATGAACAGCGCCAGCAGGGGCACCATCCAGATTGCGGCGGCCGAGCTCATAAAGTCAGAGCCCGGTTTCCACCTTTTTTTACGCTCACTCACGTTCGCGCTCTCCTTGTTGTAAATCCCAGATCAGGCGAGAGTCGAAACTCATGGCGGCGACCATGGTGATCAGCACTACGCCTGCAAATGCGACGGCCGCAGGGCCGGGGTAGATGGTCATCAGATTGTCGAGCCGGATCAGGCCCGCCAGAATAGCCACCACGAAGACGTCGATCATCGACCAGCGTCCAACAAACTCAGTCATGCGATAGAGTTTGAGTTTGCCGAGCGGTGAGTCGGTATGGCCACGCTGGACCATGTAGCAGAGCCAGAACAGCGCCAGAATCTTCACCAGCGGTACCACCACGCTGGCGAAAAAAATCACCGCCGCGATGGGATAGGACCCCATGGCCCAGAGGACTACCACGCCGCCGAGGATGGTGGAGGGGCTGTCATCGCCAAGAAACACTGTATCCATGATGGGATAAAGGTTGGCCGGAATGTAGAGAATGGCAGAGGTGAGCAGCAGCGCCCAAGTGCGGTTCAAGCCGCCCGGTTTTCGCGGGTGCAGGTGAGCGCCACAACGGGCACAGCTGTGGCTACCCACCTCGCTCAGGGCCCCGCAGATGTGGCAGCCTACCAGACCAGACTCCAGCGCACCCGCTTCCGGGTCTATTTCGTGCGGTTCGCTAGGGCCGAACAGTCGCTGCCACAGCCACATCCGGTCCAGCGAGGAGATCATCTTGATAAGCAGCACCGTGTAACCGACGAAGGCCCAGAACGACAGCCCCATCTTGATGTCGGCCATCCCCATCAGCTTGACCAGCGAAATAAGCACCCCTACCAGAAAGACATCCACCATCAGCCAGGGTTTGATCCGGCAGAGCAGCCGGCCGAGGGAGCGCAGGGCCTTGCTATGCAGGTCTTTATCGACCCGCCACAGCACCAGCATGATGGAGCCCATATATACCAGCGGCAGACCAATCAGAGTGATGCTGAGCACGGCGCCAAGAAACAGATAGCCCTCATCCACCAGGGTGGTGATGCTCTGCAGAAAGGTCATCTCCTGGCCTATCCCTTTGGCCGAGAAGGACATAAAGGTAAAGGCATTGGCGAGTGCAAACATGATCAGGGCTGCCAGGCCGTAGGCGAGAGGGCGACGTTCTTGTTGCGGCAAGTGGCGGCTCAGGGTGTGACCACAGCGGGGGCAGCAGCTGGCCTGTCCCACCTCGAGGGGGGTGGCCGGGATCAGCAGGTCACACTCTTCACAGGCGGTGGCATCATGGACATAGGTGGTGCTGTGTTGCGGTGAAGCCGGATGCAAGATAAAACCCCAGGTTAGGCGGTGGTGAGGCCAGAGCTGGCGATTATCGCAGTTGTGTCGGCCAGCGACCAGCCCCGAAGGCTGGCTATTGCTGGCTGTAGTGAGAATGACTTTGACAAGCCTGTGCCCATTTAGCACAATCAAACGCCACTTTTTTTCAGCGGGACAATAATTTATGACAACTGAATCCCCAAGCTACTCCACCATCGAGCAAGCCTTCTCCCTCGGAAACGGGCAAGACTCAGCCCTCAACTGGTTGCGCAAGAACCGCAGTCAGGTCGCTATTTTTCTGGTGAGCGGCATCAAGCTGGAAGGCACCATTAGCGGGTTCGACCAGTACAGCGTGCTGCTGACGGATGCTCATGGCAACCAGCAACTGGTCTACAAGGCCAAGATCTCCACCATCGCCATGCATACCGGTCGTCCGCAGGTGAATATCCAGCGCGCTCGCAAGCCGCGTGTCTCCATGGCGCCGCGCCCCCACGGAGCGCCGGGTCGCTATGACGACAATCAGGGCGGCGGCAACAAGGAGTAATCGTCAGCCCCATACTCCCCGTTGATGCGCTCTGCGTCAGCGGCTGACGGAACCTGCTCTCATTTTCACTCATGTCCCGTATGAGCGCAGGTTCCGGTTATCGCCCCTTGCAGGGCGATATTTTTTTCCGCACTACGCCGTTATGCCGACCGGTTTGCCCTCTTTGACCATGCAGGTCTGCATCCCCGCCGCTTCTCCAGCCTGTACCCCGATACCGGTATCTTCAAATACCAGACAGCCTGATGGCTCGACCCCCAGCTTGTTGGCGACCAGCAGGAAGGTGTCCGGATTGGGCTTGTGCAGTTCAACATCGTCTGCGGTGACCACCACAGAGAAGTAGCGATCCAGCCCGGTGTTGCGCAGCACCGCCTCGGCGTTGACGCGGGGTGAGCCGGTGCCGATCCCCATAGGGATAACGCCATGATAGCGCTCGACCAGCGCCTGCATGGCCGGAAACACCGTCGCCTTGTGCAGGTTGGCCACATAGTGGGCGGTCTTGCAGCGGGTGACGTCGAGCGGATCGAGGGGGATTTGCTGCTCCTGTGCGACCAGCAGGGCTATCTTGCGGCTCGGCATGCCACCCAGCTCATAGAACCAGTCGGCATCGAAGTGAAAGCCAAACTCGCGGGCTGTGTGTTCCCATGCGGCGAGGTGCAGCGGCATGGAGTCGACCAGGGTGCCATCAAGGTCAAAGACCAGGGCTTGGAATCCGGAAAGCGTCATGGTGCGGGTCAGTCTCTGGAAAAAGGGAGCCCATTCTAGCCAGCGGTTTTCTGCCTCGCCATCACCTAGCTGGTGAGAAACGCTTGCCCCCACATTTGTGACTGAAAATAGACGGGGGTGAGCTGGGCCGGATCGAGTTGATATTGGGGGGCAAACTGTTCCTGCAGGGCCCAGTTGCCCTGTTCATAGGTGCTGACCAGCTGAAACAGATAAAAGAGTGGCCCTTCGTGCAGTTCGATGGCTCGCTTTACGTTATTCGGTCGGTGAGCCGAGCTGATAGTCCATGCCGTAGGCCACCAGAGCCAGCCGATGATGGAAGATGGGATAACAACGCAACAGCATGGCGATCATCGGTAGGCCAGAGTGCGGGCTCTCCCTTGTGACTTGGCGTGGTAGAGCGCCTGGTCAGCCTGGTCGGTCAGGGTCTGCCATGAGCCGTCCTGGGAGGGGATCAGATAGCTAAAGCCAATGCTAACCGTAATGAAATCAGCAACCCGCGAGGCGGGATGGGGCATTTTTAAGCGGGCAAGGCCATCATGGATCCGCCCGGCCAGCTGTTCGGCCTCACCGGGTTGGGGGGCGCAGAGCAGAATGACGAACTCCTCCCCGCCGTAACGGGCGACCAGATTGGTGCAGCGCCGCTCTGCATCCCGCAGCACATGGGCCACCTGTTGCAGGCAGAGATCCCCTTTGGCATGGCCGAAGTGGTCGTTGTAAGCCTTGAACTCGTCCACATCGATCATCAATACCGCCAGCAGGTTCTGGGTGCGTCGTGCCCACTCCCACTCCCGCTGCATGGTGATGTCCCACTGGCGCCGGTTGGCGATGCCGGTGAGGGGATCTTCCAGCGACAGCAGGGAGAGGCGGTGATTGGCCTCCTCCAGCGCCCGGTTGGTCTCGGCCAGCTGCATGGTGCGCTCGGCGACCCGGGCCTCCAGCTGGCGGTTGAGGGTTTCCAGCTGCTCCTGGGTGCGCTGGCGGATCAGCAGTTGCGACAGGATGGCGGCGTACTGTTTGAAGATCTCGCTCTGATAGGCCTTGAGCGGACGGTGCCAGAGCAGGTTGTCGGCAGCGATCCAGCCGATGGGAGTGGTGCCATCCCATAGCGATACCATGGCGTTCCAGCCACGGCCCACCTGCTGCTTCTCGTAGTAGAGGGGGGTATCTTCCATCACCAGTACGTAGTCCTTGCGCCTGAGCGCCTCTTGCACAGTCGGGTGATCCGGAATGGGGCTGATGAAGTTGTGTTCATCCATCAGCTCGCCCTCCTCGCTGGTGCCCCAGGTGCCGCGCATGGTCTTGCCATCGGGTTCGATCAGGAAGATGGCGACCCGATCGAACTGCAGCTCCTTGCGGGCCAGCAGCACGGCATCTCGCAGCAGATCGTTCTCGCTGCGACTGCGGGAGAGGGTGACGCTGACCATGTGCAGCGCCTGCAACATGGTGAGGAAGGATCCTTGCAGTGCTTGACTCTGTACCAGATCGGTCTGGGTATGGAGCCGCTGGTCCCGCTCCTGATTGACCTGGCTGGAGAGCAGGTGATTGCTGAGCTCGGCCGTCAGATAGTGGATAAGGAGCTGGATACCCTGACGCTGGTGGGAGGAGAGGCGATCGATGCGGCGGCGGGTCTCCAGATAGATGACCCCTTCCAGTTTCATATGGCGTTTGAGAGGGAAACAGGCGCGTAACTGCGGCTGGGCAGGCTCCACATTTTCGCCGGGATCCGGCGGTGGCTGGAGTTGTTCGATCACCAGCTGTCCCTTGTCCATTGCCTTGTCGATCAGGTGGTGGGGCAGGGTCAGTTGACCGAGATGGGCGAGATCAAGCGTGGTCAGCCCCTGATCGAACTGAAAGCTGTAGAGCTGCGGTTCGGGGGCTTTCAGCCAGAGGTAGAGGCGTTCGGCATCGGTCTTTTCACGGATGGTGGCGAGGCTCACTTCGCATAACTGAGCGAAGTTGGTGAAGTGTTCCGGGTCCCATTCCTGCATACCAATATCCCTTGGATTGTACCCAAGCGAGTATAGACATATTTCTCCTTGATTAATATGTCAGAAAGGAGAGGTGGCGCACATAATGGTTGCTTTAAGCCATTCTGGTGGAGACATTCACTGCGTTCTCTGCCAATCGTGGCTATAACTGTGTGCCATAACGGTATATATGGCAGCTTGTAGGGCGGGATGCCGGGCAAAAAAGAGCCCGCACGATGGCGGGCTCTCGGGCAGATCAGATGATTCTGCGCGGCTTATTCTGCCTTGGGGGCAGCTTCAGCGGGTGTTTCACTGCTATCGGCTGGCGCACTCTCGGCCGCCGGGGCTTCCGGTGCCGGGCCTGGCACCAGCTCGACCGCCGGCTTGGCGATAAGAGAGCGGGTCTCTTCCACCGCTTCGCTCAGCTTGACCTCGATGATCTGGCCGAGTTCGTAGACCACTTCGGTCTTGTCCAGATAGACGCGGCCGTTGTCCCAGTTGCACTCCAGCCGATCCTTGTTGTCGAGGATGTGACGGGCGGGCATGAAGACCACGGCACCGTTCTCCTGCAGACGCAGCTTGAGGCCGGCGCGCATCACGTCGATGATCTCGGCGTTGAACACCTTGTCGGTGCCCGCATCGGCTTTGAGGTAGCGAACATAGAGCCAGTCGCCGATGTCACGCTCCACCATGCGGTGCAGACGGCGGCAGGCGGTCAGATGCTCGGTGAGCTCGGTGCTCGGGCGCTCGCCCGGGGTCTTGCCGGCGATGACCGCTTTGAGCAGACGATGGTTGACCATATCGCCGTACTTGCGAATAGGTGAAGTCCAGGTGGCGTAGGCATCCAGACCCAGACCGTAGTGGGCGCCCGGCTCGGAGGACATCAGCGCATAGCTCTGGAAACGGCGGATCTTGCCGTCCAGCCAGCGGGTGTCGAGGTTGTCGATCCAGCGGCGCAGGGCGCAGAAGCCGGAGAGACTGGCGATCTCGTCACGTTCGAACGGGGCTTCGGCACTCTTCAGCAGATCGATGGCACCGTCGAGGGACTCTTCGTCAAAGCCGGTGTGAACGTTGAAGATGCCGTAACCGACGCTCTTGCCCAGCACGCGACCGGCGCAGATGTTGGCGGCGATCATCGACTCTTCTACCATGCGGTTGGCGATGCGGCGCGGCTCGACGTGGATGGCCAGCACTTCGCCATTCTCGCCCAGCTCGAAGTCGTAGTCGGGTCTGTCCGGGAACACCAGGGCATGCTCGGTGCGCCACGCTATGCGTGCTTCGGTCATCGCCTTCATCAGCGGCAGCTGGGCCAACACACCAGTGTCGATAGACAGCTCTTTGCCATGCTCGGCCCAGTCGGAGACATCGTCATAGTTGAGACGAGCATGGGAGCAGATGCGGGCGGCGAAGAATTCGGTCTCCTCCAGTAGCAGACCATCTTCGGCGATCAGCAGACGGGCGCACAGGGTGTTGCGCTCCTCGCCCTCTTTCAGGGAGCAGAGCTCGTCCGAGAGGGTGCGCGGGATCATCGGCACGTTGCGGCCCGGCATGTAGACGGTAAAGGCGCGCTGGGCGGCTTCCTTGTCCAGTTCGCTCCCTTCGGCCACATAGGCGGTCGGGTCGGCGATGGCGACCAGCAGCTCCCAGCCGTTATCCAGTTTGGTGATGGCCAGCGCATCGTCCATGTCCTTGGTCTTGGCACCGTCGATGGTGAAGAAGGGGACAGCGGTCAGATCGCGACGGGGCAGCTCTTCCTCTTCGATCACTTTCCATTCCGGCAAATCAGCCGGTTCGACCTGGGCCAGATTGTGGCGCGCCAGCACCACCCACCAGGGCACATTGTGATCTTCCTGGGCGGCGATCTTCTGGATAATCTCGGCAGAGAAGTTGCCGTCGACCAGCGCATGGCGCTTGAGGGTGGCCACCACCCAGTCACCTTCCTTGAACTCTTTCTCATCCAGACCCTTCTTGACGCGGGCCTTGATGGCATCCTTGATCAGCGGATGGTCGGCCACCACGTTGAGGCGGTCACGGAACATCTTGACCCGGGCCACGAAGCGGGTGACGGACTGCTCCAGCAGGGCATCCGGCTCGGCCACTTCCTTCTCTTTTTCGGTGCGGATCAGGGCGCTCACCCGGTCACCATGCATCACCTTCTTCATATAGGGAGGTGGCACGAAATAGCTGGTCTTCTCATCGACCTCCAGAAAGCCGAAGCCCCGGTCCGAGGCGCGGATCACACCCTCTTTCTTCGGGATGTTTTCGCGGATTTGTTGCTTGAGCTGGGCCAGCAGCGGATTGTCTTGGAACATAAGTGAGGAACCTGAAGTGGAAAACCTGGGTGGAGACCTGATGAAGGATCGCCCAGCACTATACGTTTTTAGCCTTGCAAAGCCAAGGTGAATGGCCTGCTCAGCGTGGTTTCAGAGAGCTGCAGGCATAGTCGATAAGGCGCTGCGAGAGCTGTTTGTGGACCCCTTTTTCTAGCACCCAGCGGTGCCAGTAGAGTCGTTCCGGCAAAATATGGTCCGAGCTGAGATTGACCAGCGAACCTGCGGCTAGCTGGCCTCTTATCTGCAATTCGGGGATCAGGCAGTAGGCTAACCCCTGTTCGGCCATGGCGACGAAGGCCTCTGACGAGTGGACCGTATGGCAAGGGTAACCACCGGGTTCCAGCCCGAAGTGTTCCCTCATAAAGCTCACATGCATGTCATCGCGCTGATCGAACGCCACTGCCGGTGCCTTGGCCAGCGCCTCCCGGGTTAGGCCGTGAGGGAAGTGGCGCGCAACGAAGGTGGGGCTGGCGGTAAGCAGATAGTGCATCTCGCCGAGCTCATCGACGCAGCAACCCGCCAGCGGTTGGGGCTGCAGGCTGACTGCACCAAAGGCCTGACCCTCGCGGACCTTGTCGAGGGTGCGGCTCTCGTCATCGACCAGCAGGTTGAGTTCGATGGGGTGGAGTTCAAGCAGCGGGGCGATGGCGGGCAAAAACCAGGTGGCCAGGCTATCGGCGTTGACGGCGATGCTGATCCGGATTGGCCCTTGCGGTTGGTCGGGGGTCAGCTCCCTCGCCAGTTCGAGCTCGAGCTGATGTACCTGCCGATAGTGGGCCAACAGTTTCTGGCCCAGTGGCGTAGCCAGCAGCGGTTGGCTGCGAATGAGCAGCGGCTCGGCAAACTGTTGCTCCAACTGCTTGATCCGCTGGGAGATGGCCGACTGGGTGATATGGAGCGACTTGGCCGCCCGATCGAAGTTCTGCTCCTGTAGTACCGCATCCAGTGCCCGCAGCAGTTTGTAGTCCAGCTCTTTCATCTTCTGCCCCTTCCGTTGCTTCAGGGCTGACTCTACGTCACTCGGCAGGGGACAACAATGGGCGGCGGGAGAGGTGCTGCGCTGTGATATCTGACAGTAGTGGTCTGTCTTGTAAGAAAGGCATACTGCCAGAGACCGCAGGGGGCAGCCCTGCGGGGTCATAGCGATACAGCGATACCTTTATCCCGGGTCTGCTTTCCCGGGATTTTTTATATCTGGGCCGCTAACTCATGGGAGCGATAGATGGCAGTTTGATAGTGTCCGATGAGTGGCTGAGAGACTGCCAGGGCAAATCGCTCATCCAGATGGAAGCGGATGCCAACGCCCCTTACCGCCCCCAGATCGACCGCCTGACGATGACCGAGCCGCTCGATGGGCAGGCCAAGTCGGCGGAAGATGCGCTCCACCGGCAGGCTTACGACGGCGACCAGCTCCCTGATCCCGTGGGCATGGGCGAAGGCATAGACCTCGCGGAAAATGACGCAAGTAAGTTCACTGACGCCATTGCTCATGCGCGGAGCGCGCTGGGCATCGATAGCCAGACGGGTGAGCTCCCAGACATCGGGGGTGCGTGGTGCGCTTTCACCGGCCAGGGCGGTTGGGAAGATGGTGGGCAACATATAGGCATCGGCACAGTTGAGCAGTCGAATGCAGCCACACACTCCTTGTTTGTCTTCGATCAGCACCCAATGGGTGTCTGGTGTATCGAAGTTGTCACGCTCAAGACCCCTATGAGACTCTACATCCCAGCCTAGCCGGTCAGAAAAGACGCGATTTCGAAAGCGATAGAGTTCATTCTCCACCTCGTTTCGTGGATGTTCTCTCAATTTACCTTTAAAAACCAACATTATGGACCCTCTATCTTGCTATTCATCGTTATAATCAGCAGCTTGGCCAAGGGGGCTTTCATATGAACAGAGACCAACTGCTTGAGTACCTCGAACATTTCACTTCGGTGACGGACGGTAATCGTCTGGCCGAACTGATCGGTCGCTTTACGCTCGGGATGGGCTATGACTACTATCGCTTCGCCCTGATCCTGCCGATGTCGATGCAAAGGCCCAAGGTGGTGTTGTTCAACCAGTGCCCCGACTCCTGGGTGCAGGCCTATACCGAAAACAACATGCTGGCGTGCGATCCGGTGATCCGGCTGGCACGCAAGCAGACGCTGCCCATCTACTGGAACCGCCTCGATGAGCGGGCCAGTTTTCTGCAGGAGGGAACCATGGACGTGATGGGGTTGGCCGCCGAGTTCGGGTTGCGTAACGGCATCTCCTTCCCTCTGCACGGTGCAGCCGGGGAGAACGGTATTCTCTCCTTCATCACCTCCGAGCGGGCCTCGAGCGACCTGTTACTGGAGTCCTCGCCGCTCCTCTCCTGGATGGCCAACTACATCTTCGAGGCGGCCATCCGGGTGGTGCGTCTGAGGGATTCGGATCCACAAGCCGCCCTGACGGATCGCGAGACCGAATGTTTGTTCTGGGCCAGTGAGGGGAAAACATCGGGAGAGATCGCCTGTATTTTGGGGATCACCGAACGAACGGTGAATTACCACCTTAATCAGGTCACTCGCAAAACCGGCTCAATGAATCGTTATCAGGCCATCGCCAAGGGGATTAGCAGTGGCATTTTGCTGCCGAATCTTGAGCAGATTGTTGTCACCAACTTCCCCAAACTGATGCAATAGAACCTGCTGATTCTCGGGGTTGAGGGGGGGGCACTCAATTGTCAGATCCTGCTATTGACTATTAGTTTCGGATGGGGCTTTGGTTGCTGCGGCTTATTAGCAAAATGAATCAATCAGTAAATCAATGAATTTCTAAGAAGTAACCGCCATCGCTATAGTGCCGCTCATTCATCACTTCGAACGGTACGCACCATGATGCTCGCAACGACACTACAAGGCTTTACCATCGGTCTGGCCATGATCATCCCCATCGGCGCCCAGAATGCCTTTGTGCTGAGTCGGGGCATCCATCGCAATCACCATCTGCTGACGGCCACGCTCTGCAGTTTCTGCGATCTCACCCTGATTGCCATTGGTGTATTTGGCGGCGCCAATGTGCTGGCCGCCAGCCCCCTCGGTATGGCGCTGCTCACCTGGGGTGGTGTGCTGTTTCTCGGCTGGTTTGGTGGCCGTTCCCTGCTCAGTGCCTGGCGCGGTAAGGGGGAGGGGCTTGCCGATTCTGCTCAGCAGATGGGGGTCAAAAGCGTGTTGGCGATGACGTTGGGGGTCACCCTGCTCAACCCTCACGTCTATCTCGATACCCTGATGCTGCTCGGCTCTCTTGGCAGTCAGGTGAGCGAGTCCTTGCGTCCGGCCTTTGCGGCGGGGGCCATGCTGGCCTCGCTGGTGTGGTTCTACTCGCTGGCGCTGGGGGCCGCGGCGCTGGCGCCCTGGTTAGCCCGTAGTCGGGTGCAGCGAGGGATCGATCTGCTGGTCGGTATTATCATGTTGGTGCTAGCGTGCCAGCTGGTTTTAGTAGGCTAGCAATCTGCATACTTGGTTCACCGCGGCAGGTGACCCATGGCATCCGATAGATAAGCCGACCAGCACGCCTCTTTCCCGCTATCGGCGTGAACGCCCTATGCTGGATACTTATCCAGTTATTCTTTATGCTATGGGCCAATTTACGAATAGCTGTATGGGTGAGGAGAGAGCCGTGATTGGTCGCTTGCGAGGCATTGTTATTGAAAAGCAGCCCCCCGAGGTCCTGCTTGAAGTGGGTGGGGTTGGCTATGAGGTACAGATGCCGATGAGCTGCTTTTATGATTTGCCGGAGATCGGCAAGGAAGCGACCATCCATACTCACTTCGTGGTGCGGGAAGATGCCCAGTTGCTCTATGGCTTTAACCACAAGCAGGAACGAGCCCTGTTTCGCGAGCTGATCAAGACCAACGGGGTCGGCCCCAAGCTGGCGCTGGCCATTCTCTCCGGCATGACCGCTACCCAATTTGTGCTGAGTGTCGAACGCGAAGAGATAAGCTCCCTGGTCAAGCTGCCAGGGGTCGGCAAGAAAACCGCCGAGCGGCTGGTGGTGGAGATGAAGGATCGCCTCAAGGGGTGGGTCAGTCATGATCTCTTCTCCCCTGCGATGGTTACACTGCCCGCCAGTGAGCCCGAATTGCGGGCGCCGGACGTGACCGAAGAAGCCGCCAGTGCGCTGGTGGCGCTCGGTTACAAACCGCAGCAGGCGAGCCAGATTGTCAGCAAGATCGCCGTCGATGGAATGTCAGTGGAAGAGATCATCCGTGAATCCCTGCGTAGCCTGGTGTGAGGTAGTTGATGATTGAAGCAGACCGTCTCATCTCGGCCAGCGCCGCCCGTGAGGATGAGATTATCGACCGGGCCATCCGCCCCAAGAAGCTGGCTGACTACACCGGTCAGGATACCGTCTGCGAGCAGATGGAGATCTTTATCGAAGCGGCGCGCCAGCGTGGCGAAGCGCTCGATCACCTGCTGATCTTCGGCCCGCCTGGACTGGGCAAGACCACTCTCGCCAATATTGTCGCCAACGAGATGGGGGTCAATATCAAGACTACCTCTGGCCCGGTACTGGAAAAGGCGGGAGACTTGGCAGCGCTGCTCACCAACCTCGAACCGAACGATGTGTTGTTCATCGACGAGATCCACCGCCTCAGCCCGGTGGTAGAGGAGGTGCTCTATCCGGCGATGGAAGATTACCAGCTCGACATCATGATTGGAGAGGGGCCAGCGGCCCGCTCCATCAAGCTGGATCTGCCCCCTTTCACCCTGATCGGCGCCACCACCCGGGCAGGTTCACTCACCAGCCCGCTGCGGGATCGTTTTGGCATTGTCCAGCGGCTGGAGTTCTACAACGTCAAGGATCTGACCGATATCGTCTCCCGCAGCGCCCGCTGTCTGGGGCTCGACATGACGGAAGATGGTGCCATTGAGGTCGCCCGTCGCTCTCGCGGTACGCCGCGGATTGCTAACCGTTTGTTAAGACGGGTGCGCGACTTTGCCCAGGTGAAATCCGATGGCCGGATCGATGGTCCTATCGCGGCCCGCGCCATGGACATGCTGGATGTCGATAACGAAGGGTTTGACTTCATGGACCGCAAGTTATTGTTGGCTGTGATAGACAAGTTTATGGGGGGGCCTGTGGGTCTCGATAATCTGGCCGCTGCGATAGGGGAAGAGAAAGATACTATCGAAGATGTGCTGGAGCCCTATCTGATCCAGCAGGGGTATCTGCAACGTACACCCAGAGGACGGATTGCGACCACACGAGCTTACGCTCATTTCGGTCTTCAGCGACCAGAAGATAAGTGAAAATCGCCTTTTAAGTACAGAACCGCCGTCAAAGGCGGTTTTTTGCTATCTGCGATGGTGTAAGCAAAAAAAAGCCCACGGCTGATGCGGTGGGCAAAGACAATTCAGGATGGATGTTCACAGACAGTGAGAGCGTCTGGACACAGACCGGAAAATAAACAGGTGAGCCGTCGCGAGCTCTCAGAGTCGGTTCAGTTGATAGAGCTGAACAAAGGAAAGCTTGTAGTAACGGATGGTTTTAGCAACAAACTTTTTCATCTTCGATTCCAATATACAGGTTCAGATTGATCATCGAATACGTACCGTGAACCCAGATTAACCGGCCTGTATCCAAGGGGATGCCCTCACTGCGAGGCGCATTGTAGGAGCTCGAATCGACCCCGGCAAACAAGAAATATTGCATCATTAGGATTAGTTTATCTAATGCCAATTTTGATGAAATCGATTCGCATGAGTATGCATTATTTGCAGTTTAAAATTGAGTTTTAGAATCAGGTTGTCTGGCTCGGATGACATGGAAAAAGACGCATCATTCACGTCTTTCCAATTAAACGGGGCGGCGGGATGTTATTTTTATAAATTGATTTAAATCAATATTTTACGATTTTTCATGTTTTGTGATCTGGTTCGCTTCATTAATCGTAAAAGAGATTAAAAATGGCTTTTGAATCCATGTATGGCGGTCCCTTTTACATTGATTTCAATCAAATAAAGGTGATATAAAACGCCGGTTATCATGAAAGAGAATAAATCCAAGCTGGTTGTTTTATAAATGTTAAACATTAGCTTTATTTGTTTTCTTTGGGTGCTTGATTGTTAATTTTGGTGGTTACTGAAAGTATTTTGTTGTGGCGTTCTTCAATGGGGTCCGTTCGATAACTGCCAACGGAAGCTTTGTCCTTAAAACTTAAAATAGCCGTGCCAATAATCGGTGAGGAAACATCATGATTGCTGAGCATGTGGTAGACCTATCGCGGTTCCAATTTGCTGCGACTGCTCTTTATCACTTTTTGTTTGTACCCCTGACGCTGGGATTAGCTTTTATCCTGGCGATCATGGAGTCCGTCTATGTGATGACCAACAACACCATCTACCGGGACATGACCAAGTTCTGGGGTAAGTTGTTTGGTATCAACTTTGCCTTGGGGGTCACCACAGGAATTGCCATGGAGTTTCAGTTCGGGACGAACTGGGCGTATTACTCTCACTATGTCGGCGATATCTTCGGAGCTCCCTTGGCTATCGAAGGGTTGATGGCCTTCTTCCTGGAGTCCACCTTCGTCGGTATGTTCTTCTTTGGTTGGGATCGTCTATCCAAACATCAGCATCTGGCTGCCACCTGGTTGATGGCGCTGGGGACCAACCTCTCCGCGCTCTGGATCCTGGTCGCTAACGGCTGGATGCAAAACCCGGTCGGTGCCGAGTTCAACTTCGAATCCATGCGAATGGAGATGATGAGCTTCGCCGAGGTGGTGCTCAACCCGGTCGCTCAGGTCAAGTTCGTCCACACAGTGGCGGCAGGCTATACCTGTGGCGCCATGTTTGTGCTGGGCATCTCCTCCTACTATCTGCTGAAAAATCGTGATGTGGCCTTTGCCCGTCGCTCTTTCGCTATCGCCGCCGCGTTCGGCATGGCTTCTATCGTGTCCGTACTGATCCTCGGTGATGAATCCGGTTACGAGACCGGTGAAGTGCAGAAGGTGAAACTGGCTGCCATCGAAGCTGAGTGGGAGACCGAACCGGCGCCTGCCTCATTTACCCTGTTTGGTATTCCGAATCAGGAAGAGATGCGCACCGACTACGCCATCAAGATCCCCTATGCGCTGGGTATTATTGCAACCCGTTCTCTGGATGGTCAGGTAACCGGTCTGAAGGATCTGAAAAGCGAGCACGAACTGCGTGTGCGCAACGGTATGACCGCTTACGACCTGCTGACCAAACTGCAATCCGGTGACAAGTCTGAAGATACCCTCGCCCGCTTCGATGAAGTGAAGCAGGATCTGGGCTACGGTCTGCTGCTCAAGCGTTACACCAGTAACGTGACCGATGCCACTGATGAGCAGATCAAGGCTGCGGTGGATGACTCCATCCCGCAGGTGCTGCCGCTGTTCTTCGCCTTCCGCATCATGGTTGCTGTTGGCATGCTGATGCTGGTTCTTATTGGTTTCGCCTTCTACGACAGCGCCCGCCATCGCATTGGTGAGCGCAAGTGGCTGCTCAAGGCCCTGCTGTGGGGGATCCCGCTGCCGTGGATTGCCATTGAAGCGGGCTGGTTTGTGGCAGAGTACGGTCGCCAACCCTGGACCATCGCCGAGGTGTTGCCGACTTCCCTCTCTGCATCCAACTTGCCTGCAGCCGAGATCTGGTTCTCTTTGATCGGTATTTTCCTGTTCTATACCGTGCTGCTGGTTATCGAGATGTACCTGATGTTCAAGTATGCCCGTCTTGGTCCAAGCAGCCTAAAGACTGGCAAGTATCACTTTGAACAGTCCAAGGCATAAGGAGAGCGACCATGTTTGATTACGAAACTCTGCGTGTCATCTGGTGGGCTCTGGTCGGCGTGCTGCTGATCGGTTTTGCCATCACTGACGGCTTCGACATGGGGGTAGGCGCACTGCTCCCGTTCGTCGGCAAGAAAGATGTCGAGCGCCGCGTGATGCTCAACACCATGGGGCCTCACTGGGAGGGCAACCAGGTGTGGTTGATCACTGCCGGTGGTGCTCTGTTCGCTGCCTGGCCTATGGTCTATGCCGCGACCTTCTCCGGCTTCTACATCGCCATGATGTTGACGCTGATGGCGCTGTTCCTGCGCCCGGTCGGTTTCAAGTACCGCTCCCTGCGGGCTGATGCCAAATGGCGCAGCAACTGGGATTGGGCCTTGTTCGTTGGCAGTGCCGTGCCGCCCATCGTGTTTGGTGTGGCCTTTGGCAACCTGCTGCAAGGTGTTCCGTTCGAGTTTAACCAGTTCATGATGTTGACCTATCATGGCAACTTCTTTGGTCTGCTTAACCCGTTCGGTATTCTGGCTGGTCTGGTGAGTCTGTTCATGCTGCTCACCCAGGGCGCAACCTGGTTGATGATGAAGACCGACGGTGAAGTGCTGGCCCGCTCCCGCACTGCCGCCATGATCTGCTCGCTGGTGACCCTGGTGCTGTTTGCTGCTGCGGGTTGGTGGGTAAGCGGTATGGAAGGGTATGTCATCGTCAAGGCTGCCGCGAATGACGCAGTATCCAATCCGATGAACAAGGAAGTTGTCCTGCAGGCTGGCGCCTGGATGAACAACTACAGCCTCTATCCGTGGATGGTGGCAGCCCCTGTTCTGGGTCTGGCCATGAGCCTGCTGACAGCGCTGTTTGCCCGTATGAACATCGGCTGGTTGGCATTTACCAGCTCTTCGCTGGCCATCGCCGGGGTTATCCTTACTGCCGGTTTCTCCATGTTCCCGTTCGTGATGCCCTCAAGCCTTGAGCCGTCACTGAGTCTGACCATGTGGGATGCGACCGCCTCTTTCAACACCCTGAAGGTGATGACGGTGGCTGCAGCTATCTTCGTACCGATTGTGCTTGGCTATACCATCTGGACTTACCTCAAGATGTTTGGCCGGGTAACCAACAAGCATATCGAAGATAACCAACAATCGCTCTATTAAGAGGTGCGCTGACAATGTGGTATTTCACCTGGATCCTGGGGCTGTTGCTGGCCTGTGCCTTTGGCATCATTAATGCGCTGTGGCTGGAACACACCGAGAACATGGATCGTCAGATCGATGAAAAGTGATCGACTCGCCATGCTGACCGCGCCACTGGAGCGCCAGCCATGGCAGGGGTTGATGTTACTCGCGGCGGCCTTGTTGGCCGTCGCTATTTTACAGGCCCCCAATCTGATTGCGGCCAACACCAGCGAGCATGGTCACTGGTTGGCTCCCTGGCTGATGTGGGCTGTCTGTTGTGGCGTACTTAACGGGCTTGGCTTTCATCTGAAAAGCCTGCCTGGACGTGTGCTGTTCAACCCCTGGCTCGCCTGGCCCAGTTTGTTGTATGGCCTCTGGCTGACACATTCATATTTCCTTTCATAAAAAACGGGGGGAGGCAGGATTTCCCTGTCTCCCCCTGCTTCTTTCCTATTCAGCCCTGCGCTATGATAGCCCCCCATCTGACTGTCGAATGGATCACAGATTGTTATGGGGGAACTCTTTGAGTTTCCGGTGCGTGTCTACTACGAAGACACCGACGCCGGGGGCATCGTCTACAACGCCAATTATCTCAAGTTCATGGAGCGTGCTCGCACCGAATTTCTTCGTGCCAAAGGGGTCGAACAGGACGTCTGGCTACAGGAGGGATATGCCTTCGTGGTGAGCCGAACCGAGATCGATTTCCGCTCGGCGGCCCGTTTTAATGAGCTATTGAATGTATTAACGCAAGTGATTGAAGTGAAACGCGCATCCCTGCGCTTTTCGCAGCAGATCCTGGCGGCTGATGGGCGACTGATCACCCGGGCCATGGTACAGATAGCCTGTGTCAGTCACCCACAAATGAAACCTGTTGCTATACCTGAAAAAATCAAGGGAGTGCTGTAAGTGCACGCTGAAATTTCGTTTATTGGCCTGTTTTGGGAAGCCAGCCTGTTGGTAAAGCTGGTTATGATGACTCTGATGGGGATGTCTGTTGTCTCCTGGGCACTGATCATCCAGCGCGCCAAGGCCATCAAGGCAGCCAATCTTGCATCGGAACAATTTGAAGACAGATTCTGGTCCGGGGTTGATCTCAACCGTCTCTATCAGGAGTCCTCTTCCCGTCGTGATGACATTGAGGGGATGGAAGATATCTTCTACTCCGGTTTCAAGGAGTATGCCCGCTTGCTCAAGGCTGGTGCCCGTGGTCAGGATGCGGTGATGGATGGGACCTACCGCGCCATGCGTGTTTCCCTCTCCCGTGCGGTGGATGATCTGGAATCCAACCTGCCGGTGCTGGCGACCATAGGTTCCATCAGCCCCTATATCGGTCTGTTCGGTACAGTCTGGGGGATCATGAACGCCTTTATCGCCCTGGGACAGGTGCAGCAGGCCACCCTGCAGATGGTGGCGCCGGGTATTGCAGAAGCGCTGATCGCCACCGCCATGGGTCTGTTTGCGGCTATCCCTGCGGTTATCTTCTATAACCGCTTTACCAACAAGGTTGAAAAGTTGGAAAACGCCTACGCCAACTTTATGGATGAGTTCACCACCATTCTGAACCGTCAAATTGCACAGCAGCAGGGTGAACAGTAATGCAAACCTATCAGCGGATCCGGCGCAAGAAGGTGGCCGAGATCAACGTGGTTCCCTATATCGACGTCATGCTGGTACTGCTTATCATCTTTATGGCGGTGACGCCGGTGATCACGCAGGGGGTCAAGGTTGACCTGCCACAGGCGGAGTCCGAGCAGTTGCCGGAAGACACCAAGCCCCCCTTCATCGTCAGTGTCAATACCGAAGGTGAGTATGTTATCAAGGCTGGCGAAGCCGATGACGAACCGGTGCCAAGTGGCACGCCAGAGGCGATGCAGCAATACATTACCGAAAAAGCCATGGGTTATCTGGCCATCAACCAGAATGCGCCTGTGGTGGTCGCGGGTGACAAGGCCGTGCGCTACGAAGAGGTGATCCTGTTGATGGTGGCCCTCAAGAACGCGGGCGTGCCTCAGGTTGGCCTGATGACAGATCCGGTGAACTAACGGAGATGGATGTGAAGCGTGGTATTTCCGGTTATCTCATCGCGTCGTTTCTGCTGCACCTGATCATCGGCATCATTTTGCTGGTCGGGGTCGACTTCAGCAAACCGAAGCGGCCCGAGTCGAAGGGGCAGATCGTCAATGCGGTCATGCTGGACAGTGAGTTTTTAGCCCAGCAAGCGCAGCAGATCCAGCAGCAGAAAGCTCAGCCCAATCCAGCTCAACCAAAGAGAGAAAAGGAAGAGGCTGAGAAGGCCCGGCGTGAGCTGGCTCAGGAGCAGGAGCGGCTGCGTATCGCCGAAACCAAGCGCAAGGAGGCCGAAGAGGCCACCCGCAAGGCTGAAGCCGAAAAGCAGAAGAAGGTAGCCGAGCAGAAGCAGGCGGAAGAGAAAGCCAGGAAGGCAGAAGAGGCGCGCAAGCTGGAAGAGCAGAAGGCCAAGCAGGCTGAAGCAGAACGCAAGGTGGAAGAGGCAAAAGCCCTGGCGCTGAAGAAGAAAAAGGAAGAAGAGAAAAAAGCGGAAGAGGCCAGACAAGCCAAGGCTGAAGCTGCCAAAAAGGCCGAGGCGGAGCGGAAGGCCAAAGAAGAGGCTGAAAAGAAAGCCAAGGCGGAAGCAGAGCAGAAAGCCAAAGCCGAGGCTGAGAAGAAGGCCAAGGAAGAGGCGGCCAAAAAGGCAAAAGCCGACGCAGAGAAGAAAGCCAAGGCGGAAGCCGAGCAGAAAGCCAAAGCCGAGGCTGAACGTAAACGCAAGGCGGAAGAGAGCCGATTGCAGCAAGAGATGGAAGCCATGATGCAGCAGGGGCTGGCGGCTGAGGCTAATGCCCGCAGTCAGGCCGCATCGGCGGCGGCTAAAGGTGAGGTCGGCAAGTATGTGGATCTCATCAAGGCCACTGTTGAGCGATATATGATTCTGGATCCCACCATGCGGGGCAAAACCTGTACTATCGGCGTACGTCTGGCGAGCAGTGGCTTTGTCATATCGGTAGATAGCGGGCGGGGTGACCCGGCGGTCTGTCGCTCCGGTAAGGCCGCCGTGCTGAAAGCAAATCAGCTGCCAGTGCCCAAGGATCCTGCCGCATTCGAAATGTTGAAGGAATTTAACCTGAAGTTAGAACCGAGTATCTAAGCGTGATAAAACGAGGTTGCCTGCCTCTGGTGGGCAACATCTCGACGAGCACGGGATTTAACCTCTCATACTTATTGGAACCGAGTATTTAAGCCATGATCAGAAAAGTATTTTTTGCTTTGGTTGGCTGTTTGTTGCTGGGCCAGAGTGCCCAGGCGGCCCTGGACATCGTCATCACCGGCGGTATTGATAGCGCACGCCCCATCGCCGTCGCCCCCTTCAAGTGGGAAGGTAACGGGCAGTTGCCGCAGGATATCGCGGAAGTGGTCTCCAACGACCTGATGCGCAGCGGCAAGTTCAAGCCGCTGGCCCGTGGCCAGATGCCGCAGACCCCGAGCAGCAGCAGCGAGATCAACTTCGCTCCCTGGGCCTCCCAAGGGGTTGAAGCCGTGGTGGTGGGTTCCATTTCGGCAGTCGGTGACGGCACCTACAAGGTCAACTTCGAGCTGGTCGATGTGCTGAAAGGCCAGCTGGCCAAGGCACAAGGTGGCGAGAGCAATGGTTACATCCTGGATAGCCGGATGGCGACCATCCCGGGTGCCCAGATGCGTCAGTTTGCCCACCGTATCTCCGACATCGTCTATGAGCGTCTGACTGGCGAGCGGGGCGCCTTCCTGACCCGTCTGGCATACGTCTCCGTCCAGCAGGGTACCCAGTTCCCGTATCAGCTGCGCATTTCTGACTACGACGGTTACAACGAGAAGACCCTACTGCGTTCGCGCGAACCACTGATGTCTCCCTCCTGGTCCCCTGATGGCAGCAAGCTTGCCTATGTCAGCTTCGAGAACCAGAAATCCGAGATCTATGTGCAGGATATCTACACCCAGCAGCGCAGCCTGATCACCAGCTTCCGCGGGATTAACGGTGCGCCTGAGTGGTCTCCGGATGGTCGTCGTCTGGCTATCGTTCTCTCCAAAGATGGGTCACCAAACCTCTATGTAATTGATGTCGCCAGTAAGCAGCTGACCCGCGTCACAACCAGCCGGGTGATCGACACTGAACCCTCCTGGATGCCGGATGGGCAAAATTTGTTGTTCACCTCTGAACGTGGTGGCAAACCCCAGATTTATAGCGTAAATTTGGCGACTGGTATGACTCGCCGGATGACTTGGGAAGGTGAATCCAACCAGGGGGCATCCATCACTCCTGATGGCAAAATCATGGTGATGGTGACTCGTGTTCAGGGACAGTATCGTATTGCCCGTCAGGACATGGAAAACAATGCCCTGTTGGTCCTTACCCAGAGTGCGCTGGACGAGTCGCCAAGTGTGGCTCCCAATGGCAGCATGATCATTTATGCCACCATCTATCAGGGTCGTAAGAGTCTTGCGTTGGTGTCGACCGATGGTCGCTTCAAGGCTGTGCTTCCGACCAGTAGCGGTGAAATTCGTGCACCAGCTTGGTCGCCCTTCTTGAATTGATAAAAATTCGATTGTTTTTTGTTTTGTTATAAAGGTTTAAGGAAATAGCATGCAACTCAATAAACTGCTCAAGGGTTTGGCCATCGCACTGCCACTGTTCACCCTGGCCGCTTGTAGCTCCTCTTCTGATTCTGACGCCGCTGGTGCCGAGTCAGGCATGAACGGCGGTATGGGCGGCGTTCAAACCGGTGGCGCCAACGGCATGTTGTCCCCGGAAGAGCAGATGCGTCAGAAGTTCGAAGCACTGCAGCGTGACAACGTCATCTACTTCCCGTTTGACGGTTACGATATCCAGGGTCAGTACGCTGATCTGCTGGATGCCCATGCGAGCTACCTGCGTGAGCGTCCGTCCGTGCGCGTGCTGATCGAAGGCCATGCCGACGAACGCGGTACCCCGGAGTACAACATCGCCCTGGGCGAGCGTCGTGCCAAGGCTGTGGCCAAGTATCTGCAAACTCTGGGTGTGCAGGCCGAGCAGCTCTCCATCGTCAGCTATGGCGAAGAGAAGCCGCTGGATCTGTCTCACACCGAGGCTGCCTTTGCCAAAAACCGCCGCGCGGTTCTGGTTTACTAAGGTTTGAACCGAACGAAGTTCGTTTATATGCAAGCGGCCATTTCGATGGCCGTTTTATTTGCACTAAACGCCAAGGTTTGATCCGAATGAAATCTGTATAAGCGAGCGACGATGGCGCTGGCCGTTTTATTTGCACTAAACGCTAAGGTTTGATCCGAATGAAATCTGTGTACAAGCAAGCTGTTGTTGCGCTGGCCGTATTGGTTGCTCTCAATGCGCAGGCGGCCGCTCCGGTCAGTGATCTGGGTGGTGCCTTGGGTGGTGTTGTCCTTAGCGGCAATAATGGTGCCATCGTGCCTACCGGTAGCCTGGAAGATCGGGTTGCCCTGCTGGAGCGCACCCTCAACGCCCGATTGCGGTTGCAAGCTGACTTGCAGCAACAGGTTGACTCCTTGCAAGGGGAGGTCTCCGAGCTGCGTGGTCAGCTGGAGCAGCAGACTTACCAGATGGAACAGGCGCAAGAGCGCCAGCGTCAGCTCTATCAGGAGCTAGACAAGGTTGCCAGCAGCCAGCAGGCTGCGCCGGCCGCCGCGGCCCCTGCTGCTGCCGCTACACCGGCTGCTGCCGCCAATTACTCAACCAATCAGGATGAGAATCAGGCCTACGACGCAGCGGTCAACATGGTGCTCAAAGAGAAGAACTACGACAAAGCTATTCCGGCTTTCCAGGGCTTCATCAAGCAGTACCCCAATTCGGGCTATGTTCCCAATGCTCACTACTGGCTCGGCCAGTTGCTGTTTAACAAGGGTGACAGAGCCGGTGCCTCGGCCCAGTTTTCGACCGTGGTCAACAAATACAGCAAATCTCCCAAGCGAGCGGATGCGCTGCTGAAGCTGGGTATGCTGGCGCAGCTGGATGGCAAGAAGGCGGAAGCCAAATCCTTCTATGAGCAGGTGATCAAGGGCTATCCCAACACCTCGCCAGCCCAGTTGGCCAAACAGAGTCTGTCCAAGCTGTAACATTGCTGTATGTCACTGTTTTCGTAACGCTACTGTAAAAACAGCCCACATTTGTATGCACAGTGAGCAAACGGATTTAAATTACGAATTTTCTGTTGCACCGGAAATTTAAATCCGTAATATAGGCCGCCGTCAGAGCCGAAGCAGTAATGCAGTCGGAACTGGTCGTGGTGAGGGTCGTTAGCTCAGTCGGTAGAGCAGTTGACTTTTAATCAATTGGTCGCTGGTTCGAATCCAGCACGACCCACCATTTTCTCCACTCGGTGGAGACAGAATTCCCAGGTCGTTTAGCTCAG
>NZ_CDDH01000016.1 GCF_000819725.1 Aeromonas australiensis | reverse complement strand
AAGAACCCCCCCTCTTTGAAAAAGTGGGGGGTTCTTCAGCAATCTGCGGAGCCCCAGGCTCCGGTTTTTTATTCCGCGAAATGGTCGATTGGGTCTGACTCCGTGCCTGCCGCAATCAATAGTTGATGCTGACGTAGGGTACTTCCGGCACCTGCCAGCGCTGTTTGAGATAGACGGTGAGCACGAAGAAGAAGTTGGCCAGCAGGTTGGCGAAGCGATAGAGAATGGGGTCGAAGGCCACCTCGCTCTCTTCCAGTCGAACCAGCAGCCGCACCACCTTCTTGCTGCCACAGCGGCACAGATGGAGGGTGGGAATGGGCTGCGGCCCCTGCGGCAGCACAAAACCGGTGACGCTGCCGCGACTCGCCTCGTTGTAGTGGTCGTAACGGGCCTTGAGCCACTCAAGGTCTGCCGCGAAGATCCCCAGCTTGCCACGCACCGAGCCGTTGAGGTTGTAAATAAGCCGCTGCAGCACCGCGAGATCCGCCAGCATGGGCTCGGTATCGGCATCTGACCCAAGGTGTGACAGTACGGCCCCGACCTGACAGCAGAGCTCGTCGGTGGCTATCTCAAAGTCACACTTTAGCGAGGTTTCGAAGATAAAGGGGTAGCAGAGCTCGCGCTTGTCTCTTGGCTTCTTGGGGTTCATGGGGCAACCGGATTGGAGAAAAGGCCAGTTTGCCAGCCCCCGGAAGGGCTGGCAAACGGCAGCTTATCACAGGCGTTGCACGCTGGCGGCTCAGAGGCGTTTGCTTGCAGGCTCGGTAGACGGCTGGAACTGACCGATCATCTGCAGCGCCTCCAGCATTCGTTGATTGAAGCTGGTGAAGCTGCTGGTCTGGGCAGGTTCAGGCTGACCACGGGCGGCCAGCACAGCAGGGGTCAAGGCCTTTTGCTGAGAGAGCGGCAGCAGGGTATCCGCCTGTTGCTGTAACTGTGCCAACTTGGGCAGATAGTCGGCAAACGGCTTGATCAGCTCCTGCAGGGAGTTGGCCCCCTGATAAGTCTGACTCAATTTGACGTTCTGCTTGAGCTTGAGGGAGTAGGAGGCCAGCTGGCTGTCATCCAGCTTCAGCTCACCCGCCTTCTTCAGCAGCTCCTCAAAGTTGCCGGCAAAGAAGCTCCCCGCCAGCTCATCGATCCCCTTGACCAGCCTGCCGATAGACTCCATCTCCTCACTGTTGAGGTTCCCCTCTAGCGAGAAGCTGAAACTCCGGCTCGACTTGAGGCTGAACTGGCTACCACTCTCGTCCTTCTGGGATTTGGTCTGCCAGCTGTCATTGAAACGCAGCACCACCCTATCACCATCCTTGGTCTGGATTTCCAGAGTGCCCTGCTGACGGCTGGCCATCTCCACAGCCCCCATATCGGTAGCAGAGACCTTGCCGAAGAACGTCTTCTCGAACTCCTCAAGCCCCTTCTGGATCAGCTTGTAGCTCTGATCGATACCGACCTTGATATCCTCATTGTCGGTAGCCAGATTACCGAGCATTCTCTTTGCCTCGGCAAAGCCTTTATCGACCCCCTTGCGGGCCTGCTCCATCATCCCGGTCAAATCTTTATCAGATTTGCCATCGGCCCGCGCGGCACCCAGCCGCCCGGTGACAAACTGCAGCACGTTGTCCGCCACCGACTGGAAATCGAACAGGGTCTCCGGGGTGATCTCCTCGGGCTCTTTCACCTTCGGCGCCTGATAGCCCTGGCCGTTGATCTCCAGCGAGAACTGCAGCGCCTGCTGGATCAGCACCTGCGCCCACTTGGGCGGCTTGTGCAAGGAGACCTCCTCCTCGCTCCTGACCGGTTTCGACTCCGCCTGCTGGGGCGATTTGGGAGAAACACCCACTCCCTTGGGTTGGGCTGCGCCCACGCCGTCGATTTGCATAATGTGTCCTCCCACCATGCCTGTAGATCTGCTATCGGCCTGACTGAACACTTCTTGACCACAAAATGCTGGACAATCTGCGGCTGGCTTTTAAAATCGGGCCCCTTTGGGTGGCCTGTTGCCTTCCCCCGATTTCGACCCGGCCCGGCCGGTGTGCATGTGAGGTATTTATGACCCAGTCCCAACAGCCTTCCGCGAACGCTCCGGCGCCTAGAACCGCAGCCGACTATCAGGCCCAACTCGACGAAAAGCAGGCTCGCCTCACCGAGCTGTTTGCCGGCTTCCCCCTCCCGGCGCTGGAGGTGCACAGCTCGCCGGCGGAGTACTACCGGATGCGGGCCGAATTTCGCATCTGGCACGAGGGGGATGACCTCTTCCACTGCATGTATGCCCCGGCGACCAAAGAGATCATCAAGATAGACCACTTCCCCACTGCCAGCCGTCTTATCAACCAGCTGATGCCGCTGCTGCTGGAGGGGCTGCGTCCGCACCCGGTGCTGCGCCGCAAGCTGTTCCAGATCGACTACCTCTCCACCCAGTCCGGCCAGATCATTGTCAGCCTGCTCTATCACCGCAAGCTGGAGGCCGAGTGGCAACAGGCCGCCGAGACTCTGCTGGCCGACCTGCGCGCCAAGGGGTTCGAGCTGCAGCTGATTGGTCGCGCCCACAAGCAGAAGATCTGTCTGGGGGATGACTTTGTTATCGAACAGCTCAACGTGGCAGGTCGCCAGCTCACCTATAAACAGGTGGAGAACAGCTTCACCCAGCCCAACGCCGCCATCAATGAGCAGATGCTGGCCTGGGCGCTGGATGTGACCAAGGGGAGTGAAGGGGATCTGCTGGAGCTCTATTGCGGCAACGGCAACTTCTCCATCGCGCTGGCGCAAAATTTCCGCAAGGTGCTGGCCACCGAGATAGCCAAGCCGAGCGTCGACTCAGCCCAGTTCAACATCGCTGCCAACGGCGTCGACAACCTGATCATCCTGCGCATGTCGGCCGAGGAATTCACCATGGCGATGCGTGGCGAGCGGGAGTTCAACCGCCTCAAGGGGGTCGATCTCAAGAGCTACCAGTGCAACACCATCTTCGTCGACCCACCCCGCGCCGGTCTCGACGATGCCACCGTCAAGCTGGTGCAGGAGTACGACAACATCCTCTACATCTCCTGCAACCCCGAGACCCTGCAGGCCAACATGGCGGTACTGGGTGAAACCCACGAGATAGCCCGTTTCGCCCTGTTCGACCAGTTCCCCTGGACTCATCACATGGAAGCCGGCGTCTATCTGCGCCGCAAGGCCGGTTAAGCCAACCCCGCCAACCAACAACGAACCCGAAGGGGGCTACCTCGGTTGTCGCCCCCGACCCCGACACCATCAAATCTAATTGGCTGGGCTAGCTAGCGTAATAAGGGTGATCACGGTTCCCAAAGCCGAAGATAGAAGGAAACAGGCCGCCCGCCGGGTTGTCGACCTAATCATTCGGGTCTGCCAATCCCGATGCTCGTTATTGCCCTGAGCACCCCTTTCTCCCGGATCGCAGCAAACCTCTTCAATCCAGAAAATGTGGCCCGGGGATTGGCCCCCTCAGATGTAAACGATTACACTGTTTTATTGAGTTTAGGTAAGGCCGGATAAAGAGGATTAAAAACGCCAAGAGAATAATCCGAACGAGACCGCAAAAGAAGATTATCCGGCCCGAACCGGGGCCGCAGAGTGGCGATTGATCAGGGTGGGGGTATAGATCCGGCTCTGGGTCGCGTCACTCTCCCCTGCCGCCAGCTGCAACGCCAGTTTGGCAGCCTGGGCCGCCATCAACTCGATGGGGTAGCGCATGGTAGAGAGCTTGGGCCTCAGGTATCTGGCATAGATGATGTCATCGAAGCCCACCACCGAGACCTCCTCCGGCACTCGCAGGCCATTATCCGCCAGTACGGAGATGGCGCCAGCCGCCATGGCATCGTTATAGGCCACCACAGCGGTCACCTTGAGCCCCTTGGCCAGCAGATTGAGCATGGCACGCTCACCCCCCTCTTCGTTCGGGGTGCCGCTCTCGATAAGCTCGGGATCGGCTGCCAGACCGGCCTCCATCAACCCATCCTGATAACCTTGCAGGCGCAAGGTGGCATCCTCAATGGCGTGATCCGAGCTCAGGAAGGCGATGTGGCGGTGGCCCAGCTCGATCAGATGTCGAGTCGCCGTGGCCGATCCCTGCCGATTGTTGAGGGCGATGCAGCGCCCCTTGAGGGCCGGAATATCACGGTTGATCAGCACCATGCCGGGTACCCTCAATGCGTAATCGATCAACTCTTCGTCACTCAACGCCTTGCTGTGTACTACCAGTGCCTCGCAGCGCTTGCCGATCAACAACTCGATCGCTTCACGCTCCTGACGCGCCTTGTGAAAACCGTTACCCATCAGCAGGTGGCGGTTCTGCTCGACGGCGACGCCAGAGACCCCCTTCACCAGCGCACCGAAGAAGGGATCCGCCACGTCACCGACCACCACCCCCATGGTGTCGCAAGTCTGGCTCACCAGTGCCCGCGCGTTGGCGTTGGGGGTGTAGCCCAGTTCGGCCATGGCCTTCTGCACCACTTCGCGAGACGCGGCACTGGCCTTGGGGGAGTTGTTCATCACCCGTGAAACCGTTGCCACTGAGACATTGGCCAAACGGGCGACATCCTTGATGGTGCTCATGCTGTTTTCACTTATTTCACTGTGCATTTGAGCGCCATTATACCCAGCGAACTCAATGAAAACAGGGGTTAAATGAATATCTGCCACCCAGATCAGAACAAACGAAGTGTAATCGTTTACACAGTTTTGTAAGCAGGCTCACAGTTTACAAGGGAGGCTCTCGGCTAGACTGCTGACGATGTTATTTTCAGTGGAGAGCAAGATGAAGGTTCTGGTCACCGGCGGCTGCGGATATATCGGCAGTCACACCTGTCTGGCCCTGCAAGCGGCAGGTATGAATCCCGTGGTAGTCGACAACCTCGGCAACAGCAAGCGCAGCGTGCTGGCGCGAATCGCCGCCATCAGCAGCCAGCAACCCGTGTTTTATCAAGGGGATATTCGCGATGCGGCCCTACTGGACCGGATCTTCGCCGAACAGCAGATCGATGCAGTGATCCACTTTGCCGCCCTCAAAGCGGTCGGTGAATCGACCCGTATTCCACTGGATTACTACGAGAACAACCTCGGCGGCACCCTCACCCTGCTGCAGGCGATGAAGCGGGCCAATGTGCACAATCTGGTGTTCAGCTCCTCTGCCACCGTCTATGGCGATCCCGCCAGCCTGCCGATCCGCGAGGATTTCCCCCGCAGCGCCACCAACCCCTACGGTCGCTCCAAGCTGATCATCGAGGAGATCCTCGAAGATCTGCAGCTGGCCGAGCCCCACTGGAGCATGACCCTGCTGCGCTACTTCAATCCGGTCGGCGCCCACGAGTCGGGCACCATGGGGGAAGATCCCCAGGGCATCCCCAACAATCTCATGCCGTTTTTGACTCAGGTGGCTATCGGTCGTCGCGACTGCCTCTCTGTCTTTGGAAACGATTACCCCACCCCGGACGGCACCGGCGTGCGCGACTACATCCACGTGATGGATCTCGCCGAGGGGCACGTCAAGGCACTGCAACACTGTGCCGGCAAGGGTGGCGTGCACAGCTACAACCTGGGCACCGGTCAGGGCCAGAGCGTGTTGCAGCTGGTCGCCGCCTTCTCCAATGCCTGCGGCAAGCAGCTGCCATTTCGCATCGAACCGCGCCGCCCGGGCGACATCGCCGCCTGCTGGGCCGATCCGGCCAAGGCCGAGCGTGAGCTGGGCTGGCAGGCGACCCGCAACATCGACGCCATGTGCGCCGACAGCTGGCGCTGGCAATCCGCCAATCCGAACGGTTACGAAGAGTAGGTCTGCCTGCTCCCCGGTAATAAACGACTCTATTTTTCAATATTTTATTCAGGAGAGATGATGTTCAACCCCGTCGATCATCCCCATCGCCGCTTCAACCCGCTGACCGGCCAGTATGTGCTGGTCTCCCCCCATCGGGCCAAACGCCCCTGGCAGGGCCAGGTGGAGAAGGTGAGTCAGGCCCCCAAACAGGCCCACGATCCCGACTGCTTCCTCTGCGCGGGCAACACCCGGGTCACTGGCGACATCAACCCCGACTATCAGGGCACCTTCGTTTTTACCAACGACTTCGCCGCCCTGATGCAGGATACCCCGGCCGCCGATAACGCCAGCGATCCCCTGCTGAAACTGGAGGCCGCCCGCGGCACCAGCCGGGTGATCTGCTTCTCGCCGGATCACGGCAAGACCCTGCCTGAGCTGCCGCTGCCCGCCATCGAAGGGGTGATCACCACCTGGATGGATCAGGTCGCCGAGCTGTCGGCCCAGTGGGAATGGGTGCAGGTCTTTGAAAACAAAGGGGCAGTCATGGGCTGCTCCAACCCGCACCCCCACGGCCAGATCTGGGGCAGCAACTTCCTGCCCAACGAGATCGCCCGCGAAGAGCAGCACCAGCGCGACTGGCTGGCCGAGCATGGCCGCCCCATGCTGCTGGAGTATGTGGAGCGGGAGTTGGCGGATCGCTCGCGCATCGTGGTGGAGACCGGGCACTGGCTTGCCGTGGTCCCCTTCTGGGCCGCCTGGCCGTTCGAAACCCTGCTGCTGCCCAAGGCGCACGTCCCCTCCATGCTCAACCTGACCCAGGCCCAGCAACAGGATCTGGCGGTGGCGCTCAAGGAGCTCACCAGCCGCTACGACAACCTGTTCGAGTGCAGCTTCCCCTACTCCATGGGCTGGCACTTTGCACCGCCCAAGTCAGACTGCCCCGAGGCGTGGCAGTTGCACGCCCACTTCTATCCGCCACTACTGCGCTCCGCCACCGTGCGCAAATTTATGGTGGGCTTCGAGATGCTGGCCGAAACCCAGCGCGACCTTACCCCCGAGCAGGCTGCCGAGCGACTGCGCGCCCTGAGCCCCATTCACTACACCCAGACCAGCCACATCAATGAGGAGGCCCTATGACCCCGAGCCAACACGTCAGCGCCGTTTTTACCGAGCAATTTGCCAAAGCGCCCGATCTGCTGGTGCGGGCCCCAGGCCGCGTCAACCTCATCGGCGAGCACACCGACTACAACGACGGCTTCGTGCTGCCCTGCGCCATCGACTACGAGACCTGCGTCGCCATCGGCCTGCGCGATGACCGGCAAGTGCAGGTGATCGCCGCCGACTACGACAACCAGCGCGACCAGTTCGACCTCGACCAGCCCATCGAGCACCACCCCAGCCAGCGCTGGAGCGACTACATCCGCGGCGTGGTGAAATATCTGCAAGAGCGTGGCTATGCCCTGCGCGGCCTCGATCTGGTGGTCTCCGGCAACGTGCCGCAAGGGGCGGGGCTCTCCTCCTCCGCCTCGCTGGAAGTGGCCATCGGTCAGGCCTTCAAAGAGGCGCTGGGGCTCGACATCAGCCAGGCCGAGATCGCCCTCAACGGCCAACAGGCGGAGAACCAGTTCGTCGGCTGCAACTGCGGCATCATGGATCAGATGATCTCCGCCAGCGGCAAAACGGATCATGCCCTGCTGCTCGACTGCCGCTCGCTCCAGACCCGCCTCATCCCCATGCCGGCGGATCTGGCAGTGCTGATCGTCAACTCCAATGTGCGCCGCGGTCTGGTGGACAGCGAATACAACACCCGTCGCCAGCAGTGCGAAGAGGCCGCCCGTCACTACGGGGTCAAGGCGCTGCGCGATCTCGATCTGGCCGGACTGGAAGCGGGCAAAGCCGGGCTGGATGAGGCCTGCTACCGCCGGGCCCGCCACGTGGTCGGCGAAAACGGCCGTACCCTGGCCGCGGCCGATGCACTGGCGAGCCATGACCTGACCCGCCTTGGCGAGCTGATGGCCGAGTCGCACGCAGCCATGCGCGATGACTTCGAGATCACAGTGCCCGCCATCGACGGTCTGGTGGAGATCATAAAGGCCAACATCGGCACAGATGGTGGCGTGCGGATGACCGGTGGCGGCTTCGGCGGCTGCGTGGTCGCCCTGCTGCGCCCGGAGAAGGTGGCCGAGGTGATCGCCGCGGTCGAGGGGGAGTACCCGGCTCTCTCCGGCCTCAAGGCCGACTGCTACGTCTGCTCTGCCAGCGCCGGTGCAGGCAAGTTATGAGCAGCGCCATGATCCCGTTCGAGCTGGAAAACGAGGAGGGGCTGCGGCTGCGCGGCCTCGATTTTGGCGCCACCCTCACCTCCCTCACACTGCCGGTAGCGGGTCAGTACCGTGAAGTGCTGCTGGGCTGCGCTGACGAGGATTATCCCACCCAGCAGGTGTGGCTGGGTGCTGTGGCCGGGCGCTTTGCCAACCGCATTGGCGGCGCCGAGCTGGTACGCGATGGCGAGCGCTGGCCGTTGGATGCCAATCAGGCACCCAACTGTCTACACGGCGGGCAGGCGGGCTTTCATCGCCAGCGCTGGCAAATCAAGGAGCTGGAGGCAGATCGGGTCAAGTTGGTGCTGCTCTCCCGGGCGGGAGATCAGGGCTTTCCCGGCAATCTGCGGGTGACACTGGAGTACCGGCTGGATCAGAGCGATCTGGTGGTGGATTTCATCGCCAGCACGGATGCCGCAACGCCGGTCAGCCTCACCAGCCACGCCTACTTCAATCTCGATGGGCAAACCGATGGCGGCGATGTCCGTGACCACCTCATCAGTATCAATGCCGACCACTTCCTGCCGACCGACCCGAACGGTTTGCCGATCACCATCACTCCGGTGGAGGGGCCATTCGATCTGCGCCGCGAGCGCCTGATTGGCCAGGATTGGCTGAACCATCCTCAGCAGCAACAGGCCAAGGGGTACGATCACGCCTTTGTGCTCAATGGACCGGAGCAGAAGTGGGCAGCTCGCGTGGTGTCAGGTGACAGACAGTTGGCGATGGAGGTCTATACCAACCAGCCCTCGCTACAGTTCTACACCGGCAACTGGCTGGCCAATACCCCGAACCGCAGCGGCCTGTCGCACCGGGATCACGACGGCTTCTGTCTTGAGGCGCAACAGCTACCGGACAGCCCCAATCGCCCCAAGCTGGGCAACCCCTGGCTGCTGCCTGGCGAGCGTTATCACCACCAGACCCGCTACCGCTTTATCCACGACTGACTTAAAGGTTTCATGATTTTTACATAGCCTCGGCAGTCACTATCGAGCAAGATAAGCCGCCCCGAGACCTTCCCGGGGCGTTTCTACATCAACGAAGTTAAGGATTGTTTGTTCGATGACTGACACTTATAGCCTGCTGGTCGCCTTTATTCTGGGCGTCGTCGAGGGGCTGACCGAGTTCCTCCCCGTCTCCTCCACCGGCCACATGATTATCGTCGGCCATCTGCTGGGCTTTGAAGGGCCCAAGGCCGCCACCTTCGAGGTGGTGATCCAGCTTGGCTCCATCCTCGCCGTAGTCGTCGTCTTCTGGCGCCGCCTGTTTGGCCTGATTGGCATCCACTTCGGCCAGAAGCCCTCTCAGGATCACGCCACCCTGTCGTTGCTGCATATCATCCTCGGCATGCTGCCCGCCATCGTGGTCGGTCTGGCCATCCACAGCTGGATCAAGGCCAATCTGTTCGGGCCTGTGACCGTGATGTACGCGCTGGTTGCCGGCGGCATCCTGCTCATCATCGCCGAAAAATGCCGCCCCGCAGTCACTGCCGAGACGCTCGATGACATCAGCTACAAGCAGGCGTTTGGCATCGGCTTGTTCCAGTGTCTGGCCCTGTGGCCGGGCTTCTCCCGCTCCGGCGCTACCATCAGTGGTGGCATGTTGATGGGGATCAGTCGTCACGCCGCCGCTGAGTTCTCCTTCCTCATGGCGGTGCCCATGATGGTGGCCGCCAGCGGGCTGGATCTCTACAAGAGCCGCGATTTTCTCTCGATGGCCGACTTCCCGATGTTTGCAGTGGGCTTTATCACCGCTTTCGTGGTGGCGATGTTTGCGATCAAGACCTTCCTGGCACTGATCCGCCGCATCGACTTTATCCCGTTCGCCATCTATCGCTTTATCGTGGCTTTTATTGTCTATCTGGTGTTTGTCGCCTGACCGGCAGCCCGCCATCAAATGACAAAAGGGACCAATCTGGTCCCTTTTTCTATGGCGTCCTGGTGATCAGTAGAGGTGCTGGCTGATGCCGTTCAGCAGTCGCGACAGCCCCTTGGTGAACTGCACCGGTGCATCCTGCACCGTGTAGCAAAGGCAACCATCCGGCGTATGCGGGCTGTGAGAGTGGCTGGCATCACGCCAGATAAAATCTCCCGCCTTGTAAAGGGTATCGCCATCCTGAATATTGCCCGCCAGCAGCAGGGTCAGCTCATAGCCCTGATGAGTATGCTCGGGGATGCGACCGCCCGCTTCGATATGGAGCAGGCTGGCCCGCGCCCCCATCTCGTCCAGCGGCAGACTCTGCTGACGAATGGCCCCGATATGGCGCCACTTGGGCGAACGATAGCGGGCCAGCACCCGTGGCAAACGATAGGCGTGACCGGCCACCTCCAGCTCGGTCGGCTGGGTGCGAGGCCACTCAGATACTGACTCTGCCAGCGGCTGCGCCAGAATTTCCGCCAGCATGGCGTCAAATCCGGCATCCAGCGCCACTTCATCGCCAGAGGCCAGCTCGGACTCTGCTGGCGAAGCAAGATATTGCTGCGCCAGCTCCTCTTCGAATGTCTTCAGTCGGGCAGCACAATCGGGGCAGAGTTCACAGTGGGCGGAGAGCCCCACCGCCAGCGGCAGAGGGAGCTCGTCGGCGGCGAAGGCACGCAGCATAGGGTCGGTTGGATGGGCTTTAATCATGGCCTTGCTCCACTTGCTCTTTCAGTTTCTGTAACGCCAGCCGGAGGCGGGACTTGATGGTACCGAGCGGCACGCCGAGTCGCTCCGCCAACTCCTGCTGGGAGAACTCCTGCAGATAGATGCCGCGCACCACCTGCTGTTGCGGCTCCGGCAGGGTACCCAGATAGTGGGCCATCTGCCGGGTCAGCACCGCATCCTCCCCCCCGCTCAGATGCTCCTCTTCGGCCTGAAACTCCAGCACGGGCCACAGCTCCTCGGCACAGAGGTCCTCTTTGCTGGCGCGACGACGGCGCAGCATGTCGAAGCACTGGTTGCGCATCACGGTGTAGATCCAGGTGGTCGGCGCCCCCTTCTCCGGGTGGTAGAGGCGCGCTTTCTGCCACACCAGCAGCATGGTCTCCTGCACCAGCTCCATGGCGTTGGCTTCGCTGCCGAGGTGGCGCAGGCCATAACTGCGAATGCGCGGTGCAAAGTGTTGGAACAGGCGGGCAAAAGCAGCCTTGTCGGCCTGCGCTGCCACCCTGATCAGCAGAGATTTGAGGTCGCCATCCGGGTTATCCATCACGGGCGAGGTCCTGCGTATGGTCGAGTGTGGTTGGCCAGTATATGCCATTGCGCCATCCCTTTGGTGTGCTGTCGAACATGCTGTGGTGATAACTGGTACGGCCCTGCGGCGCTAGCGGATCAGCGGGTCAGAAAAAATCAGTGGCTGGCCACCAGCACCCCCTTGAGCAGGGCGATGGCGGGCTGATTGTCGGCGGCGGCCAGCAGCAGCTGCTTCTGTTCAGGGGGGATAGGCAGCACCTCCAGCCAGCGCTGGGCCACCCAGTTGCCATCATCCCAGCGAGGGGCGGGATAGAGGGCTGCGTAGTCGGGATAGTCGGCAAATACCTCCCGCAGCGCCTCGACCAGCGGCTGCTGATCGGGATGGAGCCGTTGGGGCGGCCAGGCCGTCAGCGGCGTCACCTCGCCGATGCGCAGGCCATCGGACTCCTGCCACAGATCCTCTATCTGCACCCGCTCCATCCCCTGCACCGTGATCCCCAGCATGCCGTCCGGCAGCCGGTCGAAATCGATGATGGTGACCCGGGTGGCGATGGGCAGCATGTTGCGCAGGGCGTCGGGCTGGCGAGGGTCCACCATGCAGAGGGCAAAGCCGGACTCCCCCGCCTCGGCAATCATCCGCTGGTATCTCGGTTCGAAGATCCGCAGCGGCATGATGCCGCCGGGCAGCAGGTGGGCAGATAGGGGAAACAGCGCCAGTCGCATCGCAAACTCCTCGGTTGGGAACCTCTGTTGATACGCCGGGCCAGGGGGAGGAGATCATTCCCGTCAGCGGAAAGGAAAAACCCTTAACAATCAGGGGAAAATAGCCTGGACAAGCCGCTTCGATATGCAGTAGAAATGGATAAGCACCGTAATTTCCGCCCAATATTCTGGAATATGGCGCCAAACACAGTGAAATATCCGCCCGACAGCGAGCGGCGGGTCATCCCTATAGTTTTCTCGGGCCGATGCGGGTAAAATTCACGCCCTTGTATATCAGTCATTTTTCGACGCGCAACCTTGGTGGTCAGTTATGAAAGAGCATATTCATCATCTACTTGAACAAACGGTAGCCAATCTCAAGTCAGCAGGCGTCCTGCCGGCGGACCTGGAAGCCCGCGTGCAAGTAGACCGATGCAAGGAAAAAGCTCACGGCGACCTGGCTACCAACCTGGCCATGCTGCTGGCCAAACCGGCCCGCAAGAATCCCCGTGAGCTGGCAGCAGCCATCATCGAGCATCTGCCTGCCTCCGACCTGATCGCCAAGGTCGAGATCGCCGGTCCCGGCTTCATCAACTTCTTCTTCGACCAGCGCTGGCTGGCCGGTCAGATCGAGGCCATGGTGACCTCTGCCAACGCCAATGTACGGTTGCCTGCGCCGCAGACCGTGGTGGTGGACTACTCCGCCCCCAATGTGGCCAAAGAGATGGCGGTGCACCACATCCGCTCCACCGTACTCGGTGACGTGGCGGCGCGCGCGCTGGAGTTCCTCGGCCACAAAGTGATCCGCGCCAACCACATCGGCGACTGGGGCACCCAGTTCGGCATGCTGATCGCCTATCTGGAGAAGATGTCCAACGAGCACGCCAGCGACATGGCGCTCAAGGATCTGGAAGCCTTCTATACCCAGGCCAAGCGTTGCTACGACGAAGACGAAGCCTTTGCCGAGCGCGCCCGTAATTACGTGGTCAAGCTGCAGGGCGGCGACGAGTACTGCCGTACCATGTGGAAGAAGCTGGTCGACATGACCATGGAACAGAACCAGATCAACTACGACCGCCTGAATGTCTCCCTGACCAACAAGGACATCATGGGCGAGTCCATGTACAACGACATGCTGCCGGAGATCGTGGCCGACCTGAAAGCCAAGGGGCTGGCGGTCGAGAGCGAAGGCGCCACCGTTGTCTTCCTGGACGAGTTCAAGAACAAGGATGGCGAGGCCATGGGCGTCATCATCCAGAAGAGCGATGGCGGTTTCCTCTACACCACCACCGACATCGCCTGTGCCAAATACCGTTATGAGACCCTGGGCGCCGACCGTGTCATGTACTTCATCGACTCCCGTCAGCACCAGCACCTGATGCAGGCCTGGACCATCACCCGCAAGGCGGGCTATGTGCCGGAATCCGTCCCCCTCGAGCACCACGCCTTCGGCATGATGCTGGGCAAGGATGGTCGTCCCTACAAGACCCGCTCCGGTGGTACCGTCAAGCTGGTTGACCTGCTGAACGAAGCGGAAGAGCGCGCCGCCGCCCTGCTGGAGAGCCGCAACAGCGACCTCTCTGCCGAAGAGAAGGCCAATGTGGTCAATGCCATCGCCATGGGCGCGGTGAAGTATGCAGATCTCTCCAAGAACCGTACTACCGACTACATCTTCGACTGGGATCTGATGCTGTCGTTTGAAGGCAACACTGCCCCTTACCTGCAGTACGCCTACACCCGTATCCAGTCCATCTTCCGCAAGGCCAATATCGATGCCGCTACCCTGACCGGCAACGTGACCCTGAACGCCGAGGCGGAAGAGACCCTGGCCCAGAAGCTGATCCAGTTCTCCGACGCGGTCAACGGCGTGGCCGACAAAGGGATGCCGCACCTGCTCTGTACCTACCTGTACGAGCTCTCCGGCAACTTCATGACCTTCTATGAAGCCTGCCCGATCAACAAGGATGGCGTGGACGAAGCAACCCGTCAGAGCCGTCTGCTGCTGTGCGCCGCCACCGCCAAGGTGCTGAAACTGGGCCTCGGCGTACTGGGCATCCATACCCTGGAGCGCATGTAATAGATGGCAACCCGGGATTATGTCGGCAGCCGCCCGCGACGTCGGGCGGGTGGCCGCAATACCAAGAAAGCGGCTCCTCGCCGCTTTCCTGTTATTCCAGTGCTGCTGCTGGTGGCACTGCTGGCAGGCTTTGGTGGCTTCCTTTACATGATCAATGGCAAGGGCAACGATGCCCCCACCATTGAGGAGCAGGTAAAGGCCAACAAGCCAAAAGCGCAGAATAACGGGCTGCCTCAGGAGAAGTGGAGCTACATCGAACGGCTTGAGAACAAGCAGGTCGACATTATAGAGCCGCCGCCCCAGCCGGGTGTGCTGCCACCACCACCGGCAGAGACCCTGACCCTGCAACCGGAACGTCTGCCCCAGCCGGTACCGACCGACATTCCCCAACCGGGAACGCCCATCGGCCAGCCCAAGCCCTATCAGCCCAATCCGGCGACCACCCCTTCCACCTCGGGTGCACCGGTTGCCAGCGCGCAGGAGCAGGTGATCGACCGCAAGGCTGAACGGGAACGGATGGAGCGGGAGATCCGCGCCGAGCTCGAACGGGAGCGCGCCGAAGCGGCCAGGGCCAAAGCAGCAATGCCAGCAGCCCAAACCGCAGCCGCCGACAACGAACGCTATATGATGCAGTGCGCCGCCCTGCGCTCGCAGGATTCTGCCGAGTCACTCAAGGCGCGGATCGCTTTCACCGCCGGGCTCGCTTCCAGCCTGCAGGTGGTGAACGGGGCCGGCGGGGCCGTCTACAAGGTAATGGTGGGCCCCTTCAACGGCAAGGCGGCTGCCGACGCAGCCAACAGCAAGCTGCAGCGCGCCGGCATCAGCGGCTGCATTGCCAAGAAAGGGTAATCCGCTTACCGATGACACAGGGCCGGGTGGCAACACCCGGCCCTGTTCTTTTGGTGTCACTCGCCCCCCCTGATTGCTACCCCGTTTATCCCGACCAAAGGCAGGGTTGAAAAGCCCGTTTGCCATCCCCATCTCTCTTGCCATGCACAGTCAGGCCGTCATTCGGCTCAAGCGAGGTAAGTAAAGTGACTACCATAGTTTCAGTTCGCCGCAACGGTCAGGTCGTCATCGGTGGCGATGGCCAGGTCTCTCTTGGCAACACCGTCATGAAGGGCAACGCCCGCAAGGTTCATCGTCTCTATAACGGCAAGGTGCTGGCCGGTTTCGCTGGCGGTACCGCCGACGCCTTCACCCTGCTCGAGCGTTTCGAAGCAAAACTGCAGGCCCATCAGGGTAATCTGGAGCGCGCCGCCGTGGCGCTGGCCAAAGATTGGCGCACCGATCGCGCCCTGCGCCGCCTCGAAGCACTGCTGGCCGTGGCCGACGAACACAAATCCTTCATCATCACCGGTAACGGTGACGTGGTGCAGCCGGAGCACGATCTCATCGCCATCGGCAGCGGCGGCAACTTTGCCCAGTCCGCCGCCATCGCGCTGCTGGAAAACACCGAGCTGGATGCCAGGACCATTGTCGAGAAGTCCCTCAAGATTGCGGGCGACATCTGCGTCTTCACCAATGGCAACCACACCATCGAAGTGCTGGACTACGCAGCCAAGTAAGGCTGCCAAATAAGGCGCCAGCCAAACCCAATTTCCCAAGGGGTGGGCACTGCCCGCCCCGGATACAGGAACACCATCATGTCCGAGATGACCCCGAGAGAAATCGTCCACGAGCTGGACAGACACATCATTGGTCAGGCCGATGCCAAGCGCGCCGTTGCCGTTGCCCTGCGCAACCGCTGGCGCCGGATGCAACTCAACGAAGAGATGCGCCATGAAGTGACCCCGAAGAACATCCTGATGATCGGCCCGACCGGTGTCGGCAAGACCGAGATCGCCCGCCGTCTGGCCAAACTGGCCAACGCCCCCTTCATCAAGGTGGAAGCGACCAAGTTCACCGAAGTGGGCTATGTCGGCAAGGAAGTGGACAGCATCATCCGCGATCTGACCGATGCCGCCATCAAGCTGGTGCGCGAAACCGAGATGGAGAAGATGAAATACCGCGCCGAGGAAGCCGCCGAAGAGCGCATCCTCGACGCCCTGCTGCCCAACCCGCGCAACACCTGGGGTGAGGAAGAGAAAGCCGACAACTCCAACACCCGCCAGATCTTCCGCAAGAAACTGCGGGAAGGTCAGCTGGATGAGAAAGAGATCGAGCTGGAGCTCTCCGCCTCCCCGATGGGGGTCGAAATCATGACCCCGCCGGGCATGGAGGAGATGGCCAACCAGCTGCAGGGGCTGTTCCAGAATCTGGGCCAGGCCCAGAAGAAGAAGCGCAAGATCAAGGTCAAAGAGGCCATGAAGGCGCTGATCGAAGAGGAAGCCGCTCGTCTGGTCAACCCGGAAGAGCTGAAACAGAAAGCGATCGCCGCGGTCGAGAACAACGGCATCGTCTTCCTCGACGAGATCGACAAGATCTGCAAGCGCGGCGAGAGCTCGGGCCCCGATGTCTCCCGTGAAGGGGTACAGCGCGACCTGCTGCCGCTGGTTGAAGGTTGCACCGTCAACACCAAGCACGGCATGGTCAAGACCGACCACATCCTGTTTGTCGCCTCCGGCGCCTTCCAGATCGCCAAGCCGTCCGACCTCATCCCCGAGCTGCAGGGCCGTCTGCCGATCCGGGTCGAGCTGACCGCCCTGACCACAGATGACTTCGAGCGGATCCTGACCGAGCCGAACGCCTCGCTGACAGATCAGTATAAGGCGCTGATGGCCACCGAAGGGGTCAACATCGAGTTCACCCAGGATGGCATCCGCCGTCTGGCCGAAGCGGCGTGGCAGGTTAACGAGCGTACCGAGAATATCGGCGCCCGTCGTCTGCACACCGTGATGGAGCGCCTGATGGAAGATATCTCTTTTGATGCCTCCGAGAAGTCCGGCGAGACCTTTGTCATCGACACTGACTACGTCAACGCCCACCTCGGCAAGCTGATTGAGGATGAGGATCTCAGCCGCTTTATCCTGTAACAGACTGATCGCAATCCAAGATCAGAATCTGAGGGGTTGAAGCTCCTGTAAGCGAACCACTCCACTCCATAGCAAGACGCCTCCTCCACGAGGCGTTTTTTCTGCCCGCTGCACTGGCCGTCCTTCCCCATAACAAGAGGGGGCGGGTCTGTTATCCTATGGCTATTCGGCCCATGACCACCGGTTCAGGAAACTTTTCATGTCGCTTCCCCTCAAGAACAGCGCCAAACAGCGCGCGGAAGATAGATCCCGCATCCTTACCCTGCTGCTGGGGGATGACGCCCTCACCGACAGCCTGATAGATCCGCTGGCAACCCCGGATGCCGGGCAACTGGATCAGACCAGCGAAATCATCTCGCTGGTCAATGGCCTACCCGCCGCAGATATCGCCGATGCGTTGGAGTCGCTGCCGCCCGATGAGCGTCATGCTCTGTGGCAACTGGTGCAAGAGGAGAAACGGGGGCTGGTACTGGTCGAGGCATCTGAAACCGTCTGGGAGAGCCTGATCAGCGGCATGAGCGATCGTGACCTGCTGCATGCCGTGCGCAGCCTGGATATCGACGATCAGATCTATCTGGGCCAGTACCTGCCGCGCAACCTGATGGGGCGGCTGCTCACCTCAATGGCGCCAGCTGACCGCGACCGGGTACGGGAGGTGATCCGCTACGGCAAGCACACCGTTGGCGCCATGATGGACTTCGAGATAATCACCATCCGCCCCGAAGTGACCCTTGCCACCGTGCAGCGCTATCTGCGCCTGCGCGGCAAGATCCCCGCCAACACCGACAAGCTGTTTGTCATCGACAGGCGCAACCATCTGCTGGGAGAGCTGGCTCTCACCACAGTGCTGCTGCACAAGCCCACAACACGGGTGAAAGAGGTTATGGAGCAAGATCCCATCACCTTCGATCCGGAGGATAACGACGAGGCAGCGGCCCGCACCTTCGAACGGGATGACCTGCTCTCTGCTGCGGTCGTCGATGCCAAGGGCAAGCTGATGGGCCGCCTCACCGTCGAAGAGATCGTGGATGTAGTCTATGAGGAGAGTGACACCGACCTGCGTCGGATGGGGGGGATCAGCGAAGCAGAGGATGTGTTTGCCCCGGTCAGCAAAGCGGTCAAGACCCGCTGGGCCTGGCTCGCCATCAATCTCTGTACCGCCTTTGTCGCCTCGCGGGTGATCGGGCTGTTTGAAAACAGCATCTCCCAGTTGGTGGCGCTAGCAGCCCTGATGCCCATCGTTGCGGGGATTGGTGGCAACACCGGCAACCAGACCATCACCATGATAGTGCGGGCACTGGCGCTGCAGCACATTCAGGCGGGCAACCTCTCCTTCCTGCTGCTGCGGGAGCTCGGGGTAGCACTGATCAACGGGCTGGTATGGGGTGGCACCATGGGGCTGGTTACCTTCCTGCTCTATCATGATGCCGCGCTCGGCACCGTGATGACCCTGGCCATGGTGCTCAACCTGCTGGTGGCCGCCCTGATGGGGGTTATTATCCCCATGACCATGACCCGTTTCGGCCGTGATCCGGCAGTCGGATCCAGCGTGATGATCACCGCCATCACCGACACCGGCGGCTTCTTTATCTTCCTCGGGCTGGCGACCCTGTTCCTGCTGTAAACCATGGGTTGCAAACAACAAGGGAGCCGCTGGCTCCCTTCAGATTGCTGAAGAACCC
>NZ_CDDH01000015.1 GCF_000819725.1 Aeromonas australiensis | reverse complement strand
CAATCTAAACAATCTAAACATGAGCAATGGGAGTGAGATATTGCGCAGGGGAGATTACTTATCCAATTATAGATGACAGAATACTCGATATGTCTCTATACAATCAGCGACAACACGTGATCTTTTTATAAGAGTACTAGCCATTACAATTTGTCTATCAAAAACAAATATCTTCTATAAAAATATATCGTCTCCCATTTATGAAGTTCTGAAATATTTCAGATAAAGAATTCGTGGTGATAAATATTTATAATTAGGGCTCGATTTGATGAATAATGTTGCTGTAATTGGTACTGTCGGTATACCGGCTTGCTATGGCGGTTTTGAATCTTTAGTGCAAAATCTTGTCGACTTTCAGTCAGACAGTGTAAAATATCATATTTTTTGCTCTTCTCACTCCTATCAGACAAAATCTGAAAATTATAAAGATGCTTCGTTGTTATATCTCCCGATCAAGGCTAATGGGGTCTCTAGTATACCTTATGATATATTAAGTCTGATAATTTGCCTTAAGAAAAAACCTGATGTCACATTGATATTGGGGGTCTCTGGTTGTTTGTTTTTACCCATCTATCGGTTGTTTAGTTCGTCACGTATTGTTACGAATATTGATGGACTGGAGTGGCGGCGCGACAAGTGGGGATGGCTGACGAAAAAATTTTTGAAATTTTCGGAAAAACTTGCCGTTCGTTTTTCAGATGCTGTCGTATCAGATAATCAGGGTATCGCTGATTATGTAATGGATGAATATGGTGTTGTCAGTGAGGTCATAGCTTATGGTGGAGACCATGCATTACAAGTCGAACACCAGGAAAATTATGTCAAAGATGATTTTTATCTTTCACTTTGTCGGATAGAGCCTGAGAATAATATTGAATTGATCCTGACTGCCTTTTCTAAATCTAGAGAGAAATTGTGCTTCATTGGTAACTGGGAGGCAAGTGAATATGGTCGTGCGCTTAAAAGCAGGTTTTCGCATTATGAAAATATAGAGATTGTTGATCCTATTTATGATATCTCCGTACTCTATAAGATGAGAAGGCAATGTAAGGGATACGTGCATGGTCATTCTGCTGGTGGTACCAATCCTTCTTTGGTTGAAGCCATGCAATTTGGCATGCCAATATATGCATTTGATTGTATTTTCAATCGCTATACTACAGATAACAGTGCTCTATATTTTAATAGCATAGAAACGTTGCGCCAGCTTATTGAAAAGTATGATGAACATGTAGTTCATTCCGGGGAGAGGATGAGGCAAATTGCAAGTGATAAATATCAATGGCGTAGTGTAGTCGATAAATATGAACAGCTTTTCGTTTAATCGTCCAATTGATGCTGATTTTAATTGCTTAATTTATTGGGGGCTGGTTTTTATTTTTTATTGAGTTGATTTTATTTCTAACCATAAAATTATATCTTTCTTTGGTGGCATAGAATGGAATATGCAATTTTTTTCATCACAGCATTTATATGCTTGTTTTTTTTACGAAAGGTGGCTAAAAAAATAAATCTTGTTGACCGGCCTAATGAGCGAAAACTACACCAAGGTGCAGTTCCTTTGGTGGGTGGGATTTCTATCTATTTGACTTTGATGTTGGCGTTATGGTTCAAACCTGATTTATTAACTAGTTCAGATATCTATGTTTTGTGTGCTTCCGTCTTGGTTATCATGGGAGCAATAGACGATAAATATGATGTTGACTATCGTATCCGCTTGGTTGTGCAGATATTAATCTCTTGTGCCATGATCTTTGGTGCTGGACTTTCTCTAAAAAGTTTAGGGGGGTTAGCCTTTGGCCATGAAATTGTATTAGGGCCTCTTAGTTATATTGTGACTGTTTTTGCCGTTCTGGGCGCCATCAATGCTTTTAATATGGTTGATGGTATCGATGGCTTGCTAGGTGGGCTAACTCTAGTCACCTTTGGTGGGTTAGCGTACCTTAATTATATTGACGAACAGTTATTATTAGCTCGGTTTTGTCTATTAATGATGATCGTTGTCATCCCCTATGTCATTCTTAATCTGGGATTTCCTTTTGGAACGCGTCGCAAGGTTTTTATGGGGGATGCTGGAAGTATGCTGATAGGCTTTACCGTTATCTGGACCTTGCTACAAGGTACGCAAGGTCCTAAAGCGCAGATGTATCCTGTCACCGCATTATGGTTAATTGCTATACCGTTGATTGATATGGTAGCGATTATGATTAGGCGCATTCGTAAAGGACACTCCCCCTTTAAACCTGACAGAGAACATTTACATCATATATGTATGCGTGCGGGGTTATCTCCTAATCAGGCCTTATGCTTTATTTGTTTTTTGGCAGCAGCATGTGCTGTAATTGGTATTTACTTCGAGTCAATACGAGTGCCTGAGTTATTAAGTTTTATTGTTTTTTTATGCTTTTTCATACTATATCTGTGGGGGCTGAATTCAATATGGCGTTTTTTAGCTTGGATTAGACGGAAACAATGAGTTTTAGTTAACTGAGCACTCATGTTATTTTAGACCAGTCCTTGTACATATATCGAATTGTTTGAGTTGCTACATACTGAAATGCCTGTATCTTTTGTTTTAACCTAACGTGAGACAGTGATGAAAGAAAAAAGTCCAGATGTACCGGCACAGTGGGTAGTACCTGCTGCCTCTGATGAGATTGATTTTCGTGAGCTGATGCTGGTGTTGTGGCGTCAGAAGCTGCTTATTATGCTGGTTACCCTGGTGTTTGCTTTAGGCGGTATTGCGTATGCGCTGTTGGCACCCCAGCAGTGGTCCGCTTCGGCAGTGGTGGCTGCGCCTAAGCCGGAGGACATGACACCGATGCTGAAAGTCTCAAAGCAGGCAACTGTATTGGGTCTTGGCGGTTTTCCCAGTGGAAAAGATCTACACCAGGAATTTATTCTGGAGTTCAACAGTTACGAGAATCGCCGTAACTATCTCAAAGCCAGCCCTTTATTTGCAGAGGTTGTAAAAAACCATGGGTTGGATAGCAAGGCGCAGGTGCGTTGGCTGCGCGACTGGAGTAAATCTGTCACTGCTCAGCCCGTAGATAAGAAGGGGGAGGTGCCGGGTGTTGAGCTCAAGTTTGCGGCCCCTACCTCCGAGAGGTCGCTGGCAATGTTAGAAGAGTATATTGATTATATTGTCAGAATGCAGCAGAAGCAGTTGACACACCGGCTTACTGAACAGCGTGATCTGCAGTTGGATGGCATGAACACGGAGTATCGGATCATGCAGGAGGACACAAAACGTACCCTGCAACAGGAAATAGTAGAATTGGTGATGGCTAACAAAGTGGCCAAAGCGGCCGGTGTCAGTGCGCCACTGGAAAACTATAACGCGCAAGATCGTTTCCTCATTTCGCTGGGTTCAAAAGGTCTGGAAGAAAAGCTGTCATTACTGAAATCCATCGACCTTGAGGTTTATCAACCCAAATTGCAATCTCTGCAGGTGAAGATGGCACGCTTAAAAAGCATCTCTTTGGACGGTATCGCATTTCGCCCTTTCTCCTATCTGGACGCGCCAGATGAACCTCTTAGCCGCGACAAGCCAAAACGTCCGCTGATCGTGGTGTTGGCCACTCTGCTGGGTGGCATGCTGGGGGTGGGTATTGTGCTGATTCGCCATGCATTTCGCCGACCAGAAGAGGCATAATTGGAATCGTTGATGTAATCGAGGGGGCAGTGTGCCCCCTCTCTTTTTATCTGTATCTTGTATGCCCTTTCAATGATGGGTGGGCCTAAGGAGCTGGGCTGTGACGTTAACGCGAATCATGATGGTTTTATGTGGGCTCTATTGGTTGTTGGGGATGCATTTTTTTATGCACAACCCGGGTGGTGCCGGGCTCTATCTGCCCTTTAATACCTGGGGATGGATCTTCGCCTCTCTGGCTATTGGGTTGGGATTGTGGCAAGTGACCTTGCGCCAGAGACTGGTTTTCTCTCCCTTGCAAGCTGGTTTATGGATGGGGGCGCTCTTGCTGTTGCTGCCCATGTTTTATCCCGGCTTTGAGTTCAAGGATTATGCTATCCCTCGATTGTTGGGGCTCTTCGCGGGCCTGCTGTTTTTGTTCGGGCTCTATCAATGGCGTTTTAATCGTTGGCAGCGAGATCGCTTGCTCTATCTCATCCTGATCGCCATTGCGATAGAGGCGGTGCTTGGGCTGGTGCAGTTTTATCTGCTGACGCCAGGTAACTGGATTGGCTATGACACCAACGCCAATCGCCCTTACGGGATCTTTCAGCAACCCAATGTGATGGCGAGCTTTATGGCGACTGGACTTGCCCTGGCTATCTGGCTGGAGTTGCGCAGTGAGAGCAGCCGCCTGCTGATGGCTCTGCGCTATGGCGTCATTCTATCAGCAACACTGTTGCTAGTTGTGTTGCAATCCCGGGTGGGGCAATTAGGTGGACTGCTGGCGCTGTTTCTATTAATGCCGCAACTTTATCGCCAACGTTTGCTATGGCGGATATTGGCTCTGGTTATTGTTGCACTAGCCCTTGGCTTGTTATCCCAATATGGGATGGCGGGGGTAAAACGCGGGGTGGAGATTTATCAGTCTGGTGGGGTTCGTTCGAATATATGGTCTTTTACCTACGGTCTAGTAACACAGCATTGGATGGTTGGTATCGGTTATGGAGGTTTTGAGTCTACTTTTTTACATCGTTATGTTGAGGCTAGAAGCCTTAGTCCAGATATAGGAATGGAAATTTACAACCTTGACCATCCCCACAATGAGTTTCTCTATTGGGCGGTTGAGGGTGGCATTGCCCCCATCATTGGGATGGTGATAATGGGGGGCGCGCTATTAGTGCGTCTGACGAGTGTGCGTTGGGTTAATGCCATGGCTCTACTTGCTCTGGTTATGCCGATATTGCTCCATACCCAGACGGAATATCCTCTTTATCATGCCATCGTACAGTGGTGGTTGTTGCTGACGCTGATTTATAGCATCGATACTGAAATTGAAGAGAGTAACGTGGTGAGTCATGGTGTCTCATCATGGTGGGATAGGGAGTGCCGCCCCTGGTTGTTATTGCGATTTATGGCGATTGCGATCCCGTTGCTGGTTGTACCTTTTATGCTCACAGCTATTCACACCGCTTGGGTTGTCACCAAATATGAACGGGGCGGGTATAAAGAGCCAGCCTTGCTACTTGATATTGTTAACCCCATGGCCTGGTTGACCCGAGTCGAGTTTGATGTGAACTCGGTCCGGCTGATGGTGGGCTTGCAGACCAGCAATAAGGCAGAACTGGAAGCTTATCTAGAGTGGGGGCAGGCATTTGTACGCCATACACCACGCGCCAACATCTACGCCAATATGGTGATCGCACTAAATGCATTGGGCCGAACGGAGGAAGCCAATGGGATGCGAACAGCAGCACTTAAGCTCTATCCAACCGAACCCCTTTTAATCGGGTCGGCAGCCAAAGCGGTGATGACCGGTGTTGATCAACCAGCCAAGAATATAACCAAGAATAACTAGTGCTATTTGACTACGGAGCAAGCCAGCCTTTCAAAAAGGCTGGCTTTTTTATTACTTGTGTTCTGGATGCCAGATACCTGATCAGCTTGATTTTAGGCATATGTTTTTAGGCACATGCATCTGCAATGCAGGTTATAAAAGAGAGACATTTAAAAGTTGCGTATAGATTCCAAGGTGCTGATTTATAATTGTTTTTATTGATGATGTGGTGTCGGGTTATGGTCAATTGGGACAGCTCTTCATGATCTGAATAACGGGGCTGGGGCCAGAAGAAACGGATAGGGGCAGGCTTGCCACATATGTTGAACGCATGCTAACAATCTGTGCTCAAGGCTTATATCGCGGAGCTCAGGGGGCTACTCTGCAGGATACTGAACTGGAAATTAATGAGTCTTGCAATACCAGCGGTTTTTGGGCACAAGAGAGTAATCCTCTCCTCCCAGAATGTCTGCGTGCCAGTTTTTGTTATTGATAGTGACGCGCATTCGATCTTGATGGTGAAAATTAAGAAAAAAGAACGCTAATATAGAAAAACTGTATGATGTTAGGAATTGTCCATGCTATTCTGAAATGGTTATCCCTGTAACCGGCTTTTAGTGAGGAAATAATGAACGAGTTTCTGAAAGTTCTGTTGAACATTCGCAGCCTGCGTGCGGCCATTCGTGAACTGCCGTTTGAGCAACTGCTGGAAGCTAAAGAGAAGTTTGACCTGGTTTTCCAAGAGCGCGCCGATTCTGTTGAGCAGGAGCGTGCAGAACAGGAAGAGCGTCAGCGCAAACTGAGTGAATTTACCGAAATGCTGCAGCAGGCCGGTATTGATCCTCGTGAGCTGCTGGCCAATGCGGCAGCTCCCGCTGCGGCGACTGGCGCTGCCAAGAGCAAGCGTGCTCCGCGCCCGGCTAAATACAAGTACGAAGAAGATGGCCAGGAAAAAACCTGGACCGGTCAAGGTCGTATGCCAAAAGCCATTGCTGCCCAAGTTGCTCTGGGTAAAGATCTGAACGATTTCCTGATTTAATTCGTCAGGTTCAGAGATTGAATAATGCCGCCCTTGAGCGGCATTATTTTTACCGTTTTACTTGTCCTGCACTAATCCTCTGCGGCCATGGTTGTCAGCATCCTCGCTTGTATCCTTTTTATCGTCGCCATCGTATTGTTGTTTTTCTCGATATCACGGGATATTCCCGCTTCACGGTTAATGGTTAATGGTTAATGGTTAATCGATTCACGATTCACCAGTAACGACTCCCGACTCACGATTCCCGATTCCCCGGTTATCGGGGCGTCACGGTATCGCTGCCACCCAGGGCGCGATAGATTTTGGCGGTGGTGGTGAGCTGCTCTTTTTGCTGGGCCAGCAGGCTCTGCTGGGCATCCCACAGTCGGTTCTGCTCATCAAGCCAGGCCTGCACACCGGTTGCCCCCGCCTGGAAGCGAGCCTTGGCCAGTCGTTCGGCCTCCCGGGCATAACTCAGCTGCTCTTGCAGATAATCGAGTCGCTGCTGGCCATAGTGGCGGGCGGCCAGATTGTCTTCCACCTCCACCAGTGCGGTGTAGAGCTGTTTGCGAAACTCGGTTTCAGCGATCTGGTAATCCAGCGCTGAGCTTTCGATGGCGAGCTGGGTGCGGTTGTATTCAAGGAAGGGGAGGGCAAGGCTGGCCCCTAGCGTGCCGACCGGATTTTGCAGTACCTGCGCCAATCTATCGGATGCGGTGCTGGCGCTGCCGGTCAGGGTCAGGCTGGGGTAGAAGCTGGTGCGGATCTCGTCCCCTTTTGCCAGCGTCTTGCGCAGCCGCAATTCGGCCGCTTTGACATCGGGGCGGCGAGCCAGCACATCGGCCGGAATACCCACTGCAAGTTCAGGAATGGTCTGGGTTGCAAGGGAAGCGGGTGCATACTCCAGCGGTCCGCAGCTGCGGCCCAGCAGCAGACGCAGGGCATTGCGAGCCTGCTCCTGGTGCGCCTTGAGGGAGGCCAGCTCAGCCTGTTTTCCAGCCAACAGCTGGCGTGCCTGCGCCAGATCGAGCCGGGTGATGGCGCCTGCCTGGTATTTGGTCTGGGTCAGCTGCTCGGTTCGCGTCAGATTGGCCAACTGCTGTTCTCCGAGTGCGATGGCAGAGCCGAGATAGCCGAGCTGCCAATACTGCTCCAGGGTATTGCCGATCAGTAGCAGTCGGGTGCTGGCGAGATCCTGCTCGCTTGCCGCCGCTTCCCAGCTGGCCTGATCTCGCACCGAGGCAAGCTTGCCCCACAAATCCACTTCGTAACTGAGGCTCAGCGAGGGCCCCAGACTGTTGGTGCCTTTGCCGGTTTTCAGATCCTTGTTGCCACTGGCAGCGATAGTGCCATTGACCGAGGGGGTGAGGTTGGTATCGGCCTGCTCGGCCCCCAGTCTGGCGCTTTTGAGCTTGAGGGCCGCCACACGCATGTCCGGGTTGGCGGCCAGGACTGCAGCGACCAGCTTGTCGAGCCGGGGATCATCAAATTCCCGCCACCAGGGGCCTGCCTGCGTAGCCAGCTGGGCGCCCTCTGCCTGTTGCCATGTGGGGGCGATCGCCAGCTCGGGTCTTTGATAGGTGCTGTGCTGACTACAGCCGCTGAGGGCCATAGAGAGAGCCAGCCAGGAGAGTTTATGCATTGTTATTCCCTCGCCAGTGCGACAACAGGGTCGAGCCGCGCCGCATTGCGTGCCGGCAGGTAACCAAACAGGATCCCGATGAGTGACGAGCAGCCAAAGGCCATCAGGATGGAGAAGAGCGAGAATTGCATCTTGATGGAGTCCACCAGCAGTGAAAAGAGCGCGCCAATACCGAGCGAGAGGCCGACGCCGAAGATCCCCCCCAGCAGGCTCACCATCACGGCTTCAATCAGGAACTGCTGCAGAATATCCGACTGGCGGGCGCCCACGGCCATGCGAATGCCGATCTCGCGGGTACGCTCCACCACCGACACCAGCATGATGTTCATCACGCCCACCCCGCCGACGATCAGCGAGATCACCGCGATGGCCGAGACCATCAGGGTCATGGTGGCGGTGGTTTTCTCCACCGATTTGATGATGCTGTCGCTGCTGAAGGTGAAGAAATCCTTCACCCCGTGGCGCTTGGTGATCAGCTCGATCACCGCCTGCTCGGCCAGTGCCGGTTGTACCCCGTCTTTGACCCGGATGGTGATCTGGCTGAAGTGATGCTGCGAGATGAGGCGACTCATCACCGCGCTGTAGGGCAGCCAGATATTGACCGACTGGCTGGTGGGGCCGAAGCCGGTCTCCTGCGAAACCACACCGACAATCCGCACCGGCAAGGTGCCGACCAGTACCACCTTGCCGACCGGGTCCTCCTTGCCAAGCAGGCTGGTGATGCTCTTCTTGTCCACCACGGCAACCGCGGCACGCTGCTGGATATCTTGCCGCTCCAGTAAGCGACCACTCACCAGCGTCATCCCCTTCACCTTGAAATAGTCGTTACCAACCCCGGTCACGTTGCCGCTGTTGGTCTTGTTGCGATAGCGCAACTGGCCGGAGCTGCCAATCTCGGGGCTGGCACCAGCCAGATAGGGTTGCCCCAGCAGGGCATCGAGATCCCCCTTGTTGAGGGTCTGGATGCTGGCCATCTTCTCATCGCCCCATCCCTTGCCCGGGAAGATTTCGATGGTGTTGGTGCCCATCGCATTGATCTGGTCGATCACCTTGGCGCGCGCCCCCTGACCAAGTGCGACCACGCTCACCACGGCAGCGATGCCGATGATGATGCCGAGCATGGTGAGGAAGGTGCGCATCCGGTGGGCGAGCATGGCATGCATCGCCATCCGTCCCGCTTCCCGATAACGATCCCAGTCGTGGCCCACGGCACTTTTAGTGGGCACTATTTTTGGAGGGGCGGTGGCGGTGGCTGGAGCCAACACGGCCGTTTGGCAGGGGCCGCTATCTTGTTCAATCCGACCATCCTTGAGAGCGATGATCCGGTCGGCATGGCTGGCCACGTTCATATCGTGGGTGACCAGAATGATGGTGTGGCCCTGAGCGTGCAGCTCCTTGAGGATCGCCATCACCTCCTTGCCACTCTGGCTATCCAGTGCGCCGGTCGGTTCATCGGCGAGGATCACTTCGCCGCCATTGGCCAGCGCCCGGGCGATACTGACCCGCTGCTGCTGACCGCCGGAGAGCTGACCCGGGGTGTGGTGGCTGCGATCGGCCAGCCCCAGTCTGCCCAGCAGCTGACGCGCGCGCGCCTGGCGATCCGGGCGGCTGGTGCCGGCATAGACGGCGGGGATCTCCACGTTGGCGGCGGCATCGAGATGGGGCAGCAGGTGGTAGCGCTGAAAGATAAAGCCAAAGTGATGGCAGCGCAGCCGGGCCAGCGCCAACGCATCCATGGTCGCGGTGTCCTGACCGCGAAACAGATACTGGCCGCTGCTCGGGCTATCGAGACACCCCAGCAGGTTCATCAGGGTCGACTTGCCGGAGCCGGACGCGCCGACAATGGCGATCATCTCTCCTGCCGAGATAGTGAGGTCAAGAGGGTGGAGCACGGTGACTTCGCTGTCGCCACTCTGGTAGCGTCGCTCGACCCCTTTCAGCTGGATCAACGGCAGCTGGTTCAGGGGCTCACTCATAGCATCACCACCATATCATCATTGGCAGCGGGGGCGCCGTGATTGAGCTGCACCTCCTCCTTTTCACTCAGCCCGCTGATCACCTCAATACGGATCTCGTCTTTCATGCCGGTCTTGATATGGCGGGTTTCGGTCGTGTCATCTGCTTTGATCACGGTGACTTCATACTCGTTGTCACCCAGCGACTTGCCGAGGGCGGTTTGTGGCACAGTGAGTACCTGCTTGCGCTCCCCGAGCACTATGGTCACCTGGGTGGTCATTGCCACCCGCAGGGTATGAGCGGGATTGGGCACATCGAACAGGGCGTAGTAGTAGACGGCTGCATTATTGGTGGTGGTGCCGGTAGCGGCCTGATCGTTGATGTTGGTAGGGGCTAACTCCACGGCGCGAAGCCTGCCCTGATAGCGGGTATCCGCATCGCCGATCAGGGTAAAGTAGACCGGCATGCCGGCTTTGACCTTGGTGACATCGGCTTCGGAGATCTGCGCCTTGACCGTCATGGTCTCGAGGTTGGCCAGCTTGAGCACGGTCGGCACCGTCTGGCTTGCTGCCAGGGTCTGGCCCTGACGGGTCACAATGCTGATGACGGTGCCATCCATCGGCGCCAGGATCTTGGTGTAACCCAGTTCGGTCTTGGCCCGATCAACCTTGATCAGGGCGTTGTCGATATTGGCCTGGCTGTTTTGCAGTTCGGCGCGGGTGACCGCCAGCAGTGCTTCGGCACTCTCCAGATCGGCCCGTGAGCTCGCCTCCTGCTTGAACATCTGCTGCTGGCGTCGCCAGGCGAGCTCGTTCTGTTTGAGTTGCGCCTGTTTGATCTTGAGCTGGGCGCGGTTGCTGGCAAGCTCCGCCTCGGCCGTCTTGAGGTTGTTCTGGGCAATCAGGGGATCGATCTCGGCCAGCAGGTCTCCCTGCTTGACCTGATCGCCGGCCTCGACGGCCAGCTTGGTAACCTGACCGGAGACCTGGGCCCCCACATCCACCTGCTCCACGGCCTGCAGCACGCCACTGGCCAGTACGGTTTGGGCAATATCCTCGCGGGTAACCGGCGCTTTGAGGATCGCTTTGGGAGGGTCGCTTGGCCATACCAGCCAGCCGATCAGTGTCAGCCCGAGCAGAGTGAAGATCGCCCGGGTTCTCAGCTTGGAGCTTATTTTCATTGAACACCTGAATGAAATCAGAACACGAAAGGGTTATAGGGCGACAATCCTGCAGCAAAGCCCTGATAAATAACAGCCGCAAATATGTAAGCAAAGTTATGGCGTTAACTGTCAATAAGCCGTGAAAGGAGTAAGCGAGCGACCGCAGTGGTGAGCAAGATGGTCAGCAAGAGGGCGGGGAGTGCGGCTGGCGGTGGCGATGAAAAAGCCCTGCGCAGGGGCAGGGCTTTGGCATAGATGATGGCGAGGAAGGATCAGGCCTTGGCCAGCAGTTCCATCACCCAGGGCAGACCCTGCTTCTTGCGGCTGACAAAGCCCGGGTGGTAGCTGGACTCTGCCGGTACTTTAGCGTGTTCGGTAAAGTAGATACGGCTGGCAGCCGCAGTCAGGTCAGTGACCATCAACACGAAGAAGTCGAGCCCTTCGCTCGCCACGCGCTGGGCCATCTCCTGCTGCAGGGCTGGCAAGTGCTCGGCCAGCTGCTGCTCGCTGCCCACTTCGATCTGGCTCATGATGAAGCTGCAACCTTCCGCCTGGAACGCTTTCTCATCCTGCTGCAGCAGTTGAGCCGGAGTCAGGCCGCTCAGGTCGGTTTTCGCCATCAGCAACTGTTGGCCGAATTCGGCTAGCGATACTTCGGCCAGCGGTGCCAGACGCTCACAAGCGATCTTGTCCTGCTCGGTGGTGGTCGGCGAGGTGAGACAGAGTGTGTCGCTCATGATGGCACCCAGCATCAGGCGAGCCTGGCTGCGGGTCACGGTACCTTGTTGACTCAGCAGATCGAAGGCGATGGTGCAGGTGCAGCCGACGGCGCGGATCCAGGCATCCAGCGGAGACTGGGTGACCAGGGTACCGAGACGGTGGTGATCCACCAGACCCAATACATTGGCTTGTGCCAGTGTGGCAGGGCCCTGTTCCAGATCACTGAAATCCACCAGCCAGACATCTTCACCGGTCAAATCTTTGGTCAGCAACTCGGGTTCGCTGACGCCAGCCTGCTCCAGAATAAAACGGGTTTCGGTGCGCAGGTCACCCAGACGCCATGGGGTGGCCTGACGGCCCTGGCCATTGAGCCAGTCGGTGATAACCAGCGCACTGCAGATACTGTCGCTATCAGGATTCTTGTGACCAAAAACGTGGATCATAGACAAAGCCTCACAATTGGATACCCATAAAGGGGGGCAACACTATGCGAAATCCGCCACATGAAGGCAACCGGATCCACGCCCATGTTGCTGCCAGCTTCGCCTAACTCGCCATTTTATTGATCTGGGTCGGTGATCCTGACGGCTCTGCGAGGTTCAAGGTGGGGAACTCGGGGCTGGTGAGTCGTGAGTCGTGACTCGTGATGTGGGATTCGATTAACGATTCACCAGTAACGATTCACCGTTATTCGTGAGTCGTGACTCGTGACTCGTGATTAGATTAACGATTAACGATTAACGATTAACGATTAACGATTAACGATTAACGATTAACGATTCCCGATCCCCATTTCAACGACGCAGCAGCTCTCGGGCATTAGCCAATGTGTTGTCGGTGATCTGATCGCCACCGAGCAGGCGGGCCAGCTCATTGAGGCGGGCACTCTGATCGAGCGCATCCATCCGGGTTTCGGTGGTTTTGCCGTCGGTATGCTTGCTTACCACCATATGTTGGTGGCCGTTGCCCGCCACCTGAGGCAGGTGAGTGACCACCATCACCTGAGTGGACTCGCCGAGCTGGCGCAGCAGGCGACCCACCACGGCGGCAGTCGGGCCGCTGATCCCCACATCCACCTCGTCGAAAATCAGGGTTGGGGTTGAGATCTTGCGGGCGCTGATCACCACGATGGCCAGGCTGATGCGCGATAGTTCACCCCCCGAGGCCACCTTGCCAAGCGGCTGGATCGGTTGTCCCGGGTTGGTGGTGACCATAAATTCCACCCGATCTATACCCAGCGGAGAGAGGCTGCTCTGGGCATCGGGGCGCACCTCGATGGCAAAACGGCCATCGGGCATCGCCAGTTCGTGCATGCTGCTGGTTACCTTGGCACCCAGCTCCTGGGCGTAACGCTGACGGCTCTGGCTCAGGGCCTCGGCAGCCTGAACAAACGCCTGACGGGCGGCAGTCAGCTCATCTTCCATCCCCTCTAACCGTTCCTCATCGGAGTTGAGACGGGCGAGATCGGAGGCCAGCTCCTGATGGTGCTGGGCCAGATCTGCCGGTTTGACGTGGTGCTTGCGGGCCAGATTGATTGCCTTGGAGAGGCGGGCTTCCAGCTCGTTAAAACGTTCGGGGTCCAGCTCCAGCCGATCCAGATAATGGCGCAGCTCGCTGTGGCTCTCCTGCACCCCTATCAGGGCTTCGTTCAGCATCTCCAGTACTGGCGTGAGACGGCTGTCCATGCTGACCAGACCCTCGGCCCGATCTACTGCCGATTGCAGCAGGCCAGCGATAGTGGTCTCTTCGTTGTCATAGAGCAGATCGAGGCAGGCGCCACACTCTTGCATCAGCTCGGTGCCGTTGGCCAGACGCTGGTGCTCCTCTTCTATCTCTTCGAACTCCCCCGGCTGCAGGGCAAATTCGTCCAGCTCCTGCACCTGATACTCGATAAGCTGGCGGCGGGCCTCTCGCTGCTGCTGCTCGGCCTTGAGCCGGTTCAGTTCATTTTGCAGCTGACGCCACTGCTGATAGTGCTGACGCACATCGCCCAGCAGCAGATGGTGACCGGCATAACCATCGAGCAGAGCGAGCTGGTAGTCGGGTTTGAGCAGCATCTGGTGGGCATGTTGACCGTGCACGTTGACCAGCAGCTGGCCCAGATTCTTGAGCTGGGTGAGGGGGACGGGCACGCCATTGATATAGCTGCGTGAGCGACCCTCAGCAGAGATCACTCGCCGCACGATGCACTCACCTTCGTTTTCCAGCTCGTTGGTAGCGAGCCAGGCGCGGGCGGCCGGGTTGTTGTCCAGCAGGAAGCGGGCGCTGACCTCGCTTTTGTCGCTATCGGGCCGCACCATGCCGGCTTCGGCCCGCTCGCCGAGGCAGAGACCGAGGGCGTCGATGGCGATGGATTTACCGGCGCCGGTCTCACCTGTGATGCAGGTCATGCCCGGTTGCAGATCGAGTTCGAGAAACTTGACGATAGCGAAGTTGTTGACGGTCAGCTGGGTCAGCATGGTCTCATCCTGTATAGGTCAACATTACTGTGTATGTATCCAGTATATACTGGTCTTATATACAGTAAAGAGGGCGCCGTCATTTTTAACAAAGGAAAGCCGCGCCAGTGCGGTAGGGCGATGAGAAGAGGGCCGTGATAACTGGCGCGCGGTACTGATATGAGAACTGCGGGGGTTATCACGAAAGAAAAGAGCAGGGCGCCAACTGCGGCACCCTTCTCTAGCCAGACGGTTTCAACCCACGCCGGTTAAAACAGCTTGCTGCCCCAGCCGAGCTTGTTGCGCAGCACGTGGAAGTAGCTGTAGTCGAGGGGATGCACCAGATGAAGCTGGTGGTGGCTCTTCTTGATCAGGATCTCGTCCCCCGGGTGAACCGCAAGGGTCACCTGGCCGTCACAGCTGACCTGCATGGCATCGTCCTGATTATCCGGCGAGACCAGCAGCCGCACTTCGCTGTCGGCATCGAGCACGATGGGGCGACTGCTCAGGGTGTGCGGAAACATGGGCACCAGCGTGATGGCGTTGAGCTTGGGGGTGAGGATGGGGCCGCCCGCTGACAGGGAGTAGGCGGTGGAGCCTGTGGGGGTGGCCACTATGATGCCATCCGAGCGCTGGCTATACATAAAGCTGCCATCGATATAGACCTCGAACTCGATCATATGGGCAATCTTGCCCGGGTGCAGCACAGCCTCGTTGACCGCCAGATTGCTCGACTTGCGCTCGCCGTGGCGATAGACCGAGGCCTCCAGCAGGAAGCGGTGTTCGCTCTTGTAGTGGCCTGAGAGCACCTGCTCCAGCGGCAATAGATAATCCTGCGGCGAGAGGTCGGTCAGAAAGCCGAGGTTGCCCCGGTTAACCCCAATCACCGCCACATCAAAGCGCGACAGTACCCGCGCCGCCCCCAGCATGTTGCCATCCCCGCCCACCACGATGGCGAGATCGGCCTGCTGCCCGAGCTGGACCAGATCCATCACATCCTCTTCCAGGATGCTAATAGCCTGGGCGACGCGGCTCTCCACCAGTACCCGAAAGCCGCGGGCGGTCAGATATTGATGCAGGCCGGTCAGCGTCTGGTTGGCTCCCTCATGCTGGGGTTTGCCAATCAGGGCGATGGTTTTGAACGGAGAATCCATAGTCTGTCTGGTTTGGGGTGGATATTGCGGGCCAGTATACCGTGCTTTGCGCCGCTTGTGACGCTCTCCGTGTGATGGGGGCGGCTAGCCCCTTGAGGCAACGGGTTAAACGGTGAGCGGTAACCCGGAGAAACTGCCGGCTGTCGCTATTCAGCACCCCTGATTGGCCTTTTACCCCTTGAAAGCCGGGGATGCATCCCCATAATAGCGCCAACATAGTCGGTCTCTGATCGTCCGGTCGCTCAACCAGACGTCAAGACCCTCATTAAGTAACCCCCGGAATTGGAGATGTCATGAACCACGAAGAGCAAAAGGTTGAAGCGATGGAGCAAGTGGAAGCCCAGCCAGTCGAGCCGACCGATGTAGACAGTGAAGTGACAGCCGAGCAAGCCCGTATTGCCGAGCTGGAGGCGCAACTGGAGGCGGCCCAGCAAGCCTCTGCAGAAGAGCGCGAGCGCGCCATTCGCGCCGTCGCCGAGATGGAGAACCTGCGTCGTCGCGCGGCGCAGGATGTGGAGAAGGCCCACAAGTTTGCTCTGGAGAAGTTCGCAGGCGAGCTGCTGCCGGTGCTGGATAACCTTGAGCGTGCCATCGAACTGGCCGACAAGGAGAACGACGCCCTCAAACCGATGATCGAAGGTGTCGAGCTGACCCTGAAATCCATGCAGAGCTCGGTGGCCAAGTTTGGTCTGGTGGCGCTGGATCCGACCAACCAAGCGTTTGATCCCAACGCCCATCAGGCGATGAGCATGGTGCCGAGTGCCGATGTGGCCCCGAACACCGTTATTGCCGTGATGCAGAAAGGCTACGAGCTGAACGGTCGGGTGATCCGTCCTGCCATGGTCATGGTCTCCAAGGCCGCTGACTGAGTCGGTGCCTGATGTTCAGGCCCGCCCCGTGGCGGGCTTTTTGTTTGGTAGTGCAGCACCTGCTCATCTTGCCCGGTTTAACGGCTCAACGTGACCGCGCAACCATGACAAAGGGTGTGGTTTTTTAGGGTTGGGGCTTGAAGCTGGGTCTGGCGACCCCATATAGGGTGCAAGGCCGCGGCGGCACAAAAAATTTGATGCCGGGAGCTTGAAAGCCAGATTGGCAGCCCCCACCTAGCCGTTAACGCATTAAGGCGAGTTCCTCGCCAGTTTATTCAAAGTATTTGGAGATTCGTCAAATGGGTAAAATCATCGGTATTGACCTGGGTACTACCAACTCCTGCGTCGCTATTCTGGATGGCGACACTGCTCGCGTGATCGAGAACGCAGAAGGCGATCGTACTACTCCGTCCATCATTGCCTATGCCGATGATGGCGAGATCCTGGTTGGTCAGCCGGCCAAGCGTCAGGCCATCACCAACCCGAAAAACACCCTGTTCGCCATCAAGCGTCTGATCGGTCGTCGTTTTGAAGATGAAGAAGTGCAGCGTGACCTGAAAATCATGCCGTACGCCATCGCCAAGGCCGACAATGGTGACGCCTGGGTTGAGGTGAAGGGCAAGAAAATGGCACCGCCGCAGATCTCTGCCGAAGTGCTGAAAAAGATGAAGAAGACCGCCGAAGACTACCTGGGCGAGCCGGTAACCGAAGCCGTTATCACTGTGCCGGCCTACTTCAACGACGCCCAGCGTCAGGCTACCAAGGATGCCGGTCGCATCGCCGGTCTGGATGTAAAACGCATCATCAACGAACCGACTGCTGCGGCTTTTGCTTACGGCGTGAACAAGGTCAAGGGCGAGCGCAAGGTTGCCGTATATGACTTAGGGGGCGGTACTTTCGATATCTCCATCATCGAGATCGACGAAGTTGAAGGGGAAACCACCTTCGAAGTATTGGCGACCAACGGTAACACCCACCTGGGTGGTGAAGACTTCGACAACCGCGTCATCAACTATCTGGTTGACGAGTTCAAGCGTGAGCAGGGCATCGACCTGCGTAACGACCAGCTGGCGCTGCAGCGTCTGAAAGATGCCGCCGAGAAAGCCAAGATCGAGCTCTCTTCTGCCCAGCAGACCGACGTCAACCTGCCGTACATCACTGCCGATGCCACCGGTCCGAAGCACATGAACATCAAGGTGACCCGCGCCAAGCTGGAATCCCTGGTGGAAGACATGGTGAAGGACTCTCTGGAGCCGGTTCGTACTGCCCTGAAAGACTCCGGTCTGGCTGTTGGCGAGATCGACGATGTGATTCTGGTGGGTGGTCAGACCCGTATGCCGCTGGTTCAGAAGACCGTGGCCGAGTTCTTTGGCAAAGAGCCGCGTAAAGACGTCAACCCGGACGAAGCCGTGGCCATGGGTGCTGCCATTCAGGGTGCGGTACTGTCCGGTGACAAGACCGACGTACTGCTGCTGGACGTCACCCCGCTCTCCCTGGGGATCGAAACCATGGGCAGCGTGATGACTGCGCTGATCGAGAAGAACACCACCATTCCGACCAAGAAGTCCCAGGTGTTCTCCACTGCCGAAGACAACCAGTCTGCCGTGACCATTCACGTGCTGCAGGGTGAGCGCAAGCGCGCCAGCGACAACAAGTCTCTGGGCCAGTTCAACCTGGAAGGCATCCGTCCGGCACCCCGTGGTCTGCCGCAGATCGAAGTGACCTTCGACATCGATGCCAACGGTATCCTGCACGTCTCTGCGAAAGACAAAGAGACCAACAAAGAGCAGAAGATCACCATCCAGGCCTCCTCTGGTCTCTCTGATGACGAGATCGAGCGCATGGTACGCGAAGCCGAAGCCAATGCGGCCGAGGACAAGAAGTTTGAAGAGCTGGTACAGGCTCGCAACCAGGCTGATGGTCTGGTCCACTCCGTACGCAAGCAGATCACCGAAGCCGGTGAAGCCCTGCCTGCCGACGACAAGACCAAGATCGAAGCCGCTCTGAGCGAGCTGGAAGCGGCCATCAAGGGTGACGACAAGGCTGCCATCGAAGCCAAACAGCAGGCTCTGCTGGAAGCGTCCCAGAAGCTGATGGAAATTGCCCAGCAGCAGGCTCAGGCCCAGGGTGCAGCCGGTGCTGATGCCGGTCAGTCCTCCTCTTCTGCCAAGGCTGACGACGACGTAGTCGACGCCGAGTTCGAAGAAGTGAAAGACGACAAGAAATAAGCCCGACCCGGATGGGCGCAGTCCGCTTCGCCCATCAGCTAGGTTTATGAATTTACGGGCGTTGGGTAACCAACGCCCGTCTGCGTAACTGCTGATATAGCAACAGGATGAGTATGTCGAAGCGCGATTTCTACGAAGTGCTGGGGGTATCAAAAGGTGCCGACGAGCGCGAGATCAAGAAGGCGTACAAGCGTCTGGCCATGAAGTATCACCCTGATCGTAACCAGGGCGATGCCGGTGCCGAAGAGAAGTTCAAAGAGGTCAAGGAGGCCTACGAGGTCCTGACCGATGCCAACCTGCGTGCCCGTTACGACCAGTACGGCCATGCCGGTGTCGACCCGAGCCAGGGTGGCGGTGGCCACGGTGGCTTTGGCGGCGGTGCCGACTTCGCCGACATGTTTGGTGACGTATTCGGTGACATCTTCGGCGGTGGCCGTGGTGGTGCCCGTCGTGGCCCGGCCCGTGGCTCCGACCTGCGTTACACCATGGAGCTGACGCTGGAAGAGGCGGTGCGCGGGGTCTCCAAGGAGATCAAGGTGCCGACCCTGGTTCACTGTGAAGTCTGTAACGGCTCCGGTGCCCACACCGGCAGCAGTGCCCAGACCTGCCCGACCTGCCACGGCTCCGGCCAAGTGCAGATGCGTCAGGGCTTCTTCGCGGTGCAGCAGGCATGTCCGCACTGTCACGGGCGCGGCAAGATCATCAAGGATCCGTGCCGCAAGTGCCACGGTGAAGGTCGCTACCAGCGCACCAAGACCCTGTCGGTGAAAATTCCGGCGGGCGTCGATACCGGCGATCGCATCCGTCTCTCCGGTGAAGGGGAAGCGGGGGAAGCGGGAGCTCCGGCAGGGGATCTCTACGTACAGGTGCACGTCAAAGAGCACGAGATCTTCGTGCGTGACGGCAACAACCTCTACTGCGAAGTGCCCATCAGCTTCACCGCAGCTGCCCTCGGTGGCGAGATTGAAGTGCCGACCCTGGATGGCCGCGTCAAGCTCAAGGTCACTCCGGAGACCCAGACTGGCAAGATGTTCCGCATGCGTGGCAAGGGCGTGAAGTCAGTACGCTCCGGTCAGGTAGGGGATCTGATGTGCAAGGTGGTGATCGAGACTCCGGTCAACCTCACCGAGCAGCAGAAAGAGCTGCTGCGCCAGCTGGACGAATCCTTCAGCGGCGCCGCTGCCAAGACCCACAAGCCGAAATCGGAAGGCTTCTTCGAAGGGGTGAAACGCTTCTTCGACGATCTGACCAGCTGATTTCAGCGACCCGAATAAAAAGAGCCGGCCTTGTGCCGGCTCTTTTTTTGCCCGCCATTTAGCCAGGAGCCGCCCTATTGAGTGGATCCTGATGAGGGATCCTCCTCACAACTCCCGCCAATTCCTGCTGTACAAATGTTATCCCGCTCACACTGTTGCTGAAACGGTTTAGTTGTCGTATTGAGCTGGCTAAATTGGTTTAGCTATGCTCTAGCTGTCGATAACAACTGCGCCCATTTGGGCCATAGATGACAGGTGAGGAAGATGATGATGTTCAAGAGCAAGTTGGCGCTGGCGGTAGCGCTGGGATTGGGGATGAGCAGTCCGCTGTGGGCGGCGCAGGCGAGTGTTGCAGGTGAGAGTGTCGAGGCCAGACTGGCGGCGCTGGAGGCGCGGGTACAGGCGGCTGAAGCGAGAGCCGAGGCAGCAGAGAGCCGTGCCAGTCAGGCGGAAGTGAAGGCGAGCGCGGCCAGCGAGCAGGCGCAGGTGGCCGACAACCGCAGCCAGAAGGTGGATGAGAAGACCGCTGGTGCCCAGGGCTTCGAGTTTCACGGCTATGCCCGCTCGGGCCTGTTGGTAAACGGCAATGGCAACGGTGGGCGCGGCGGCCCCTACATCACGCCAGCCGGTTCGGTGGGCGGGGCCGTCGGTCGCCTTGGCAACGAAGATGACACCTACATGGAGGCTAACCTGCTGAAAACCCAGACCTTCGAGGATGGCAGCTGGGCTCGCTACAAGCTGATGCTGGCAGACGGGGTTGAGACCAGCAACGACTGGACCGGCAGCGATTCGAGCCTCAATACCCGTCAGGTGTTTGCCGAGATCGGCAATCTGGCGAGCTTCGACGGCCCCTTCAAGAATGCAGTATTGTGGGCGGGCAAGCGCTTTGATCGGGACAACTTCGACATCCACTGGCTCGATTCCGACGTGGTGTTCCTGGCCGGTACCGGCGGCGGCGTTTACGACGTGCAGCTCGCCGACAGCTGGAAGGCCAACTTCTCCCTCTATGGCCGCGATTACGGCGACATCAGCGCCAGCGGTCTCTCCGATATCGAGAGCTACATCCTCACCATGAACAACCGCGTCGGCAACTGGCAGTGGATGGTGAACGGCCTCTCGGCCAAGGACAATGACGCCCGCATCAATGACAAGGGGACGGGCAGCGAGGCGGCGGACCAGGGGGCACACACCCTGTTGGCCTACCACGGCGAGAGCTTCTTTGGCATCAACCCAGGGTTTGCCAAGGCGGCGGTGTTGTATGGTCATGGGCTGGGGGCCGAGGTCAAGGGGCTGGGCTCTGACAGCGAGCTGCTGCCGGACGCCGATGCAGTGCGGGTCGCCGTGTTTGGCGCCACCGATCTCAACTCGCGCTGGCGTTTTGCCCCGGCCCTGCTGGCCGAGCAGAGTCAGGATCGCTACGTGAAAGGGGACGAGTACCGCTGGCTCACCTTCAATACCCGGGTGGCGCAGGTGCTGAGCCAGAACGTCGAGCTGGTCTACGAGGCAGCCTGGCAGTACATGGATCTCGATCCCAAGGGTTACAAGGGACGCCAGGCGGTGAACGGCAACTTCACCAAGCTCACCTTCGCCCCCACCTTCAAGGCACAGACCGCCGGTTTCTTCGAGCGGCCCGAACTGAGGGTGTTCGCCAGCTGGATGGACTGGTCCTCCGAGCTCGACAACTACGCCAGCGACGATGCCATGGGCCAGAGCAACTTCACCGCCGGTGGCGAGTGGAACTTTGGCGTACAGATGGAAACCTGGTTCTAGTTCGTTATCCCGATCACAAAAATGGCAGCCGGTGCCGAGATCTATTGGTTGGCTAAAACGGTTTAGCTGATAATGCCAGCCAACAGAACAGAGTTCGGGTTTGACCGAGGATCCGATGCAGCAGTGGAGTAGCAAGGTGACGAATCGTGTGTGGGTAATGGGGGATGCGGTGGTGGACTTGATCCCGGAAGGGGCGTTGCACTACCTCAAGTGTCCGGGTGGTGCGCCCGCCAATGTGGCGGTTGGCGTGGCACGGCTGGGTGGCGATGCGGCCTTTATCGGCCGGGTTGGTGCTGACCCGTTCGGCCGCTTTATGGCCGACACCCTGAGCAGGGAGGGGGTGGATATCGGTGCGCTGCGGCTCGATCCTGACCATCGCACCTCTACCGTGTTGGTGGCACTGGATGATGAGGGGGAACGCAGCTTCACCTTTATGGTGCGCCCCAGTGCCGACCAGTTCCTCACCCCAAATGAGTTGCCCCGCTTCAAGGCCGGTCAGTGGTTGCTGACCTGCTCCATCGCGCTCGCCAACGAGCCGGTACGCACCAGCTGCCTGCAGGCCATGGCCGCCATCAAGGCGGCAGGCGGGCGGGTCTGCTTCGACCCCAACCTGCGCCCCGAGGTGTGGGGCAACCCCGCCGAGATGCTGCCGCTGGTGCGCAAAGCCATCGCGCAGGCGGATGTGGTCAAGCTCTCCATCGAGGAGCTGCAACTGCTGAGCGGCGAGGATGATCTGGTTGCCGGGCTCGCTACTCTCTCTGGCCCTGCGTTGGTGCTGGTGACCCGGGGCGCGGCCGGTGTGGTGGCTCGTCTGGGTGGTGAGCTGCTGGAGTGGGTGGGGCAGAAAGTGACGCCCATCGACACCACGGGGGCGGGGGATGCCTTCGTCGCCGGTCTGCTGGCGGCGCTGGCCGGGCGCTCGTCGCTGCCGACTCTGGCCGAGCTACCCGCCATCCTGGCTCAGGCCCACGGCTGCGGGGCGCTCGCCACCACCGCCAAGGGGGCGATGACGGCGCTGCCGACCCGCTTCGAACTGGATGCCTTTTTGCGATCAGGCGCAAGCGGCTGTTGAGCTGCGGCTAGAAGCCCGGCTCGACAGCCCCTACTCTCATGTGACAAGGACCCGCCAGCGTGGCGGGTCATAAGAGGAAGAATATGAATATCAGTGCGATAGCCAAGGATCTGGTGCCCCTGCTCGGGGGCAAGGAGAATATCGTCAGCGCTGCCCACTGCGCCACCCGGCTGCGGTTGGTGCTGGCCGATGACAGCAAGGTAAACAAGGCCGCCATCGACAAGCTGGAGGGGGTCAAGGGGTGCTTTAGCAACGCGGGCCAAATTCAGGTGATCTTCGGCACCGGTCTGGTCAACAAGGTCTATGCGGAGTTTGTGGCGCTGACCGGTACCGGCACCGCCAGCAAGGCGGAGCTGACCGACATGGCAGCGGCCAAGCTCAACGTGGCCCAGCGGTTGGCGCGAACCCTCTCCAACATCTTCGTGCCGATCATTCCGGCCATCGTCGCCTCGGGCTTGCTGATGGGGCTGCTCGGCATGGTGCGCACCTACGGCTGGGTCAATGCCGACAGCGCCCTGTTTGTGATGCTCGACATGTTCAGCTCGGCGGCCTTTATCATACTGCCGATCCTCATCGGCTTTACGGCAGCACGTGAGTTTGGTGGCAATCCGTACCTCGGGGCGACCCTTGGCGGCATCCTCACCCACCCGGCGTTGACCAACGCCTGGGGCGTGGCCGGTGGCTTCAAGACCATGGACTTCTTCGGGCTCGATGTCGCCATGATCGGCTATCAGGGCACCGTATTCCCGGTACTGTTGGCGGTCTGGTTTATGTCCCATCTGGAGAAACAGCTGCGCAAGCGCATTCCGGATGCGCTGGATCTGATCCTCACGCCGTTTCTCACCGTCATCATCACCGGCTTCGTGGCGCTGCTCTTTATCGGCCCTGCGGGTCGGGTGCTGGGGGATGGCATCTCGTTCGGTCTGAGCGCCCTCTATGAGCAGGCAGGCTGGTTGGCGGGGCTGGTGTTTGGCGGCACTTACTCGCTTATCGTCATCACCGGCATCCACCACAGCTTCCATGCCATCGAGGCGGGGCTGCTGGCCAATCCGCAAATTGGCGTCAACTTCCTGCTGCCCATCTGGGCCATGGCCAACGTGGCGCAGGGCGGGGCTTGCCTCGCGGTCTACTTCAAGACCCGCGATGTGAAGATCAAGGCCATTACCGTGCCGGCGGCCATGTCCTGTCTGCTGGGCATCACGGAAGCGGCCATCTTTGGGGTGAACCTGCGCTACATCAAACCCTTCCTCGCCGGTCTGTTTGGCGGGGCCTGCGGCGGCGCCTACGTGGTGGCGGCCAAGGTGGGGATGACGGCGGTGGGGCTGACCGGTATTCCCGGCATGGCCATCGTCCAGCCCATGAGCCTTGTTCATTACATCATCGGGCTGGTGATCGCCTTTGGCGCCGCCTTCGCTGCATCCTACCTGCTCAAGTACAAGGTGGAGTGATGAAGGAAAACGATCTTCTCAACCAGATTGTCCGGTCGCTGCTGGCCGGACAGCTCAAGGCGGCGGCCGATCCCCATCGGCCCCGCTGGCATCTGGCAGCCCCGGTGGGGCTGCTTAACGATCCCAATGGCTTTATCGAGCACAACGGGCGCTACCACCTCTTCTACCAATGGAATCCGCTGGGCTGCGAGCACCGCAACAAGGGCTGGGGCCATGTCACCTCCACTGATCTGCTGCATTGGCAGCACGAGCCGGTGGCGCTGTTGCCCACCGAAGCCTATGAGAGCCACGGCTGCTATTCGGGCTCTGCGGTGAGCGACGAGCAGGGGCGTCTGACCCTCATCTACACCGGCAATGTCAAATACCCGGATGGCAGTCGTACCGCCTATCAGTGTCTGGCCCGCGCCGATGGTGAGGGAGGCTTCGAGAAGCTGGGGCCTGTGCTGGATCTGCCCGAAGGCTACAGCGGCCACGTGCGCGACCCCAAGGTGTGGCACGACGGCCAGCAGTGGCTGATGGTGCTGGGGGCCCGCACCCTGGATGACAAGGGCGAAGTGCTGCTCTATCGCGGTGACACCCTGCAAAGCTGGCAGCGGGTGGGCCCCATCGCCGGTAGCGGGCGAGGTGGGCTGGGTGAGTTTGGCTATATGTGGGAGTGCCCGGATCTCTTCCCGCTGGGGGAGCGCCATGTGCTGATCAGCTGCCCGCAGGGGATTGCCCCGGTGGGCGAGGATTATCGCAACCTCTACCAGTGCGGCTGGCTGGCGGGGGATTTCGACGGCGAGCGCTTCGCGCACGGGGCTTTCCACGAGCTGGACCGGGGCTTTGAGTTCTATGCGCCGCAAACTACCCGAGACAGTCAGGGTCGCCGCCTCTTGCTCGGTTGGCTGGGGCTGCCGGAGGAGAACGAGATGAGCCAACCTACTGTCGCTCACGGCTGGATCCACCAGATGAGCTGCCCGCGGGAGCTGTTCTGGCAGGATGAGTGGCTCTGCCAGCGGCCGGTGGCGGAGCTGGCGGCATTGAAGGGAGAGTTGACCCGTTTCGAGGGGACGCTTGGCGAGTTTCCGGGGCTGGCCATCGACTCGGCCTGGCTCGATATGGGGCTCTGCGGTGAGGGGAGTCTCTGGTTTGGCGCCGTGGCCGAGCTGTGCTGGCAGCCGGGGCGCATCACCTTGCGGCGCCAGAACTGGCAGAGCGGGGAGTGGGAGACCCGCAGCAGCCCATGGGCTGGCGGGCGGATCACCGTCCTGTGCGATCGCTCCAGTCTGGAGTGTTTCATCGATGAGGGGCGTCACAGCCTGTCTGCGCGCTACTTCCCCGGGGAAAAGCCTCAACTTTCATCAGGTAACGGCGATGATGGCTGCAAAATTTGCCTCAATCACTGGCCGCTGTCGGCGTGCCTAGTACAATAGCCCGGTTCTAGTCAGCCGGGAGGCCAGGTGGAGAAGAAGAAACGGATCACGATTGCCCAGATCGCCGAACTGGCGGGGGTGTCCAAGGCGACCGCCAGTCTGGTGCTCAACGGGAAGAGTGCGGAGTACCGCATTGCCGACGATACCCGCAAGCGCATTCAGGCGGTGGCGGAGGAGTGTCACTACCTGCCGAGCTTTCATGCCCGCTCCCTGCGCGAGACCCGCAGCTACACCTGGGGGCTGGTGATCCCCGATCTCACCAACTTCGGTTTTGCCCGCATCGCGCGCGCCCTCGAGGCTCACTGCCGGGAGGCGGGCATCCAGCTGCTGATCGCCTGCTCCGAGGATGATCCCGCCCTTGAGCAGCGGGTGGTGGACAACCTCATCAGCCGTCAGGTGGACGGGCTGATTGTCGCTTCCAGCGGCCACAGCGATGACATCTATGCCCGCATTCACGACCGCCTGCCAGTGGTACAGCTCGACCGCCATATTGGCGAGTCGCGCCTGCCCATGGTGATCTCCGATGCCTGCAAGGCCACCGCCGAGCTGGTGCGGGATATGGCCAGCGAGTGCGGTGAGGAGATCTACTACTTCGGCGGTTTGCTGGATCTCTCCCCCAGCCGTCACCGGCTGGCGGGCTATGAGCTGGGGCTCCATCGCGCCGGTTTTGAAGCCGATGCAGCCCGGGTGCGCCATCGCGACTACCAGCCGAGCTCCGGTTATCAGCTGATGGCTGAGCTGGTGGCCGAACTGGGGGCGCCCCCCAGGGGGCTCTTTACCGCCTCCTTTACCCTGCTGGAAGGGGTGCTGCGCTACCTCAACGAGGCGGGATTGATGGAGACGGGCATGCGGCTGTGTACCTTCGATGATCACGACCTGCTCGACTGCATTCCCATGCGCATCGACTCGGTGGCACAGGATTGTCCGGTGCTGGCCCACGCCGCTTTCGAGCTGATGCAGCAATTGATTGCAGGTAATCCTCCCGCACAGACCGCCCAGGTGATCACCCCCAGGGTGCGCTGGCGCAGTCGCCGCTAGCCACTCTTCGCCCATCCATATGAGAAAGCCCCGCCATTGCTGGCGGGGCTTTTTGCTGCGGGCGGATGGCTCGTTCCTCTGACCAACGGCTCAGTCGGTGGTACTGGTGCGCCAGAACACCTGCTTGATATGGGGGTGGATGGCCAGCTTTTGCATCAGGGCATCCAGCTCGTCGCCATCGATGGAGGTAGCCAGCAACACTGCCGAGATCTCCAGATCCCCCTCGCCAAACGGCTCGATATCGAGCTCGCTCAAGGGATAGTTGGCCTGCTCCAGCATCTCCTCGAGCCAGTGCAGCACCTCTTTTTGATGCTCGCGCTGGGTCAGGGCCGTCACCTTGTAGGTCACTTCGGTGTCCAAATTGTCTACCGGACGACGGTTGATCTGGTTGACCAGCGGTCTCAGCAGGGTGTTGGCGGCCAGCACGAACAGGGCGCCCAGAATGGCCTCCATGGCGAGCCCTGCGCCACAGGCGGCGCCGACCGCAGCTACGCCCCAGAGGGTGGCGGCGGTGTTGATGCCGCGGATATTGCCCGATTCGCGCATGATGACCCCGGCGCCGAGAAAGCCGATGCCGGAGACGATATAGGCCACCACATGGACCACACCGTAACTGCCGCCGTGCAGGTCATAGATACGCTGGGCCAGATTGACGAACAGCGCGGCTCCCACGGCGACCAACACGTTGGTGCGAAGGCCCGCGGTACGTTGGCGGTACTGGCGCTCCAGCCCGACCAGACTGCCGAGCACAAAGGCGAGCAGCAGGCTGGCCAGAGTGTCGAGCAGGGAGAGCATGTCAATTTGTTGCCACATCTTCATGGCGTACTCCTTCTGATAAGCGCTGGCTTGGCGCAATCCATGATGAAACGCCGGGAGGCGGATGGATCAGCGAATGATTGCGCGGATGGCCAGCAGACAAACAAAAACGCGGTGTCCCGGGGCGCGAGCATCATCAGATGCTCTAGCACTCGGAGAGGACGCAACAAGGGAGGCCAGCGTGGCTGGCCCCTTTCACTGTGGTTAACGCAGATGAGCGGTCAGTTGAGCTCGGGATCGCAGTCGATACGCGGGCGCAGTTGCCAGCGCACCGGATGCGCGACTCCGACCTGATGAACAAACTGCACCAGATAGCGGCGCTGGGGCGGGGTACAGAGCAGGTTGAGCACCAGCTCCCGCCCGCCGCCGCGACCGGGTCGCAGGGACTGCAGAGGGTGCAGGCCCGCCGGTTGCAGGGTGTGGCTCACCAGATCCAGCACCTGCTCCATATCGGCGCGATCCTCGCAGCGGATCTGCAGCCGGTAGTGGTGCTGGCGCGGTTTGCCACCCAGCCAGCGTGGCAGCAGGTCACGGCCGAGCCGGCTCAGCAGGGGATGAACCCGGCGAGCAACAGAACCTGTTGCGACCGTGGGATCCGCAGTCGGTTTGATTGAGATAAAACGCATAGCAGCCTCCTTGTGGGAAGTAGAAACTATGCAGGCATGGCGACCGTGGCGGTTGGCCTCTGGTTGCCAGACGTCAAGTGTAAATAGAGAGAAGAGGGGAGTGGATTTCCGCTTCTCGCAGGGTTGCGAGCATGCGGCACAAAGACCTGCGGCTAGCTCGCGACCTGAATACCGACGACGAGGGTCGGTCTACAACTGTCACTTGATGAGTTGCCCACTGATGGTCTCCGCTGTGTTAAGAACGGCGAAATGGTACTCATCCAGAGCGGTGGGGTAAAGCCTCAACGCCCTTTCAGCAACATTTAGATACAAGTTTGTCAGTAATTGGGGTCGGCTGGCTACCTTCGTGACCATGACAGGCCGCAGAGAAGCCAGCTCTTCCGTCCTGCATTCCATCTGGCTGATCAGCTACCTACCATCATCCGTGACCCTATCTTCAACCCCAGCCGCTTGAGGCCATCGCCGCTGGGCAGAAACCGGTGAGGGCACACTGGATCAGGTTGATCCCGATGAAGGCGCTCAACCAGGCAACCCCCCGGATGGACCCAGGTGGTAAGGATTAGCGAGAGCGGCAACATGCAACCCGCGACGATTCTGACGCCGTTATCTACCGTCATATCGCTAACCCATCTTTATTTAGATATTGCTAAATTAGAGTGGTTTTATACAATGGACGAATATCAGCAGTTGCTAATTTACTCTTGTGGGTCAATTCGACCCGATAAACAGACATGCGACAGCTGCCGCCCCCCTGCTCAAGGCGTTGGCTCATCCCAAACGCCTGCTGGTGCTTTGCCAGCTGGTGGAGGGGGAGAAGGGGGTCGGCGAGCTGCGGGCCCATAGCCAGCTGGGGAAGTCGGCTTTCTCCCAACAACTGGCGGTATTGAAGCGCTATGGCCTAATCCGTTCACGCAAGGTCTCCCAGCAGATCTGCGACTCGCTGGTGAGCGAGGCGGCCGCCGATCTCTTGGGGGCGCTGCAAACCCATTTTTGTCACTCGGAACATAAGGAGTCTTGATGATGGACACACAATGGCTGCTCTCTTTGGGCGGCGGCATGTTGGTGGGGCTGTCAGCCCTGATCCTGATGTTGTTCAACGGCCGGGTAGCCGGGATCAGCGGTATATTGGCGGGGGCGCTGCAACAGCGGACGCCCTGGCAGATCTGGTTTTTGCTCGGGCTGGGGGGCGGTGCCTGGCTGGCATTTCACGCAGGCTGGATCAGCATACCCGCCTTCACCACCTTGCCCGGCTGGCCGGTGGTGCTGCTGGCCGGTCTGCTGGTCGGTATCGGTACCCGTCTTGGCAATGGCTGCACCAGTGGCCACGGCATCTGCGGCATGGGACGGCTCTCCCTGCGCTCCATCGTTGCCACCCTGACCTTTATGGCGGCTGGCTTTATCACCGTCTTCGTCACTCATCATCTGCTGTAAGGGACTGATCGCCATGAAATTACTGATAAGTTTGCTGGCCGGTGTGTTGTTTGGGCTGGGGATGGCCCTCTCCGGCATGGTGGATCCGGCGCGAGTGATAGGTTTTCTCGATCTGGCGGGAGCCTGGGATCCCAGCCTCGCCTTTGTGATGGGGGGCGCCTTGCTGGTCTTTATGCCCGGTTACTTTCTGCTGGTGAAGCCAAGGCAACAGAGCCTGCTGGGCGAGCCGATTGCGACAGTGCCTGCGCCGCGCATCGATCGCCGACTGCTGGGGGGCGCTGCGCTGTTTGGTGTCGGCTGGGGGTTGGCCGGGGTCTGCCCTGGCCCTGCACTTAGCCTTATCACCAGTGGCCAGCCGCTGATCCTGCTGTTTATTGCTGCCATGGTGGTCGGGATTGTGTTGTTCGATCGTATTCTGGCCAAATGGGTGCGGGGTTAAGAGCGCTCTGCCGGGTGGCAACCCTTCTTTTTTTGAAGATGGGCAGTGGGATGGCAGGGTTGAGACTTGTCATCCCACCGCTCTCTCTTTGAGTTCATCGCGGCTTTTCGGGATCCGGCTCTCCCCTCATGCCACCTTGATGGTGATACTCTGGCACAACATGTACCTGCAGTGTGTTGTGGTCACTGACCGGGGCCAAAGCGAAAGGATGCGCGATGAAGAGAGGCTGGTTGTGGTGGGGAAGTGGCGCTGTGGTAGCGGTGGCAGCTGCGGCATGGTGGTGGCGACCGCAGCCGACGCCGATCAGACTGGCCGAGGTCGGGCGGGGGGATGTGCTGGTCACTGTGGTCAACACCCGGGCCGGCACCATCAAGTCGTGTCAGCGGGCCGGACTCAGTCTGCCCGGTGGTGGCGTGGTGGCGCAGATCGCCGTCAAGGCCGGGGAGCGGGTAGCCCGGGGAGATCTGCTGCTGACCCTCTGGAGTGACGATATTCACGCCGATCTTGCCCGTGCCCGTGCCCAGCAGGCCCTTGGCAAGACCCAGCGCGAGGAGCGTTGCAGCGAGGCGGCCTACTACGAGCGGGAGGCCAACCGGCTGGCCACCTTGCTGGCCAAAAACCTCACCTCCCGCACCCTCGCCGAACAGGCCCAGAATCTGGCCGATACCCGCCGCTATGTCTGCCGCGCATCCCGTCAGCAGGAGCGGGTCGACGAGGCACAGGTCGCCCAAGTGGAGGCCCGCTTGAGTGAACGCCGTCTGCTGGCGCCGTTTGCCGGGGTGGTGGCCGAGGTCAACAGCAAGCAGGGCGAGTACATGACCCCCTCTCCGCCCGGAGTGGCCATGCCACCGGTTATCGATCTTATCGACGATAACTGTCTGTATGTCTCAGCTCCCATCGATGAGGTGGATGCCGCCCGCCTCAAGGTGGGCCAGTCTGCCCGGGTACTGCTCGATGCCATGCCCGGGCGCGATTTTGCCGCCACCGTGACCCGCATTGCCCCCTATGTGAAGGAGCTGGAAAAACAGGCCCGCACCGTGGAGGTGGAGGCGGAGCTCACCGCCTTGCCTACCGATGTGCCCCTGCTTATCGGCTACAGTGCTGACCTCGAAGTCGAAGTGACCCGCGCCACCGATGTGCTGCGGGTAGCGGCCAGCAGCCGGGCCGACGATGGCAGCGTGCTGCGGCTGGAAGGGGATCAGCTGGTGCGGGTGCTGCCCCGTTGGGGAGTGGAGAACTGGAACTGGATTGAGGTGGCCGAGGGGCTCGCCGCCGGTGATCGGCTGGCAGCCCAGCCCGGCCAGATTGTCGGGGAAGGACCTTTCAGCGCCGCCACGGAGCAGACGGATGAGTGATCTCATTCGTCTTGATGCAGTCAGCCGTCGTTTCACGCTGGGGGGCAGTGAGGTGGCCGCCCTCGACCGCATATCCCTGCGGGTTGCCGAGGGGGAGTATCTGGCGGTGATGGGCCCCTCGGGATCCGGCAAATCGACCCTGCTCAATATGCTGGGGCTGCTGGATCGGCCCGATGAAGGGCGTTACTGGCTGGGAGGGGAGGATACCGCCACCCTGTCAGAGCCGGCGCTGGCCCAGCTGCGCGGTCATCGCATCGGTTTCGTGTTCCAGTCGTTTCATCTGATCTCCCGCCTCACCGCCCGTGAAAATGTCGAGCTGCCGCTGATGCTGTGCGGGATCGCTCCCGCCGAGCGCCATCGCCGCAGCCAGCAGTTGCTGGGAGAGCTGGGGTTGGAGAACCGGGCCGGCCACCGCCCTGCCGAGCTTTCCGGCGGTCAGCGCCAGCGGGTGGCCATCGCCCGGGCCATGGCCATGGCGCCGCGGCTTATTCTGGCCGACGAGCCCACCGGCAATCTCGATTCCCGCTCCGGGGAGGAGGTGATTACCCTGCTGGAGGAGCTCAACCGGGAGCAGGGGATCACGCTGGTGGTGGTAACCCACGACCCGCGCCTCGGTGATCGGGCGGGCAGGCGGATCCTGATGAACGATGGCCGCATCAACATTGATAGCTGCGGTGGCTGAATGCGGCGCCCCGATGTGATCCGCTTTGCCGCCGTGGCGTTATTGCGTCAGCGTTCACGGGCGCTGGTCTTGATCCTGGCGGTGAGTCTGAGCGTCACCTCTGTGCTGCTGCTTACCGCGCTGGGGGAGGGGGCGAGGCGCTATGTGGCCGACCAGTTCAGCTCCCTTGGCAAGGATCTGCTGGTGATGTTCCCCGGCCGCAAGGAGACCACCGGTGGGCTGCCGCCGGTCACCGGCAACAGCCTGCGGCAGATCACCCTGGATGACATGGACTATCTGGCCCAGCACCAGCCCAATCTGCGACTGGTGCCGCTGGTGATGGGCTTTGCCGAGGCCAAACAGGGGGCGCGGCTGCGCCAGACCATGCTGCTTGGCAGTAGCAACGGGCTGCGCGATACCCACGGACTGGTGCTGCTCTCTGGCCGCTGGCTGCCGGGAGATGCCGCAGCGGATCGATCGGTCACCCTGCTCGGGGCCAAGGTGGCCCGGGAGCTGTTCGGTCAGGCCGATCCGGTCGGCCAGTGGCTGCGTTTTGACAATCGCCGCTTTCGGGTGGTGGGGGTCTTCACCAGCCAGAGCAGCAATCTGGGGATGGATATGGCCGAGGCCGCGTTGATCCCGGTCGGTAGCGCCATGCGGCTGTTCAATACCGAGGGGCTGTTTCGGCTGCTGATCCAGCCGTTGGCGGGGCAAGCGGTGCCCCCGCTGGTCGCCCGGCTGGAGCGGCTGATGCAAGCGCGTCACGGCGCGCTCGATGTGACCGTGGTGCGCCGTGACGCCATGCTGGCCACCTTCTCCACCATTCTCTCGACCCTCACCCTGGCGGTGGCCGGTATTGGCGCCATCAGCCTGCTGGTCTCCGGCATCATGATGATGAATCTGGCGCTGATCAGCACCCGCCAGCGCACCGGCGAGATCGGCCTGCTCAAGGCGCTGGGGGCTGACAGTCGCCAGATCCGTCAGCTGTTTTTATGGGAGGCGCTGCTGCTAAGCGGCAGTGGTGCGCTGTTTGGCACGGCCTTGGGCTATGCCCTTGTTGCCCTCGCCGGAGTGATTTGGCCCGGTTTCCCGGTGGCGGTCCCTCTGCTCGCTACTTTCTGCACCATACCGGCGGCCCTGCTGACCGGGCTGTTTTTTAGCTGGCTGCCCGCCTCCCGGGCAGCACGGCAAGATCCGGTCAGCAGCCTGCGTAGCGGGCAGTGGAGCGGTGGCTGATGCGCGCCGCTGATCTGCTGCTCTGGCTCTGGCGCGCCTTGCTGGCGGGGCGCAGTCGCAGCCTGCTGTCGGCGCTGGGCATCGCCATCGGGATCGCCTCGGTGACTTTGCTCACCGGCATCGGCGAGGGGCTCAGACTCTATCTGCTCGACAGCTTCTCCCAATTTGGCACCCGGCTGATCGCCGTGACCCCGGGCAAGACCGAAACCGCCGGCGGCCCGCCCGGCATCCTCTCCAGCAGCCGTCCCCTGCTGCTGGAGGATGCCGATGCCCTGGCCAGATTACCGGGTATCGAGGCGGCACTGCCGGTGGTGCAGGGGCAGGGGGAGGTGCGCAGCCGCGGGCTGACCCGCAGCACCACCATTCTGGGCACAGGTCCGGCGGCGCTCTCTGGCTGGCGACTCACCCTGGTGCAGGGGCGTTTTCTGCCCGCGGATGACAGCGCCATGCCCCGCGCCTATGCGGTGCTGGGGGCCAAGGTGGCGGCTGAGCTGTTTCCCGGTGGCGATGCGCCGGGGAGTCTGCTGCGGGCCGGTGATCGCCGTTTTCGGGTGGCCGGGGTGCTGGCGCCCAAAGGGCAATTTCTCGGCTTTGATCTGGATGACATGATCTATCTGCCCGCCGCCCATGCCCAGGCGCTGTTCAACAAGGAGGGGCTGCAGGAGATCGACGTCATCTATCGCGCCGGGCAGACGGAGGCGGATATCTCGGCCCAAATCCGGCGGGTGCTGATCTCCCGCCACGGCGCCGAGGATTTTACCCTCACCTCCCAGCAGGACATGCTGGCCAGCCTCGACAAGATCCTCTCCATCATCAAGCTGGCGGTTGGCGGGCTCGGTATTATCTCGCTGCTGATCGGGGCGGTCGGCATCTTCAGCATCATGAGCATCGCCCAGCAGGAGCGGGTCCCCGAAGTGGGTCTGCTGATGGCGCTGGGCTGCCCGCGGCGGCGCATTCTATTGCTGTTCCTGCTCGAAGCCGTGGTGCTGGCGCTGCTGGGCGGAGCCATGGGGTTGGCCCTGCTCGGCGGGCTCAAGCTGCTGCTCACCCTGCTGGCGGCCGGCTTGCCGCTCACCCTCCATCCTCTCTATCTGCTGCTGGCGCTCGGTTGCAGCGCCCTGGTGGGTCTGCTGGCCGGGGTCGCTCCTGCGCTGCGGGCAGTGCGTCTCGACCCCGTGGTGGCCCTGCGGGGTGACTAGGCCGCCCCTTTCGCAAGAGTCGCATTACGCTCGGGTCTGAACGGGGGGGACTAGGCGACCACCTCCGCAACCGACAGGCTGCGCTCAGATCTGAACAGGGGGAAGTAGCGGCGATCCGCCTGACTCATGTGGCCGACTACCAGCTCCTGAATGATGAAGTTGAGCAGCTCGTCGTTGCCCAGAGTCCCCGCTTTGGCAGCGTGCAGCAGTTGGCTTGCTTTGTTGAGCAGGCGCTGGTGATCCTGACGGTGGCTAAGGAGTTCCTCATAGTCGATCTCCGCCAGCATCTGCTCTTCAAAGGCGAAGTGGTGGCGGGCCATGTCGAACAGGCTCTCCAGACTCTCCAGAAACGGGGCCGGATCCTCGTGCTGATCTTTCATCCGCTCCAGCAGCCGGTTGGTCAATACGAAGAGCTGGCGATGCTCGGCATCGATGCGCGGGTGACCGCACTCGTGGCCGGGTTGCCACAGCAGGGCGCCCTGCTCGGGATCAAGGCCTTCGGTATAGAGGCAGACCCGGCCGCGGCCGCGATTCTTCGCCTGATACATGGCCTGATCGGCGTGGTGCATCAGGGTCTTGGCATCCTCCCCGTGCTCGGGATAGAGCGCCAGCCCGATACTGCTGGAGATGAGTAGCTCCTGCCCCTCCAGCTGGAACGGATGGCGCAGCTGCTGGTGCAGCTTGTCGGCCATCGCCAGCACTTCGTCGCCACTATCCGGCAGCAAGATAACGAACTCATCGCCCCCCAGCCGTGCCACCAGATCCTGTTTGCGCACGCAGTGGCTCATCCGCTCGGCCACCATATTGAGCAGAATATCCCCGGTCTCATGGCCGAAGGTGTCGTTGATCGGCTTGAAGTGATCGAGATCGATAAACATCAGCGCCAGCGGACGGGGCGCCTCCTGCTCCATCAGCTCCTTGAGCCGTTGCTGCAGCAAGCGGCGATTGGGCAGCCCGGTGAGGGGGTCGTAGAATGCGAGGCGGCGCATCATCTCCTCCCGCGCTGCCCGCTCGGTGATATCCCGGGTGACCCCGAGGATCGCCTCCGGCTGGGCATTTTGGTTGCCATGGAGGGTGGTGATGGTCTCGGTCGACACCATATGGCCATCCTTGTGGCGCAGCTGGGTGCGAATGACCCGGCGAGTCTGGTCATGTTCCCCCCGCTGCCATGCCTCCAGAGTGGCAGAGATCTCCTCGCGCAGCAGTTGCCTTGAGGCATCCGGTAGCAGCTGTTTGAGGGGCAGGGCAAACAGCTCGGGGGCCTCGTAGCCGCTCAGAGGAGTGATGGCCGGGCTGACGTAGCGAAAGCGCAAGCTGGCGGCATCCATGGTCCAGATCACATCGGCGCTGTTCTCCGCCACGAAGCGATAGTGCTGCTCGCTCTGGGCCAGTTCACGGGTCAGCCGCTGGCGATCCCGCGCCTCCTCACGCAGGCGCAGATAGAGGTGCAAAAAGATGCCGAGCAGGGTCATCAGGGTAAAGGTGATGAGCATTGCCACCGCCACGCTCTTGTCGAGCAGTTGCCGTTGCTGGCGCAGCCGCTCCTGCGCCGGATCGTAGATAAAGCGGTCGAGGTTGGGCAATACCGTGAGCATGCCTGCCTCCAGATAGGTTTTGGCGATCTGCAGCCAGCGCTCCTGCTGCATGTAGCCGGGTTCGATCAGATCCGGCTGCATCAGCGCTCTGGTTTCGCGAGCCTCGAACTCCAGCTGTTCACGGCCAGCCCCGGTCGGGTACTGCTCCATGATGAGGTTGATCATCTCTTCGGGGTGGTCCATCGCATAGCGCCACCCCTTGAGGCTGGCCTGCTGGAAGGCGTAGACCCGATCCTGTCGGGTGATCAGCTCCCGCTCGGAGGTAAACAGGTTGTCGCCGTAGAAGTCAAAGTCGATGGTGCGCGGACTGAAGACCCGATAGGGGATCCCTTTTTGTTGCAGATAGAAGGGCTCGGTAGTGCTGTAGGCGCTGATGGCATCCACCTTGCCCGCCAGCAGTGCCTGTATTCCCTGTTTGTAGGGGAGGGTGACCCAGTCGCGGCTGCGGGTCTGGTGAGAAAGGTAGGTCAGCAGCTCGTTGGAGCCAGGCTCCAGCATCAGTCGCTTGTTGGCCAGATCGGCCGGGTTGCGAATATCTGGCCTATCCAGCGTGAGCAGAACCAGCGGCGAGTGCTGCAGCAGGGCGGCGAGCACCACCACCGGACGACCGGCAGCCCGATCCAGCAGCAGATCACTGCCGCTGATGCCAAAATGGGCCTTTCCCGAGATCACCTCGCTGACCACATCGGTGCGGGAGTCCGCTTCGCGCAGGGTGACATGCAGACCGGCCTCCCGATAAAACCCTTTGGCGATGGCCGCGTAGTAACCGGCAAACTGGAACTGGTGTTGCCACGGCAACTGGACGATGACCTGCTCGCCGGCTCGCACGGGGGGAGAGATCAGGGTCGCGATGACCATACTGACCAGCATTGGCAGAAGCAAGCTCAGGCGCTGGCGGGGGGCTGCATTCTCCGTCATACAACGTTTCTCTCGGGAGCGGTGTCTAGGCTAGATTCAAGCAATTTTGTGTCACCTGCAAGGGGAGAAAAGGCGTTTGCAATGGGGTATAGGGGGGTTGGAAAGTCATTTTTGTGTCGTTCATCACACGGGATGGATACATGCCGCTTTTTTGCAAGTTATGTGACCAATAAGAGAGTCATATGGCCTATCGAAGTGGTCGCATTCTAGCCACTTTTCCCGTTTTTATCGTTGTTATTGTGGCTTGACTGCATTTTTTCCGTGGTTGCACGTCAAGCTGTGTCGTTATATCAATAGATACTTTTATGAGGCGGTCAGGTGTGACCCAAATGTATCGCGGCTGCTGCGCACCGGTTAATGTGCGACTGCTCAGTGATGGTACCCCGTCAGTGTTATCATGCTGCCCCCAGTTCCGGATAAGGTCTTTTTATGTCCCGCTTGTGTCTGCTTGTCTCCGACTCTCACGATCCCCTGTTCAATCTGGCCGTTGAGGAGTGCATTTTCCGCCAGATGGACCCCGGCCAGCGGGTGCTGTTCCTCTGGCGCAACGCCAATACCGTGGTGATCGGCCGGGCCCAGAACCCGTGGAAGGAGTGCAATACCCGCCGCATGGAAGAGGATGGGGTCACCCTGGCCCGCCGCAGCAGTGGCGGTGGCGCCGTGTTCCACGACCTTGGCAACAGCTGTTTCACCTTTATGGCGGGCAAGCCGGAGTATGACAAGAGTGTCTCCACCGCCATCGTGCTGAACGGGCTCAAGGGATTGGGGATCGAGGCGTTTGCCTCCGGTCGCAACGATCTGCTGGTGGCGACCCCGGACGGGGAGCGCAAGGTATCGGGGTCGGCTTACAGGGAGACTCTGGATCGCGGGTTCCACCACGGCACCCTGCTGCTGGATGCCGATCTCGGCCGCCTTGCCAACTACCTCAACCCCGACCCCAAGAAACTGGCGGCCAAGGGGATCAACTCGGTGCGCAGCCGGGTGGCCAACCTGTGCGAACTGCTGGCGGGGATCGACCATCAACAGGTGAGCGAGGCCCTTGCCGAAGCCTTCTTCCACCACTATGGCGCGCGAGTTGAGCCCGAGCATATCTCCCCCGAGCAGATGCCCGATCTGCCCGGTTTTGCCGAGACCTTCGCTCGCCAGCGCAGCTGGGAGTGGAACTATGGCCATGCTCCGGCGTTCAGCCATCTGCTGGAGGAGCGGTTCAGCTGGGGCGGGGTGGAGCTGCACTTTGATGTGGCGAAAGGGGTCATCACCCGGGCGCAGCTCTTTAGCGATACTCTGGAGCCGGCCCCGTTTGATCTGCTGGCGACCGAACTGGCGGGCTGCGGCTATCGACCGGACGCCGTCGCCGCGCGCCTGCAGCCCTGGTTGGCGGCCTTTCCGCAGCAGCAGGTCGAGCTGGTGGAGTTTATCCGGTGGCTGTTGGCTGCCCTGCGTTGAGGGGGGCGCTGTGCTGATGGCGGTCCGTTAGTGCGTTGTCAGCCAGGATGGGAGCAAGATCACGAAATATAAAGAGGCGCCAGAAAGGCGCCTTTTTGCCAGCCCTTGTCATGGCTGATACATGACAAAAAGTAGGGTAGGCCATTAGATATTGTCACTGTCGGCCCTGCTGACACAGGGGTATAACGGCCGCACATTTGCTGTACTAATGGTATAAAAATGAGTGACTTAGTTTATCTTCAAGACGAAAGTGTCAATGCCGTCCACCCCGATTTCTCTGCCCGTTTCGCCACCGTCAAAGCCAACTTTTTCTCGCGCAATCCCGATCTCTGGCCGGTCTTTCGTGAACCCGGATTTGCCACCCTCAACGAATTTCGGGCCCGTGGCCTGGCCCCCGATGCCCGCCTGAACGCCTGGCCTGATGGCCGTGCCCGCTTGACCGATCTCTGCGAGACCATGCCGGTGCCTGCCCCCATGCGCACCCCTGGCGAACCGATGGCCGAGCTGCTCTTTGCCGCTGCTCTATCGAAGGATTGGGAGAACCCCGCCAGCGTCGAGAACGTCATCACCATGTCGGCGGATCCCGCCATCTACGGCGCCCAGCTGGGCATTCTGGCCAACCCCAATCTGGTCTACTCCGAATACGCCGGGGTGGCCGAGGAGCTGGAGAAGAAGGTGGTGCGCCAGATTGCGCTGCTGGCAGGTTACGACCCGGCTCGCGCCACCGGCATCTTCACCCAGGGGGGGACCTTCTGTAACCTCTACGGCTATTTGCTCGGCATTCGCAAAAGCTTGCCCGATGCCAAGCACAAGGGGCTCGGCCACTATCAGGATTATCGCATTATCAACTCTCAGGGCGGTCACTACTCCAACATCACCAACCTCTCCCTGCTCGGGGTCGACATCGAGAACAAGACCATTCGCATTCAGGTGGGTGAGAACAATGACATCGATCTCGACCACCTCGAGCGCACCCTGACCGCCTGTTTTGCCCTGAAACACGTGGTGCCGACCATCATGCTCACCATGGGCACCACCGACACCTTCGGGGTGGATCAGGTGAAACCCGTGTTCGAGCTGCGCAATCGCCTCTGCGAGCAGTTTGAGGTGGTGGTCAAGCCCCATATCCACGTCGACGCAGCCATCGGCTGGTCGATGATCTTCTTCCTCGATTACGACTTTGCCGCCAACCCGCTCGCCATCAACAGCGCCACTCTGGCGGGGATTGAGCGCAACGTGGCACGCTTTGCCGAGCTCAAATATGCCGACTCCTTTACCGTCGACTTCCAGAAGTGGGGCTATGTGCCCTACACCTCCAGTCTGGTGATGATCAAGGAGCAGGATGACCTCAAGGCGATGGAGAATGACCCGGAGAACTTCTCCTACTTCGAGCGGGACATTCAGGGCCAGACCCACCTGCAATCCACCATCGAGTGCTCCCGTGGTGCGAGCGGTCTGTTCGGTGCCTATGCGGCGCTCAACTACATGGGGGTCGAGGGGTATCGCACCGTGCTGGCCCACTGCCTGCAAAATGCCAACTACTTCCGCTTCCGGTTAAGCCAGCTCGGCAACGTCAAGCTGGTGGCGCAGGAGAATCAGGGGCCGAGTGTCGGCTTCAAGATCTACAATCCCGAGTGGGTGAGCGATCCGGAGGCCGAGTTCGCCTTCGAGCTGGCCCGCTCCAGCGATCCTGCCTACAAGGCGCGACTGCAGCGCAATACCGACTATCACCGCAGCCTGTTCAAGGGGCGCGGCAAGGTGGGGCTCTACACCAACTGGGTGGAGGCGGTGGCCCACTCCGACTATGACGCCCGCGGCAAATACTCTTACATCGCCGGGGAGAAGGCTGTCTTTATGAACCCCGCCTGCACCCGCGAGCAGATCGACGCTTTTATCGACCATATTCGCGGCTGACGGATGTGGCCCTGACAGCTGAGCGTGGCCTGTGATGGCAAAAGGCGGTCAGGGTACCTCGCCAACAGATAAACAAAGGGCAAGCCAATTGGCTTGCCCTGCTGTTTATGCGGCTCTGTGCGTAAGTAGTGGGGAAGGGCGGGTTCAGAGGGCCAGCAACTGCTCGTTTTCGACAATCTCGCACCCGGCGGGCAGTTTCGAGAGGGCGATCATGGCGCGGGCCACCTGACGGGCCTCGATGGCGCGCCAGCGGGTGAGCTTGCCCACCAGCAGCGGCCGAAACAGCGGGTAGATAGTCTGAAAGATCTGCTCGGAGAGGCGTGGTGGCTGGCGATCCCCCAGCAGCATGGCGGGCCGCACGATGGCGAGCCGTGGCCAGGATTGGGCCAGCAGGGCCTGCTCCATCTTTCCCTTAGTACGCGGATAGAGAGCCGGGGACGATGCGCTGGCTCCCATGCTCGAGACCACGATAAGGCGTTGACAGCCGTGGCGGCGGGCCAGTTCGGCAAAGGCGACCACATAGTCGAGATCGACCCGGCGAAACGCCTCGGCAGAGCCCGCCTCCTTGCGGGTGGTGCCGAGGGCACAGAAGGCGATATCGACCGGGCGGGAGAGGGTGACGCTGGCCAGATCATCAAAATCGACCGGTAGCCAGTGGTGTGCCTCCTTGCCCTGCTTGCGACAGAGCAGGGTCAGTTCATGTTCGGCAGGCAGTTGCTGCACCAGTTCGCGACCGATCAGGCCGCTGGCTCCGGCAATCAGGATCCGGCTCATGGGGATGCTCCCTGTGTTATTTGATGGTGTTGATGCCATGGTGGCTGCTCATCAGCATCAGCCAATTTGCAGGCAGCTGCAATGGGAAGAGATGACACAGGATTCCCAGACAGGATCACGGGCAGGATAGATAGTGCAGGGCTGGATAAAACAAAACCGGCGCGAGGCCGGTTTTGCGGGATATCAGAGCGGGGTATTGAAGGCGGCTGGCAGCGGGAAGTCCCCCGTCACCGTGGTGAGCCTGTCATTGGCAAAGGTCACAGTGAGCTCTTTACGCTCTTTCTGGCCTCGGCCCGGCTGGAACTCATAGAGGTAGTACCAGCTGTTGGGGTCAAAGCCGTCACGCAGCATAGGGGTCCCCAGCACATAGCTGACCTGCTCGCGGGTCATCCCCTGGCGCAGTTTGTCGACCTGTTTTTGTTCCACATAGTTGCCCTGGGGAATATCGATACGATAGACCAGGCTGCAACCGGAGAGGGTGAGGGCGGTCAAGGCCGCGGCAATCAGCTGTTTCATCCGCATATCGAGTTCAGATCATCCATTCAAGTCTTTTTACGCTGGCCGAATCATACCGACTCCCTCCACGGAAGTAAAAAGCCATTGATCCATCAGCCAATAAAAAGGGTCGCACTGCGACCCTTATGGGCAATCCGGCAGCCGTTACATCGCCGCGCGGAAGATGGCGACGATCTCGTCGTGGCTCGCCTGTTTCGGGTTGGTGAAGCCGCAGGCATCTTTCAGGGCGTTGCTGGCCAGGGTATCGAAGTCATCGGCCTTGACGCCGAGCTGCTCCAGACCGGCCGGGATCTTCACATCCAGCGCCAGCTGCTTGATGGCGGCAATGGCAGCGGCGGCGCCCTGCTCGTCGTTCATGGCGCTCACATCCACCCCCATGTAGCGGGCCACATCTTTCAGACGAGCCGCGCTCACCTGGGCGTTGAACGCCTGAACATGGGGTAGCAGCACGGCGTTGCAGACACCATGGGGCAGGTCATAGAAACCGCCCAGCTGGTGGGCCATGGCGTGCACGTAGCCCAGGCTTGCGTTGTTGAAGGCCATGCCGGCCAGGAACTGGGCATAGGCCATCTGCTCGCGGGCGTGCAGGTCATCGCCCTGGTGAACGGCGGTGCGCAGGTGCTTGGCAATCAGCTCGATGGCCATCACGGCGCTGGCATCGGTTACCGGGGTGGCGATGGTGGAGACATAGGCCTCGATGGCGTGGGTCAGGGCATCCATACCGGTGGCGGCGGTGAGACCGGCCGGCTTGGCCAGCATCAGCTCGGGATCGTTGACCGACATCAGCGGGGTAACGTGCTTGTCGATGATGGCCATTTTCACGTGGCGCGCTTCGTCGGTGATGATGCAGAAGCGGGTCATCTCGGAGGCGGTACCGGCGGTGGTGTTGATGGCGATAAGCGGCAGTTGCGGCTTGGCGGAGCGATCCACCCCTTCGTAATCCTTGATGCTGCCTCCGTTGGCGGCCACCAGCGCAATGCCCTTGGCGCAGTCGTGGGGCGAGCCGCCACCCAGCGAGATGACGCAGTCGCAGCCGTTGGCCTTGATCATCGCCAGACCCGCTTCAACGTTGTTGGTGGTGGGGTTGGGTTTGGTCTCATCGAAAACCACGCTCTCAATGCCATGTTCAGCCAACAGGGTGGTGAGCTTGGCGACCACGCCGATCTGATTGAGAATTTTGTCGGTGACGATCAACGCCTTGCCATAGCCATAACCCTTGATATCGGCGGCAGCCTCTTGCAGACAGCCGGCACCCATCAGGTTGATGGCCGGAATATAGAACTTGAATGTCGCCATGATGTACTCCCTGTTAGTTAGCCATTAAGTGGTATCTTTGGGACAGACTAGCACTTTAAAAGGGATACAAAAGCATCTTGTTTACAACTTTACGGAGTCGATCACGAGTCGTTAATTCAGCGCTGAACCGGGCTTGACTTTCTCGCGTCGGGCCCGGCAGGTGGAAAAACGTTTGTTAATTATTTCATTGGCTTAGCAAACGTTTTGCGTGTGATTTGTGGCTGTCAATGCATGGAAATGTGAGGCGCTTCAAGGAATTGGCCCGCGCTTTCGACCATAGTTGGCGCCTCCCCAAAGAGGGGGGTAAAGGCTTGAAAGTACCATAAAGAATCATCTTAACTTGCGCCCTGACCATGCTGGCAGGGGGCAACCAGGAGTCCACTATGTCTGATGTATTTCACTTGGGTTTGAAGAAAGCGGATCTGCAAGGCGCCACCCTGGCGATCGTCCCCGGTGACCCCGAGCGCGTGAAGCGTATCGCAGAGCTGTTGGATAACCCGGTGCACCTGGCCAGCCATCGTGAATTCACTACCTGGCGCGGCGAGATGGACGGCAAGGCCGTGATCATCTGCTCTACCGGTATCGGTGGCCCGTCCACCTCCATCGCGGTAGAAGAGCTGGCCCAGCTGGGTATCAACACTTTCCTGCGTATCGGCACCACCGGCGCCATCCAGCCGCACCTGAACGTGGGTGATGTGATCGTGACCACCGGTTCCGTGCGCCTCGACGGTGCCAGCCTGCACTTTGCACCCATGGAGTTCCCGGCGGTTGCCGACTTCGACTGCACCACCGCGCTGGTCAACACCGCCAAAGAGATGGGCTCCAAGCTGCATATCGGTGTGACTGCCTCATCTGACACCTTCTACCCGGGTCAGGAGCGTTACGACACCGTATCCGGCCGCGTAGTGAGCCGTTTCCAGGGTTCCATGAAAGAGTGGCAAGCCATGGGCGTGCTGAACTATGAGATGGAGTCCGCAACCCTGCTGACCATGTGCTCCAGCCAGGGCCTGCGTGCCGGTATGGTGGCTGGCGTTATCGTCAACCGTACCCAGCAAGAGATCCCGAACGCCGAGACCATGGCGAAGACCGAATCTGATGCCATCAAGATCGTACTGGGCGCTGCCCGCAAGCTGATCTGATAGCACCACTAAGAGTGGGGGGTGGGGGCCGTTGCGAAAGCGCGGCCCCTATCTTTATCCGCCGTTTGTCCCTTTTCTTCTCGCGTCACGCCTTTCTCTATTCCCGCCGCACTCGCGTCTATTGCCATCTACTGACGGCCTCTACTGATTGCTCCTAAAAAGGCGCGGCACAGCGGATCTGCATCGGCTCGCCGCTCACCGGATGAGCAAAATCCAGCTCGCTGGCATGCAGCATCAGCCGTGGTGCCTGTTCGCAGCCGGGTGGCAGCAAGCCACCATAGAGATCGCAGCCGAGAATGGGGTGGCCCAGCAGCTGGCTGTGGATGCGCAGCTGATGGGTGCGGCCGGTCTGTGGCACCAGTCGTACCCGGGTCAAAGGCACGGTCTGTCCCTGCATCAGCGGTTCCAGCCGCTCAATCACCTGATAGCGGGAGCGGGCGGGTTTGCCGCTGGTGGCGCAGATCTTCATCAGCGGGAAAATGGCCGGATCCTTGGCGATGGGGGCATCGATAAGCCCTTCATCACTAGCCAGATGACCGCACAGCAGGGCGCTGTAGGCCTTGCTCACCGCCCGCTGGCTGAACTGCTGGCAGAGCAGGGCATTGATGGTCTTGTTTTTGGCCACCACCATGATGCCCGAGGTACCAAAATCGAGGCGATGGACCAGGGTGCAGCCGGGGTAATCCTGCACCAAGCGATAGTGAACCGAGTCGAGGTTCTGCGGGTTCTTGCCCGACAGACTCAGCAGGCCGCTCGGCTTGTTGATAAGCAACAGGTGATCATCCTCAAACAGGATCTCGATGGCGGCACTGCAGGGCGGGGCGATAAAGGTGTCGACGATAACAGACATAGGACGCACGGGCAGAAAACGGGGGGCGATCATACCCGAACCGGCGCGACCGGGCTAATGGGCGGTGCGCAGCCTCGGAAAATGAACGGGATGACGCCATGCAACCTCTTGATAATGAGCCGCGTTGAGCGAGACGGTATAAAGTGCAAACCGCCCTGGTCAGCAACAAGGCGCCGTTTTGTGACCCCCTCCCGAGTTCATCCGACACTTGCTTGTTAAGGTATGGCTCCCTGTTATGTTGTAAGGAGTCATCCCATGGTACTGCCCGTTATTCTCGATTGTGATCCCGGCCACGACGACGCCATCGCCCTGATTCTGGCGCTGGCCAGCCCTGAACTGAAGGTGCTGGCGGTCACCACCAGCGCGGGCAACCAGACACCGGACAAGACCCTCAACAATGCCCTGCGCATCCTCACCCTGCTGGGGCGGGACGATATTCCGGTGGCGGCAGGGGCGCCGAAACCGCTGGCCCGCGAGCTGATTATCGCCGACAACGTCCATGGCGAGTCGGGCCTCGATGGCCCCACACTGCCGGATCCCGCCTTTGCACCGCAAGCCATGACGGCCCTTGAGCTGATGGCCAAGTGCCTGCGCGAGAGCCCGGAGCCGGTGACTCTGGTGCCGACCGGCCCGCTCACCAATATCGCCCTGCTGCTGGCGGCCCACCCCGAGCTCAAACTCAAGATCGCTCGTATCGTGCTGATGGGGGGCGCCGCAGGGGCCGGCAACTGGACCCCGGCTGCGGAATTCAATATTTATGTGGACCCACAAGCGGCCGATATGGTGTTCAAGTCGGGCATCCCCATCACCATGTGTGGCCTTGATGTGACCCACGAGGCGCAGGTGATGGATGAGGATATCGAACGGGTGCGCGCCATCACCAATCCGGTGGCCCAGTGCGTGGCCGGGCTGCTCGACTTTTTCATGATCTACCATCGGGATCCCAAGTGGGGATTTGCTGGTGCACCACTGCACGACCCCTGTACCATTGCCTGGTTGCTGGCGCCCGAGCTGTTCCACGGGGTCGAGTGCCGGGTCGATATCGAAACCAGTGGCGAGCATACCGTGGGGATGACGGTGGTGGACCGTTATGGTCTGACCGGCAAGCCAGCCAATGCGCTGGTATTGTTGGGGTTGGATCGTCCGGGCTTTATAGAACTGCTGGTGACGCGGCTGCGGGCCTTTGACTGATCGCCGATTCATTTTGGCAAGAAGGGGCGGGGAATGTGGAAGAGAGGCTTGGTGCTGCTGGCCGGGTTGCAACTGACGGGGTGCGCGACGCCATTTGAGCGGATGTGGCAGGGGCTGGCGACTTGCGATTTTAACGATCTTTACATCGATGGTGAGACGGGGCGGCCAGCCAATCTGCAGCTGGCTAATTACACCCCCTACAAGGTGAGCGACGGCTTTGCCTGGTACAAGGTGCACGAGGAGCTGCACGGCCTGCCGGTGGTCGGCTTTATCGTGCCTGCCGCAAGCTTCGAAGTGCATGCCCTGTTTGTCGATACCCCCATCGCCAACGCCCGCCGGTTGACCCATAACGCCTACGGCAGCGAGTTTAGCGACGAGCAGATGCACAACGAGGGCTCAGCCCCTCTGCTTTTGCGCGATCCCAACAACCCCAAGCGCTCCATCATCGACTGCACCCGCGGCGAGTCTGACGGGGAGCTTGAGGATTCGGTCATGCCTGAGTAGGGCAACCTGTCATGCTATCGGTCTGAAATAGAGGGGCCAGCCTTGCCGGCTGGCCCCTCTTTAGTTTAAAGCAGAGTGTGATTGCAGAGCGGTTCCCGGATCAGGGATAGCTCAGCGCCGCTTTGATAAGCGGCAGCTGTGCCTTGATCCAGGTCGGGTTGATGGGCCCCCAGTCGCTGATGCGGTAGTGTCCCTGCAGGTGGCGAGCCCCCTCGGTCTGCTCGAAGGCGCAGCTGATGTCGAGCTCGGCCAGCGCGCTCAGGGTATCTTGCGCGGTGCGGCGCGGCATGCCGGTCGCCTCCATGATGGCAGGTACCGTATCCGTGCCCTGGCTGATCAGCCAGGCCACGTAGAGCCGCCGGTAGAAGCTGGTGCGGGTCTTGCTCGGCTCGCTCATATCTCGTCCTCAAGACGATCGAAGTAGCGCCAGGTCGCAATGGCTGCCTTGCCCATCACCAGGGCCCAGAGGCCGAACCAGAACCAGCGGAAGAAGCTCCAGGTGGAGGCGTCAGGCTCTGTGCTCTCAATCTTGGTGACGTTGGGGAACATGGAGAACATGTTCACGCGCCAGCCGTAGGAAGTAATGATGGCCAGGCGTTTCTCGAACTCCATGGACTTGGCCTTGGCTTGGACGTCGGCGGCGTTGAACTTGAAGTAGAAGGGCCAGCCCCACTCGGTATCTTCATTGCGAAACACCCGGATCTTCTCGCCGGGGCGCTCGGTGTAGATGTAATAGACGTCGGTGGTGGGGCCGTCAGCCGGGTTTTTCTGGCTGATGGGGCCATCCTTGTCGGTACGCTTCACCTCGACCCCGGTGATGGTGGCGATGGTGTGCTCCGGCAGGTAGTAGTCGAGCCAGGCGGCGGAAATAAGGGCGATGAGCCCCAGGGCGATAAAAGCGGGTTTCTTGAATCTCAGGCTCATGGTGTGCTCACGTGAGGGGAAGTGACGTGCCTCTACCATACCGATATTTGACAGGGTAGCCCAGCCCCTTATGGCACCAACGGCCAAAAAATGGCGTTTAAAACAGCGACTTCGCATCAATCTTCCCCTTTTTTGCGGTACCTAAGGTCCGGAGGGCGTGAGTAGGTAATGGTCGGGTGGGCGGTGAGCAGGTCGGTTGGCATAATGTGTCGCTTTAGCCCGGCGATGCGACTTGAAGCTTGGGAATGTTTTCGCTTGTCGTTACTGGGTTGGCAAGGCAAGATTGCCATCCCCCGGAGTCTTGCCCAATTGCAGCGGTGTGCTGTTATCTGTGTGTTCCGGTTGCGTTGTTATCTGCCATTGCCATGGAGGTGTGTTGTGTCAAGCTGGATCGATCCGGCCATTCTGGCTCTGTTTATCCCGACCTTTTTCTTTGTCTCGGTGACCCCCGGCATGTGCATGACCCTGTCGATGACCCTGGGAATGAGCCTGGGGGTGCGCCGTACCCTCCATATGATGTGGGGGGAGCTTATCGGGGTCGGGTTGGTCTCGGTACTGTCGGTGATCGGGGTAGCCACCATCATGCTCAACTATCCGGGGATCTTTGCCGCCTTCAAATATGTGGGGGGCGCCTATCTGGTGTGGCTCGGCATTCAGATGTGGCAGGCCAAGGGGAAGATGGCCATTGTGGCGGATCTCTCGGCCAGTCAGCAGACCAGTGCCATGGGGCTGGCGGTGCAGGGCTTTGTGACCGCCATTGCCAACCCCAAGGGGTGGGCCTTTATGGTCTCGCTGTTGCCACCGTTTATTTCGGCCAGCAAGCCGATGGCGCCGCAGATCTCCGCGCTGGTGCTGCTGATTTTGTTTATCGAATTCTCCTGCCTGCTGCTCTATGCCAGTGGTGGCCGTACTCTGCGTCACTTCCTTGCCAAAAGTGGCAATGTTGCCCTGATGAACCGCATCGCCGGGACTCTGATGCTGGGGGTGGGGGTCTGGCTGGCGCTCGGTTAAAAGCCGTCAGTGACCCGCACCAGACAAGAAAAATGCCACCGGTCGGTGGCATTTTTATGGGTGCGGCTTGGCTCAGCGGGGTTTAAAACGTTCGACCCAGGGGTTGGCGGTGAGACCGTGCAGGATGACGCTCAATATGATGGTGCAGAGTACGGTGGCGATGATGGGACGCTGGCCGCTCAGCGCCGGTTCGTTTTGCAGCACCATCACCGCAAAGACGATACTGGCCAGACCCCGCGGCCCGAACCAGCCGATAAAGAGCTTGAGCTCAGGCTTGAGGCCGGTACCCATGAGGCTGAGCCAGACTGGCACCATCCGCAACAGGGTGAGGCTGGCGGCGGCATAGAGCCAGTATTGCCAGTGCAGCAGCTCCGGCAGGATGGGCATCAGGGTCGCGCCAAACACCATCCAGATCACCACCGAGAGCAGGTCGCCATAGCCTTCGCAGCTATTCATATAGGCGTGCTTGTGCTCGCCGAGCCGGTGGCCGATAAAGAGACCGCCGACAAAAGCAGCGATAAAGCCGCTGCCACCCAGGGTCTGGGCCAGGGCAAAGCAGAGCAACGCCAGCCCCGGCATGGTGAGCTGACGCCAGAGCGGCAGTTGCCAGCCGTTGAGATAGGAGATCTTCAGCAGCCGGATGGTGAGGCTGGTCAGCACAAAGGCGACCAGCAGACCAATGCCGATCTCCTCCAGCATCAGGGTGAGGGCAAGGGTAGCGGTGCCGGTGTGTTGCTCGGTGGGGGCGATAAGGGCCAGCAGCAGAAGCAGCACCGGCACACAGATGCCATCGTTGAGGCCGCTCTCCTGATTGAGCCCCTCTCGTAGTGGTGCCGGTACAGCGGGGTTGCTCACCACAGCCTTGCCGAGCGCCGCATCAGTGGGGGCAAGAATGGTGGCGAGGATAGCCATCTCCAGCAGCGGCAGGTCGGGGAAGAGCCAGTGACCAAACAGGGCGCCACAGGCCAAGGTGAGGGGCAGGCCAATCAGTAGCAGCCGGATCGGGAGCTGCCTGTTGGCCAGCAGCACCTGCCAGTTGGTGTTGGCGGCATCGTTGAACAGCACGATAACCAGGGTCAGCTCGGCCAGCAGCTTGATGCCGGCGCTGTCGATGGAGAGGGAGAGCAGCTCCAGTCCGCCAGGCCCCAGCAGCCAGCCGGTCAGCAGAAACAGCAGGGGGCCGTTGACCAGTTTTGATTCGAAGCGCCCCGCGATCAGGCTGTAGATCAGCAAGAAGGCGCCGATCACCGCCAGATTCTGGTAAAGCAGATGTGTATCCATACCAGCTCCCTTGAAACCAGCCTGTCAGGGCTATTGCACGACCAGCTTGGGTCCGGGCTGCGTCCATCACGCCAGCCGAGACAGACTCTAACGCTCCCCGCCTGGCGATTCAATCAATCAGTCAGACAGTCGGGGTCGAATACATATTCGCCATTCAGCCAGCGCACGATTTCGTCGACGCAGGATTGGTCGCGAAACGGCAGATAGCGCGCCTTGAGGGCGGCAATCTGCTCTGGGATGAGCTGGGCCAGCCCCAGATCCTGCAACAGCGGCAGGTCAGCCTCGATCATCGCCGAGATCTGTGGGCCGCAGGTGGCATTAAGGGCGGCGTGCAGCGCCTGATCGGGATCATACTGTTTGCCGAGCCGGTAGCTCATCGGCAGGGTGGCCAGCGGCAGGGCGGAGAGCGCCGCCTGCTTCATCGGGTTGACCGCGTGGCCGGATACCAGCTCCGCCAGCTCGGCAGGGCGATTCTCGAAGGCGCGCAGGTGCAGGTAGCTGCTCGCCTTGCTGCCATCGTTGACCGGGTAGTTGTCCCACAGGAAGGGCTTGCGGCCGAGCAGTTCGGCCACCTGCTTGAGATGTACCGCCGGATATTCGGTCGAGCAGACCTTGGGGCCGGTCCAGAAGATCTCGAAGCGGCGGTCGAGCTGCGCGCCAAGATCCGTGAGATAGCGGGGGGGCATGGTACCAAACACCTTCTCCAGCACCGGATCGGTCGAGTAGTAGCTGGGGCAGAAGAGGAGGCGGCTCGCCTTGCTGTGAGCCGCGATATCGTGGGCGATGGTGAGCTGGTGATGGGCCAGATCCGGGGTATCCCCCTTCATGTCATCGAACAGTACCGCCAGAATATCGGGCTGCAGCGCCTCGTCGATAAGACGCACTTTTTCAAGCAGTGCCGGGCGCTGCCGCTCATAGTCGTGATGCGCCCCCATGGGGCTCAAGCCCACCCCGAAGGCGAGGCCATTGGCGCGGCACTGGCGCGCCAGCTCGGCGAGATCGGCCAACTGCTGTTCGGGCCAGGGGAGGGCCCAGTGCTTGCGCAGATAGCCATCCTCTTTCGGGGCGTAGATATAGAAGCCGTAACCGTGGCGCGGCAGCCACTGGGCATAGCGGGTACGGGCCTGCCAGCTCCATCCCTTGCCAAAAAAGCCTTCAATGACCCCCAGATTGGCAGCGGGGGGCAGCTGGCCTGACAACAAACTCTGATATGGCATAACACTCTCCCTTCTTGCTTGGGGACGTGTGGTGGTCTGATGAATCAGACCGGGTCCTCTTCCTGAAAGCGCACCCCAATCTTGCTCGGCACGCTTTCGTCCATTTCGGCCACGGTCCAGATCAGGCCCTGCCATTCGATGTTGTCACCGACCACCAGATTATCGCCTAACTGGTTGGCAATAAAATCGCCCAGTGTCTGATCCGCTACCTCGCTCACATCCAGCCCGTAGAGGGGGGCGAGGTCGACCAGCCGCGCTGCCGCCTCCAGCAGAAAATCACCGAAGAAGCGGGGGCCGAGGTCTTGCTCCGGCGCCTGACTGAACAGCTGGCCAAGGGCGGGGAGGTCCCGTTCATGACCGATCACGCAGAGGATGTCATCGGCCTGCAGACAGGTACTGCCCGAGGGGTGGAGCAGCTCGCGGCCGCGAAACAGGGCGCATACCCGGGTACCGTCGGGCATCTTGAGATCCCGCAGCGGTGAACCGATGCACCACTTCTCCGCCCCCAGCTGGTAGACGAAAGTCTCCCATTGGCTGTCGAGATCGATCTCGAGCCCTGAACGGTTGATGGGGGACGGTGGTGCCGGTACTTCCACCCGTGCCAGTTTTGATGCCAGCGGCAGCGAGCTGCCCTGCAAAATCAGCGAGACCAGCACCACAAAGAAGGCGACGTTGAAGTAGAGCTGGGCGTTGGGTAGCCCCGCCATCATGGGGAACACCGCCAGAATGATCGGCACGGCGCCACGCAGGCCAACCCAGGAGATAAACCAGCGCTCGCGCGGCGCGAAGTTTTTGAATGGCAGCAGCCCGATCCAGACCGAAATGGGGCGAGCGAACAGGATCATCCACATCGCCAGTGCCAGCGCGGGCAGGGCGATGGGTAGCAGATTGCTGGGGGTGGCGAGCAGCCCCAGCACCAGAAACATGCCGATTTGGCTGAGCCAGGTCAGGCCATCCAGTACCGACAAGGTGGTACTGCGGCTGCGCAGGGCGAGGTTGCCGAGCAACAGACCGGTAAGATAGATGGCAAGAATGCCGCTGCCACCGACCGCCGTGGTGAGGGCAAAAATGAGCAGGCCGCCGCTGACGGTGAGCAGCGGATAGAGACCGGGAGCCAGCCGCGCACTGTTGATAAGCTTCCACAGTAACCAACCGCCGCCGAGGCCAATTGCTGCACCAAGGCCGAATTGCTTGAGCAGTTGCAACAGCAGAAAGCCCCCATCCAGCCCCTGCTGGGCGGTGGCGAGCACCTCGATCAGGGTAACGGTGAGAAACACCGCCATGGGGTCGTTGCTGCCTGACTCTATCTCCAGAGTGGCGCTCACCCGTTCGTTGAGGCTGCGTCCACCGAGCAGGGAGAAGACCGCCGCCGCATCGGTGGAGCCGACGATAGCCCCGATCAGCATCCCCTGCAGCAGGTTGAGGTCAAACAGCCAGGCGGCGGCGAGGCCGGTCAGAGCGGTAGTGATGGCCACCCCGACCGTCGCCAGCGACAAGGCAGGCCAGAGTGCAACCCGAAACGAAGAGACCCGGGTGCGCATGCCGCCGTCGAGCAGAATGATGGCCAGCGCCAGGTTACCCACCAGATAGGCAACGGAGTAGTCGGCAAAGTGAATGCCACCGGGGCCATCCTCACCGGCCAGCATGCCGACGGCGAGGAAGATAAGCAGAATAGGGATACCGAGGCGGGAAGAGAGGGTGCTGAGCAGTACGCTGGCCCCCACCAACAGGGCAGCGACAAAAAAGAAACTGTTGATGGTAGCGGCATCCAAGGGCGAACTCCTTCCCGGCAATCTGCAAAGTAGGCGCATTATATGCAGTTAAGCCCCCCTTGTGTGGCTTATTTGTGCATCAATTTGCACTTTCTTACATTTTTAATCCCTTTTCCCCGCATGGTTGCGCGTGACGGGGCTAACGAAAACAGAGTCAAAGGAGCGTTGATTTAAGGATTGGCAGGGAGGCGGTGGGAGGAGGAGTGACACGGCGTCAGTCAAGGGGAGCACAAGGGTGCTCCCCACGGGAGGAGGCGGGATGTCAGTCGTCCTCGTCATCCTTCACTTCGCGGATCTTGTCCTTGTACTTGGGCAGCTCCTTTTCCAGTCGTTTCATGTCTTTGATGGCATTGAGAAACAGCCCGAGCAGGAAGAGCAGCGGCAACCCTATCCAGAGCCAGAGATTCATGGGATTGTCCTTTCGTCAGGAGAGGTGGTGACATAACGGGTCAAGATGTCATCAAGGTTGGCCAATATGGTCGACTTGCCTTCAATATCCGCCTGTTGCAGGCACAGCGCCAGTGCCGCGGGATCGAGTCGCAGCTCGTCAGACTCCAGCGAGAAGCTGATATGCCAGGGCTCGTAGGCGACCCCGATCGCGGCCCCGACCGGTTTGGCATAAGGGAGGAAGAAGCCAAAGTCGCTCATATGGTCGCTGAGCCATTCGCTGAGGTCTGCAAACCAGCCCCCGGCTTCATACTCCCACGGCTCCAGCGCCAGTTTGGTATCGGCGGGCAGACAGTCGGGGTCGTAGATGTCGAGATCGGTCCCCCAGTGGTGCCGGCTGGTGCCTGGCAGGGCGCTCCAGCGCAGGATGGCGTGCAGCCGCTCTGTCTCGCCCAGTTGCAGGGCATCGATGGGCTGGCTGTTGGCATCGAGCAGCGGCCGCTCGCCGCGCCACTTGCCATTCCAGATGGCGAGCTGGCGCTCGAAGCTGCGCCAGCTGGAGGCTGCCTGCAGGTTGAACCCCTCATAGGCGGCCGCCACCTGCATGTCGTTGAAGGCCGCCGCGGTGGCGGCAGTCAGCCGATGGGGGCCGCGCCCCACCAGAATTAGGTGGCTCTCATCGAGCCCCAGCAGTTGCTCCTGCGTCATGCTAGCAATCTCTCCAGCACCCCTTGGTACATGTCCGCCAGCAGATCCAGATCGTCCTCCTTCACGCACTCGTTCACCTTGTGAATGGTGGCGTTGACGGGGCCAAGTTCAATCACCTCGGCGCCAGTGGGGGCGATAAAGCGCCCGTCGGAGGTGCCGCCGGTGGTGAGCAGGGCTGGCTGCTGGCCATTGACCGCCTCGATGGCCGCCACAGCCGCATCGAGCAGCGCGCCGGTGTCGGTGAGGAATGGCTGGCCGGAGAGGGTCCAGCTCAGCTGATAATCGAGGCGATGTTTATCCAGCAGCGCTTCGACCCGCTCACGGATATCCATGTCGGTCAGTTCGGTGCTGAAGCGGAAGTTGAACTGCACCTGCAACTCGCCCGGAATGACGTTGGATGCACCGGTGCCGGCCGATATGTTGGCGATCTGGAAGCTGGTGGGGGGGAAGTAGGCGTTACCCTCATCCCACTCGGTGGCAGCGAGTTCCGCCAGCGCTGGCGCGGCTTTGTGAATGGGGTTATCCGCCAGATGGGGATAAGCCACATGGCCCTGCACCCCGCGTACCAGCAGATCGCCGGTGATGGAGCCGCGGCGGCCATTCTTCACCACATCCCCGACCACGGCGGTGGAGGAGGGCTCGCCGACGATGCACCAGCGGATCTTCTCGTTGCGGGCCTCCAGGGTGTCGATCACCCGGGTGGTGCCATTGATAAAGGGTCCCTCCTCATCGGAGGTGATGAGAAAGGCGATGGACCCGGTGTGATCCGGATGTTCGGCCACGAAGCGCTCGACCGCCACCACCATGGAAGCCAGCGAGCCCTTCATGTCGGCGGCGCCGCGCCCGTAGAGCACACCATCCTTGATGGTCGGCTCGAACGGCGGGGTGTGCCATTTGTCCAGCGGCCCGGCGGGCACCACGTCGGTGTGGCCGGCGAAGCAGAACAGTGGCCCCTCGCTGCCACGGCGGGCCCAGAGGTTGGTGGTGTCCTCAAACACCATGGGCTCGATAACGAATCCGATCCTGGCGAGGCGCTCCGCCATCAGGGTCTGGCACCCTTCATCGAGGGGGGTAACGGAGGGGCGGCGGATCAGCTCCTTGGCCAGTGCGATGACATCCGACATCAGTTGTCCTTAGTTGTCCTTAACGGGAGAAGAGGGATTGGTAGTGATCAGCCTTGAAACCCAGGGTCAGTTCGCCGTCACGATCCAGCAGCGGGCGCTTGATCATCGCCGGGTGTTCCAGCAGCAGGGCGCGCGCCTTGGCGGTGTCGAGCCCCTGTTTGGCCTCGTCCGGCAGGGCGCGGAAGGTGGTGCCGCGGCTGTTGAGCAGCGCTTCCCAGCCGAGTTGTGCCAGCCAGCTGTCCAGATCGTCCGGGTTCAGGCCGTCGGCGCGGTGGTCGTGAAAGCGGTAGTCGATACCGGCCTCATCCAGCCACTTGCGGGCTTTCTTGATGGTGTCGCAGTTCTTGATGCCATAGAGGGTGATGGCCATGGGGAGTCCTTCTCTGGTGGGCGCAGGCGGTGGGCCGTGCCCGAAAATCCGAATCAACACAGTGCAAGGGCCTGATTCTGGCATTGTGGCGATCCCATGGCAACGCCGATGGTTCGGCTCGCGGGTTTTACCTGTGATAGCTGTACTTGAATTGGTCAGTACCGGAAATTGATAAAAGTGACCAAGCTTGAGTGGCTGGTTTGGAACACCCGGCACTTGCTGGAGATCACAGACCAGTTACACGCCAAAGGGGTAACATTACAGATCCAGAATCTGGGCATCGACACGGCCACACCGACAGGCAAACTGATGCTGACCATGATCGGAGCCATCGCCACGTTCGAGCGGGAAATCATGCTAGAGCGTCAGGCGGAAGGTATCGCCTTGGCGAAGACCAAGGGGGTCTACAAGGGCCGGAAGCCGACAGCGATGGATAAGCGGGACGTGGTGCTGCATCTTCTATCGCAAGGCATCGCTAAAGCATCAGTGGCAAAGCGGTTGGGTATCAGCGTGTCGAGTGTCCATCGGATAACTTGTATGTCGCTGTGATTTTGTACGTAATTTGGTAGTATTTCGCGGGGTGTTGTACTGCTTGAGTTGTGCCCCGCTGAAATTTTAATGATTTTACATATTTTATTATCGAGGGATTAGTGTAATGGGGCGGTATCGAAGTTGGCGTTATCGAAGAAGATTTGGGTCACAGACGCCATCAAAATATCGTGTTTTGATGTCATGTTTTGGAGATGCTATCACAGATATTCGTCAAGCATTCTTTAACTTTGATACCGATGCTCTTGATAGCATGCTTTCAGATTATGGTGATATGTATGGTTCATCTGCCGAGAGTTACGCTAGAAAAACTTTCCCTCTTTGGAAAAGTGGAAATACAAAACTATCTGGTCAAACAATGGAAAGGCTTGTTGAACTGGTTCCACCATACCTTTCTGCTAATCAAAGATATGACCTTCTATCAAAGGTTATACACAAGCACAAAGTGAAATGTACTACCTACAAATCTATAAGGATTAATGTAAAAGAGCCATCGTTGGGGTTCTCTGAATTGAATTCAGCGTTAGATTCTATGTCACATGATGACGTGTTGGCTCACATCCCAGAGAACGTGATGAAGGCGGCATCTTGGTTATATGATGACGATATATCTGCCGCACGTGCTATGTTAGCTCAGGCTACAAGGCTAGAGAATGAGTTGATAAAAAGCAATGCTAAAAAAGAAATTTAGTTGCTGAGGAAAACTATATCAACCGGGCAGGTTCAATCCGCAAGCTATAGTGTAACTATGCCAGCAGGTCAGCTTAATGTAGTTGCATATACACCATCTAAATGTTTCATTGCTACAGTGTGTTATGGTGAGCAGGCTTGGGAAACTCAAGTGCTACGCTATTGGAGAGACTCCCATCTGATCAATACATCTTATGGGAGGAGTTTTATAGTTTGGTATTACACCCATGGTGAGCATCTTTCTAAGATCATAGGAAAACATAAAGTTATAAAGCTATTAACTAAATCTATGGTCAGTCCATTGGTTAAGTTTGTTTATTTCTGCAATCGTAAGGAACTATCATGAGCAATGATGGCAATCTCCCCTCAAAAACACAAAGCAACTCATTGCAGTCGCTTCATGATAATGGCTTGAGGGCTGGTTCTCTTATTGATGCTGCCGTTCGTAGCCTTGATGAAGAGCAGACTAAAAACCTATTAGCAAAAGCTGCTGAAGAGGCTCTTAGGCTGGAAACAAAATCACGTGAACAAAATATGGATTATATTGCAGGAAAGAAAGTGGCTGAAGATCATATCGACACTTTCAGCATGTTAGAAAAAAGCGGTCGCTTGACACGCCAGAGTGTTACCTCAGATATAAAAACTGGGGCAGGTAACATGCGTATTGAAAGTAAGTCGGGAGCCACATGTTTCGTTGCATCTGTTGCATACGATGACCCTAATCATCCTGATGTAATGTTTTTGAGATGGTATCGTGACCATATTCTTCAGTATCATTTACTCGGTAGGGTATTCATCGCAACATATTGGAAAGTTGGTCCAAAGATCGCGAAGTTTGTAGGTAGAACGAATGTGCTTAGATCTTGGTCAAGATATGTTATTTCCATTATCGTTAAAGCCCTAAAAAATAAATGCAATAATCACTCCTAGCCTCGGCTTTTCTACTAAGAACAGCTCGCAGTTTTTGATGCCATAGAGGGTGATGGCCATGGGGAGTCCTTCTCTGGTGGGCGCAGGCGGTGGGCCGCGTCCCGAAAATCCGAATCAACACAGTGCAAGGGCCTGATTCTGGCATTGTGGCAATCCCATGGCAACGCCGATGGTCGGGAGTGAGCGGGATTCTCGTCACGGATCCCCCCTGAACGGCATGTTTGAGCTCAAGCGGATGAGCGCAGTAGCAGGTGGGCTCGATGGGAAGCGGTTATTGCAAGAGCACAACGGCTATTGCAGGGGAAAAAGAGAAAGGGCAAACGCCAGATAGCCAACACGCGCTCGCAGGCGCGTGTTGGGCGGCATCGTCAGGTACCCTAATCAGTGCAGGGTGGACCACTCATGGTCAAAGACCCGGGCGCGCTCCCAGGGTGCATCCGGCAGGCTGGAAGAGAGGCCAGTGTATTTGCCCACGTCATCCACCACGATGGCGGAGAGGATCGGCAGGTTGTTTTCGGTGCAGTACATGCGGATACGTTGCAGCAGGGTGCGCAGTTCATCCTGGCACTTTTCCAGCCCGGCCTGCTTGGCCAGTTTGGAGTAACGAATGGTAGTGCGTTCCTTTGCAGACTCGACGAGGATGTCCCACAGCTTGTAGTCGCAGGTCGAAGCACCTGCGGTGGCTTGGCTTGTCATAACTCTCTCCGGCGCGAAATGGTCGCTATATGTCGAAGCGCATCTTCGCCACTTCGGCGCTGTTATATGTTGATCCAACGCAAAAAAGAGGGGAGTCGCGTCACACAATTCCCGGATAAGGGGCGATCAAGGTTTTGCGGTAGTTGAAATGACTGAAATGTGTTTCGCTATCGACATATTGCGCTAGTTAATCACGATGATGACACCTTTCTTGATAGGGATCAAAGGCAAACTGAGGTCAGATCACTAGATTTCGCTCTTCGATAAATCTATCTGGAGTGAATATTGGAACTGTTATTCGTCTTGCTCGTTCTGGTCGCCGTGGTCTACGGCATTATCAAGGATTACAACCCGCAGGCGGTGCTGGCACTGGCGGGCATGGCCATCTTCGCCGTCGCCTATTGGCTGGGGCTACATCCCATTCTCCCCGCTGACAAGAGCACCGGCTTCGCCCTGTTCGACCTGTTCGAGGTGTTCAAGGGGATCTTCTCCTACCGCGCGGCGGGGTTGGGCCTCACCATTATGGCGGTCGCCGGCTTTGCCACCTATATGTCCCATATTGGTGCCTCCCAGGCGCTGGTGCGGGTAGCGGTCAAACCGGTGGCGAGGATCCAGTCCAGCTACCTGATGCTCTCCATCTGCTATCTGGTGGCGGTGTTCGTTTCCCTCTTCGTCACCTCTGCCACCGGCCTTGGCCTGCTGTTGATGGTCACCATGTACCCGGTGATGCGTAACCTCGGTATCAGTCCGGCCTCCGCCTGTGGCGTCATCGCCACCTCCCAGGCGTTCGAGATTGGCCCGACCCAGACCAACGCGATCTTCTCTGCCGGTCAGTCCGGCATGGATCCGACCAGCTATTTCGTTGACTACCAGATCTGGCTGGTGGCCCCCATGCTACTGGTGACAATGGTGCTGCACTTCTTCTGGCAGCGGCACTGCGATCGCAAGGAGGGGTGGGATCCAGCCCAACACCGTGGCGAGCATGCCGAGCTGGACGAGCAGGGCAGCGAGACCCTGAACGCGCCAACCTGGTACGGTCTGCTACCCATCATCCCCTTCGTGCTGATGATGACCTTCTCCAAACTGCTGGTGAGCGACATCAAGATGAGCGTAGAGGTGGCCATGCTGCTGTCGGTCTTTATCGGCATGTTGTGTGAGCTGCTGCGCAGCCGCTCGGTGCGTACCGCGTTTGCCGGTCTGTCGAGCTTCCTCGATGGCATGGGCAAGGTGTTTGGCCCAGTAGTGGCGCTCATCGTCTGTGCCGAGCTGTTTGCCGAATCTCTCAAGGCCATCGGCGCCATCGATACCCTGCTGCACTCGGCCAGCAATGCCGGGATCGGCAGCGGTCTGATGACGCTGGTGATGGTGGGCCTCATTATGGTGGCGGCGGTCATCATGGGCTCCGGTAATGCGGCGTTCCTCAGCTTCTCGACCCTGGCACCGGCGGTGGCGGCCAAGTTTGGCGTGCCGGCGGTCACCATGCTGCTGCCGATGCAGTTGGCCTCCAGTATTGGCCGTACCGTCTCTCCCATCGCTGCGGTACTGATCGCCTGTGCGGGGATCGCCAAGGTATCGCCTTTTACCGTGGTCAAGCGCACCAGCGTGCCGATGGCGGGGGCGCTGGTGACTGCGCTGACCCTCAACTATCTGCTGTTTATGTAACCGGGCAGCGGACGGCATGGGTCGTCCGCTCCCTTCATTTGGCCGTCGGACGGGAGGCTCACCCTCTCGCCTCAGGAGACGACAATGACAGATTCTCGCAACACCTTTTCCCTGGATGCCTATCTGGCGGATCTTGCTCCCCTTATCAACCTTGATTGCGGCACCCGCACCCCGGCCGGGGTAGCGAAAGTGGCCGACATCATGAGCGAGAAATATGAGGCCATCGGCTGGCAGGTGACCCGCCACCAGTTCGCTGCCGAGTGCGGCCCCTGCCTCGAGGCAACCAATGCGCCGGGAGCCGATCACTACGACGTAATGCTAGTGGGCCACATGGATACCGTCTTCCCCGAGGGGACGGCGGCCAAGCGCCCGCTGAAAATCGAAGGCAATCAAGCCTTTGGCCCCGGCGTGTCAGACATGAAGAGTGGCTTGCTCTCTATCTGGTATGCCCTCAAAGAGATGGACCCAGCGCAGTTGGCCAAGCTCAAGGTGCTGGTCTGCTACAACTGCGACGAGGAGATTGGCTCCCCCTGGTCGAAAGATTGGCTGGTGGAGAAGGCCAAACAGAGCGGCTGCGTGCTGGTGGCCGAGGCGGCGCGCCCGAGCGGGGATCTTATCAGCGCCCGCAAGGGCAACGCCAAATACCGCATCACCTTCCACGGCAAGGCGTCCCATGCCGGTTCAGCCCTCACCGAAGGGATCTCTGCCATCACCGAGCTGGCGCACTGGGTGCTGGCCATCAACGCACAGGTCAACATGACCACGGGCACCACCATGAACGTCGGCGTGGTACAGGGGGGCACCGGCGTTAACGTGGTACCGGACTTTGCCGAGGCGATCGTCGATCTGCGTTTCTGGAGCAACGAAGAGGCCGCTGCGGTACATGACCGGCTTACTTTTATGGCCAACAACCCCTTCCTCGCCGGTTGTCGGGTTGAGGTGGATCGCCAGACCTTCAAGCCGGCGATGCGCCCGAGCGGTGACACCGAGGCGCTGATGGCGCTGGTGGAGGCGGCAGCCAAAGAGGAGGGGATCCCCTTCAACTGGCTGGAGGCCGGTGGTGGCTCGGATGCCAACTTCACCGCCGCCGCGGGTGTGCCGTCCCTCGATGGTTTCGGCCCCATGGGGGGCGGTTTCCACTCGGAGGCGGAATTCCTGCTGCTGGAGAGCATCGAGCCGCGCATCCGCCTGCTGCAGCGGGTGCTGGGCAAGCTGGCGAAATAAGCCGGTTTATCCCTTATTCGGGTCGTCATGGCCCGCTCAAATCCAAACGGGAGGCTATGGCCTCCCGTTTTTTATCAGTGCTGTTTGTTGTTGAGTATCAGCAGTTCAGGCAATCGCGAGGGCTCTGATAAACAAGGGCATTTGATGCGGGAGAATAGAAAAGAACAAGCCCCCGAGCGGGGGCTTGTGGACCAGATTAAACAGCGAGTGTTGATTAAAGCAGGATGCTGGTCAGGATAAAGCCCAGGGTACAGGAGGTGATGACCCCGATCAGCCCCGGAATGATGAAGCTGTGGTTGATGATGAACTTGCCGATGCGGGTAGTGCCGGAGCGGTCGAAACCGATACAGGCCAGATCGCTCGGGTAGGTTGGCAGCACAAAATAACCGTAGCTCGCCGGCAGGAAGGCGATCAGCAGCTTGGGCTCGACACCCAGCGCCAGACCCATGGGGGCGATGGCGGTGAGGGCGGCGGCCTGGCTGTTCACCAGCTTGGAGATGAGGAACAGCACCAGGGCGTAGGTCCAGGGCTGGGCCTGTACCACATGGGCCAGGGTCTCTTTGAGTAGCGGCATGTGAGCCTGGAAGAAGGTCTCGCTCATCCATGCCACCCCGAATACGGAGAAGATGGCGACCATGCCCGCCTTGAAGACGGCGCCGTTGGCGATCTCGCCCGGTTTGACCTTGCAGCGCATCAGGATGATGGCACCGGCGATCAGCATCATCATCTGGATCACCAGGTTCATGGAGAGCGGGCCAGTTTTGTCCTTGATGGTGAACACAGGTCGCAACGCTTCGTTGGCACCGAGCAATACTACGGCAGCGATGGCGGCGAAGAAGATCCAGGTAGACCAGTAGGCCTCTTTCGGGAACTTGGTGCCCAGCAGGGTTTCACCGCCACCATAGATAAAGGCGCGCTGCTCCGGGTCTTTGAGCTTGGCCTGGAACTCTTCGTCCTTGTCCAGATCCTTGCCGCGACGCAGGCTCCACAGGGCTGCCATGACCACACCGGTAAGGGAGGAGGGGATGGCGATCATCAGAATGTCGAGCAGACCGTAAGCCTGACCGATACCGTGACCGGCCGCCAGGATGGAGACCATGGAGACCACGGCAACGGAGACCGGGGAGGCGCAGATGGCCATCTGGGAGGCAACGGAGGCGACTGCCATCGGGCGCTCGGGACGGATGTTCTTTTGCAGCGCGATGTCAGAAATGATGGGGAACATGGTGTAGACCACGTGGCCGGTACCGCACAGGAAGGTGAGGGTCCAGGTGGTGAGTGGTGCCAGGATTGTGATGTATTGCGGGTGACGGCGCAGCAGACGCTCGGCCACCTGCATCATCAGGTTGAGGCCACCGGCAGTCTGCAGAGTGGCTGCGCAACCGATCACCGCCAGAATAGTCAGCATCACCTGCACCGGCGGTTCGCCCGGTACCAGACCGAAGACGAAGGTCAGCAGGAACAGACCGATACCACTGATGAGACCGAGTCCCATGCCCCCAAAGCGGGTACCCAGCAGCAAGCAGCCGAGTACCACCAAAAATTCCATCAAGATCATTCCGTTACCTCGTGTGATTCAACCCATATTGCCGCGGGCAGCCTGAACCATGAATTGTCATTGTTTGTTTTATTTAGCCCAAAAGGGTTAGGCGCTATTCTGCTCCTCCGTATAGGTGAAAAAATTGAGTTACTTCAATAACTCGATGAATTTCGATTTAACCACTTAAAAACCACGCACTAATGAAAATGTCATTTTTGTCGCCAAGCAGCCCCATTCGGGGTCGCACCATCTTGGTGGTGGCAGCGGTAGTGAGGGGGGCAGGAGTGCAGAAGAGGGGCCGAAAAGGGGGTAATAGCGACAAAAGAGGGCTAAAAAGCCAGCCTTCAGGCTACTTTTACCTGCAAATGCTGACTTCGGCGGGTCGGCTCACTTGGCTGCCGGCGCTTGCTGCAGATAGCGGCGCTGATAATCCTCGCTTAGCTTGGCAATATCGAGTTTGGCAATGGCCTGTGCCAGCCGTTGCTGCAACGCCAGCTGATCGGGGCGAAACATGATGTGCAGGCTTTTGTGCTCGAGGATCTTCGGGTGAAACTGCAATCCGGTGCCGTCCAGTTTGTGATCATGCTTGATGAGCCAGTGAAAGACATCCCGGTCGATCACCGCCAGATCGAGCCGGTCACGCTGCAATTTGCGCAGGTTGAGCAGGTCCGCATCGACGGCAGCGGTGTTGAGACGCTTGCTGGCCATCAAGGCATCGAATTCCGGGGTATTGACGTACCCTTCGACCACACCTATCCGGTAGGGGGCGAGATCCGTGAGCGTTTGCCATATAATAAGGTCTCCCGCCCGCTGGGCCAGGCCCAGCACGCTGTCCCCTACGCTTTGGGAGCTACGCCACAAGGTCGGCAAGGCGTCGGAGAGGTATTCGGGAAAATAGCCGCTATAAGGCTGGGTCGGGTCGGCCGCCAGCCGCACCGCCCGCTGCCAGGGGTAGAAGTCGAACGTCACCTCCAGTCCCGCCTCGGCAAAGGCGCGCTTGACGATATGACCGGTAAGGCCGCCATCGGGCAGACTCTGACTGGTATAGGGAGGCCACTCCAGGGTGGTCAGACGAACTGGCTCGGCCCACAGCTGAGCAGGTATCCAGAGCAACAATAGAGAAAGCAGCAGGCGATATCCCATAGACGACCAGTTCCTTGTGCCGGTTTATCCTGAGTATCACCCATATCGGTGACAATAAAAAAGCCGACCCGCAGGTCGGCTTTTGCAATGCAGTGGCAAGAGGCCGCTGATCAGAACTCGGCGGTACGCGGAGTACGCGGGAACGGGATCACGTCGCGCACGTTGCCCATGCCGGTCACGTATACAACCAGACGCTCGAAGCCCAGACCGAAGCCGGAGTGCGGCACGGTACCGAAGCGACGCAGGTCGCGGTACCACCAGTAGTCTTCCTTGTTCAGGCCCATCTCGGCCAGGCGGGCATCCAGTACCTCCAGACGCTCTTCACGCTGGGAGCCACCGATGATCTCGCCGATACCCGGGGCCAGTACGTCCATCGCGGCAACGGTCTTGCCGTCGTCGTTGAGGCGCATGTAGAAGGCCTTGATATCTTTCGGGTAGTTCTTCACAACTACCGGAGACTTGAAGTGCTCTTCCGCCAGATAGCGCTCATGCTCGGAGGAGAGATCGATACCCCAGGAGACCGGGAACTCGAACTTCTTGCCGCAGTTTTTCAGTACTTCGATGGCGTCGGTGTAGTCGATCTGGGCGAAGTCGGAGGAGACGAAACGCTCCAGACGGCCGATGGCATCCTTGTCCACGTGCTGGGCGAAGAACTCCAGATCGTCGCGACGCTCGGTCAGTACGGCGTTGAAGACATACTTCAGCATGGCTTCGGCCAGGGCGGCGTTATCGTTCAGATCGGCGAAGGCCACTTCCGGCTCGACCATCCAGAACTCGGCCAGGTGACGGCTGGTGTTGGAGTTTTCGGCGCGGAAGGTCGGGCCGAAGGTGTAGACCTTGGAGAGGGCACAGGCATAGGTCTCGACGTTGAGCTGGCCGGACACGGTCAGGAAGGTCTCCTTGCCGAAGAAGTCCTTGTCGTAGTCCACCTTGCCTTGCGGGGTGCGCGGCAGGTTTTCCATGTCCAGAGTGGAGACACGGAACATCTCGCCGGCGCCTTCGGTGTCGGAGGCGGTGATGAGTGGGGTCGCAACCCAGAGGAAACCCTCTTCGTGGAAGAAGCGATGAATGGCCTGGGAGAGGCAGTTACGCACCCGGGTCACGGCGCCAACGATGTTGGTACGGGCGCGCAGGTGACCCTGCTCGCGCAGGTATTCGATGCTGTGGCGCTTGGCAGCCATCGGGTAGGTGTCCGGATCTTCGACCCAGCCGACCACCTTCACCTCGGTCGCCTGCAGTTCGAATGCCTGGCCGCTGCCCTGAGAGGCGGCAACCAAGCCGGTCACTTCCACGGAGCAGGCAGTGGTCAGACGCAGCACTTCATTCTCGTAATTGGCCAGGGTATTGGGGACAACTGCCTGTACCGGATGGAAACAGGAGCCATCGGAAATGGCCAAAAATGAGATCCCCGCCTTGGAATCACGGCGAGTCCGGATCCACCCTTTGACAGTTTGGGTGGTGCCGACCGGATACTTACCGGCCAGCACATCTACTACGGATGCGTGCGTCATCGAAATATTGTCTCCAGCTTGTTCTTGCAGCGCTATTTGCAACACTAGGGAGTCTGGCCCGGGCACAGATGGCCCACCTTGGCAGACTAAGCCGTCAATCTTACCCGCGCGGGTTTGATAAACAAGCAAAAATGTCGGACGCTAGTGGGGTTTTCGGCAGGGTTCACTCAACAAGAGTGTCACGGACGCAGGAGAAGCGGGTGAAAGAGAGACGGCATGGGCCGGATTGGCTGACACGGTTGTTGCGGGGGTTGGTGCTGCTCTGCTGGGGCGGCTTCATTGTGCTGCTCTCCCTGTATCACTACGCCAGGCCGGAGGTCGCTTACGGTTTCCTGGTCTATGGCGGCATTGAGGTGCGCGATTATTGGGATCCCGCTCTTACCCCCTTACTGGTTTATGGTTTATGGGGATGCAGCTTGTTGACCCTGAGTGTACTGCTGCTGGAGAAGATGCGCAGTCGTCGCAAAGAGGATGCCTATCATGTCAATCTGGCTATCCTGCTGCTTATCCTGATCGCCAGCTTGTTGTTCTACTACATAGGTTAAGGGGCGGGACGGTCACGCGACTCTTCGATACGACACTGGGGCTTGCGACTTTGCGCTCGCTTGCCAAGCTGGCGCTCCACGCTGTCGAGCATCTGGTTGTAAGCCACCGCCACCCGGCCAATCTCATCCCCGTCATCCCCCTCCAGCCGGTGGCCGAAGTCGTGCAGGTCGGTGGCCTCTTCCATGGAGCGGGTCAACTGGTTGAGGGGGCGCACGATCCAGGTGCGGATGACCCAGAGGGTCAGCAGCAGTCCCATCCCGAAAATGCCGGTGAGGATCAGCGCCGAGGTGAGAATATTCTGCTCGACCCGGGTAAACAGCGAATCGAGGGAGTAATCAAAGCGCACCGCACCCAGCACGGTATTCTCCGGCACCAGATGACAGCTGGTGCAGTCGGTGCCGCGAAAATCTTTCTGGGCCAGCAGCGGGCGGGTCACTACCAGCCGGCTGTGCATGTCGTCGTGTACTACCTCCAGGCTCCCCTTGCCCGCCAGAGCCAGTTCATCAAACTCATCCTTTACCTGCTCTGTCTCTCGTCCCGCCCCGAACTGTCTGCTTACTGCATCGCCGCGGACGATGCGGGCATCTTCCACATGGGCGTGGTCGAGAAACTTGCCGCGCAGGGTATCGCGGGCATCCATCTGGCCGGTCAGCATCAGCATATTGAGGCCGTCGAAATAGGCTTCGGTCTGCTCGCGGCTCTGCTCCTTGATGAGGGTCAGGATGAGATCCCGCTCGCGCACCGCCTGATAGGCGGCGGAGAAGACCAGGACCATGGAGAAGATGAAGAGCAGGAAAAAGTTGATTTTGGCAGCAATGGAGAGGCGCATGAGCAGTCTTTCTTGATGGTAAAACCGCAGCAGTTTACCCCTCTTGGGGTCTCAGGTCTGGTGTGTTGCTCACATTACAGCAAGTGAAACCGCACTGAAGTGGATAAAGTTGCCCTCTGCATATATCAAATGCCGGTAGTCAAACGGGCGGCTGCGAGGGCCGCCCGCTGCATGTATTAACACTCGCCTTCGGCGATGGCCTGACGGATGGCAGCGGTCAACACCCGAAGCTCTTCAGGAGTGATAACGAAGGGGGGCATCAGGTAGACCTGCTTGCCAAAGGGGCGGATCCAGGCGCCCAGTTCGACAAACTTGCGCTGGATGCGGGCCACATTCACCCGCTCTTTCATCTCCACCACCCCGATGGCGCCAAGCACCCGCACATCGGCGACCGCCGGGTGCAGGGTCAATTCCACCAGCTCGGTACGCAGCTGATGCTCGATGGCGCGCACCCGCTCCTGCCACGGGGAGGCCAGCAGCAGATCGATGGAGGCGTTGGCCACCGCGCAGGCAAGGGGGTTGCCCATAAAAGTGGGGCCGTGCATAAAGACCCCCGCCTTGCCGTCACAGATGGTGCGGGCAACATGCTCGCTGGTCAGGGTCGCCGAGAGGGTGAGGTAGCCGCCAGTGAGCGCCTTGCCCAGACACATGATGTCGGGACTGATCCCCCCCCAGTCGCAGGCAAACAGCTGGCCGGTGCGGCCAAAGCCGGTGGCAATCTCGTCGGCAATCAGCAAGACGCCGAACTCGTCGCACAGGGCGCGCACCCACTGCAGGTAGCGGGGGTGATAGAAGCGCATGCCGCCAGCCCCCTGCACTATGGGTTCAAGCACAATGGCGGCGATCTCCTCGTGGTTATCGGCCATGAGTGTGGCCAGCTCCACCACGCACTGCTCGTCCCACTCGGCGTGGAAGCGACAGCTCGGGGCAGGGACGAAGTAGTGCTCCGGCAGGAATCCCTTATAGAGCTCATGCATGCCGCCATCGGGATCGCAGACGCTCATGGCGCCAAAGGTGTCGCCGTGATAGCCACCGCGCAGGGCAACGAATTTGGCTCTGGGCGTCCCCTTGGCATGCCAGTACTGCTGCGCCATCTTGAGCGCCACCTCCACCGCCACCGAGCCGGAATCGGCCAGAAATACCCGATCAAGCCCTTGCGGGGTGATCTCCACCAGCTTGCGGCAGAGCTCGACCGCCGGGGCGTGGGTGAGGCCGCCAAACATCACGTGGGACATCTTGCCGAGCTGGGCGGTGGCGGCGGCGTCCAGCTCCGGCACCTGATAGCCGTGCACGCAAGCCCACCAGGAGCTCATGCCATCCACCAGTTCACGGCCGTCGCTGAGAGTGATCTTCACCCCTTTGGCGCTGGCCACTTCATAGCAGGGCAGGGGGTGAGTGAGGGAGGTATAGGGGTGCCAGATGTGGTGCAGGTCGAATTCTTGATTGGTCATTTGTTGTTCTGTTGTCAATTGGTTTGATCTGGTCGGTGTTGACAGTCTACGCCTGCTCTCTACACTAGCCAACAATTTCAGCCACTTGGCACAGCGCATCACCCTGAGCGCGTGGGCCCGGCGGCGGGTTTGGTGGCCGTCCATCCCAAGATGGCGGGCACAGGATCCCACTAATAACAACCGGAAGCCATGTATGAATGCTCTCACCGCGGGCGGTCACGCCCTTCGTCATGACTGGACCCTCGCCGAGGTTCAGGCCCTGTTTGCCCTGCCATTCAACGATCTGCTGTTTCAGGCCCAGACCGTCCACCGCGCCCATTTCGACCCGAACGAAGTGCAGGTGAGTACTTTGCTTTCCATCAAGACCGGCGCCTGCCCGGAAGATTGCAAATACTGCCCCCAGAGCGCCCGTTACCACACCGGCCTTGAGGCCGAACGGCTGATGGAGGTGGAAAAAGTACTGGAGCGGGCCCGCGAAGCCAAGGCCAACGGCTCGTCCCGTTTCTGCATGGGGGCCGCCTGGCGTAACCCCAAAGAAAAAGATATGCCCTACATCATCCGGATGATTGAAGAGGTGCGGGAGCTGGGGATGGAGACCTGCATGACGCTTGGGATGCTCACCGCCGATCAGGCGGCGCGTCTTGGCGCTGCGGGGCTCGATTATTACAACCACAACCTCGATACTTCGCCGGAATTTTACGGCGAGATCATCTCTACCCGCACCTATCAGGACAGGCTCGATACCCTGGAGCATGTGCGCGGCGCCGGCATGAAAGTCTGCTCCGGCGGCATCGTTGGCATGGGTGAGCAGGCGAAAGATCGGGCGGGCCTGTTGATGGCGCTGGCCAATTTGCCCCGTCATCCCGAAAGCGTACCCATCAACATGCTGGTCAAGGTGAAGGGAACGCCGCTGGAGGATCAGGAGAACCTCGATCCGTTCGAATTTATCCGCACCATTGCCGTGGCACGGATCATGATGCCCGCCTCCCATGTGCGCCTCTCTGCCGGGCGGGAGAAGATGAACGAGCAGATGCAGGCGATGTGCTTTATGGCGGGGGCCAACTCCATTTTCTATGGCTGCAAGTTGCTGACTACCCCCAACCCGGACGAGAACAGCGATATGCAGCTGTTCAAGCGGCTTGGCATTCGCCCCGCCCAGTGGGCCCAGAAGCCGGAGCAGGTTCAGATATTGGAACTGGAAGCAGAGCTGCTGGCCGAGGTGAGCCGCCAGAGCGAACCTGCCGAAATGTTTTATGACGCCACCCGCCCCCGTGCAGAGACTGTGCGGTCATGACGGGCCCTGCAGTCACAGGCCCCTTTGCATTGGGCGCGGCGCTGGCCGGGCGCGAACAGGCTGGCCTGCTGCGAAACCGCATCGCGACCGACGGGGCGAGTGGCGGGCGGCTCAGGGTTGCAGGGCGCGAATACTTGAACTTTTCCGCCAACGACTATCTGGGACTGGTGGATCACGGCGCCATCAAGGCCGCCTTCCAGGAGGGGGTTGATCGCTATGGCACGGGCGCCGGCGCCTCGCCGCTGGTGACCGGTTACAGTGGTGCCCACCAACAGCTTGAGGAGACCCTGGCCGAGTGGCTCGGGGTGGAGGCGGTACTGCTGTTCAACTGCGGCTTTTCTGCCAATCAGGCGGTGCTCAAAGCGCTGCTTGGCAAGGCGCATCTGCTCTGGCAGGACAAACTCAACCACGCCTCTTTGCAGGAGATGGGCAGCCAGCTCCCTTGCAAGATGAAGCGCTTTGCCCACAACGATATGGCGGCTCTTGAGCGGCAGCTTGAGCCCAATCGCGGGCTGATTGTTTCGGAGGGGGTGTTCAGCATGGACGGGGATCAGGCTCCCTGGCGCGCGCTTGCAACCCTCGCCGCCCAAAGCGGCAACTGGCTGATGATCGACGATGCCCACGGTCTCGGCGTGCTGGGCCCCGAGGGGCGCGGCACCCTGGCGGCGCAGGGAGTTACGCCTGCCAGCGTACACATCCAGATGGGCACTTTTGGCAAGGCGCTTGGCGTCGCCGGTGCCTTTGTCGGCGGCAGCCGCGAGCTGGTGGCGTATCTGGTCAACTTCGCCCGCCACTATGTCTACAGCACCCATATGCCCGCCGCCCAGGCTTGCGCGGTCAGCAAGAGCATCGAACTGGTGCGCGCAGCCGACGAGGCCCGCGCTCATCTTGGTCAGCTGATCGTCCGCTTCCGGCAAGGGGCAAAGGATCAGGGTTGGCAACTTGGTGCGAGCGATACCCCGATCCAGCCGCTGCTGGTGGGGGAGAGCAGAGCCACCCTGCAACTGGCCGAGCGACTGCGGGATCGCGGCGTCTGGGTGAGCGCCATTCGCCCGCCCACGGTGCCAGTCGGTACGGCGCGGCTGCGTATCACCTTGAGTGCGGCTCACCGCGAGCAGGATGTGGATCGCCTGCTCGATGCCTTGGGGGTCTGCCCTGCTGCGACAACGGTTGGGGAGGCTTGCCATGGCTGAGCGTTTTCAAACGGTCGACAAGGCGCAGCTTGCTCGCCGTTTCGGCGCCGCCGCTCGTCACTACGATGCCCATGCCCACTTTCAGCAGGAGGTGGGTCAGGCGTTGCTGGAGTGGATGCCAGACAGGCCGGTTGGCACTGATCTGACGGTGAGCGGACTGGATCTGGGCTGCGGCACCGGTTTTTTCTTGCCCCAACTGGCGAATCGCTGTCACCAGCTGGTGGGGCTGGATCTCGCCCCCGGTATGCTGGCGCAGGCTGCCTTGCGTGGCAGCAGTGCTCGACTGGTGTGCGGCGATGCGGAGCAGCTGCCTTTCGCCGATAACACGTTCGACTGGGTTTTCTCCAGTCTGGCGTTGCAGTGGTGCGAGCGTCCGGCCCAGGCTTTCGGCGAGCTGCTGCGGGTGGTCAAACCGGGCGGCCAGATCTTTTTCTCGACCCTGCTCGATGAGTCGCTCTGGCAGTTGCGAGCCGCCTGGCAGCAGCTTGATGGTCGCGCCCATGTCAATCGCTTCCTCAGCCTGCCACAATTGGAGCAGGCGCTGGCTGGTGCCGGGGTATCTGATCCCGAACTGCGCTCTATCACCTGGGATCTCGCCTATCTTGAATTGCCGCAGCTGCTGCGCGATCTCAAGGGGATTGGGGCCAATCAGGTCAATGACAATCAGGGGAGCACCGCCCCGGCTGGGCTGAGCGGTCGCGCCAGATTGCAGCAGCTGGCGCAGGCGTATGAGGCGTTTCGCCAGTCCGATGGCCGGCTGGTCGCCAGTTATCGAGTGTGCCTCGGCCGCCTCAGCAAGCCTTGCTGAGCGCCGGGAATCGCAGTGTGTGCAGGGTAGTCAACGGGCCCTGCCAAGGAGAGAACCGTATGAAATCATTCTTTATCACCGGCACCGATACCGATGTGGGCAAGACGCTGGTGGCGCGCACCCTGCTGCGCGAATTCAACGCACAGGGGATCAAGTGCGCAGGCTACAAGCCGGTCTCGGCCGGATGTGCCCGCACCCCGGACGGGCTGCGCAACCTGGATGCCGTCCTGTTGCAGGAGGCGGCGAGCCTGCCGCTGCCCTACGAGGTGGTCAATCCGTTCGCCTATGAGCCGCCGATTGCCCCCCATATCGCTGCCAGCGAGGCGCGCCAGCCCATCACCATGCAGGGATTGAGCGAGGGGTTGCGCAAGATTGAACAGGCAGGGGCTGAGCTTGTGGTAGTGGAAGGGGCGGGGGGCTGGTATTTGCCGCTCGATCGCAAGCATCTGCTGTCGGACTGGGTCAAGCAGGAGAACATGGCGGTGATCATGGTGGTGGGGGCCAAGCTGGGCTGCCTCAACCATGCGTTGCTCACCTTTGCCGCCATTCGCAATGATCAGCTGCCGGTGGCGGGGTGGGTAATTAATCGGCTACATGGTTCCATGAGCCATTATCAGGAAAATCTGGACACCCTGAGGGGCTTGCTGCCAGCGCCATTTCTCGGAGAAATTCCCTTTATAAACAATCCACTGGAGGCCAATTTGCAGGGCCGTCTTGATATCTCGCCACTACTGTAACGGCATATTCAGCGAACATTCATCGAATCGCCCTAGAATGGCGATCATTCACATGTTCAGGTGGGGCCACTGGGTGTTCCCTTGACGTGACAGTTATCTTCACAAGGAGTCTATATGAAGCGAATAATGCTATTCCTGGTGACCAACCTGGCCGTGATGCTGGTGCTGGGGGTGGTACTCAATATCCTGTTCTCGGTGCTGGGGATCAACAAGTCGAGTATTTCCGGGCTATTGATGTTCTGTGCCGTGTTCGGTTTTGGTGGCTCTTTTATCTCCTTGCTGATGTCCAAGTGGATGGCCAAGCGCAGCTATGGCGTCCAGGTTATCGAGCAGCCCCGTAACGAGACCGAGCACTGGCTGGTGAGTACTGTCGCTCGCCAGGCCCGTGAAGCGGGGATCAAGATGCCGGAAGTGGGGATCTACGACTCCCCCGAGATGAACGCCTTTGCCACCGGTGCCCGCCGCGATGATTCGCTGGTGGCGGTCTCTTCCGGCCTGCTCTACAGCATGAGCCGTGACGAGGCGGAAGCGGTACTGGCCCACGAGGTGAGCCACGTGGCCAACGGTGACATGGTGACCCTGACTCTGATCCAGGGGGTAGTGAACACCTTCGTGATGTTCTTCGCCCGTATCGTGGCCGGTGTTATCAGCAACTTCTTCAGCTCCAACAACGAGGAAGAGAGCAGCAGCTCCGGCGGTCTTGCCTATATGGCGACCGTATTCGTGCTGGAGATGCTGTTCGGTATTCTGGCCTCCATCATCGTCATGTGGTTTAGCCGTCAGCGCGAATTCCGTGCCGATGCCGGTGCAGCCAAGCTGGCTGGTCGCGATAAGATGATTGCCGCCCTCGAGCGACTCTCCCGCGGTGCCGAGCCGCAGATGGAGGGCTCCATGATGGCTTTTGGTATCAACGGCAAACGCTCCATGAGCGAGCTGTTTATGAGCCACCCGCCCATCGAGCAGCGTATCGCCGCCCTGCGTGGTTGATAGATACTGAAACTGGGGATAACCCCGAATAAAAAACGGCTGCCCAAAGGCAGCCGTTTTGCTTTGCAGTGGTCTTTAAAGCTTGAAGTACCCCATCTCCTGGCGCAGCACCCGGGACAGCTGCTTGAGCTTGGCCGCCTCTTGCGACACATGGCGGGCGGCATCCCCCGATTGTTCGGAGAGGGAGGTGATGTTGCCGACGGTTGAGACCACCTCGTTGGCGGCGGTGGACTGCTCGCGCAGGGTGTGGCTGATCTCCCCCATCAGGCCGGTGAGGTTGGAGGCGTGATCCTGAATGCTGGCGATGGCCTGTCCGGTCTGGTTGGCCAGGGTGACCCCGCGGGAGACATTGTTGACTGTGTTCTCCATGCTGCGGATGGAAGCATCCGCTCCGCTCTGGATTTTGCTGATCATCCCGGTGATCTGCTGGGTCGAGGCAGCCGAGCGACTGGCCAGATTGCGCACTTCGTCGGCCACCACCGCAAAGCCGCGACCCTGCTCACCGGCCCGCGCCGCCTCGATGGCGGCGTTAAGCGCCAGCAGGTTGGTCTGGTCGGCGATGCCGCGAATAACCGCGATGATCTCCGAAATCTGCTGGGTATGGCCGTTGAGCTCGGAGATGGTGGACGCCGCATCCCCCACCGTGGTGGAGATATTCTCTATGCTGTCGAGGGTCTCTTTAATGACCCCTGAGCCCTCCTGCAGAGTATTGGCCGAGACCTTGCTCAACTCATCGGCATGGCTGGCGTTGTCGGAGAGGTGACTGATGCTCACCACCAGCTCCTCGATGGCGGCGGCCATGGTTTGGGTGCTGGTTTGCTGATCGGTGGCAAATTGGGCGGTCTGCTCGGCGATCTGGGCGATGCTGTCGGCTGAGCTTGATAGCTCTTCACTGGAGTGAGAGACCTTGCCAATGATCCCCTTGAGGGTGGTCTGCATGCTGCCTAGCAGACCTATCAGACTCTCTTTTGCCCCTTGCGGTACCTTGATGGGGTGGGCAAAGTCCCCTTCCGCCATCCGGTACAGGTCCTGCTTCAACTGTTCGACCGAGGTGCCCACCAGATCGAGCAGGGAGCGGTAGGTGCGCCAGAGGAAGAACATCAACAGCAGACCGAGGGCGATAAAGAGATAGCGCAGCATGTTGGTATTGGCGATGGCGCTCTCGACCGCTTCCTGGTTGCGCTGCTCCATCATGACGTAGAAGTCATCGATGGGGGACATGATGCGCCCCTTGTTCTGGTGATAGGCCTTGTCATGCATCATGGCGATGGCCTTTTGCTGGTTGGCAACCGGGTCGCCATCGCTCTGCTGTACCAGCTTGAAGGCGGCGACCTCGGTGTTGACCAGGGCATCCGAGTTATTTTTGGCCTCGTTCAGTTTGGCGAGCTCACCGTCAGTGAAACCGGCATCCTTCATCAGGTCGATCAGGCCGCGGCGAATATTGCTGTCGGGGCGAGGATTCTGGCCGTTGGCGGCGACAAAGTCCCAGTAGATACGGTTGTAGCCATCTGGCCTGGGTTGTTCGCCGTTGCGAATGGCCAGGATCCGCATGTACTGCTGCTCATAGGCTGGATCCTTGGTGATGACGTAGGTGCGCCCGAGTCGTGTCAGATCATCGGAGGATTGGCGCAGTTCATCGGCCAGCAAGTAGGAGACATATTGTTGCCGATAGCTCTCTTCCAAATGTTTTCCGGCCCAGCTATAGGCGAAAAACACCAGCGACAGCAGGATCAGGGTGATGACGGATAGCAGCAGATTGAGCTGAAAGGCAGGTTTGTTCTGTTCCATGGTGGAGCGTCCTTATTCTCATCAGGGAGCGTCTTTTGGCCCATTGCCAAGTCAATGGCTGGCAAGGCTTTTTGCTCTGAGAGTATAGGAAGGTAAATTCACCGACGAAGGCGATGGGGACAAATAAACGGAGAATCGGGCGAACAGGGGTGGCAAAAGATGTCCGGAGAATTGACTCCGGACATCTGGGCTGGCGTGAGTTAACCCGGACCGTTCAGTTGATCATAAGATCTTCAGGTCGGTGAGCGGCACGGCGCAGCAGGTGAGGATCTTGCCTTCGGCCCGTTCGGCGGCAGTGATGGCGGGGGCGTCGGGGTGATCCACCTCGCCCGAGAGCAGCGTCTGTTTGCAACTGCCGCAGATGCCGGCGCGGCAGCTCCAGGGCAGCTCAACCCCCTGCTTGTTGGCCTGATCCAGCACTGTGCCCTGATTGTTGCCGGTAAAGGTTTGGGCGCCGATGCGCAGTTGCACCGCCTGATGGGGGCGGGCCACCGAGAGAATGGCGCCGCCAAAACTCTCCTGTTTGATCCGTGCGGCCGGAACGCCGAGGGCCGCCACTTTCGCTGCCGCATCGGCCATAAAGCCGTGGGGGCCGCAGATAAAGACCTCTTTTTCGGCCAGCCCTTTGATCAGTTGCAGATGCTCATCATTGAGTCGCCCTTGCAGCCCCTGCCAGTGATTGTCCGGCTGGCTCAGGATCAGGGTGAGGGTCATCCCCTGCTGCGTCATGGCGTGCAGCTCGCTGGCGGCGGGAATATCCGCCTCGCTGCGGCACAGGTGCATAAAGTGAACATCACCCAGTTCGCCACGCAGCGCCAGGGTGCGGGCTATCGCCAGCATGGGGGTGACGCCGGAGCCTGCCGATAGCAACAGGAGGTTGCGCTCGGACCCTAAGTGAAACTCGCCAGCGGGGTTGACGGCCAGCAGCCGGTCGCCCACCTGCAACTGCTGGTGCAGCCAGTGGGAGATGCTGCCACCTTCCACCTTCTTGACGCTGATGCTGTAACGCTCCGGCTGATCCGGCGTGGAGCTCAGGGTATAGCGCCGCTGAACCCGCTCGTGTTTGATATCGAGACTGATGGGCAGATGCTGGCCCGGCAGGTAGTCGGGCAGGGGCTCGCCATCGGCGGCTTCGAACCAGAAGGTCTCCAGGTCCCGCGCCAGCGGTTCGCGGGCCACGCAGACCAGCTCGCGCTTCTTCGGTGCGGCGGCGGGATAGACCACAGGACGGGTGCGCTCCAGCACCTCGATCTCGCTGCCAGCCTCAATCCACCCCTCGTTCAGGGCGATCAGGTTCTGGCCGAAGTAGACCTCGCCATCCTCGCCACGGCGGTAGCGGGTGAGGGTGGCCAGCGGCTCTTTCAGTGCGTTGAAACGATCGGTGCCCGCTTCCACCGTGGTCATGATGCAGCGGCTGCAGGGCTTGACCACCTTGAATTCCACCTCGCCGATGCGGATGCGTACCCAGCTGTCCTCCTCGAAGGGCTGGGTGTTGCTTGCCACCAGATTGGTGCGGAACTGGCTCATCTGGTGCAGCGCATCGGAGCGCAGGTTGAGATCCTCAAGGGAGGCCTGGCTTATCAGCAGCAGCGGATAACCGTCGGCAAAGCTGACCCGGGTGCCGGTCTTCTCGCGAAAGCGATCAGAGGTTTCACCCAGCCAGAGCAGTTGCACCGTCTCCCCTGCCACCCGGCTTAGCCAGCCATCGGCTTTGGGGTCGGTGTGCAGGGCGGTGAAACGGTCGCTCCAGACTCCGGTAGCTTGCGGGGCGCGGCTGAAGTCGACCTCTTGCAGGGTGAGCGGTTCAAAGCCCGGATAGCGCAGTTGCAAGCCTCCTTCGATGGGGGTGGCCACGACCTGTTGCAGCTGGGGATGGGTACGGGCGGTGATAAAGGTGCCGTCCGGTTTGACCACCATGTAGCGGCGATCCCCTGCCAGTCCCTCTTCGGTCACGCGGGCGCGAGCCAGCGGCATACCTGCAGTCGATTTGATGGGGTAGAGGTGAATGCTGTCTAGCCTGGGCATCTTCGTATCCTTGTGACGCGGCGCGTTTGCCTGGAAAAGGGGGGAACATAACGGTTCCCCGGCAATCCGGCAATCTTTTCAATGGGGCGGTCTATAGTTGGGAAAACAGAGCAAGAGGGCATCGGGATGAAAATAAGCTGGTTGCTGGCGGGGAGCCTTTTTTGCCACGGGCTCTGGGCGCAGGAACTGACCCTGACCACGGGAGAGTATCCCCCTTACTGCTCCGAGAAGTTGAAATATCAGGGGCTGATCCCCCACGTGGTGAGCGAGGCGTTCAAGAGTGAAGGGGTGAGCGTCACCTACAGGTTCTTGCCATGGAAGCGGGCCTTTCGCCTGTCGGAAGAGGGGGTGGTGGATGGCACTGTCCACTGGTATGAGTCGAGCGAGCGGCGTAAAACCCATCTCTACAGCGATCCCATCCTGAGCGAAACTTACGTCTGGTTCTATCTCAAGTCAGATCCGCTGGAATGGCGTGGCTATCAGGATCTGGCGGATCGCAAGCTGGCTGCGGTCAGTGGCTATACCTACAATGCAGATTTCTTTAAGGCCATCGAACTGGTGCCACTGCAGGTGCAGTTCGTCACCCGGCTGAGCCAGAGCTTTGATCTGTTGCTCTCCGGCCGTGCCGACCTGACCCTGGAGAACATCGATGTCGGCTACTACTCCCTGCGTCAGTTCTACCCACCCAGCACGGTCGATCTCTTCACTACTCATGCCAAACCTGTGATGACAGTCGAAGGGCACCTGCTGATCAGCCGCAAGCGAGAGGACGCCGAGGCCCTGATCAAGACCTTTAACCGCGGGCTCGCCAAATTGAAAGCGAGCGGCCAGCTGGACAAGATGCTGCTGGAGTCACGCTCCGGGGTTTATGAGCCATAACGCATTCACTTTGTTATTTTGGGTTCGCTATTTGGTTGACCACGACAAATCGCCAAGAGAAGAGCCGTTATCGGGCGAAGCCAAGATCTATCTATTAAGAGGCCGAGCGGCTGATGCAGGTGGCGCAACAAGTGACGCGGCAGAAGCGGGCCACCTACGAGGAGATGGCCACCCGCGAGGCCAGCCATTTCCATACACTCTAGCTTCCGGTCTAGGCTTTCTTTTCCCTCCAAGGCAGGTAAGCTGCGGAGCACATAGCGCCAAGCAGGAGAAGGGACGATGACAGAACAACATTTCGCCGGAACGATCGGCATTCTGGGGGCGGGGTGGCTCGGGCTGCCGCTGGCGCGGGCCCTGCTGGCGGCAGGCAAGCAGGTAGCTGTCACGGTCAGCAGCACCGAGAAGGCGGCCCGTCTGCAGGGGGAGGGGATCGCTGCCTATCCGCTGACGATTTCTGCCCATATGTCGGATGCATGGCCCATCCCCTGCGAGAGTCTGGTGATCTGCGTACCGCCCAGCAAGACCGATGACTATCCGCAGGCGGTGGCAAAGGCCTGTCAACTTGCCAAAGCGTACGGCACCCGACGGGTGATGTTTGTCAGCGCCACCTCGGTGTGGGGCGCGGGTCAAGAAGAGGGCGAACAGCCCAAACCGCGCCATGCCCGTGGTGAGCGGATGCTGGCGGCGGAGCAAGCGGTGCTGGCGGCCGGTTTCGAGGTGGTGATGATAGTGCGCCCCTCCGGCCTTTATGGCCCGGATCGCCACCCCGGCCGTTTCCTCGCGGGCAAGACGCTGGATGGTGGCGCCCAGTCGGTCAATCTGGTTCATCTGGACGATGTGGTGGCGGCCTGCATCTTGTTGCTGGAGCGGGGCAAGGACGGGGATGTGTTCAACCTGAGCGCGCCTGTGCATCCGCGCCGCGAGCAGTTTTACCCCTTTGCGGCGCGCCAGCAGGGGCTGCCGGTACCGGTCTTTATCGAGCCTGCAGGTGAATTTCAGCCTATCGACGGTCAGCTGATCTGCCAGCAGATGGGATTCAACTATCGCTGGCCCGATCCGGCCCACTGGTTTGCCGAGCTCGCCGCCTCGGGCAATTGAGGTTTGCCAAGGGGGTGATCGCCCCCTATCATGCCGCCATCCATGAGAGAGAGGCGGTAATGATGGTAGATACAAAACGTCACCCCGATGGGGAGTTGTTGCTGAGAACCCTGGCAATGCCAGCCGATACCAACCCCAATGGCGACATATTTGGTGGCTGGATCATGTCCCAGATGGATATAGGTGGGGGCATTATGGCCAAGGAGCTGGCAAAAGGACGTATTTGTACCGTATCCGTCGAAGGCATGACGTTTCACAGTCCGGTCAAGGTGGGCGATGTGGTCTGCTGCTACGGCCGCTGTATGAAGATCGGCCGCAGCTCCATGAAGCTCAAGCTGGAGGTGTGGGTCAAGCCGGTACTGCGGGAAAACGACGCCCAGCGTTACTGTGTGACCGAGGGGATCTTCACCTATGTCGCCATCGACGAACAGGGCAAATCCCGCCCGGTGCCGCTGAGTGCCTGATTAAATCAGCCGGGCATTGATGATGGATATTTCCTGCTCAAGCCCGGTTTTTTGCCGTATCATGCGTTCCAGCATCTCTTCCGAGCCCACATATTGCAGGGTGTCAAACAGGCAGAGATCGCATTGAGGGTCCCGTCTTATCTGATAGACGGTGGCCAGCTCCACTTGATGACAATTTCCTTGTTGATCATAAAACGTCACGTTGTACCGAAGTTCTTTCGCCATGAGACAAGGTCCTTCTGGTTGGGTGGAACAGGGACTATCAGCTTAGTCGGCGTGGATGACGTTTGTGATGGTCGCAACAAAAAGTAAAGGCGGGCGGTTTAGCCGATGAAAAATAGTTATCGCATTCTTGGCACCTCCCTGCTGACCCTGGGGTTGGTAGGCTGTTTTGAGGTGCCGGATCAGAACCATCTGGTCACGGCTCAAGGGATTGTGCCGGGACTCGACTGCCAGCGTCCGCCGCTGGTAGCGTTGGCGACCACGGCGCTGCCCCGGGAGTTCGGGGTGACGGTGTGGAATCTCTACAAGGGCCAGCGCAAGAACTGGCGTGAAGGGATGGACAGTTATGCCAAGGGGCAGGATCTGGTGTTGCTGCAAGAGTCGGCCACCCGTCCCGAGATGCTCGACTGGCTGCGCGCCGGTGATTTCCAGTGGCAACAGCTGCAAGCCTTCACCCAGGGCGGTGTGTCGTTCGGGGTGATGACGGTGGCCAAGACCCCGCAGGCGTTCGTCTGTGGCGTGCGCTCTCCCGAGCCCTTGCTACGCATCCCCAAATCCGGCTTGGTAAGCCTCTATCCGCTGCAGGGGGATCCTGACGGACTGATGGTGATCAATATCCACTCGGTCAACTTCGAGCTGGGGATGGCTACCTTTCGCGAGCAGCTCAACGATTTGACTGCGCTGGTGCGCCGCCATCAGGGGCCGGTTATTTTGGCCGGTGATTTCAACACCTGGAGCGACAAGCGCCAGTTCTGGTTAAGCAAATTGGTGGACGAACTGGGTCTGCAGGAGGCGCTGCCGGTGCCTGATTTACGTCGCACCGCTTTTGGTCGGCCGCTGGATCACCTCTACTACCGCAATCTGGACCTGGTCGAGGTGAGTTCACCGGCCACCGACAGTTCGGATCACAACCCCATCATCGCACGCTTTGCCGCCCAGTCTGTGACCCCCTGATCGGGAATGATGTGTGCGTGTTTCCCATAAAAAATCCGGCGCCTGATGGCGCCGGATTTTTTATACGCTCTAGCGGTCAACCCGCTCGAGGTGACCCGCAGGCATTACTGGTAGAGACCCAGATTCGCTTTGGCGTAGGCTTCGAAATCGGTGCAGCCGCCAATGTGCTGCTCGTCCAGGAAGATCTGCGGCACTGTGTTGACCGGCTTGCCGGCGCTCTTGGCCAGATCTTCTTTGGTGATCCCTTCGGCATGGATATCCACGTAGCGGAATTTGAAGTCATCGCGCTGTTCGGTCAGCTGCTCGGCGATCTGTACGGCACGGACACAGTAGGGGCAACCCGGGCGACCAAAAATCACTGCAAACATATTTTCTCTCCGTTTTTAAGCCGTTTTTGTATGGCCGTTGATATGAGGCAGGCAACAGCATAGCCCTGCCTCGTGGCGACTTGAAGCCGAAATTATCGATACCGTGATTCGAGTTGCCCTATTACCGTATCGCGGGTTGGTGATACGGCGATGGCTGACCCCCCGATCCTTGGCTGCTTATTGCGGCTCGGCGATCTGGATCGGCTGTTGCTGATAGATGCTCTCCAGCACCCCCTTCTCGAACACAGTCCAGGGCCAGGGGGCCTTGCTGGCGCGATAACGCTCGTGGGTGGCCGGATCCTGCGACAGGCCGCGCTGGAACATCACGAAGGCTTTGCGTTGACCGCTCGCGGTATCGATAAAACCGGCCAGATTGGAGGTGCCGGTGATGGTGCCGGTCTTGGCGTGAACCTTGTTCTTCATCATGGGGGCGGTGACACTGCGCCGCCACGCCAGAGTGCCATCCACCTGGGAGCTTGGCAGCAGTTTGATGAGGCCAAGCTCGGCATCGTTTTTCTGGATGAAGTTCAGCACCGACATCATCTGACGGGCACTGATGAGATTGTGGGCTGAGAGGCCGGAGCCGTCGGCCAGAGTGGCATTACCCAGATCGATGCCATGTTTGGTCAGGATGGCGCGTACCGCCATGGTGCCGCTGCGATAGCTGCCCGGCTTGTTGTAGTAGTGACGGCCCACGGTTTTGAGGAAGGTGTCGGCGTAGAGGTTGTCCGATTTTTTCAGCATCTTGGCCAGCATCACCGGCAGGGAGACCGAGTAGTGGGTGCCGAGGGTCTCGGCACCGATCGGTGCCTTGTGGGTGACCCGCAGCAGGCCATCATGCTTGATGCCCGCCCGGTTCATCGCCCAGCGGATGTTGTCCCAGCCCCAGGCTTCCACGTCGTGGATGGCAAAGCGCAGCCCCTGTGGCTCCTTGTTCGGAGTAATACAACCCTTGAGCTCGTAGAAGTTGCCCTTGGCCATGTCCACTTCCAGCGCACAGAACTGACGTGCCATGTCGCCATAGCTCATCACCTCCACGTTGTCGGCCCCGATGCCGATGGCCACGCCAGTGGCCACATTGCCCACAGCCGGTTTGCCAATCTGGGTGGCGGTGATGGTGGCGTAGGCGCAGTTCTTGTCGATGATGACCGAGGAGACGGGAGCGGCAAAGCAGAGGGTCTGATCCCCCCACGACCAGCCGTTGCCCCGCTCGTAGCCGTTGTAGGCGCCGGTGTTGACGTAGACATTGCCCTTGATGCTGGTGACGCCAAGCTGTTTGAACAGGGCCAGCAGATCCATGCGGGAGAGGGTGGGGTCGCCGACGAAGTTGATCCAGATATCGCCGTTGATGGTGTCACCCTGTTTGGCGCCCGGCTGGGCCTGAATATCGGTGGCGAAGCGGAAATCGGCACCCAGCTCGAGGCGGGCTGCCAGCGCGGTGAGCACCTTCATGGTGGAGGCGGGGGCGATCATCTGATCGGCGTGGCGGGCGAACTCGACGCCGTTGTTACCCTGCACCATGATGGCGTACTGGCCACCCTGAGGGGGCGTCAGCGGGGCGGCGTGAGCCGCCAGAGAAGAAAAGAGAGCACAAAAACCAATCAACAGCCGCTGCATAACATCCTCTAACATGACGAAGGGGGTCGGCAGTGGTGCCGACCCTGATAATTCAAGCTTGTGTCACCCGCCGATGCAGGAGTGGCGGGGTAACGCAATTCATGGGATTGATGGCGGTCGCCATCACACCATCGAGTTGGCGGTGCGATAGCGACCCTCATAATCAAAAATCTTCTCTTTTATCTGCCAGAAGCGACCCGATTTGCGGGCGATGACAAAATCCGGATGACGGAACTGACTTTGCGCGGCCAGCACGCTCGCCAGGGTGGCAAATTCGGGCTCCAGCCCCGGGGCGGGCCAATGATGACGCACAAAGTGCTGTTGAAACAAGCGCCGTGCGCCCGGGGAGTGAAATCCGAAGTATTCGCTGAGGGTTAGGCCATCCTCATCGTGGTAGGTCACCTCCAGCCGCTCCCCCTGTTTGCCGCGCCCTGCGGTGAAGGTGAGACCCGCGCAGCGGATCACCATGCAATCCTTGAGATTGAGCGCCTCTTTGAGCTTGTCGTCAGGGTCCACCAGCAGCTGATCGCAGTGCTGGCAGCGGCGGGCGGCGATGTCGTTCTCCGCACCGCAGCCGGGGCAGATCTTGGCGCGAAAGCGGTAGTCACACTCTTCGCGGTTACCCTCGTCATCTTCAAACAGCCCCTGACAGCGGCGGCCGTAGTGCTCGATCACCTTGCCATCCTCGTCGGTCTTGCCCCAGAAGGTGTTGGCAAAACCGCAGGCGGGGCAGGGCACCTGCACCGGCTCGGTACCGGCGTGGGGGCGAGGCTCCCCCACTTCGGGGGCGAACAGGTTGAAGTTGTTGCCCGCATAGTCGAGCACCAGACAATCCTCTTTGCCAGGCGAGAGGCGCAGGCCCCGCCCGACGATCTGCTGATAGAGCGAGACCGACTCGGTGGGCCTGAGCATCACGATAAGATCGACATGGGGGGCATCGAAGCCGGTGGTGAGCACCGCCACGTTGACCAGAAACTTGAGTTCGCGGGCCTTGAAGGCGCTGATAAGGGCATCGCGCGCCGGCCCCGGCGTTTCGCCGGTGATAAGGGCTGCTTGCTCCCCTCTGGCACCCAGCAGGCCGTGAATTTCGCGGGCGTGTTCGACGGTGGCGGCGAAGATCATCACCCCCTGCCGGTCGGCGGCATACTCCAGCACCTGGCTCAGGATATGGGGGGTGACCCGCTGCTGGCGCTTGAGCTCGCCGTTGAGATCCGCCTCGCTGAACAGGCCATTCTCCCGCGCCACCAGCTTGCTGAAGTCGTAGTGGACGATGGGGGCATCCACCATGCGCGGCGGTGTCAGGTAGCCGTTTTTCACCATGAAACGCAGGGGCAGTTCGAATACGCAGTCACCAAACAGCCGCTCGCCGTGGCTCTTGACCATGCCGTGGTAGTGGCGCCGGTAGATCCAGCCCAGCCCGAGCCGATAGGGGGTGGCGGTGAGGCCGAGGATCTTGAGGGCCGGATTGGCGGACTTGAGATGGTCGATCACCTGATGGTACTGGCTGTCGTCATCGAGCGAGACCCGATGGCACTCGTCGATAACGAGCAGCGAGAAGGCGCTGTCGAAGGCCGCCAGATTGCGGGCGACCGACTGCACCGAGCCGAACACCACCTGGGCGCTTGCCTCCTTGCGATCCAGCCCGGCGGCGAAGATGTCGGCTTTGAGCCCCCATGCCTCGTACTTGGCATGGTTCTGCTCCACCAGCTCCTTGACGTGGGCCAGCACCAGCACCCGACCACGCGCCTTGCGGGCCAGCTCGGCAATCACCAGACTCTTGCCGGCCCCGGTTGGCAGCACCACCACGGCGGGATCCGGGTGTTTGCGAAAGTGGCTGATCACGGCGTTGACGGCGTCGGTCTGATAGGGTCTGAGAACAAACATGCAGGCTGGGGGTCGATGTGGGGTGGGGCAGGATGGCGCCATTATAGGGTGCTTGCCGTCACAAAAACAGCGGGCCGGCATGATGCCGACCCGCTGAGTGTTTGGGGACTGACTAATGGAACGGGAAGATATAATTCATCCAGCTTGCCATGCGCAGCAGCACCTTGCGCATTACAGATACATGGTGGAAATGCTGGGTATAGATAGCCGCCTGTCCGCTGGCACCGGCAATCACCTGATACTTGGCCCACTCCGGATCCGTGATGGAGATAACTACCGGCAGACGACCGGGACGCACCGCTGTGGTCTGATCCAGCAGACCGGCGTTGGCCTGTACGTTACCGGCGGCAATGGCCGGAACCACGGCCGTCACCTTGCCCTGGAAGATCTTGCCGGGTACGCCATCGATCACCACCTCGGCCTCATCGCCCACCGCCAGTCGCTGCATGCTGTTCTGCCAGAACCAGCCGACGTAGGCGGTGTCATCCTTGTGGATGAAGGTCATCACCGGACGGTACATGAAGGGGGTGGCGATCATGCCGGGGCGCAGGGCGAGCTGCACCACATGGCCATCGCTCGGGGCATAGACCACGGTTTGGGACTGCTGGTACTTGGCTTCCAGCAGTTGGGCTTGCAGATCGTTCAGGGTGGCTTTCTGCTGGTCAATCTGGGCCACGATATCGTCCACGTTGGCCTGGGTGACGTCCAGATCGCGCTGTTTGCCGACACCGCGACGCATCAGGTCGCTGGCGCGATCCCGATCGAGCCTGGCGGAGCGTAGTCTGGCCTCGATGGAGTTGAGGTGCTCGCGATTGGCTTCGACCCGGGCAGTGAGGCTCTCCACTTTCAGACGAAACGGCTCGTCATCGATGCGAAACAGCACATCCCCTTTTTGCACCGGCTGGTTGGCCTCTACCGGTACCTCAATGACCCGGCCCTTGACCAGCGGCACTATGGGGGTGGAGACATAGTAGTTGCGCGCCATCTCGGAGTAGGGATGGTTGTAGTTCATCAGCATGATCAGGGTGCCAATGAGCACGACGCCACCCAGTGCGGCGGTGGGAACTGTCCACTTGTTGAGCGGGATGCGGAAGATTTTGAAGATGGCGACACACAGTGCCGTGTAGGTCAGGATCAGTAGCAGGTCCATGATTTATCCCTGTTGCTCACTCTGTTCGATAGCGTTGATTCGGCTTTTCAGATCCGCCAGCTCCTGCTTGAGGGCAGCCAGATCGTCTTCATCTTTTTGCAGGCGCTGGCTAAAGCCCCAGCCGCGATCGGGTCGATAAAGGGTGGCCCAGATCCAGAGGAAGGGCCACAACACATGCAGGGTAAACAGACTGACCCAGCCCGCCACGTGAATGGCGTCTTGATGGGGGTGCTGACGATGTTTGGCTATTTCATACGGAATATCGTGGATCACGATGATCCCGTAAAAGATGACCAATCCGACAAAGACGAGCAGGCCAAGGGCAAAATAATCAAGGGCCATTTATAACCTCCTGTGGCGTGATGCGCCGCTTAATCATGGGTTCCAGCAAGCACTAAAGCAATTAAGAATCACACATTTATCATCCGTTCGTGCGAGATCTTAAAGCTAGTCGCTGTATTGAAGCTGAAGCCGTGCGGCAGTTGTTTTATTAGTATTTCTGTCATTAAAAAAGGCGCCTTATGGCGCCTTTTTATGCGGTGTCTTACAGCATTTTTTGCTGTGTTACCCTTCGCTGGTACGACTGACCAGAGGTTGGCGGAACTTTATCAGGAAGGCCGCAGTAATCACTGTGGTGGCCGTCAGACCTATGATGGTGGAGATCCCCATCTCCATGCCAAAACCGATGGGCGCATTGGCCAGGTAGGTCAGTACCACGGCGGTCATGAACATGGCTGGCAGGGTGCAGACCCAGTGCAGTTTGCCCTCTTTGATGAGGTAGGCCGCCGCGGCCCACAGCATGATGACGGCGGTGGTCTGGTTGGCCCAGCCGAAGTAGCGCCAGATCACCCCGAATTCCGCCTTGGAGATGATGAAACCAAGGATAAACATAGGAATGGCAATCAGCAGGCGCTTGACCAACGGCTTCTGGGTCATTTTCAGGAAGTCCGCCACAATCAGGCGGGCACTGCGAAACGCGGTGTCGCCGGAGGTGATGGGCAGGATCACGACGCCCAGGATGGCCAGAATGCCGCCCACTGTGCCGAGCAGGCTGGTAGAGACCTCGTGTACCACGGCAGAGGGACCACCGCTTGCCAGAGTGGCGTTTAGCGCCTCGGTACTGTCGTAGAAAGAGAGTCCCAGGGTGCACCAGATCAGGGCGATGATCCCTTCACCAATCATGGCGCCGTAGAAGATGAAGCGGCCGGAGCTCTCGTTTTGCATGCAGCGAGCCATCAGCGGTGACTGGGTGGCATGAAAACCCGACACGGCGCCACAGGCGATTGTGATGAACAAGAGCGGCCAGAGTGGCAGTTCAGTCGGGTGCAGGTTGGAGAAATCCATCCCGGTGTTGTAAAAGCCTTTGCCCGACACTATCAGGCCGATGATGAGGCCAACCGACATAAAGACCAGCAGGGCGCCGAAAATGGGGTAAAAGCGGCCAATGATCTTGTCGATGGGGACTATGGTGGCGAGGACGTAATAGGCAAAAATGGCCAGGATCCAGTAGACCAGGTCGGTGGAGGTGAGGTTGGCGAGCAAGCCTGCCGGGCTCAATACGAACACCACGCCCACCAGCATCAGCAGCACCACGGCGAACAGGTTCATGAAGTGCTTGGCGGCAGTGCCCAGATGCTCACCGACCACGGTCGGCACCGAGGCACCTTTGGCGCGCACCGACAGCATACCGGAGAAGTAGTCGTGTACCGCGCCGGCGAAGATGCAGCCAAAGACGATCCAGAGCATGGCGACCGGGCCGTAGAGCGCACCGAGAATGGGGCCGAAGATGGGGCCGACGCCTGCGATGTTGAGCAGTTGAACCAGATAGACTTTCTTGTCGGACATGGGGACATAGTCTACTCCGTCAGCCTGAGTGATGGCGGGTGTTTTCAGCTCAGGGTTAGGGCCAAATATCCGTTCGATGAATTTGCCGTATATGAAGTAGCCAGCCACAAGTAAGCCGACACAGAGGAAGAACCAGATCATTGCTACGCTCCTGCATTGTTATTTTTTAGTGTGCATAGCGAGTCTAAAACGGTTGCTCCTTATTGGCAGGTGAAACTCCCCGAGCGGCGCTTTGGCGCGCCGAGCGGTCGGCGTCTGTGATCAGGCGCACACTCCGCGGCTCAGTCCAGCCCCAGTTGATCCTTAAGCTCCTTGAGATAGCGGCGGCTGACCGGCACCCGGGCGCCATTCGGGGTGACAATCTCTGCCAGCTGGTTATCCAGCAGCCGGATCTCGAAGATAGCGCTGGGGGAGACCAGATACTGGCGGTGGCAGCGCAGCAGCGGGCTCTTTTCTTCCAGCGATTTGAGGGTGAGCTGGGTGTGGAACAGCTCGCCCTGACAGGCCACATGGACGCCACCGAGATCGGAGAAGGCATACTCCACCTGGGCGATGGGCAACAGGCGTACCCGGTTGTGCAGATAGCCAGGGATATGGTCGATGGTGGGAGCCAGCCGCTCGATGGGCTGCGGGGAGATATCCTGCTTGAGGCGAGCGAGGGTCTTGGCGAGCCGGGCGGGCTCTACCGGTTTGAGCAGGTAGTCGAAGGCGTTCTCTTCAAAGGCCTGGATGGCATATTCGTCAAAGGCGGTGACAAAGACGATGCGGGGCAGGGGATCGAGCATGGCCACCAGCGCCATGCCGCTCAGCTTGGGCATCTGGATATCGAGAAAGACCACATCGGGTTTGAGCCGCTGAATAAGCGGCAGCGCCTCGATGGCGTTGGCCGCTTCCCCCACGATCTCGATGGCAGGATCGCAGGCCAGCTGTTGCCTCAGCTCTTCGCGGGCGTAGTGTTCGTCATCGACTATCAGGGTGCGGATCATGGTTGCTCCTTGGGGATGGTGAACGAGACCCGGGTCCACTGCTCCGGCTCGCACGCAATCGTCACGCCATAGCGCTCGCCAAAGGCGCTTTTCAGTCGCCGGTCGACGATGGTCATGCCAAGCCCGTCACCTGCCGGTTTGGCTTGCCATGCCCCGGCGTTGTCTTCCACATGGATGGTGACGCTGGTGGGATGTTCCTCGGTGTACAAGCGGATGCGCCCCTGCTCCAGCAGGGTAGAGATACCGTGTTTGATGGCATTCTCGATCAGGGGTTGCAGGGTGAAGCTGGGCAGCCGCAGGCCGGTAAGGTGGCTCGGGATTTCGTTTAGCACCGTCAGCCGATCGCCAAAGCGGGCCAGCTCGATCTCCAGATAGGATTGGCAGTGCTCCTGCTCCTCCTGCAAGGTGGCAAGGCCGCTCTGGCGTTTGAGATTCTTGCGAAAGAACAGCGACAGATGCAGCAGCAGATCCCGAGCTCTGTCCGGATCGCGCCGGGTGATAGCACTGATGGTGTTGAGGGTGTTGAACAGAAAGTGGGGGTTGATCTGGGCCTGGGTCAGCTTGAGTTCGGACTGCACCAGTAACCTTTGTTGTTGCTCAAGCCGACCGGTTAGCAACTGTTGCGAAAGCAGGTTGGCAATCCCCTCCCCCAGGGTGTGGTTGATCTTGAGAAACAGCCGCTTCTTCGGCTCGTAGAGCTTGATGGTGCCGATCACCCCCTTGTCACCCTGCAGCGGGATCACCAGCACCGAGCCCAGCTGGCAAGTCGGGGAGAGGCTGCAGCGATAGGGCTGGCTGTTACCATCAGCAAACAGCACCTTATTCTGCCGTATTGCGTTCATGGTGATGGCTGATGCGATGGGTGTCCCTGGCAGGTGGTGATCTTCACCGATCCCGATAAAGGCGAGGATCTTGTCGGTATCCGTGATGGCGACCGCTCCCACTCCGGTTTCTTCTTGAATGATACGGGCGATTTTGCTGCTTGCCTCTGGGGTAAACCCCTGGCTCATGATCCCCACAGTGCGGTTGGCGATGGTCAGTGCCTTGGCGGAGAAAACCCGGGAAAACTTCTCATACATCTGCTGCTGGTCGCGGATCATGCTGATAAATAGCGCGGCGCCACAGGAGTTGGCCAGGATCATCGGGATGGCGATAGCGCGCACCAGCAATAGCGCCTTGTCAAATGGGGTGGCGACCAACAGGATGATCACCATTTGCAGGATTTCGGCATAAAGCGTGGTGAAAAACGCGATACGTGGTTCAAACAGGGCATCCATCTTGCCGGCACGCATCAGCCGCCAATGGACCAGGCCGCCCAGCAAGCCTTCACAGGTAGTGGAGATGGCGCAGGCCAGATCGGTAAATCCCCCCAAGGTATAGCGGTGCAGACCGCCAGTCAGCCCAACCAGAAAGCCCACCAGTGGTCCGCCCAGCAGGCCCCCCAATACAGCACCCACTGCCCGGGTATTGGCAATGGCGTCGTCGATATCGAGTCCCACGTAGGTTCCGAGGATGCAAAAGGCAGAAAAAATGAAGTAAATCAGTATCTTATGAGGAAGTCTCAGGGAGTAGTTGGCCAATGGCCGCAACAGCGGGCTTTTCGAAAAGAGGTAAGCGATGACCAGGCTGACGCTCATCTGTTGCAGCAAGGAGAGGACCAACTGCATAAAAAACGCTCCCCATAGGCCAGCTGAAAAAAACGTCAGCTCGTGAATAAGTGTGATCAGGATCTTGTTCTGTCGGCCAGCCAGGCCGCAACCGGCCGTCATTTTGCCAGAATAGCTGGATAAAACCACATTAAATCAGCATGTTAAATTGATATTTGTGTAATCGTTAGAGGGTTGATATTGATGAGTTGAGCATGAATGTATCCGTTGGATACGCCACACGGAGGTGGCATGCTCCGCCCGGCCAGCTTGGTTGGGCGTTTTTTATACATGGTCAGATGGCAACCTTCTGATGGGTATTCGGGTAATTATTCCGGTTTGTCCAATGAGTTATCCCCAGCTTCTGGGGATAACTCAGAATGCAAAGTAATAACAGAAGCGGCGAGTCAGATTGAAGAACTGTTTTTGGCTATCATCCAGTTCATCCTGCTTGATGAATGCGGTGATGGTGCGCTCATCTTCTCGTAGATCAATCATGGCAACCCCTTCCGGGCGTTGGGCCTTGATATAGGGCAGGATCTTCGGCTTGAGGGGCATGGTGGGTTCAGTGGAGAGCACTAGCGCGATGCTCTCGTCAGAGAGCTTCACCAAGGTTCCCGGTGGGTAGACCCCCAGTACCTTGACCAGTAACTTAACCAAGTCCTGATCGAATTTCTTTTGGGATAACTTGTAGAGCTGACCGATAGCCTGGCTCGGCGCAACTGGGGTGGCGCTGCTGCGTGGGTGCAGCAGCTCATCGTAGTAGTCGACCAGCCCTATGAGTCTGGCAAGTGGGGGGATCTCGCCCCCCTTGATCCCCAGTGGATAACCACTGCCATCGAGACGTTCGTGGTGAAGGTGGGCCACTTGGCGGATCTTGGGCTCAAACGCGTTGAGCTGGGTCAATATCTCAAATCCGTACTGGGGATGCATGTTGAGAAAATTCTGCTCAGCTTTATTCAGGTCACCCCGCTTCTGGGTAATCTGGCTAGGGACTTTCAACTCGCCGATGTCATGGACCAATCCTGCCAGCCCTGTCTCCTCCAGTTCGATGGGATTTTTGCCCTGTTCACGGGCCACCAGCATGGCGATAAAGGCCACATTCAGGCTGTGTTGCAGCAGAATATCGGTATGGGGGCTGCGCACCAGGTGGAGCCCGAGGGGACCCTCATGCTGGCTGAGGCGAGCTGCGGCATTGCGGACTATCTGGGCGGTGTTGGCGAGCCCTTCGTCTGGCTTGAGGTTGAGCGCCCCCAGCGCATCGCGCAGCTCGCTCATGGATTGGCCAAATGCCTTGTCTGCTGCACGCATGGAGCGACGGAATGCTTTCTCGTCAAAGGGGGGGGGGCCGGTATCAATCAGGGCTTCCAGCTCGTCGAGGTCGGGCCCCGCATCTGGAACGTCACCGCGCAGCAGCGGCGCGATGGGCAGGTCGCTCTTGTCGGGGTCGACCATCATCAGCGTCAGATCAAGGTGTCGTATGATGTCGAGTTGCTGCTGATCCTTGATTTTGAACGCATTGAACATAAATGGATGATTAGTCCATCCAGTAGGGAGGTGGATATAGTGTCCTACCCGCAGCTGTTCTATGGAGGCTTCGATCAGTGCCATCGGAGAGCTCGCATTTCTTGAATGCCTAACAAACAAGCTAGCAAAATCCGAGGGATAGACAATAAAAAAATCCATTTCGGGGGGAAAGGGTCGGGTCTGGACAAGCGGCGTGATTTGGATGTTGGCGGAGGGTTTCATAGGAAGCTTGCATTTATGTGCATCATCAGGGCGGCTACCGAGTGTCGCAAGGCGATGAAGGCCTATCTATTTGTCCTGTCAAAGATGTAATAAGAAAGCCCCTCCAGCGGGAGGGGCTTGGTCAGACTGAACTATCCGGTCAGCTCTGTTTTTCCGAACTGCGCATGATGAGTCGGAAGAAGAGCGGGATAAAGAAGATGGCGATAAAGGTGGCCGCCAGCATGCCGCCAATCACCGGCCAGCCAAGGGCGTGGCGGCTGGCGGCCCCGGCACCGCCGGAGGTGACCAGCGGGACACAGCCGAGGATAAAGGCGAGCGAGGTCATAACGATGGGACGAAAACGCAGGCGAGCCGCCTCCAGTGCCGACTCGAGCAGGCTCATCCCCTCTTCGTGCTTCATCACCGCGAACTCCACGATCAGGATGGCGTTCTTGGCCGCCAGCCCGACCAGCGTCACCAGACCAATCTGGAAGTAGACGTTGTTGGTCAGACCCACCAGCCAGGTAGCGAGCAGGGCGCCGAACAGAGCGAACGGCACGGCGGTGATCACCGCAAACGGCAGGCTCCAGCGTTCATACTGGGCTGCCAGGATGAGGAAGATCATCACGATACCAAAGCCGAACGCCAGACCAGCACTGCCTGCCGCGGCTTTCTCCTGATAGGCAGAGCCGGTCCACTCCAGCTTGGCATCGTTGCCAAGGGTGCGGCTGGCGACCTCTTCAAGGGCTGCAATGGCTTGGCCAGAGCTGTAGCCGGGGGCGGGCTGCGCCATGATTTTGGCGGCCTGGAAGATGTTGAAGCGTTCGACCAGTTCAGGGCCGGTGGCATCACGCACCGTGACCAGGCTGCTAAGCGGGATCATCTCGCCAGTATTGGAGCGGACATAGACGTTGCGAATGTCGCTCTTCTTGGCGCGGTAGTCCGCTTCGGACTGCAGTTGCACCCGATAGGTACGGCCAAACTGGTTGAAGTCGTTGACGTAAACCTGACCGAAGGTGGCCTGCATGGTGTCGAACACCGCATTGATCGGCAGTCCCAGCGCTTTGGTTTTTTCGCGGTCCAGGTCGAGGTAGACCTGTGGCACATTGGCACGATAGGTCGAGGTGACACTGGCGAACTCGGGGCGCTGTTTGGCGGCGGCAAGGAACTGCTCTACTTCTGCCGAAAACGCCTGGGCATTGCCCGCGCCCCGGTTTTGCAGATAGCCCTCAAGACCACCGGTGGTGGACATCCCCTGGATGGGGGGCGGATTGAAGGAGGCAACAAAGCCATCTGCCACTCCCATCAGGCTCATGCCTTGCAGGGTCTTGGCCAGATCGAAGGAGTTCTGACCCGCTCCCTGGCGCTCGCTCCAGTCCTTAAGGGTAATAAAGCTCAGTCCGCTGTTGCTGACCACCGCGCTTGAGAGAATGTCAAACCCGGAGAAGGTGATCACATCCTTCACGTTGGGGTTGGCCATGGCCATCTTGTCAAATTGATCCGCGACCGCCTGGGTCCGACTCATGGAGGCGGCATCTGGCAACATCACCGCCGAGATGAGGTAACCCTGATCTTCGTTCGGTACCAGCTCTCCCGGCACCTTGAGGAACAGACCATAGATGGCGATCAGCATGATGGCAATAAAGCCAAACGCCACCCCGACCCGACGGTTGAGGAAGGCGACCCCGCGCACATAACCACGGGTCAGCTGGTCAAATTTTTCATTGAACCAGACAAAGAACCGGGCGGGCTTGTGATGACCCTCTTTCAACAGAAGTGCACACAAGGCGGGGGAGAGGGTGAGAGCCACCAGACCGGAGATAGCGACCGAGACCGCCACGGTAATGGCGAACTGCTTGTACATCACACCTGTCATGCCGCCCATAAAGGCGACCGGCAGGAATACGGCGCAGAGCACCAGCACGATGGCGATCACCGGACCGGAGACCTCCTGCATGGCGAGGATGGCCGCCTCTTTGGCAGAGCACTTCTTCTCCTGCATGATCCGCTCGACGTTCTCCAGCACCACGATGGCGTCATCCACCACGATACCGATGGCGAGCACCATACCGAACAGAGTGAGCAGGTTGATGGAGAAGCCAAGCACCAGCATGCCGGCAAAGGTACCGATCAGCGATACCGGTACTGCAATACAGGGGATCAGGGTGGCACGGAAGTTCTGCAAGAACAGATAGACCACCACGAACACCAGAACAACGGCCTCAAACAGGGTGTGAACCACCTGTTCGATGGAGATTTTGACGAACTCTGTGGTGTCGTAGGGGATCTGGAACTCGACATCCTGCGGGAAGCGCTCCTTGAGTCGCTCCATGGTGGTTTGCACCGCATCGGCGACCGCGACCGCGTTGGCGCCTGGCTGCAGATAGGTGGCGATACCGATGGCCGGTTTGCCGTTGGCGCGGGCGACCAGATCGTAATCCTTGCCCCCCAGCTCGACCCGAGCCACATCTTTGACCCGGATTTTGGAGCCGTCAGGCATGGAGCGGACGATGATGTTCTGGAACTCTTTCACATCCTCAAGGCGCCCCTTGGTCTGCACCGTGTAGGTGAAGTCGATGGGGGTAGAGGTGGGCTGAGCACCGATCTTGCCTGCGGCAAACTGGGTGTTTTGCTCACGAATGGCACCGATCACATCGCTCGGGGTGAGTTGCAACTGGGCCAGCCGGTCGGGGCGCAACCAGATACGCATGGCGTAGTCGGTACCGCCAAACAGCGTGGTGTCACCGATCCCGGGGATACGCTTGAGCTCATCAATGATGTTGAGCAGGGCGTAGTTCGAGAGATAGGTGGTATCAAACGAACCGTTTGGCGACTGGAGGGTGATCACTTGCAGGATGGAGGTCGATTTTTTCTTGACCGTCACCCCCTGCTTTTTCACCTCTTCCGGTAGCTGGGCCATGGCGGCCGAGACCCGGTTGTTGACGTTGATGGTCGCCTGATCGGGATCGGTGCCGATATCGAAATAGACGTTGAGGTTCATCTGACCATTGGATGCCGACCCCGACTGCATATAGAGCATATGCTCAACACCATTGATTTGCTGTTCCAGCGGTGCGGCAACTGTCTGGGAGATCACCTCCGGGGTGGCCCCCGGGTAGAACGCAGTCACCGACACCACAGGCGGGGTGATTTGGGGATATTGCTCGATGGGCAACGAGCGCATCGCAGCCAAGCCACCCAGCACAATGATGATCGAGATCACACTGGCGAAGATGGGGCGTTCGATAAAGAACTTGGAAAACATACGAACTCCTTACTTGGCCGGGCTCTGGCCAGCCATGCTGGCACTGATCGCCTTCATCTCGTCGGCACTGACCGGTTTGACCACAGCACCCGGGCGGGCTTTCATCAAGCCTTCGACGATAAAACGATCACCAGCGGCGAGGCCGCTTTCGATAAGCACGCCATCTTTAACCACCGGGCCCAGCTTGACCGGGCGGGGAGTGACCTTGTTCTCGGCATCTACCACCATCACCATGCGGTCAGCCTGGGACTGAACGATAGCCCGTGGTGGCACCACGATGGCATTCTTGCGGGTCCCCAGATCAATGGTCATGCGCACGAACTGGCCGGGCAGCAGCACGCCGTCCTTGTTGTCGAAAATGGCGCGGGCACGGATGGTGCCGGTCTGCGGATCAACCCGGTTATCGGAGAAGTTGAGCTTGCCCGCTTCGGGATAGACAGAGCCATCGGCCAGCTGGATATAGGTACGCCAGTTGTTCGCATCCTTGGCTTCGATAACCCCTTTTTTCACCGAGTTTTCGAAGTTGAGGCGATCCTGCTCCGAGTAGGAGAAGTTGACGTAGAGCGGATCAAATTGGGTGATGGTAGTGAGCAGGCTGCTGTCACCGCTGGTGGAGATCAGGCTCCCCTCGGATTGGGAACTCTTGCTCGCCATACCGTCGATGGGGGCGGTGACCTGGGTGTAGCTCAGATTGAGCTCAGCCTCTTTCACCTTGGCTTGCACCGCTTGCAGGCTGGCAACGGCGGCCTCGTAGTTGGCGATGGTGTCGTCATAATCCTTGCGACTGACCACCTGGCGCTTGAACAGGGGGATGATGCGATCGCGGTCCGCCCGCGCCTTGTTGAGCCGTGCCTGCTCCTGAGCCAGGGTCCCTTTGGTCTGCTCAAGTGCCACCTTGTAGGGCTCAGGATCTATCATGAACAGCTCTTGCCCGGCAGTGACCGGTTGACCTTCGACATAGGTGCGCTTGAGCAAGATACCGCTGACCCGAGAGCGCACTTCAATCTCGCGAAAACCGGCGGTCTCTCCCACCATCTCGCTGGTCAGGGGAACATCGGTCGGAGTGGCGGTCGCAACAACCACAGGTACAGCGGGCATATTCTGTGCCGTCTGGGTCGTTTCTCCTCCGCAGGCGGTCAGTCCACCGAGCAGTGCCAAAGTGAGCAAGCTGCGTTTGTAAGCATATCTTCCGGCATTTGACGCCTTCATCATCACACTCCTGTTGGATCCATATCGGTTGCTGCGTTCAGCACACTTATCCATATGCATCATTAACTTCATTATAAAAAACACAACTGTTTTTAAGATCTGAGCGGGAGATGATAGGACGGCAATCTGAACCTAACCTGCTTGAGTGATCAATTGAGGTGACCGTTTGGTCAAAAAGCAAGCATCTTCACAACTTGCTCCTCACGGCGAGAGGAGATCGGCAACCGCAGGGAGCTGATACAGAGTGGCGCGCGTGTGTATATGTTGGGTATGCAGGAAAACGCATCATGCTGAGTAAAGAGAAAGGTGCCCTGAGGCACCTTGGCTGGATAGGCTGTTTAGCTCCTTCTAAGGCTGGCAACCACGAACCGTTTCACCGATTGGCGAGCTCGCTCCGGCTCATAGGTTAACCGTGCTTTCCATTAAGCAAAGCAGGCCCAGATGGGAGCGTGATCTGAGGGTTTCTCGATGCCGCGCAGCTCATAGTCGATACCGGTCTCGGTCACGGTGTCCTTGAGGGCGTCGGAGGCCATGATAAGGTCGATGCGCAGGCCGCGGTTCTCGTCAAAGCCCTTGGAGCGGTAGTCAAACCAGGAAAAACGTTCGCACTCGGTGGGGTTGGCGGCGCGGAAGGTGTCGGTCAGACCAAATCCTTTCAGCCGTTCCATCCATTCGCGCTCGATGGGCAGGAAGGAGCATTTGCCGTCCCGCAGCCAGCGCTTGCGGTTTGCCTCGCCGATACCGATGTCGAGATCGGTGGGAGAGATATTCATATCCCCGATCAGCACCAGCTGGTCGGCCGGGGTGTGGTGGCTCTCGAGGTAGTGCAGCAGATCCTCGTAGAACTTCTGCTTGGCCGGAAACTTGGTCTCGTGATCCTGACTTTCACCCTGCGGGAAGTAGCCGTTCATCACCTTGATGAGGGAGCCGTCTTCACGTTCGAAGGTGGCCATGATCATCCGGCGCTGGGCCTCTTCGTCATCGGTAGGGAAGCCTTTCTCCACCTTGACCGGCTTCTGCTTGCTCATGATGGCGACCCCGTAGTGGGCCTTCTGGCCGTGGAACGCCACGTGATAGCCCATGGCCTCCACATCGGCCAGCGGGAAGGCTTCATCGTGCACCTTGATCTCCTGCAGGCCGATCACATCGGGCTGGTGCTTGTCGATGATGGCTTGCAGTTGGTGCAGACGGGCGCGCAGGCCGTTGATATTGAAAGAGATGATCTTCATGTCCGGGATGCTCATGTCATTTTTATAGGCTGCTATTGGACTAGGAATCGGCGGTGGATGCAAGTTCGGGGGCTGTGACTGGCGCAGCTGCTCGGTAACCTGTTGACGAGCTGTCAGCAAGGTGAAACGCCGCCGAGCGTATAGATATACGTGAGCACTCTTGGTTACAAACAAGCGAGCAGCACATGCGCCTTGATCACGGCCTCGCAGCCAGATCGTGGTCAGGTTGTCAGCGGGTCATCTTCTTGACAAACACCACCACAAACAGTGCCAGCGTAAAGCTGCCGGTGAAGGCTTCGAAGGCCGCGATGATCCTGGATAGGCCGACCGGGGTGAAGTCCCCATAACCCAGGGTGGTGAAGGTCACCACGCTGTAGTAGAGGCACTCGAGCAGGAAGATAGCGTTCTGCTCAAAGGGGGCATCAGGCTGGTAGATAAGGTGGTTGCCCGCGAAGTTAAGGCCACAAAAGAAGTAAAAAATGCTGCAGATGAAGATGAGCAGCAGGGAAAAAAGTACCACCCGTATCGGAGCCTCGCCATAGCCGCAGAAGAGATCGACTACCCATGAGGTGAAGCGCTGGCTCGACCAGAGCGGCAGTTGCAAGCGGCGCATGGTGAGCTCTTGCTGGATATAGTTGCCAGACATGGTGAAGATCCCCTGTGCCTCGGAGGCTTTGCGCAGATCCCGGTAGGTCTCTTCCGCCTCCTTGAACCAGATGCGCGCCTGTTTGAGATCCCGTTCGCGGCGCCCCTTGCGATCCTGCATCACCCGTTTGCCGGTCTGCATGTTGTCGAGCCGGGTGTTGTGCCAGCGGATGCCGAGCAGGTTGACGTCATCCAGGGTAGCGCACTGGAGGTTGGCATCACTGAGATCGGCCTTCATCAGGCTGCCTCCCTTCATACGTAAACCGTAGAGGTGACCACCGCGCAGGTTGGCGCGATAGAGGTTGCACTGCTCCAGCAAAAATCCTTGATCGGACTCCTTGTTGACCAGGTCGATGCCAGCCAGATTGGCCCGTGACAACTGCAGGCCGTGGCAGAGACCGCCAGCGCGAACGTACTGTTCGAGCGCCTCGGCGGTATGGGCTTCCTGATGGGATCTGTGGGGATCATGCCAGTGGCAGAGGTCGTGCTCGCCAGCCTCTTCACTGCAGTGGCGGCCATCAGCCACCAGATAACGACACATCGCCATGTTCTTCTCCCTCGCATTGCCGGACTGGTTTGAGCATAGGCGGGGAAAAGGGGAGGTGGTGGCGTGTTAGCTTAACTGGTTGAACTCCTGACGCAGCTTGCGAAACCGCTCCTGCTGAGTGGGATTGAGGGGGATGCCGTCGAGCACCTCCATGGTCTCCTTGCACTCGGCGCCAAACTCCGGACTCTTGCGGTTTTTCTGCATCAGTTGCAGCAATACCTGGATCTTGTTGAGGGCCGCACCGGTATTGGCAGGGGCGCGACGCAGGGCTTCGCGAAAATGACCGAGGGCCTGCTCCAGCTCGCCGCTCTGATAGGCTTTGATCCCCAGGTCGTTGAGCTGTTGGTAGCGCTGGCGCCGTTCCAGCACCGTCTTATCATCCCGGGTGGCTTGAATGCAGGTGGTGAGCAGCCTGTCTTCGTCCTCAGCCAGCAGCCCCTGCAGGCTTTCTGCATATTCGAATTCACCGAGCTGGTAGAGCGCCAGGATGGTCTCTCCGAGCAGGGCGGGGGGCATGGTGGCCGGTTCATCGAGCCAGTTCTGGTTGGCGCGATAGAGCATCTTCTTGCCCTTGAGCAGCTCACCCAGTGCAATTTGCACCCGGGCCTGACAGATCTGCTCGAACACCGGGTAGTTGAACTCCGATATCATCAGCGAATCGCGGATACGCGACAGGGCCGAATTGACCTGCTTTTGCAGGTTAGCGATGTGGTAGCTGTCGTTACTGTTGAGAGCGTAGAGGGTCAGGGTCTGGATATAGGCCCCCAGATAGTGGGGAGTGCGATGGATGGAGTTGCGCGACAGGTCGATCAAGGCGAGCAGCACATCCTTGGCCTGGGCGTAGTCGTGGCGCTGCAGGCATACCTCCGCCAGTCGGCGGGAGAGTTGCATCGACTGGGGGGAGATATCCACCGCCCGTCGGAGCTCCTGCTGCGCCTGCCCATCATTACCAAGGGCCAGCAGGGACTCTGCCAGCCAGAGGTGAGCCTCCACCATCAGGGGGGTATTTTTGAGGGTCGCCTGCAGATGGCTGACCGCCTCTTCATGGAGCCCCAGGGTGTTGCACGCCTTACCGAGCGTCAGGCGGGCCCAGCTGTTCTCCTGCCCGGCCAGCAGCTGGCGCATCAGGGAGCGCGCCTCCTGCGCCTGACCCAGCTTGAGGTGGGTATCGGCCTGCAGGCAGCGGCAGTAGTTGGCAAAACGGGGCACCGCATCGGCCCGCTCGGCGCAGGCGGTAATGAGGGCCGCCGGATTGTCATCGGCCAGCGCGGTAAAGACGCTGGCCAGCGCGTTGCGCCGAGCGAGGGCACGTTTGAGGCGAAACGAGAACTGCTCTTGAGAGAAGGGCTTCATCAGGTATTCATCGGGTTCGGCTTCCAGCGCGCTCAGTACCATGGCGCGGGAGCTGTCACCACTCACCATGATCACCACACTCTGGGGCGGGATCAGGTTCTGGTCGCGCAGGCTCTCCAGCAGTTGGCGGCCATTTTCGCCAACCCCCAGATCGTAATCGATGAGGTAGATGTCGAAACTCTCTTTCTGGCAGCGGCGCCGCGCATCCTCGGCGGTATTGGAGTAGGTGATATTGCTGATCCCCAGATTGATCAGCATTGCCTTCATCATCACCTGAAACGAGCGCTGCTCATTGACCATGAGAATGCGTTGGGGCTTGGCTGGGCTCTTTTTTGCTGGCTCTTGTTCAGGTGTCTGCATCTGTCTGGGTCGAGGCGCTACGGGCTGATGGGAGAAAGTGTGCCACCAAAGCGCCCGAAGAGGCAATTGGCCAAGTTGCCGATTGCATGCAACATCTCATGTTCCAACGCATTCAAAGGGAACGCCGCATGGACGGAGAGGCAGAAAAAAGGGCACCGGTTGAGCCGACCGGAGAGGGCGCTCGTATTCAGCAACGTTGCGAGGGCGTCATCGTCAGGTGACCTGACCCGCAGCTTTGGCCAAAAGCCATAGCCGATTGAAGACAAGTGCGTAAAATGAAGGTCGATTTAGACGGCATCTTTGCGAAGCGTTAAGCGCATCCGCCAAGTCGTTGCCATCCATTGCCAATCAAAGGAGAAAATGATGAAAAAGGCGATTACCCTGCTGTTTCTGAGCACCTTGGCTGCTCCGGCTCTGGCCGATGAGTGTGCACTGGTCATCGAAGGCAATGATGCCATGCAGTTCAACCTCAAAGAGATGAGCGTACCGGCGACCTGCAAAGAGGTGACGGTCACCCTGAATCACACCGGCAAGCTGCCGGCTAATGCCATGGGCCATAACTGGGTGTTGACCAGTACCGCAGATTATCAGACGGTGGCCACTGCCGGGATGAGTGCAGGAGCCGAGAATGGCTATCTGCCCAAGGATGACCCTCGCGTGCTGGCACACACCGGGATGATCGGTGGTGGCGAGAGCAGCAGCGTCACCTTCAAGACCGATGGTCTGGCTGGACAGGATCTCACCTTCTTCTGCTCCTTCCCTGGCCATTTCGCCATGATGAAGGGCTCTTTCAAGGTCAATTAAGGTGCTGACCGGCATCGAGCCGGTGACCTCAATAGCAAAAGCCGGGATTGCCCGGCTTTTTCATCTCTGCTGTTTGTGTGTGGCATGACTGCACACCACCGACTGTCGCGCTATTTGGCCTGCAGGGTAAAGAAGGCGATGGCGGTCTTTTTCTGGCATTCGAACTGAATGCTCTCTTCCCCGGTCACCACCAGCGTCTCATTGAGGGCTACCTCTTTGCCCTGTACGGTTAGCTGGCCGCTCAGCAAGTGGCAGAGGTAGGTCTTCTCTGGCTCGAGGGTAAGGGTCAGCGGGAAGGGGAGGTTCAGCACCCGCACGTTGGCGCTGAGACGATCCGGATGGTAGATAAGCCCCAGATCGGTCACCTCTTTTTTCAGCAATTCGCAGTGGGTCTCCTCATCGCCGCTAAAGTGCGCCGCTTCGAAGGTGGCGTAGGGGTGGCCGTTGAGCACAAAGCCTGCCCCACTCACTGGCAGCAAAATGCGCTGATAGCCAGGGAAAGGGGAGAAGGGGCCCGCACTCTTGATGGGGGCCGAGCTTAGCCGGTAGTCAAAGTCGAGCTTGGCAAGGCTCGCCCCCTTGGGGGAGATGAGGATCTGGCTGGTGGTACCCTGCTGGTTTTTCCAGGGCATCTTCTGGTGGTCAGACTCTTTAATCAGGGTGATCACGGGCACTTCCTCACGATAAAAAAACGCAGGGAGCCGGGGAGATCAGCCCCGGCTCCCTGATAGAGATTGGCGATGGTAAAGGGGATCAGCCCTGACCATCCAGCGCAGCCAGCCGCGCTTCCATGGCGGCGAGACGGCGCTTGAGCTCGCTCACCTCCAGCTCCAGTTCGCAGAGGCGATCGGCGGCAGGGGAGGCAAAGGCCGCGGCGGGGGCGGCATCCATCATTCCCTGAATATCCACTTCGCCGCTGAACAAATGAGCGTAGCGGGATTCGCGCTTGCCCGGTTCGCGCGGCAGCTTGACCACGTAAGGGCCCCGTTCGATAAGGGTGCCGAGCACCGCATCCACTTCGGTGACATCATCGAAGCTGCAGAGGCGGTTGGTGCGCGAGCGCAGTTCCCCCGGGGTTTGCGGGCCGCGCAGCAGCAGTTCGCAGACGATGCCGAGCTCCTGGGCACTGAATTTCAGCTCGCCAAACTCGGTGTTGCAGAATCTGTGCTGGTAGCGGGGCACCCGGGCGTTGAAGCCGGCGGTATTGACCACCAGCCGCTTGCGGATCAGCTCGTCCACCACGGCGCGGATATCGAGCTCGGAGAGCTCCAGCACCGGCTCGCGGTTGCTCTTCTGGTTGCAGGCGTTGACCAGTGCATTAAGGGAGAGGGGATATTGATCCGGGGTGCAGATCTCTTTTTCAATCAGACAGCCGATGACGCGGGCTTCTAGCGGGCCAAGTACTAACTCCATTTCCTACTCCCTTGCAAATCGAGACATCAAGAGCCCCTATCTTAGTCATGGTCCGCGCCGCGTCTAGCGTTGTGCGCCATTTTTGCGAGCTGATCAGGGCGTTGGCGAAAGGCTCGCCAACGCCACAGACCTCCGTTTTTTATCGCTGCCCCTGATAGAAGCGCGCCTTATTGGCATACATGGCGTCGTCCGCCACCCGGCTCAGCTCCGCCAGCGGGGTCTGGTCGCTGCTGCTCCAGCCGATGGCAAAACGCAGCGGGAAGCTGTGCTCCCCATGCTGCACGATGGCGTGCTGCTGACTGGCCTCCAACCTGCCTGCCAGTTGTTGGCTGGCGAGGTGATCGGCCTCTGCCAACAGGACGAACTCATCGCCACCGATGCGAAAGATATGCTCATCCTGACGGCAGAGGGTGCGCAACAGGCTGGCCATCTGGACAAGCAGGCTATCCCCTGCCTCATGGCCATACCGATCGTTGGCCTGTTTGAGACCGTTCAGATCAAGCATAAAGAGTGCAAGATGGCGCTCGGGATGGCGTGCCAGCACCGCCTGATAGTGATGGAAGGCCTCTTCGAATGCCTGTCGGTTGGGCAGCCCGGTGAGGTTGTCGGTGCGGGCGACTCGCGCCAGCTCGTCGGTGAAGAGGCGCCCCTCGATGCCCACCGCCAGCTGCTTGGCAAACAGCCGCAGGATAGATCTGTCTTCGGACTCCAGCCCTTCGGCGCTTACCATCAGATAACCAAACAGCACGCCGCTCTGACTGCCGGGCAGGGTCATGATCTTCCAGAGTGCGTTATCCCACTGGCATTCGGAGTGTTTGACCTCCTGATCCATTAATTGGGCCAGCTTCTCCTGCAGGGCATCCCGCAAGGGGGCATCGACCCCTTGGGTCAGGGAGTAATGAGGGTGGCCATCGCGGCGGATCACCAGCCCCCAGCGGTGGCCGGGATAGAGCTGGGAGAGTTGCAGCAGGGCGGAGCTGGCCAGCTCGGCGATATCGATATCCAGCTGCTGGTGCAGACCGAACTGCAACCAGGATTGCAGGATATGGCGGCTGCGCTCCTCCCGGCTCAGGGCCGAGCGCAGGGCGGTCGTTTGCGAGGCAACCTCTTGCTCCAGTTCGTCGTTGAAGCCGAGCAGCCGCTGGTTGAAGGCCTCTTTCTCGCTGTTGGCCTGCTGCAGCTGTTCATTTTGCTGATAGAGCGCCCGCACCTGATCCGAGATGGTGCTGGCCATCTCCTGCAGCAACTGGCGCACCTCGTCGTACTCCACAAAGCGCAGCGGTGCCTGCCGTTGCTGGTAATAGCCCTGGCCATAGCTGCGCACCAGCGCGGCCAGCGAGCGCAGCGGTCGGGTCAGCCAGCGGGTGAGCCAGACGCAGCCGATGGCCACCAGCAGCAACATGACGGCGATGCTGACTGTCAGCAGCTGTTGGGATTTATTGAGCTCGCTGACCCTGTCATTGCTGTAGCTGTAGAGGGTGATGGTGGGGGTGATCTCTTGCTCCAGCTGGGGCCAGCCAATGGCCAGGGGCTGGGCCAACTTGCTTGGCTCCCTGTCATCCATGGCGTTAGCGCTCTGGTGAGCCCCTGCGTAGAGAGGGTTCTCGCCCTGGGAGATCACCAGATATTCGCTCCCCTTGAGATAGGGTTCCAGCAACTGGGCCATCTGCCGCCAGGGGAGAATGGCCATCACGAAGCCGGAAGGGGTCTGCATCACCCCGGCGCGCTGGTGGTTGCGATAGATGGGGGCTACCAGCGCCAGCCCGCCGCTGCGGTTTTGCTCCATGTCGTCGACCAGTACGGGATCATCGACGGGCAGCAGCAGATGCTTGCCCTGTTTTGCCTCGCGGGTCTTGCCCCAGGCCATCAGCTGCGGCATCAGGTTGCTCGATTCGAGGTGGGAGGCCTGGCCATTGATGTACTCCACCACCAACCCCTTGTCATCGATTAGGTAGGCCGAGGTCAGCAGGCTGTTGGATTTGATAAAGGTGGCCAGTGCCAACCGGGCATGGCTGGAGAAGAGGAAGTTGTCGAGGGCCTGATGGAGTACCCGATCCTGGCTGAGCTGATTGATCTGGGTGCCGATCAGCTCGCTGCGAAAGCGGGCCTCGCGGGTCATGCTGGTGAGGGCCCGCTCCAGCTGTGACTGCTCGCTCTGGGCGATGATCTGGTGCTGGCGGATCAGCAGCACAGTGCTGGCCAGCAGTGCCGGCAGCAAGGCGACGGTGAACAGGATGATGATCAGGGTCGGGCCGAGCCGAAAGGTGCGATGTTTCATGGTGCTTTGACCTGCCGGTACTGCTGATCGGCCAACTGCTGCATATAGCGGGCGGTGTCGGCGGCACTGATCCCCTCTTTAAAGCGCTCGAACCCTTTCTCCATCGCTTGCCAGGCGATGGACATGGCGCTGTCGGAGGGCATGGGGGTACTGAGGGTGAACTGTTCCAGCAGCACTTTTTCCTTAGGTGTGGGGTTGTGGCTGATGGCGGAGAATGCCTGCTGATTGACCGGCAGCAGCGCCCCCTGATGATAGATGAACTGCTGAATATCCTGACGCTGGATAAAGGCCATCAGCGCCTTGATGACGGGCAGTCTCTCCTCATCGTCCATCGCCCAGCGGGAGGCCCCCATCACGTAGGCGCCGCTCATTGAGTGCATGGGATGGCTTTGCCAGCGGGGCAGCAGGGCAACCCCCAGCTTATCCCCCATGTTCTTCACCAGATCATTGAAGGCCCAGTCTCCGTTGATGAGGTAGGCGCTCTTGCCCTCGTTGAAGCGGGCGAGGGCGGTGTCATAGTCGCAGTCGGGATCGACCCACTGTTCGCTGGCGACGGTGCGGTAGGCCTCCAGTGCCTGCACCATGGCTGGGCTGTCGAGGGTAATGCGCCCTTCGGTCACCAGTGAGCCGCCAAAGGTGTGTAAAAAGGCGGCTAAGTAGTACATGTCGTGATAGGGCCAGCTGACGGGGTAGACCCCCTTGGCCTTGAGGGCCGGGGTGATAGCAGTCAGTTGCTGCCATTGGGTCACCGGAGTCGAGACCAGCGCCTTGTTGTAAAACAGCATCAGATGGTTGCCCTGCATCATGGGCATGCCCCAGCGTTGCCGATCCAGGGTGACATAACGCAAGGCGCTGGCCATCAATGAGGGGGAAAACCACTCGGCCGGGAGCGGGGCGAGGGCCATCTGGCGATAGAGGCCGATAAAATCGGAGGGGATCAGCATCAGATCAGGCAGCCCCCTGGCCTGAGCTGCCAGCAGGAGATCCGCCTTGATCTTGCCCGGCTCAATCTGGGTGACCCGTACTCTGTGGTTCCCCTCCTGATTGAAGCGGGCGATCACGTCGTCGATCACGTAACCGGCTTGCTGGGAGTGCCACAGCTCCAGTTCAGGCTCCTGAGCCTGCAGGGGGTGGCTCAATGCGAACAGGCAAAGCAGCAAGAGATGATAAAAAGATCGTTTTCTGCTCATGTTATCATCACCGTTATTCCCTGAATTCCAAGGGAAAAATGTAACAAACTACCGGCAAGATCGGTAGGCTCGGGTGTCAACTAATTGACTGAAACAACAAAAAGCCCGGCGCGTGGGCCGGGCTGGGGGATAAATTGCTTATCCGCATATTCTTCGAGGCATCTATTGTGGATGTTGTTTGAGGATGTCGTATATCTCCTCTTTCAGTTTGAGTTTCTGTTTTTTCAGATCTCTCACCTCGGCGCTATAGTCGCTGGCGTGATGCTTTTCCAACTTTCTAATCTCCGCATCCAGGTCGTTGTGCAAGTCAAACTTCTTCTGGAAATGGACATCACTGCTCTTCAGTTTCGAGATGAGTTCTCTGTACTCTGGGAACATGTAATGGAGCCTCCTTGGTTTCGTTTGATTGTGCCTGTAAGACCAAAGCTACCCCTTAGTGCCGGGGATAAATGTGATCCTGATCGGATTTGGGGGCAATGATTTGGAGTATTCGACGGGATATTTATAACTAGTTGAATCAAAACAAGATAAGTGATTTATCAATCTGAATGGTGAGCCAAACTGTGCGACAAGTCACAACAGGGGCAGTGTTGGCGTGAGGGTGCAGGATCAAAAAAGGGGCCGAGTGGCCCCTTTTTATGGATGCAGGCAACGTTACTCTTTATCTTCGTCCGCCTGCTCTTTTTTCTTTTTCTTCTCGGGTAGCGGCTTGCCATCGCGGTGGATCACCTTGCCCGCTTCAAAGCCAATCTGGGCCGCCAGCTCCTCCAGATCCGCCGACTTGGCCTGATCCCCGATGGCGTAGCGATAGTTGGCGATGGAGAGTTTGTCAGCCACCGGCGTGCCCGGGACGATAGGCTCGCGCCAGCCCTGGCCGATGTGGGCCACCAGGGTGCCGTTCATCAGCAGCTCGCCGACGATCTCCTGGGTCGGATTGCCCTTGCCGTAGGTGAGACCCTGCGGGTGCTTCTTGCCGACCAGTGGTTCGTTGCTGGCGGGGATCAGCTTGGTGCGGATCAGCCACTTGGGCTTCTTGGTGTTGCCCACCGCCTTGCCGGTCTGGTACTCGTTGATCTTGATGGTCTTGATCATCTGGGCCATGAAGTCCTTTGTCAGCGCCTTCTGGGCGTCGCTGGTTTCATCGATGGCGATGGGGGCCACATACCAGGTCTGGGTGGCTTGAGCCTTGGGAGCGGCAGGGGCAGTTTGCGCCATGGCCAGGGGGCTGAGCAGGATGGCAGCCAGCAAGAGTCCTATCTTCTTCATTGTGATTCCGCTTTTGTTTCAACAAGAATTTTGTTTTGCCAGCGACGACTGCGCCAGCGCCAGAACATGGCCAGACCGCGCACCCACTCGTCGCAGGCCAGCGCCAGCCAGATACCGACCAGTCCATAACCCTGCATGATACCGAGGAAATAGGAGAGTGGCACGGCAATTCCCCACATGGAGAGCAACGCCATGTAGAGGGGGAAACGGGCATCCCCGGTGGCCCGCAGGGCGTTGATCACCACCAGATTGAAGGTGCGGCCGGGTTCGAGGATAAGGCTGATAAGAAACAGTTGCGCCACCTGAGTGATGATGTCGGCCTCATCGGTAAAGAGGCTGATGATGGTGCGGCCATTGAGGGCCGCCGCCACGGCGATGACGCAGGTGACCGCCAGCCCCAGCTTGAGGCTTTTGAGTAGCTGCTGATAGGCGCGATCGAACTGTCTTGCTCCCGCCAGATGGCCGATGATGATCTCGTTGCCAAGGCCGATGGAGAGGCCAAACAGCAGGATAAACAGGCAGATCTGGAAGAAGTAGGACTGGGTTGCCAGCGCCTTGTCACCCAGCAGTCCGACAAAGGCTGTCACCACCATAAACTGCAGCATCCAGGAGAGGTTCTCTCCTGCCGCAGGCAGGCCGATATGGAGCACCTTGCCCAGCATCTCCCGACTGGGGTGGACGATATCGCGCACCACCAGTCGAATGCCGGTCTTGCGTGCTACCAGCCACACCAGCAGCACCACGCCGACCAGTCGGCCCGCGACCGTGCTGATGGCGACACCGGCGACCCCCAGCTGGGGCAAGCCGAACCAGCCGTAGAGCAGCAGCAGGTTGCCGACGAAGGTGATGAGGTTGACGATGAGGGTCACATACATCGCCTGGCGGGTGTGGCCGTGAGCGCGCAGGGTGGCTGCCAGACAGAGGGCTGCCGCTTCCGGTAACAGGCAGAGACCGATGATCTGCAAGTAAAGCGTCCCGTCGCTCATCAGGTTGGCAGGCAGGTTCATCAGCGCCAGCATGGTGCTGGCCCCCGCCATCACGCCAATGGCGGCCACCAAACCGATCAGCAGGTTGAAGCCGATTGCGGTGTGGATCACCACCCGACTCTTCTCCCGATCGCCGGCCCCCAGATACTGGGTGATCACCACGCTGGTACCGATACTGACGAAGCTGAACAATGTGATGGCGAGATCGAACACTTGATTGCCGACCGCCAGCGCGGCCACTCCCTGATAGGAGACATGACCCACCATGAAGGTATTGAGGGCACCGGTCAGAAAGTGCAGGGCGAGATCGATAAAGAGCGGCCAGGTCAGCGCAAAGAGGGTGCCCGGGCCTGCGTGGGATTGAGATTGCATGGCATGTCCAACAGCTGGGAAGGCACGGGGGAGTGCCCTCTGGGGGCGCATTTAACACCAAGGCCAAGGCCGGTGCAATCCTTGTGCAGGATTGCACCGGCCAGGGGAGCAGGCCAAGGGATCAGGCAGGCGTGGCGCCCGCCTCCTGTTCGCTTGGCAAGGTGAGGCGCGCCGAGTCGGGCAGGGCATCATCCTGCGGCCAGTTGGAGCGGATGGCATCTGTGGTGCTCTCCACCACCGCATCATCCTTGAACACCGGCTCGCGGTAGCAGCGGGTCAGGCGCAGCGCCTGATACATATCGGGGCAGAGGATGATCCCCTCATCGCCCACCCGCACGCCTGCCTGCTTTAGCCAGTGGGTCATCTGGCCGTGGCGACCCGCCATCACCATATGGATGCCACGCCGTTTCAGCTCCTTGTGCAGCTCTCCCACCATGCTCATCACGCTGATGTCCTGATGGGTGAAGCAGGCGACCGCATCGATCACCAGACACTTGGGGGCTCGGGGATCCTGCACCAGCAGGGCCAGCACCCGCCGCTTGAAATAGGGGGCGTTGAAGTAGGTGAGCGGCGAGTTGAAGCGATAGACCAGAATACCCGGGATCGCCTTGGCCTGTTCGTTGTCCCCCAGGGTACGTACTACCCCCTCGTCATCCATGCCAAGCAGCTGGTCGGTGGGGCGCATCACATTGCGCAGGAACTGGAACAAGCCCAGCAACACGGCGAGGGTGATCCCCGGGATCACCCCCATGGTAAGCACGCTGATAAAGGTGACCAGCGCCAGCCAGAAGGCGGAGCGATCGGAGTGGCGCAGGGCCCAGAGACCGCGAAAATCGGTGAGCGAGAGTGAGGCCATTACCAGCACCACCCCTAGGGCTGCGGTCGGGATGTATTTGAGCGGCGCCGTCAGATAGAAGGTGATGAGGGCGATCACCGCCGCGGCGATGATGGAGACCAGCTGGCTCTTGCCGCCGTTGGCGTCGTTGACCGCGGTGCGTGAATCCGCGCCGCTGATGGCAAAACCCTGGGAGACTGCGGAGGCGAGGTTCGCCATACCGAGGGCCCGAAACTCTTTGTCTGCGTCTATCTCGTAACCGTTTTTGGCGGCAAAGCTGCGGGCGGTCAGCATCATGGAGACGAAGCTCACCATGGCGAGGTTAAGGGCAGGCAGCACCAGCTCCCGCATCAGACCGGGGGGAAATTCCGGCATCTGGAAGGCGGGCAGACCGGAGCCCACCGTCCCCAAGGTGGCGATATCAAACTGGCCGAGATTAAAGCCCCACACCAGCGCAGCGGTCACCACCATGGCCACCATGGAGGAGGGCCATGCCGGTTTGTAGCGTTTGGCCAGCAGCAGGGTAAGCAGAGCCACCAGACTCATGGCCAGGGTCGGCAGATGGGTCTGGGTAATATAGGTGGCCCCGCTGGCGATCCGCTCGATGAGGTAACGTTCGCTAAAGGTGAAGCCGAAGATCTTGGAGAGCTGGCCCACCATGATGGTGATGGCTACCCCGTTGAGCAGCCCCATCAGGATCGGGCGGGAGAGAAAGTCCGCCAGCACTCCCAGCTTGAAGCGGCTGGCAATCAGGCACCAGAAGCCGGTCATGGCGGTCATGGTCATCACCAGTTGCCAGTGACGGGTGGGGTCGCCTGCGGCCAGCGGCGTCACCACGGCGGCAATGACCGCACAGGTGGCGGCATCAGGGCCGACAATCAACTGGCGGGAGGTGCCAAACAGGGCGTAGACCAGCATGGGCAGGATGCAGGAGTAGAGGCCGACGATGGCACCCACCCCGGCAAGCTCGGCATAGGCGATGGCGACGGGCAGCGCCACTGCCGCCACCGAGAGTCCGGCGCGAAGATCTGGCATCAACCAGGCGCGCTGGTAATGCAGCAGGGCGGCGAGGCCCGGTAGCCAGCGTTCGAGAGAGAAGAAGTCGCGCATTATTTAACCCATTGAGTTACAACCAGCTTTTCCCCTAGTGTGCCCAAGGTTATCGAAAGATTGCAATCAGGTTATGGCCAGTTTACCTGAAGGTCAGGCCAGATAGCCTGCCAGCGTTTCTCCTTGATGCGCTGGGTAAAAATCTGTTTGTCCTGGCGACATCTGGGGTTGGCACTCACTTGCAGCGACCAGTTGATGGCAAAGCCGTAGGGGGCAAGCCACTCGAACTCACCATCTCGGGTGAGACGCACGCCGATGCAGGTGGGCACTTCGACCCAGTGGCTCAGCGCCTCAAGGCTGCTGGCAAATGGCGCCACCAGCTGGCGAGTGTGCATGCGGGCCTGATTGCGCACCTCCCACTGCTGGCTGGGCAGGCGTTTGGCGAGCCAAGCTTCGTGCTCCGCTTCGGCCAGCCCTTGCGGATCGGTTTTATCGAGATAGATAAGGTCGATATCGTTGAGCGGGGTGGGCACCGCCTTGTGGTGAAGGTGATCCCAGATGAGGTTGCGGATAAAACCGGCCCCCAGCGCCCAGTCGGGCAGATTGAGCTCGGCCGCGGCTTGCAGGCAGGCCATCCGCTGCGGATCGGCCCGCAGCAGGGCTTCTGTTTTGGCTTGGAATTGCTGTTCGAGGGCGGAGTTCAGAGGTTCAGTTGTTGGCATTGCGGCGTAACCAGACATCAATGTAGCGGCAGCTCGGCACTATAGTGAGCCCCTCCGCCTGAGTCCAGTTGAAGAAGGCGCGTGCCAGCTGATCGGCAATCCCCTGCACCCGCAGCTCGGGCGGTACGAAGGTGCTGTAGGCATCGATGGTCTTGGCATCGAGCCGTCGGTAGCGCAGTCTCGACTCTTTCCCCTCCACCATACAGATGAACTGCTGCTGGTTGGCCTGATGGATGATGTCGCTCATGGTGGGCACCTCTGGCATAAAGTTGGGTCTCTCGGCACAACATAACTGTTAGCCAAGGTATAGAACAGATAATGAGAGCCCGTGGTCAATATCATCCCCCTTTGACAGAGGGCGCATCAATATCGCGATGCAGATCAAGGTGCCCGATGGTGAGTCGGGCACCGCGTTAGTGTCAGCACAAGAGTGTTGGCAAAGGGGAGGGATCAGACCCAGGCCCGCTCCAGCAGGGTAAGTAACTGCTCACGGTCGGCATCCTTGCGATTGAACAGCAGGGCACCGTCGTTGATCGCCAGATCGCGGATCTCGGTCAGTAGCGAGCGATCGCTTACCCCTGCCTCGCTCATGGTGCGCGGCAGCTTGACCGCTTGCCACAAGGTGTCGCGCAGGGTGCGAATGGCTGTGATGGTCGCCTCCGCCCGCTGATGGGTCGGGGTGGCGGCAAAGCGCTCTGCCCCCACCAGCGGCAACAGCAGCCGGGCCAGCTCGCTATCCACCTCGGGGCGGTTGTAGTCGAGCACGGTGGGCAAAAAGAGGTTCATGCACAGCCCATGGGGCAGATGGCAGCGGGCTCCCAGACTGTGGCCGAGGGCGTGCACCAGCCCCACCATGGAGTTGGAAAAAGCCATGCCAGCCAGCGTGGAGCCTTCCGCCAGTTGCAGCCGCAGCTGTTTGTTTTGCGGGTCGTGGATGATTTGCGGCAGGGCGCTGGCGATCTTCTCCACCGCCATCAGGGCCAGCGCATCGCTCACTGGGTTTTTCGCTGTGCCGATAAAGGCCTCGATGGCGTGGGTCATGGCGTCCATGGCGGTAGCGGCGGTGATATTGAGGGGCAGTCCCTGGGTCAGGCGCGGGTCGAGCACCGCCAGCTGGGGCAGCAGGAAGGGGGAGGTGAAGGGCACCTTGCGCCCGCTCGCCTCATCCTTTATCACCGCCACCAGCGTCACTTCTGAGCCTGTGCCCGCCGTGGTGGGAACCACCGCCAGCGGCTTGAGGGGACGGGTCAGGCAACCGGCGCCCGAGTAGTCGAGCAGATGATCCCCCCCCATGGAAGTGAGAATGTTGACCGCCTTGGCGGTGTCGATGACCGAGCCGCCCCCCAGCGCCACCAGACTGTCGCAGTCGAGCTCGCGATAGCGTTTGGCGATCCGCTCCACCACGGCGGTGGAAGAGTCGGCCGGGATCTCGTCCCAGATGGCGGCGACCGGCAGCTCCCCTTCGGCCAGCACATTGGCCAGCAGGGTGGCAAGGCCGGTGGCATTGACCCCCTTGTCGGTCAGCAGCAGCGGGCGACGGGCACCCAGACTGGCCAGCTCGCTGGCCAGCTGCTCCAGCGCCTGTTCACCGGCCAGCAGTTTGACCGGGCAGAAGAAATCGTAATAGCGGCTCATTTCAAGGCTCCTTGCGCGTTAGCCGGTCACCAGACCCAGATAGATGTTGCAGGCCCGGCCGATCTTGTTGGTCGGGGCGGGATAGTGGCGCAGCAGCGGCCGCGCGATAAAAGCGGGCAGGATCAGGGACTGCAACTGCTCAAGCCCCCGCACCAGATGCATGGCAACGGTCAGGTCTCCCTCCACCAGCAGCCGGTTTTCGCCAAATGCCTGATTGACCCCGAGCCGAAAACTCAGGGCGCGAAAGGCGATATTGGGATGCTTGAAGCGCACCCGTAGCGGATGGATGGTGGCATGAGGGGCGGCCGGCGCGCCGGGATACCAGCGCCCACCCTGCTTGTGCATGTTCATGGCATAGCCGATGCCGCCCACTTCGAGGCGGATTGCCAACCCGTCCGGCAACGGCGCCAATTCGCGGCGTACCGCCTCGTCGGTGCGGGCGGCGCGGCAGAGGGTACGACCCACCACCCAGAGCAGAGTGGTGATCCAGAGGCGGCGGCCAAGGGCTGCCGCAGGTTCAAACATCCGTGTTTGCATGAGGATTGGCTCCTGAGATGGCTGACCAGAAGAGGGCGAACGCACTGGCTTGCCAGTAGTCGTCCTCTCCCAGCTCCGGTTGATCGACAAACAGTGATGCGCAGGCGAGGAACTGGCCCTGACACACCTCCAGCAACAGTGGCGCGGGGGCCTGTATCAGCTCGCCGCTGGCCTGCCCCTTTGCCAGCAGGGCAGGCAGAAAGCGCAGGGCATCGTTCAGGATCTGGCTGCGGGCCGGTCTGGCCAGCAGCGGAGAGTGAAAGAAATCCAGCACAAATTTGAGCTCATTGGGGTTAGCCTGCATCCACTCCATCGCCAGCTGCCAGTAGTGGCGGGTCTGGTCGTACAGCGGCAGGGTGGGATCTGCTTCATGGATGGCGCTCCCCATCCGGGTCTTTACATCCTGATAGAGGGCGAGGATCAGCGCCTCCTTGCTCGGAAAGTGGTGGAACAGAGTACCGTTGGCTACCCCGGCCGCCTTGGCGATACGGGCGGTGGCAGCCCCCTGCAAGCCATCTTCGGCGCAGAGGGCGAGGGCGGCATCCAGGATCTGGCGGCGCTTGTCGGTCATGTTTTGTGGCTGCGGGATAGCCTGGTTCATGGTCATCTCCATCAGCGCAGGAAGAAGGCCATCATCAGCTTCTGGATCCAGCTGTGGTAGGGCGGATGGATCAGGGAGCCGGTGGTGAACTTGCCGCGGGTCAGCACGGTTTTCGCCTTGGAGAAGGTAAGAAACCCTTCGTGGCCGTGGTAGTGGCCCATGCCGGAGGCGCCGATGCCGCCAAACGGCACATCGTCGGCAGCCACCTGAAACAGGCTCTCGTTGATCGCCATGCCGCCGGAGTGGGTCTCCCGGGTCACTCGCGTCTGCAGCTCGGGGTCGAAGCTCATCAGATAGAGGGCCAGCGGGCGGGGCCGCTCGGCCACATAGGTGAGCGCCTCCTCCAGGGTGTCGTAGGGGATGAGCGGCAGCAGCGGGCCAAAGATCTCCTGCTGCATCACCTGACACTGGCCCGGTACTCCGGTCAGCAGGTGGGGCGCCAGCAGGCGGCGCTGATCATCCCGCGCCGGGCTGGCGCAAGGATGCAGCTCGGCACCGGCCTGCTCGGCTTCATCGAGCCAGCTGACGAGGCGCTGATACTGGCGGTCGTTGATGATGGCGCCGTAGTCGGCACTATTGAGCCCCTGCGGGTAGAGCTTGCTGAAGTGGCTGCGATAGGCGGCGATAAAGTTATCCACCTCGCCTCGGGGCAGCAGTACATAGTCGGGGGCGACGCAGATCTGGCCGGCGTTGAGGCTCTTGCCGAAGATCATCCGCTCGACCGCGGTGGCAACCGGCATGTCGGGGGCGATGAGACAGGGGCTTTTGCCGCCCAGCTCAAGGGTGAGGGGGGTGAGCTGGGGCGCGGCGGCAGCCATCACCAGCTTGCCCACCATGGTGGAGCCGGTAAAGAGCAGGTGATCAAACGGCAGCGAGCTGAACGCTGCCGCCATCTGGGCATCTCCCTCGATGATGGCGATCTCGTTTTCGTCAAGCACGCTGGTGAGCAGGGTGCGCAACACGGCATTGGTATGGGGGGTGAACTCGGAGAGTTTCAGCATCGCCCGGTTGCCCGCCGCAATGGCAGTGATGAGGGGGCCAAGGCTCAGCATCACCGGAAAGTTCCACGGCACGATAATGCCGACAACCCCCAGTGGCTGGAAGTGCACCTCTACTTTGGCGGGGGCCAGCAGCAGGCCGGTGTGGCGGCGGTGAGGCTGCATCCAGCGCTTGAGCCGCTTCTGGGTGTAGTTGATCTGCATGATGCAGGGCAGCACATCGGCGATCAGGCTGTCGTAGTGACTGCGCTGGCCATAATCTGCCGCCAGCGCTTTGCACAGTTGTCCCTTGTGGGCGAGCAATGCCTGTTTGAGTTTGGTCAGCTGCGCCCGGCGCTCGGCCAGGGTGGGCATGGGATGAGCCAGACAGGCTCGTTTTAGTCTGGCCAGCTGGTCAGGCAGGGCCAGCTTGGTGGCGAGAACCTCATCAGAATTTTGTTGATACGGTGCAACACCCATGATCTTCTCCGCGCTAAAAATGACCGACCGATTAGTCGGTCAAACTCTAGTTGCTTGTTGCTAAATTGTAAAGGTGGCAATCTTTTACCCCGAAACAGTGTCCTGGCTGCCAGAGATAACTGTGTCTATCACCACAGAATGGTGGTTTTTATGTTGGTTGATTATCCAATAAGAGGTAGTTTTGGGGTGTTAACTTGCACGGAGAGAGCTTTATGACCAAGGAACTGAACAGCTTGTTGGCCCGGCTTGAAGATGTGGTTGAGCGGATGCCGGATTGCTTCAACACCTATGAGTTTGCCCAGAAGCTGGCACTGCAATATCAGCCGGAGTTTTTTGCTGCGGGCCATTCCCTTGCCGAGCATGAGGGCAAGGTGCTGCGAGTGTTGCATCAGAGAATTGCCGAGGCGCTGGCGGGCAGTGAGGTGGTGATTGAAGGGGCGCAGCTCCCCTGCGTCACCCCCTGGGGGGAGAAGGCGACCTCACCGCGCTGGCATCGCAAGCACTGAGGATACGGCCAGGCAGATCGGTGCCAGACAGCAGATAACGAACAACGATATAACGATATAAGGGCGCGGCGCTGGCAACAGGGCCGCGCCGTTTCTTGTGCAGATTGTCGCCAGCCGTGTGTCTTGCCGGGAGCAAAGGCCCGCTCTGTGATCCCATGCCCGGATACGGGGGCGCCAGCCGGGTAGACTCTCCCCTTTGTCGCAGGGTTTGTCACCATAGGAATTTCTCATGACCCATAAAATCATTCTGGATACCGACCCGGGTATCGACGATGCCATGGCCATCCTGTTTGCCGAGGCCCACCCCGCCATCGAGCTGCTCGCCATCACCACTGTTTTTGGTAACGCCACCATCGACAATGGCACCCGCAACGCCCTCTGGCTCAAGCAGAAGTACGGCATGAAGGCGGATGTGGCCAAAGGTGCTGCCGCCCCGCTGCTGCGCGAGCCGGTCGGCCCCACCACCATAGTCCACGGCCCGAGCGGCTTTGGCGACATGGAGGCGGGAGAGGTGACTATCGCTCCGGATCCCCGCCCCGCTTGGCAATATATTGTCGAGGCGGTGAAAGCCGCGCCGGGGGAGATCACCCTCGTCACTATCGGCCCACTTACCAATCTGGCGCAGGCGTTGCAGCAGGCGCCCGAGATTGTCTCGCTGGTGAAACAGGTGGTGGTGATGGGGGGCGCCTTTGGCGTCAACGGCCATCGCGGCAACGTCACCCCCTATGCCGAGGCCAATATCCACGACGATCCCGATGCCGCTGACCGGGTCTTTACCGCCGACTGGCCGGTGGTGATCATCGGGCTGGATGTGACCCAGCAGAGCTTCTTCAGCAGCGCCTATCTGGATGAGCTCAGGGATAAGGCGGGGGAGCCGGGCCGCTTCCTGTGGGATGTGAGCCGCTTCTACCTGCGTTTTTACTCCGAGAAGCTGGGGCTCTCCGGTTGCCATGTGCACGATCCGTCCGCCATCGCCTATGTGATCGATCCGACCCTCTTTACCCTGCGCGAGGGGCCGGTACGGGTGATCACCAGCGGCCCGGCCATCGGCCACACCCTGCAAAAGTTCGATGGCAAGCGCCACTCCCACGATGATTGGGCAGCCTATCGTCCGCAGCAGGTCGGGGTGGCGGTGCGCGATGAAGCCTTGCTGGCGCTCTATCGCGAGACGCTGGTGGGCTGGGGCAAGGATTGCTGAGCAAAGAGGCGCTATTGCGCTGACGCGGGGGCTGTGATCGACGCCAAACAATCGGAACGCACGACCGCTTATACTGCCTTATATCAAGAGCTTGGGAGGGATGAAGATGGCCTGGATTTCCTTGATAGTGGCGATAGCCCTGATCTGGTGGTTGATGAAGCTGGGGCGTGGTGCCCTGTTCGAAATCCGCCTTGCCCCCGGCAAGGTGGTGGTCAAGCAGGGCAAGGTGTCACCCGCCTTTATTGAGCATGCCAAGCAGATCCTGCGCCACGACACGGTGCGCGGTCGCATCGTGGGGCAGCGTGATGGCGATGGCGTCAAGCTGATCTTCTCCCGCTCCATCCCCGAACCGGTAGCCCAGCGGTTTCGCAATATCTTCCCCTATGGCGATTACCGCCAGCCAACGGCGCCACTGCCGGGGCCCAAATCCCGCAAGGGATAAGCACCAAAACGTGGTTTATCAATAGCCAACGGGCCTCCAGTGGAGGCCCGTTGGCTATGAGTGCCTGTTCAAGGGGATACCCAGCTTCTTGCCGAGCGGCCTGTGATAGATGGCCGAGGGAACGAGAATCTACGTCGATGCGGCGAGATGATCGCGCTAAGCTCTAGACATCTTGCCTTATTGACACTCTTTTTATTCATAGGCGTAACAGCCACTTTGGAGGCGCAATGAATTGGTATATCTCGGTCCTCAAGCAATATGCGGTATTCAGCGGGCGGGCCCGTCGCACCGAATACTGGATGTTCGTGCTGTGCAACGTCATCGTAATACTGTTGCTGGGCATGGTGGACAAGCTGATTGGCGGCGACAAGGAGCTGATCAGCGCCATCTATTCGCTGGCGGTGCTGCTGCCATCGCTGGCGGTGGCGGCCCGTCGTCTGCACGATACCGACCGCAGCGCTTGGTGGCTGCTGCTCGGGCTTATCCCCGTTATCGGCACCCTGGTACTTATCTACTTTATGGTCTGCAATGGCCAGCAGGGGCCAAACCGCTTCGGTGACGATCCCAAAGCGGGCCCCTCACAGGGCTTTAGCGTCAGCTGACAGGTGCGGTGAAACGTACAAACAGAAGAGGGAGGCATCACGCCTCCCTCTCTTTTTCGTGTTGATGGTCGATCAACGCTCGATCAGCGGGGCGGAGCGGTAGCTCCACATGCCGTAGGTGCGCAGGGCATCGCGATAGATGCCGAGCAGCTCGCTCTCGCTCGGGGTGGCCAGCTCCTCGAGGGGCTTGTCGGGGTAGCTGATGCTCGCCACCTTGATGTTGGCCGGGCCAATCTGGTCGCAGGCGATTTCCAGCAACGCCTGACCGCGGCGGACATGGCTGGCAGAGCTCACCAGCACCGCATAGTCAATCTGGTGGCGGGCGAGGGCATAGGCGCTGTAGAGGGCGTTATCCACCGTGCTGGTGGCGTAGTTCTCTTCAATCAGGCGGCTGCGGTCGATGCCGTGGTTGGCCAGCCAGTCTGCCATTAGCTTGCCCTCGGTCTGGCGGTTCTGGGGCACGCCGCCGGTCAGGATGAGCAGCGCTTCCGGGTCGGCTTTGGCCAGCGTCAGAGTGGTTTGCAGGCGGCCCAGCAGGATCTTGTCCATGCTGCCGTCGGGATTGAGGGCATAGCCCAGGGTGACGATAGCGCGTTTACCCTCCTTGCTGGCCTTGACCTGATCCTCGGTCAGTTCGGTCTGCAGCGGGGCGGTGGTGATCCGCTGCACCCGGGCGATGATCTCCTCCAGATCCGCGGCGCGGCCGCTGTTGCGATCCGCCACTTTCGCCAGATAGCTGCGGGAAGCCACTTTGTTACCCTTCACCAACTGCCAGATGGCGAGATAGCTGTTGATGTCGAGATCATCGGGCGCCACCGCCTGCGCCTGCTCCAGCAAGGTGATGGCGCGGCTCAGGTTGCTGTTGTAGATCTGGGCGTTGGCTGCCGAGATGAGCAGGTCGGTGCGGTAGGGTTCAAGCTGGTAGGCGGCCAGCAGCTGCTCGGTCACCAGCTCCATATTGCTCGGCATCTTGGCGGTAAAACCGGCGTGGGAGATCTTGGCTGGCGACTTGTAGATCTGCAGCGCTTCGCCGAGCAGCATGTCCACCGCCTGGCGCTTGCTGACCAGGGTATTGAGGTCGTGCTCCATTTGCATCGAGCTATCGGCCGCTTGCAGGGCGAGGGGTGAGAACGCCAGCAGGCCGCCGAGGGTGAGGGCAAGAAGGGTCTGTTTCATCAAAAGGTCCTCTGTCGGGCTGAATCGCGCCGTTGCGCAGCGGCTTGCGGGCCGATGCGACGAGGCAAATGTGCGTCAATTCAGTCTGTTAGTGCCAAAGAGGGGGCAATATACCAGTTAACGGTGCGGCAAACTGTGAGTCGGGGCGGGTCGTCGGGTGATGCCACACTAGTGGCCGCAAAAGTGGCCGCAACGGGTCAGCAGCCATCTGAAAGGGACAGGGGGAGCGTAACTCCCCCTGCTGTGAGGGGCGCGGGCCCTCCCTCTATCGCGATGCAAGAGAGCTGGGGGTGTCAATCCATCTGCGGATGAGTTGTTCGCAGTCAGTTCCACATCGCGGAGATGCGGGTTTCCAGCGTCTCTTGCTGCTCTTCGGGCATGTTGCTGAAGAAGTTGAGCTGGGTTTGCTCTTCTACCTCGCGTACCGATACCCGGTAATTGGGGATCTGGCTGGTAGGAATATCTGCTTGCGGCATGATAAAGGCGATGGCCTGCAGTCTGGCCGGATCCATCACGATTCGGTAGTAGGCACTCGGGATCGTCACCCCCTGACCGATGGACTCTTCAGAGCCGGTAAAGATGGGGCCGGTGATCACCTGTACATCCTGGCGTGCGATGGCCCATTGGCGGGTCTTTTCCTCCAGAATACGCCACGCCTTCTGGTTAAGGGCGGGTAACTGAGGGGTCATGTTGGTCAGCAGGAAACTCTGCTTCATGGTGATGTCGCTGGCGGCCATGTCTGCGGCAGGCGCCTGATGGCCACGGTCGTAGCCCGAGCCTTTGTAATCGGAGAGCGTCGCGCGGTAGGCGACCGGTACCTCCTTGTCTTCGGCGAAGGCATCCTTGCGTTTGACCTTGCCCTGCGCGCTTTGGGTGGTCATCCGGTAGGAGACCCACTCAGACACCTTGTGGTCATAGTTGTAACCCGCCGCATAGCCAACACGGCAGAGCTGCTGATCCGAGTCGGAAGGTGTGCCGAAGCGCACATGTTCGCCGCAGGCAAAGCCCGCGGCAAAGAGCGGGGTAGCACCGAAGGTGAGGGTAACAGCCAGAACCAATTTATTGATTTTTATCATTTTTGTGATGCTCCAGTTTAGTAGGCGGAGCCATTTGACATGAGATCTGACCAGCGCTTCAATTGCTGTTTTTTTACACGTCACCGTTCTGTGACGGCTCGCCAAGATCCGTGATGTGACAGGTTAATATGTTTTAAATCAGTGGCTTGGTTGGTGGGATGATATGCGGTTGCTCGGCAGGCAACGAAAAGGGGCCCGCGATGGGCCCCTTGAATGATCGCTATCTCAGCAATAGCAGAGAGGTATGGCTGGTTTTCAGTATCCCCGTGGTGGTGCTCCCCACGATGAACTGTCGAATGCGTGAGTGGCCATAGGCCCCCATCACGATAAGGTCGCAGCCCACTTCGGTGGCATGCTGGCAGATAACGGGCACCACATCCCCTTGCAGCAGTCTGGTGGTTACTTTGATGCCCGCACTTTTCAACACCTGCTTGGCCTCTGCCAGCTGGCGTGTGTGTTCGTCACCCGGTTCGCCGACCATCACCAGCTCACACTCAAGCCCCTTGAGCAGAGGACTGCTTGCGATCAACTCCAGCACCTTCTTGGCGGTCGGGCTGGCGTCATAGGCAAACAGGAAGCGGCTTGGGGCCTGAAAGCCCGGCTGCACCACCATGATGGGGTTGGTCAGGGAGCGGATGACGTTCTCGAGATGGCTGCCAATCAGCTCGTGGGCATGGGTCATGCCCTGCTTGCCCATGATCAACATCCGCATACCGGATGAGAGCGCCTGGGTTGTCTCGACCAGCTGGCCGTGGCGTTGCAGGGTATCGACCTCTGACATCCCGAAGCCAGCAAGATACTCTTTGCCGCTCTCGAGTAGCATCCGTCCCTGCTCCTGGGCCAGACGGCTGCGGCGATGATCCAGCTCGGCGAGCTCCTCGAGCAGCTGCTCGCGACTGCCAAGTCCAATATTGCCGGAGAGATCGGCTTGCCCTGCAAACGCGTTCTTTTCCAGTACGTGCAGCAGGGTGACGGGTAACCCGGTGTTGGTAGCAGCCCATGCCGCCGCATCGCACACCGCTGTCATGGCCGGGGAGCCATCGATACAGGCGAAAATGTTTGTCATGATAAATTCCTTTTTGTGATCAGTGGCCAGCCAGCAGCTTTTCAACTTCTTCCGGTTTGTCGTGCACGCCAAAGCGGTCAACGATAGTGGCGCTCGCCTCATTCAAGCCAATCAGCTCGACTTCGGTGCCCTCACGGCGGAACTTGATGACCACCTTGTCCAGTGCGGTGACGGCGGTGATGTCCCAGAAGTGGGCGTGGGTGAGGTCGATCACCACTTTCTCTACCACCTCCTTGAAGTCAAATCCGGCAAAGAATTGCTCGGCACTGGCGAAGAACACCTGGCCCCGCACCTGATAGGTGCGTACCTCGCCATGGCGCTCGCTGTCGCGCTTGACCAGCATGAAGCGGGCAACCTTGTTGGCAAAGAACAGGGAGGCGAGCAGCACCCCGACAAATACCCCGAGCGCCAGGTTATGGGTAGCGACGACCACAGCTACTGTTGCGATCATCACGATATTGGTAGAGAGCGGGTGCTTTTTGAGATTGCGAACCGACTCCCAGGAAAACGTCCCGATAGAGACCATGATCATCACGGCCACCAGGGCTGCCATGGGGATCTGGCGGATCCACTCATCCATGAAGACCACCATCAGAATGAGCAGTGTGCCTGCAACAAAGGTGGAGAGGCGGCCACGGCCACCGGATTTGATGTTGATGATGGACTGACCAATCATGGCGCAGCCCGCCATGCCACCCATCAGGCCCGCGCCGATATTGGCGATCCCCTGGCCCTTGCACTCGCGATTGCGATCGCTCTGGGTATCGGTCAGGTCATCGACAATGGCCGCCGTCATCATTGATTCGAGCAAGCCCACTACGGCCAGACCTGCGGAATAGGGGAAGATGATCGCCAGCGTCTCCAGATTGAGCGGCACTTCGGGCCACAGGAAGATGGGCAGGGTATCGGGCAGTTCGCCCATGTCGCCCACGGTGCGGATATCGATGCCCATGGTGATGGCGACGGCCGTCAGGATCACGATGCAGAGCAGCGGAGAAGGCACCAGCTTGCCCACCACCGGGATCAGCGGGAACAGATAGATGATGCCAAGGCCCGCCGCCGTCATGGCGTAGACCAGCCAGGTGACGTTGGTGAGCTCAGGCAACTGGGCCATAAAGATGAGGATCGCCAGGGCGTTGACGAAGCCGGTGACCACTGAGCGGGAGACAAACCGCATCAGGCTGCCGAGCTTCAGGTAACCCGCTGCGATCTGGAGTACCCCGGTGAGCAGGGTGGCCGCCAGCAGATATTGCAGGCCGTGCTCTTTCACCAGGGTCACCATCAGCAGCGCCATGGCGCCGGTGGCGGCCGAGATCATGCCGGGGCGACCGCCGACAAAGGCGATAACCACGGCGATACAGAAGGAGGCATAGAGGCCGACCTTGGGGTCGACACCGGCGATGATCGAGAAGGCGATGGCCTCCGGGATCAACGCCAGTGCCACTACTGTGCCGGCTAACAGGTCACCACGGATGTTGGAGAACCACTCTTGTCTTGCACGTTCCAGCATGGGGGGATTTTCTCGCTTGTTCGGGATCCACTGCACAACGCATCCACTGACCAAGGGGGCAGATGGCGCTTTGGCAGGATCGGATTGTTGTATTGGTAAGTGACGGATGAACAAAAACGCTCCGGTTGTGATAACCAGAGTCAGGCGGCAGGTGCCGCAAAGGGCGGGGTTATGGCGGCGTTACAGTCACGCCAGTATGGGTCTTGATCATAAGGCCGCGGATAATAGCAGAGTCGTGCCGGAGGAGGTAGCCAATCTGCTCATTGACATCTGAACTATGGGCCACAACAGCGTGAGGTTGCACTCTGAGGTAAACAGGAGTGGGCTCCCTAATGATGAGTTGCCCGGCAGGCAACGAAAAGGGGCCCGCGATGGGCCCCTTGTGCTGGTTTGACTGCTATCAGGCGGCGTTTGCCTTGTTGCCCAGCGTGCGGGCCAGCAGCGCTTCCGGATTGTGGATCGCCTCTTTGGTCTTCACATCGATGACCTCGATATCGGTGAAGCGCTCGCGGTTCTTGATCGCCACGTCGTGGGCGAAGATGACGCAGCGGGCGTTGGCGACATCCTTGGCGGTAATGCGGTTGATGATGCCGTTGGCGCCCTGGGTCTCTACCTTGATCTTGATCCCCTGCTTGGCGGCGGCCTTCTGCAGGCTCTTGGCGGCCAGGAAGGTGTGGGCCACGCCGGACGGGCAGGCAGTGATGGCCAGTACGTCTGCTTCCCCTTCCGCTTCAATGACGTCGAAGCTGGTTTGGGTGGTGGTTACATCGTCTTCTTCGCTCACCGGCTTTTTCAGCAGGTTGACGATGATGGCGGTGGTCAGAGCGCCGAGGATGGTACCCAGGATGTAGCCCATCTTGCCTTCCTCCACCGGCAGGACAATCCAGCCACCCCAGGGGGCGTGGTTGATGCTGTGCATCATAAAGCCGGTGATGTTGCCGACGATGCCGCCTGCGACGATGGCCGGGATAACACGCATGGGGTCAGCAGCGGCGAACGGGATAGCACCTTCACTGATACCGATCATACCCATGATGGCGGCCGCTTTACCGGATTCACGCTCCTCTTTCTTGTAACGCTTCGGAGACATGAAGGTGGCCAGTGCCATACCGAGCGGCGGCACACAGATGGCGATACCAACGCCGCCCATCAGCCAGGGCTGGGTGTTGACCTGAGTCTGGGCAAACAGGGTCGCAACCTTGTTGACCGGGCCGCCCATATCGAAGGCGGTCATACCACCCAGAATGGCACCCAGCATCACTTTACCGGAGCCCGCCATGCTGGAGAGCCAGTGGTTCATCCCTTCCATCATGGCGGCGATCGGGGCGCCGATCCCCCACATCACGATGCCACACACCAGGAAGGTACCGATCAGCGGATAGATGAAGATGGAACCAAGGGAGGTCATGGAGTCAGGCAGCTTGATCCGTTTGAGCTGATTGACCACGAAACCTGCGATAAAGCCCACCAGAATGGCGCCGAGGAAACCGGTTTGATAGTGCTGAACGGCAATCCAGGAGCCGATCATGCCCGGGGCCAGGCCCGGTTTGTCAGCCAGCGAGTAGGCGATGTAGCCACCCAGCACGGCGGTAAACAGGGTCAGACCGGCGATACCCATGGTGGCCATGTCTTTGAGGAAGCCCGCTTCCGGTACGGCGCCCTTGCCGCTCATCATCACCGACAGGGAGAGCAGCACACCGCCCGCCACGATGAAGGGGATCATGTGGGAGGTACCAAACAGCAGGTGCTGCTTCATGGTATTGAGGCGATCCTTGAAAGTGCGCTCCTCGGGTTCAGCCGGTGCAGTGGCAGCCGGTTTGGCGGCAGGGGCAGGCTTTGCCACTTTCGGGCCTTGCTTGAGCAGGGTCAGGGCTTGCTCGACAGTGGTGGCCGCCTTCATCTGATCGATAAAGCAGGCTCCAGCAGACGGGTTGAGAGCTCCGCCAGCACTTCGATGTGGTGGTTGGCGCCGCCATCCGGGGAGGCGATCATGAAAATCAGTTGAGTTGGCTTGCCATCTTCGGCGCCGTACTCGATACCCTGACGGCTGACACCGATGGCAATGGCCGGACGGCTGACCGCCTTGCTCTTGGCGTGGGGCAGGGCGACACCCTGCTCGAAGCCGGTGCAGTCCAGCTGCTCGCGGGCCCAGATATCCTTGATGAATTGCTGTTGATCAGACACGGCGCCATCGCGCGCCAGCATCTGTGCCATCTCGTCGAACAGGGCCTCCTTGCTGGTGGCCTTCAACGCCAGGCAGATGAGTCTGCCGTTGGTCATGGTGGGTAACATATTACTCTCCTGGCTCCGTTGCCGAGCCGCATGATGGGGGGAACACTTGACCTGGATATTGTTCTCCCGTTGGCGCGGTGTCGAAATCGGACAAATGTGCCGTTTACTGGATTTTTGTGCTGGCAAGAATGGGCTGTGACCGCCATCTCGTTTTGGCACGAAGTTCGAATTCGATGTAAATATAAATTTAATCATTTAATATCAATTGCTTATTTTTGTTTGGTTCGTGCAAAGTCATATTTGAGCGTCCAGGTCGATGATGAATTTGCCGTGATGGAATGGATATTTGTGTGATTAGTTAGGGCGCAATAGTGTGAGCTGGTTGGCAAATAGCAGGCGTATTAAGTGGCTTTATTGTCATTAACGGGGAGGGATATAACTCTGCGAGTCTGGTCAGCCGTGTGATTAAGCGGTGAAAGAGGATGGCAGGGGGATAAAAAACGGTTCTTCGCATTTTGTGGG
>NZ_CDDH01000014.1 GCF_000819725.1 Aeromonas australiensis | reverse complement strand
ATCAGGCCTTCACCGTGACCATCAATGCGACCAACGATGCGCCCATGCTGTCTGTCTCGGATCTGCGTATCTCTGAAGAGGGATTAGCGTGGGCCAACCCGGATAATTCACCCTATCCGGACGATACCACAGACAGCACATCAGCCAGTGCTACGGCCAGTGTGACGGATATCGATAGCAGCGCCTTTACCTTTACGCTCTCGGCACCATCCAGCTTGAGCTCTGGTGGGCAGCCTGTGGTGTGGAGCGGTATGGGCTCTGCGCTCCTGATTGGCTCCGTGGGGGGGAGCCCGGTCATCCAGGTATCGGTGGATCCGACGGGCAAATACACGGTTGATTTGCTGGGCCCCATTGATCATGAGTTTGGCGACAATCAGGAAGGATTGAAGACATTTACCTTCAACTTGTCGGTCAGCGATGGTGACTTGAGTGATACCAAGCAGGTTAATGTGGTGATTGAAGACGATATGCCCGTGATCACCGGCATCGAAAGTCTGGAGGTGATGAATGTAGCTGGCATCACCACCGGTGGTCTGTTTGGCGTCTCGTTTGGTGCAGATGGTCCTCTGGCTACCGGTGGATTGAAATTGACCGGATGGCCCGATTTGGCCGGGATCACCGAGACCTTGTCCGCAGATGGCAAGACTCTGGTGGCCACCATTGATGGCAGTGGGCTGCCACCTAAAGTGTTCTATACCCTGACTCTCAATGAGGACGATACCTATAGCTTCAATCTGGTTACCCCTCAGCCAACACAAACCCTTGCGATTGGAGCACAGTTTGGTGCCGGTGGACCGGTCGAGACTATCGGGGTGACTGCGGGCGGGATTGACATCCTGTTTGATGGCTTGCTGTTTAATAGCAATGTGAACAACCCCCAGAATCTGCCGGGCAGTGATCTGGATGATCTTAATCCGAACAGTAATGGTTTCGGGATCAAGAATGGCAACCTGGATCACAATGAAGGATTTAGAGTGACCACCTCTGCGGCAGTCGATGGTCTCTCCTTCAATGTCTACGGGGTCGGCAATACCAATACCAGCACCATCCAGTGGGTAGCCTATGCAGCAGATGGTGTCACAGTGGTTGACTCGGGCGAACTTGTTCTGTCCGGGCTCAAGAGTGCCATGCAGATGGCCACTATCGAGTCTAGTGGTGAGTTCAGTCAGCTGGATATACGTTTTGTGCTGGATGGTAACAACTCGGTGCGCATTGAGGAGTTCGCAGTGATCGACAGGGTGACACCTCCCGATATAGATCTCAATTTCAGTGCAACCTTGACCGATGGGGATGGCGATCAGGCCAGCGCCAACTTCACAGTCTCAGTCAAGAGTAATGAACCCCCTGTCGCCTCAAACATTCTGGTGGTTGGCAGCAATACCTCGGATACCCCAGACAGCACCGGGACACCCACGACCGGGGATGATCACAAGGTGCCTAATCCCACTGGCAGTGTGGATGGTGTCGTGGCGGGTGGTACCGGGCACGATATTCTGGTCGGGGATGTGGGTGGCACCGCCACTAACTTTATCCCGGGTGAAAATTACAATATAGCCTTGGTTGTGGATGTATCCGGCAGTATGGCTGGTGCCCGCCTGAGCATGCTCCAAGCATCCCTGACCCATCTGGCCAATCAGCTCAAGGATCATGACGGTGAGATCAATGTCACCTTGATCAGCTTTGCCACCAATGCCAGCGAGCGTGTGACCATAGTGGGATTGGATGCCAGCAATGTGAACACCCTGATCGGTGCCATTAATGATCTGGTTGCCAATGGTGGCACCAACTATGAGGCCGCGTTCAATCAGGCGGTGCAGTGGTTCAACAATGGCAGCAAGGCAGATCCCGGCTATCAAAACCTGACCTTCTTCGTCACGGATGGCAACCCGACTTACTACCTCAACGACAGCAATCAGGTAGCAGGACCGGGCAACAGTACCACCTACACTGTGGTCAAGGAGTCTGTCGATGCGTTTGCAGCGCTGAGCAGTATCAGTCAGGTTAATGCTATCGGGGTGACCAACAGCGTCAATCAGGAGCTGCTCAAATTCTTTGACAACACAACAGAGACTGGCTCGCAGTTCTACTCGGCCGGCAGCTTCCTTGACCTTGCCACCTTTGGTTCTGGAGGCACTGGCATCAATGCGGCCTCTGGATGGGTACGCAGTGGTGATGCACAAGGAACACATACAGTAACAGGGGGTTACCTGCAGATCCGTGAGGATCGCACAAATGCCGATACGGACCGTACTGTGCTGGCACTGGCCGTGGCCAATGCTATCCAGATCTCGGCCGCGCAAGCGGGGGCAAGCCTGCAGTTCCAGTACGCATTGAGTTCTGTCAATGGGAGCGACAGTTTCACATGGAAATTGGTGAGACTGGATGGCGGGGTCTGGGATCTGGCCAATCCCCTGCAAAGCGGCACCGTCACTGGTATCAGTACTTCAGGCACCACAGCTTATAGCACCATTACCACCAATGGGCTGGCGGCCGGGCAATACGGGTTTGTATTCGAACTGCTCGACAGCTCCAACAACCGGACTGCAGAGGTGCGGATAGACAATATCCGGATTGAGCAGGGATTCAACGCCCCGATTGGGGAGGCCCAGATTGTGACCAGTGCCGAGCAGCTGACGGCAGCACTGACCGAGGGGGATCAAATCACAGTGCTGCTGGGCGCAGGCAATGACGTACTCGAAGGCGGGGCAGGCAATGACATCCTGTTTGGAGATGTGCTCAATACCGATGCGCTGGCTATTCAGCTTGGCTTGAATCTGCCTGCGGGCTCCGGTTGGCTGGTCTTTGAAACCCTGGAGACCAATCATGGCTGGACGCGAGCACAGACGGTGGATTACATCCGAACCCATCTTACCGAGCTGAGTCAGGAGAGTGGTCGCAGTGGCGGCAATGACACTCTGTATGGGGGCAGTGGCAATGACATCCTCTTCGGTCAGGAAGGCAATGACATTCTCGATGGGGGGGATGGAGATGATTACCTGCACGGTGGCTCAGGAAACGACATTCTGATTGGTGGGCTTGGCAATGACATCCTGATTGGTGGTCTGGGGAACGATACCATGACCGGTGGGGCCGGCAGCGACACCTTCAAGTGGCTGGCGGGTGATGCGGACGGCAGTACCGATACCATCACGGATTTCACCCTGGGTGCACCGCTCAGTGGTGGAGATGTGCTGGACCTGTCGGATCTGCTGGTCGGTGCCAGTGCGGATGCAAGCGCACTGCAGCCATACCTTAATTTCAGCTATGACGCAGTCAATGGACAGACGGTCCTCACCATCGATACGAATGGTGCCACCAATGGTGTAGAGGTGCATCAAACCATTCTGTTTGATGGGATTGACCTGACAACCCTGGGTAGTAATCAGGACATCATCAACAAACTGCTTGAGGATGGCAATTTGAAGGTTGATCCGTAACGCTGTTTCGGGGCCGGGCTTGCCTGGCCCCTGTTTTTTCCCCAAGGGGATGGATAAGATGGCGGCAGTAAAGGAGAGGGGTAATCATGCAGTCATTCAACTGGATCGACATTGATGGCATCCGTTATAGCTGGGATGGGCAGGGGAACATTACCTGTGCAGGTCAGTTTGGCTATCAGGCCTCGATCGCGGGTGATCGGCTGGATGGGATGGAGATTGAGAATGAGGCCGGTGATGTCGCGGGCTCGCTCTATGTTGACTTTGCTGCGGCCTCTATCACCTATGTACCCGTCATGGATACCGAGTCAGCCCATAACGTGATCCTGGTTGGTCATGAGCATGGGCAGCAGGAGTATCCGCTGGCGAGTTTTCACTCCCCGTTGCTGCACGATTTGCTGGGACCATCTGATACCATTCCTTGGTCTGCGATGGAGGAGCTGAGTGGTGGTAACGATAGCGGACAGGTTACGCAAGGACACGTTCTGTCGTGGGACTCGTTCCATTTCGATGATGAGGTATTGGTCTGTGACGCGGCTCCTGCGTTGGATCTGGCAAACCAGAGTCAGGAGCCTGGCAGCATGGTCACCATAAGTCTTGACCTGACCAATCAGATACTGGATCAGCTCCCCCCCTTGCACGATATATGAATCCCGTAGCCGCACGGGCATAATGACCTCAATCTTTCCGATTGAGGTTTTTTCTATGTGGCGTCCCCTTCTTACTCTTTCCGCTCTGGTTGTCAGTGCTCCGCTGCTAGCGATTGAAGTACCGCAAGCGCCCCATCTGGTGGTGAGCGGTTATGCCGAGCAAAAGACCGAACCCGATATGCTCACTCTCAATGTGGCGGTAAGTGCACTGGATAAGCAGGGCCTCAAGGCCAAGCAGCAGGTTGATACCAAGGTCGCAGCCTTCTTCAGCCAGCTGGAAGGGTTGGGGATCAAGCGCAGCGATGTTGAGGCTGGCAACTTGATGGTCTCACCGGAATATCAGTATGGCGATAACAAGAAGCCGGTATTGCTGGGATACCGTGCCCAGCGCCAATTGGCTGTCAAACTCTATCAGCTCGATAAGCTGAGCCCCTTGATGGATACCGCCCTCAAAGCCGGGCTGGAGTCCGTCTCCCGCATTGAATACGGGCTAAAATCGCCGCAGGTTATCAAGGAGAAAGCCCGTTTGAATGCCGTGGAGGATGCCAAAACCAAGGCTGAGTCTCTGGCCAAGGCATTCGGGATGAAGCTTGGCAAGGTGTACAGTGTGGAGTACCGCAACGCTTCGCCCATCACCGCCTACAGCCGCAATCTGAAGGTGGGGCAGGCTATGGCGATGGCGGCTCCCGTACCGGATATGGCAGACAACAGCTATCAACAGCAGCTGATTACGGTAAGCGATAACATCGAAGCCGTTTTCCTGCTGGAGTAACCGCTCCCTCCATCAGTGGCTCACCCCCTTACTGGCACCTGTTATCACCTGGTGCTGATTGCGGCTCTTGGCGAGGGCCGCCGTGGGCCCGTTTTAGCAAATGGCATTGGCTGGTGAAGCAGAAAAGTCCCGTTTGCGGTTTACGCCAGCACAACCGGTCACCGGCTGTGTCGGGGTACCCCCCTTTCATCTCTACCATCGGGCTTGGCTCCAGCCGCCTCGCCAAAATGCAGGGCATGTCGGGTGCAAATGCCCGTATCCGGCCCCCCTCTCACCCGAGTGGCTTTAGCTGCGATCTCGCCGCCTCCGATGCCTGGTTCGGGGCGACGATGACCACTATGGTCACTGGTCAGGCAGTGAGCATCCCCATGGCCCCGAGCTAAAAAAGACCCCTTCTTTTGAAAAAGAGGGGGTCTTCAGCACGCTCAAGCCTTCCCGGGAATGAAGGCTTTTTCGTATCGCATTGTGGAGGGAGCGGCAGAGGTAACGGTCGAATCTGTCTGGCTAAAACCGATACTCGATGTGGAGATTATGGCTGTCCAGCCCTGGGTTCTTGTCGTACCGATCAGCGTTGGACATGTGTTCATACTGATAGCCGATCAGCCAATTTCTGCTGATTGAATAACCAATCCCGATGCCAAAGGTAAACTGGACAGGGCCGCCATAATCTTTGAAGCCATTGCCACGCTGACCAAACTGATGCTGGTCGAGCCACACTACATCGGCAGGGATCCAGCCTGTCCAATTGTTCCAGCGGCACTCCATGCGTGCACCGCCCCCCAGTCTGGCGGTGCTTTCGCCCCCGACTTTCAGCATACCGCCACGTCCCCCCAGCCCAAATTGACAGCCTGAGTCGCCCCATTGCCAGAACATGTGATGGAACTTGGCGTCGGCGATTTTGATGTCGAGCTTTTCCTTGCTGAAGGCTTTGCCAAGCTGTAATGCCACGATATTGTCATTGGCCATCACAGCCGGGCTGGTGATCAGTGTTGCCAGCATGCAGATCCTTGAAAGAGTGTTAGCGTCCATGCCCCCTCCTATGCCGTTGTGACCCTGTGGTACCGATTCAACCGGACACATCTAAGGCATAGACAACGTTCAAGAGCATTGTCAATTCGTGACAGAAAACTAAAAAAATGTATGTTGGCTAATTAATGGTCTAGCGTGCTTGGTTTCTATATGGCGCGGATGTTTTGTTCGTTAATCGAGCAATCTTGTTTCGTGAGAAGATGAGGTCGGACCAATGCGTTTAATTTGATTAAACTGTTGGTTTGAGTACTTGGTATGTCTGAAAGGTATTTAGTAGGTATTACTATCACGAAATAGAGGTTGCATACATCATTTCCTCTTTTTTAGCAAGATATGGTGGTCGCAAAAATAGATTAACTATAGATAAAGTGATGTAGCTAGAGCATAAATAAGCACTCTCTAAATTGTATATTTTCTCGCCACCACGCCTTTAATAATTCAACCCAAGCTATCATCCATGGTTTGATGATTGAAAATCAATGTAAAAACAGTAAGTTACTTGATGCATCATATAACATGGTTTCTGGGGGCAGGATTTATTAAGTGTTGACTCAATCGTGACTGGTTGATAGTATCCCCCAAAAATAAAATAAGCATGATATACGTCACACAATGACGTTCAGTGCACGGGTTGGATGTTTACTGCGCAATCTACGCTGTTGGTTTTTTAACTGGCAGTGCTCGCTATTACCCCCCCCGTTTTATTTTTCTCAGTCAGTTTGCATGTTTTTTGTCCGGGAAGATGTCATTGCCGTGCGGTAGCTATGTCTATTCACTTTAGTGGCAATTGTCGTGCGGTAGCCATGCATATTTTCATGGAAACCATGGGTTCCATGGGTTCGTTGCTTGCTCTTTGCTTTTCTTCGCGCTCCTTGCCGCAAGTTAAGCCAAGCCTCCCGTACACAGGCATCGTATGCGGCAAATTCAACTTGCCAATCGGAGCGTCATCTCGGTCTAACGGCGCGAAATGCGATTGCCTCTCTTGTTTCATTTCCTCAAAAGCTCGCTTCCTCCAAGCATTTACGGAACACTATTGCGCATCTCGCAATATGAACTAATGGAAAATCTTGATACATGAACAATGTCACTCCGTTTCTGGCGGTCATCTTCGCCATTCAGCTCGGTGGCTGCGCATATCAACCTAAGCAGGTCGAGGCATCTCGTCCATTGGTTAACCCGGTTGATATGAATGCACAGCCAGTTATGCCAAGCGCTGTACAACAGGCGCTCAATACGCTGCCTCAGGGCTCGGCGTTCACCCATCACGACACCACATTTACGCTCGGGAAGCGTTATGTCTCGGCGCTTGGGCGTGAGTGTGTCGAGCTGATGTACAGTCAGCAGCAAGGGCACCAGCAACGCAGTGCAGCTTGCAAGAGTGCTGAGCAGTGGTACCAGGTTCCTCAATTGGATCAGGCATCTTTGGGCAATTTGTTTGCCGGGTAACAACGCGAAAGGGTTAGGTTTTGAAGATTAAAAGTAGCCGTTTGAGTTTGATGTTGTGGTTGATCACTGCATCTTTCCCCGTACTCTCTGCCAGTGCCCCCAATCTGGCCCAATCAGATGGTCAAACCTTTGGCTATCAACTGGCAAACAACAAAGGCCTGCACTCTGCACAAGGTGGTCAAGCCAATACAGATTCCACCACCGGCACCTTTGCCCAACAGAACCGGCAAGGAATGTTGTTGCCAGGGGAAGCTGATGTACGCAAATTGTTGCCGCAAGCCGAGGCCGGATTGCCGCCTCCTTACGGTGCCAACCTGTTTGCCGGAGGCTATGAAACCGAACGCAGTGACGGCTTGAATGACAACTATCTGATAGCCGCAGGCGACAAACTCAATATCTGGATCTGGGGAGCCGTCAACTTTTCCAACGTGGTGACGGTGGATAATCAGGGTAATATCTTCATCCCTGATGTGGGCCCCATCAATGTCAAGAATGTGCCGGCCAGTCAGGTTAACGGGCTGGTAACCAGCCGCATTGGCGATGTCTTCACCAACAATGTCAATGTTTACGTCAATCTGCTGACCACTACACCTGTGAGTGTCTATGTCACCGGCCCGGTGATCCGCCCGGGTCAATATGCCGGTCAATCGTCAGACAGCGTGCTCTATTTCCTCAAACGTGCAGGCGGGATTGACTCGGAGCGGGGCAGCTACCGCCAGATCAAGGTGCTGCGTCAGAATCGGGTGATCCAGCAGGTCGACCTCTATGAATTTATGCGCCAGGGCAAAATGCCCATTCTCTCCTTCAAGGATCAGGACGTTATTTTGGTTGAACCGCAAGGTCCGATGATCAATGTGGCGGGCAAGGTCCGTAATCCATTCCGCTTTGAACTGACCCAGCGCAACACCCTGGGGGCGGAACTCATCAACTATGCGCTGCCGTTGGCCAAAGTAAGTCACGTCGGTGTGATTGGCGATCGTGCCAATGGCCCCTTCTCTGTCTATCTGCCATATAAAGACTTTGCCAATATCCAGCTCAAAGATGGTGACAAAGTGCTGTTCAACGATGACATGCATGCACAGGTATATGATGTGCAGGTCTCTGGCAGCTATATGGGTCCCTCTTACTTTACTGTGCGCAAGCAGACCAAGTTGCACGACCTGCTCAACCACATCCCTATTGATCCTCAGCTTGCCGATTACCAATCTATCTATCTGATGCGCAAGAGTGTGGCGGCGCGGCAAAAAGAGATGCTGGATGAGTCGCTCAACCGACTGGAACGCAGTGTGTTCACCGCACCTGCAAGTTCGGATGGGGAAGCCACGATTCGTGCCAAAGAGGCCGAACTGGTGATGCGCTTTGTCGAAAAGGCCAGAAAAATCCAGCCTCTTGGCAAAGTAGTGGTCGCAGATAAAGGGATTGTTGCGAACATTCAGCTGGAACAGGGTGACCAGATTGTCATTCCCAACAGAACGGATCTGATCCAGGTCGGTGGGGAAGTCTTGATGCCGCAAGCCGTGGTCTACAACACCAATGCGACTCTCGATGACTATGTGGCTTGGGCGGGCGGATTCACCGAACGGGCCAATGATCAGCGCATCGCAATCGTACATGCCAACGGGTTGGTGGAGTTTAAAGATAAGGGGAGTGTCCAGCCCGGTGATCAGATCCTGGTGTTGCCCAAGGTCGACAGCAAAACCATGCAATCGGTCAAGGATATTACTCAAATTATCTATCAGATCGCCGTGGCTGCTAACGTAGCAATTAAGTAAGCCGCTTCTTGATGAGAAAAAGCAGACTCGCCAACGGGCGAGTCTGCTATGGGTAAAGCGAAATAATGAATAAACCGATACTTAATCAAACGCCGCGCACATCCCTGCAGGTGTTGCGAGATGTTGTCTTTGGCCTGCTTATTCGCGAGCTTAAAACCCGTTTTGGTAATTATCGGCTGGGTTATGCTTGGGCCCTTATTGACCCCTTGCTAATGATTAGTGCATTCAGTCTGATTTTCGGTCTTCGCAACCACAGCGGCTTTGGCGGAGCCCCCGCACCTCTGTTTATCACTGCCGGCTACTTGCCTTTTCTATTTTTCAAGAATGTGGTGAGCAAATTACAATCCGCAGTCAACGCCAACATGGGACTGTTCTGCTATCGACAAGTCACTCCCTTTTCCACATTTGTTGCCCGTTTTATACTTGAGGCTATGGTGGGCATGATGGTTGGTATCATTCTTGTTATGGGACTACTTTGGTTCGGTTTTGATGCCATTCCGGCAGATCCTTTACAAGTAATTTTTATCTATTTTCTATTAATGGTTTTCTCATTTTCTCTTGGCATCATCTTCTGCATTATATGTAGCTTATTTCAAGAGGCGGATAAATTTTTAAACCTATTAATGATGCCTCTTATGTTTGTCTCGTGTGTCATGTATCCCCTAATGAGCATACCGACTCAGTATCAATATTGGTTTTTATGGAATCCACTTGTGCATGCTCTCGAACTGATCCGTAGTGGTTGGATCTCGGGCTATAACAGCACGAGTGTAAGTGCCGCATATCTCTCTAGTATCACTCTAATTTTGCTGACGTTTGCTATGAGTTGTTATCGCCTTGGGCATCGTCGGTTGATCGCAAGTTAACGTGAATCAAAAATGATCATTCTTGATAATGTAACCAAGTACTATCCAACAAAGTTTGGCCGCAACTATGTACTGCGCGACGTCAGTATTGAGCTGCCAAGAGATCGTAACATCGGTATTCTTGGTATAAATGGGGCAGGTAAATCAACACTGCTTCGTCTTCTAGGTGGAATGGATATGCCTAGCAAGGGAAAAATTAGTCGTCTTTGTCGTGTATCCTGGCCGTTAGCATTAAGTGGTGGATTTCAAGGCAGTATGACCGGACGAGAGAATACGCGCTTTGTCTGTCGTATTCATGGTGTACGGGATACCAAGACGGTTGAAGAGTGGGTGAAGGAGTTCTCAGAGATCGGTCAGCACTATGAGTTACCCATCAAAACCTATTCCAGTGGTATGAAGTCAAAATTCAATTTCGCCGTCAGTATGGCCTTTGATTTTGATATTTATCTGACGGATGAGATCACCTCGGTAGGCGATGCGCGCTTTAAACAGAAATGTATTGATGTGTTTAATCAAAAACGCGAAACAGCCAGTCTTATCATGGTGTCGCACGATATGAAAAACCTTCGTCAGCAGTGCGATATGGGTATTCTGTTGCGTAATAGCAGACTGGAAGTATTTGACAATATCGACGATGCCATCCGTATCTATCAGAATCTATAATAAGCCAAATTCAACATGACTCAACTTATCAAATCAGAAAAGTCCTCACGCTTTGTGCGCAAGTTGCGCAAGTTAAGTAAAGAGCCGAAACAGTTTTTTATTGACTCCAGCGGTTATCAGATTGCTCATCGTTCTTGGCAAAGTAGTCTCAAATTAGGTAGCTTCTTGTGGGTGGTACTTTGCTTTGCGATCGCGACAGTCTATTTTGGTTTTATGGCATCTGACCGTTATGTCAGTCGTGCCGAGTTGATCATCAAGCAAGCTGATCAAATCAAGATGTTACCCGATGCGCTGTCAATGTTGGGGATTGGTGGCAGCAATCATCAAGATGTATTGTTAATCCAGGATTATCTTAAGTCATGGGATATGTTAGCCAAGCTGGATAAAGAGCTCGCCCTCAAATCACACTATCAAAGTGGTGCGGCAGATTATTTTTCACGCTTGTCTGATGATGTCAGTCGAGAGGATTTCATCAAGTACTATCGCCAGCATCTGGGATTACATCTTGATGAGTTGTCCGGTGTACTTACCATCGAGTTGCAGACATTTGATCCCCAATATGGCCAACAGGTTGTGGCCTTGATGCTTAAAGAGTCAGAACGCTTTATCAACAAGTTGGGGCATCAGGTGGCTCTCGATCAACTTGCCTTTGTCGAAAAGGAAGTCGATCGGGCTTATCAACGGTTGCAAGATGAAAAAGCCAAGGTGCTGGCCTTTCAAAACAGCCATCAACTTATCAGCCCAGAGTCGACCAGTAGCGCACGCTTGGGGGTGGTCAGCCAGATTGAAGGCGAACTGGTGCGCCAACAGGCCGAGCTGAAACAACTGCGCAGCTATATGAAGGATTCCGCTCCCGCCGTTGTCTCGGTACAGAGCCGGGTTGATGCCTTGACCAGGCAACTTGAGCAGGAACGAGCCAAGTTGACCGGTCAGGACAAGGACGCCATGAATGAAATCACCGCCGGCTATCTGGATGTGCAAACCCAGGCAACCCTGGCGGCAGATCTCTATAAAACCGGTCTTATCAGCCTGGAGCAAGCCAGGGTTGAAGCGTATCGCAAGTTGAAGCACCTGTTGGTGATCACTCAGCCTACACTGGCGGAAGATGCCGAATATCCGCGTCGCCTTTATAACCTTGCTACCGTGGGTGTACTGCTTTGCCTCTTCTATGGTCTGATCGTGATGGGACTTGCAACCTTACGTGAGCATCAAGACTAAAATATAATGGAGCTAAATATAATATTACTATTCTAGATATATTAATGTGTTTTTCAAATTCAATTTAAATATTTATATATTTTCATAACAACATAATAAGAGGGTGAGTATATTCCATGGTACGGGGCAGAATGAAAAAAGCGGGTAGAAAAATAAAAAATATTTTTAATGCAGTTACATTGCAGGAAAGCGAAATAAAAGGGCATTTTGATGTCATTGATGGTCAATATGTTCATGGATGGGCTATTGATAGAGATAAGAAAAAACCTGTAACATTATCGCTATATATCAACAATGTAAAATATAAAAACTTCTCCAGTGGGGCTTACAGGGAAGACCTTGCTTTAGCTGAAATAAATGAGGGATTTGCGGGCTTCTCTGAAAAACTAAACTTACAAGAAATTGTCCAAAATTATGGCCATGACTGTACTATATCCATCCGCTCAGAACTTGGTCATTATGAGCTAAAAAACTCTCCAAAAAAATTGAACACTCCTGATGTCGCCTTTTCTATTGATATTTTTGAGAATGGTGTTTGTGCCGGATGGATTGTAGATAAAAATAATCAAGATATTTCCTTTTCTCTGAATGTTATTATTAATGGAATTAGTCATACCGTATCAGCAAACCTACCCAGAACAGATCTTTCTGTCATCGGTATAACTAATTTTCAGCATGGGTTCTATATCAATGCCTTTGAGATATCTGAAGCTGATGAATGTGATGTATGTGTTGAGCTAAATTATGATAAACAGTATACATTAGCTCCATTGACTAAATTTTCTTCTTTTTCTTCGAAAGTTAAAAGTTTAACAGAGCTTCAATCTTTTTTACGTAAAGAAGGTTATGCGTCTCTTTCAAAATCAACCTATCAGGTTGTCCATTCAATAATTCCTGCACTCATTGATCAATGTCGAGCTAACAGCGATGTTCCAATGATTAGCAGTAATCATACTCACACCGACCGAAAAAGTAATGCGATTGCAGTTATTGTTCCCGTATACAAAGGTGTACAAGAGACGGTTAACTGTATAAACAGTGTAATTTCTGCGAATAATAATGTGCCTTACAGGTTGATAGTAATAAATGATTGCAGCCCTGATGAGGATATGGAACAGGAACTATCCTGCTTCCAAAATTTTAAAAATGTAGAAATATATAAAAATGATGTTAATCTTGGTTTTGTAGGTACTGTCAACCGAGGTATGATCATAGCGGAAGAGCATGATGTAATACTTTTGAATTCAGATACTATCGTAGCAGATGGATGGTTGGATGCAATTATAACTGAAGCGTACAATATGGATGATTCTAAGATTGTCGGCACAGTTACACCTATATCTAACAATGCAACTATATGTAGTTTCCCTGAGTTTTGCATAGATAACTCTATTCCTTATAATTATGACGTTAGTAAATTAGCTGCCATATGTTCAACCAATACTGCTCCAGCTCAAGAATTACCTACCGCACATGGTTACTGCATGTTCATCAAGCGAGAAGTATTGAATGATGTAGGATATTTTGATCATCAGAAGTGGGGGAAAGGATATGCTGAGGAAAATGATTTCTCTTTGAGAGCATCCAAGCTTGGTTGGAAGCATGTTGTAACCAATAAGACTTTTGTTCATCATTTAGGTTCTGTTTCTTTCGCCAGTAGCGCTTCTGAATTCATTGCAAAAAATCTAGAAAAACTGAACGGGATATATCCAGACTATCCTGAACTTGTCGCCAAATTCGTTAAAAATGATCCTGTAAGGGTTTTACGGCAAGAGCTAGCAGAAAAAATAATAAAGATTGAGCTAGCTAGATATAGTAAAAAGCCTGTTCTCTTTATTTCTCTCGTAATTGGTGGCGGAACAAAAGTTGCGACTGATGAGATGGAGAAATTGCTAAATAAAGAAGATTATCCAGTAATAATGCTAACATGCCGAGAAAATGGAATGTGGCGTTTGTCTCTTGAGCAAGTTGGTGTATTTTCCGATTATTTCATTGAAAATGAAAAAGATCTCTTTATTGATTTTCTAAAAGAAATTGGTGTATGGCATGTTCATTATCATCATACACTGCAATTCCCTACAGATGTTTGGAGCATTCCTGGTTCACTTGGCTGTAAATATGATGTGACACTTCACGATTACTATACAGTCTGTCCTAGAGCAAATATGGTCAGTCATCATGACAAATTCTGCGGTAATCCAACAACGGATGACTGTAATCGTTGTATCAGACAATTAGGTGTTCATGCCTCTTCAAAATTAAAGTTAGAAGATATTGGATATAATGTACAAGATTGGCGTGGCTTCCATAGCATGCACTTGTCAAAAGCACGTAAAGTATATACGCCATCTAATGATACAATGCAGAGAATAAAAAGTTTTATACCGCTTAAAAATATAGAGTATAAATATCATCCTGAACCCCTTATTTTTTCGACAGTAAATCATCGGGCTAATGCAGAAATAAATATAGGATTTATCGGGGCAATTGGTCCGCACAAGGGAGTGGAGATCATAAAAGGTCTTGCTCGTTATATTCAAGAAAATGGTGAAAAGGCTAAAATCACGGTCATTGGATATACATCTGATGATAGTTATTTTGAGCAATTTGACTTTGTAAAAATAACAGGGAAGTATGATCGAGAGCGTATTGACACTTTATTAAAAGAAAATGAGGTTGATATAATTTTCTTATCCAGCATCTGGCCAGAAACATTCAGTTATACATTTACAGAGGCTGTGGCGAGTGATCTACCTATTGCTACATTCAAGTTAGGTGCTGTAATGGAGCGCTCGGATTCAATGAGATCTGTATTGCAAATACCATTAAATGATGATTATGCGTCTATCTTTAATACGCTGAAAACCCATCTATCCACCCTTGTTGCAGAGCAGCGGTCAACTGGCGTACAATATCCATCAATTATAAAAAACTATTACAATATTAAGGTTCAATGATGGGACAATTGATAGCTGAAAAAGATATTGGTGATTACTGTAAAGTAAAGGTTGTTAGTAATAGCAATCTGTGTGTTATTTGTTTTTCTGGCTTTAATACCCCTAAAGGAAAATTCAATTATATTCGGAGTTTTTCACATAACGATTATCACCAGATATATTTGAATACCACTGCTGAAGAATATTATCATCAAGGTATTCATGGTCTGGGTGACAGTCTAGAAGAAACCATCCATCATATTAATGAAATCCTACAGGAGTTACCCGGTGAAAATATACAGGTAATAACTCTAGGCTGTTCTATGGGGGGCTATGGCGCCCTCCTTTATGGAACACTTTTGAATGTAAATAAAATTCTAGCTTTAGGTCCAAGCATACCACTTTACTCAGAGTCTTTTTTAGCGAAAGAGTATCGAAATCAACATGTAGCTATTTATAATCAATTTGAAGATAGAATAATAAACTCTAACATTGAGAAAGTCATCTTACATGGTGACAGTATGATTAGTGACATACTAACCCACCAGAGATTAAGAACATCAAATAATGCAACATGCAGACACTTATGGGGTTGCAACCATACCTTGACGGCCATTCTAGCAAGTAAAATGGCACTCCGAGTATTTGTTGAAGACACAAATTTAGCAGTAAAACATGTAGAAAAAATCTTTAAACCATTCCATTTACCTTCAGCTCAATATGAAATACTACACCAGTTATTTTATCCAGAAAATGTTGATGGTGTCTGTCGAGAACCTCTAAAATTAGAGGGTATGGACGGCTTGCATCATACCGTATTATATTGCATTGCTGTGTCAAATATTCTTACAGATCAAGAATTATCGAAAAAGTGTTTCTCTCTGGCCTTGGAGAAACATCTTCATTATCGTTCTGCCAAGCGTTTTCTCGATATAGTTTTTCTACCTGGGGAGTGTGAAAAATTATTGAAGTTGATCGAGGAAAGTATTTATCGCTTTGGTATTGAACATCTTGAAATGTCAGAGATTGTCTCGTTGAAGAGTATTTACGATGAGCTCACTACTAAGGTTTATCCGCAAGAAAAATATAGTCCTGTACATATAGAGGGATATCTTGATAGATATGATGGAGAAAACCTCTTTGGTTGGTGTATCAATAAAGAACTTAAAGAAGCAGCAACCGTTCATATTTATTTTAAGGATAAATCACTTCCGCATTATAAAATCTTGAGCGACAAATTTAGAGGTGATTTGAAGTCTGCAGGAAAGAGAGATGGTTACAGTGCATTTAGCTTGCCGCTAAATATATATATGCCGATATTAGTTAATAGTACCCGTGTATATGCGGTAGAGCATCACACAAAGGAGCATCTCAATAACTCAGGCATGTTATTGCAACCGCAATTTATTCACTTTAATGTTGAAAGAATTGTAGATGGTGTTATATATGGCTGGGTATATGACAGAAACCATCCGAAAAATTACATTGATATATCTGCGTTCAGCATAAAAAATAATAATGATGTAACTGTTAGTCGATTTGAAAGAGCTGATATGGAAAGCCGTGGAATTAATTCTCGTGCAGGTTTTAGTATACATTCTAAAAGCTTTTCAGACGCACCTGACTTCATTGAGGTGTTCTTAAAAAATTCCAATCACCGTATATCTAGAGCAATTATGGTATAACACCAATGCAACCATGTAATACACCTAAAGTGATTGAGAAAAATATTGCCATCGTTGGCATTGGTTATGTTGGTTTAGCAAACGCAGTCGTTTTGTCTCAACATAACAATGTCATGATGCTGGACATTTCCAGTGATAAGGTTTCATTGATTAATGAGCACAAATCACCTATATATGACCCTGAACTTGAGGTCTATTTATCTACTAAAAAACTAAAGCTTAAAGCTACAGTCAATAAGTATGAAGCATATGTGTTTGCCGATGTTGTTATTATCGCTACCCCAACCGACTATGATCCTGATACCAACAACTTCAATACCAGCACGGTTGAGGCAGTGATCCGTGATGTGATGGCCATCAACCCAGAAGCATTAATGGTGATCAAGTCCACCATTCCGGTAGGCTTTACCGAGCGGATGCGTCGTGAGTTGGGTACCGAGAATCTGATCTTCTCCCCGGAGTTCTTACGCGAGGGCAAGGCAGTATATGACAACCTGCATCCCTCTCGCATTGTGGTGGGTGAGTGCAGCGAGCGGGCCCAACGTTTTGCCGACCTGTTGCAAGAGGGGGCCATCAAGCCGGATATTCCTGTATTGCTGACGGGCAGTGCGGAAGCTGAGGCTATCAAGCTGTTTGCCAACACCTATCTGGCGATGCGGGTGGCCTATTTCAACGAGCTGGATACCTATGCCCAGTCTCACGGTCTTGATAGTCGCCAGATTATTGAAGGGATTGGCCTTGATCCCCGTATCGGTAGTCACTACAACAATCCCTCTTTTGGTTATGGTGGTTATTGCCTGCCCAAAGATACCAAGCAGTTGCTTGCCAACTATAACAAGGTGCCCAACAACCTGATCCGCGCCATTGTCGATGCCAATACCACCCGCAAAGACTTTATTGCCGACAGCATTATTCGCCGCAACCCCAAGGTAGTGGGCATCCATCGTTTGGTGATGAAGGCCGGGTCAGATAACTTTCGCTCATCTGCCATTTTGGGCATCATGAAGCGAATCAGAGCAAAAGGCATCGAGGTCGTGGTCTTTGAACCAACCATCAATGACGAACATTACTTGGACTATCCTGTAGTCCAGGATTTAACTTATTTTAAATCTATTAGTGATATTATTTTATGTAATCGAATGGCTACTGACTTAGCTGATGTTGATAACAAGGTGTATACACGAGATCTTTTTGGCTCTGATTAATATATTTAGAAGCTGACGATGTCGTCCCCAGCTTAAATTTTAATTTTTTCACTGAGCGCTTATTTTGAAATTATTTATTGCCGCAATTGTCAAAAATGAACTGGATGCGTTATTAGAGTGGATTGCCTATCATCGCATGCTTGGTGTAAGCGGTTTTATCATTGCTGACAATGGTAGCAATGATGGGACACGTGAGCTGCTTGGTGGTTTGGCCAAGCTCGGATTTGTCACTGTTTTAGATTTCCCTACTGTTGGCTCACAAAAACCACAACTACCAGCTTATGAAAGAATACTACGTATCTGTCCACGTGATGTCGATCTCTTGGCATTTATCGATGCTGACGAATTTTTGCAGCCTTTGGAGCAAGAACAATTAACTGCCACATTTTCACGCTGGTTTACCGATGAGAGTGTCAGTGCTGTTGCTTTGAACTGGGCGAATTTTGGTTCGAGTGGCGAAATATTTGCCAATGAAGGGTTAGTGATAGAGCGTTTTATCAAACGCGCACCACGTACTTTTAATGTCAATCATAATTTTAAAAGCATTGTGAGGCCTGCACGTGCCGAGCGTTTTTTTAATCCCCATTATGCCGACCTGCGTTATGGCCGTTATATCGATGTACAAGGTAGCGACTTAGTATTGCATCCCAAACATGGTTATGGCGTCAGTGCAGAGGTACTCTGGCATGGAGTGCGAGTCAATCACTATGCCGTCAAATCATTGGAAGAGTTTTTGCTCGGCAAGTACCTGCGAGGCAGTGCTGCAACTGCCAATCGAGTCAAACATAAGGCTTATTTTGAGGCGCATGATCGCAATGACGAGCAATGTCTGCTGGCCGCGGCATTGGCTCCCCAAGTAAAGGCCGAAATGATAAAACTGAGTGAACAATTAGCCGCCTTGCCTGCAGAGAGGAAGGAGTCCAATAACTCCTGGTTAGCGACTAGTCTCAAAAAGCTGATTAAATAACTGCTGTTACTTTTTAATTCTATTATCCATGGTCTGCCACTGATGTGGCGGACTCTTTCAATGTCCCCCTCAGGTTGTGAATTTATATATGTATAACGATGGTCATTGGCAACCTCTGGCATTGCCTGACGCTTTTTCGTGCCACTCTGGCTGGCTCCTGCTCCGGGGGACAATCGTGGCGAGCCAACCACGAGGGGAGACTCGTCTGTGCTGGCAGTGCGGGCAGGGGAGATGGCACGAACAAGTGTTGCCGGTCACTCGCCGTGGCACCTTGCAGGAGCTGGTCTATCTGCCCTCGGGAGCCTGCCATCTCTCTTTGCTGGCCAGCAGCAAAGGCGCGGATTGCCATGTAGAGATTAGCGAGCTTCGTTGTGTCTCTCCTATTGAGAGTCTCTGGCGTCGATTGCGCCGGGTCTTGCCCTTTTATCGACGCCTGTCGAACTCCAGACGTAAAAGGTTGGGCCTCTCATGGCATTTGTGGCTCACGGATCTGCAGCAGGCTTACCAACTTGTCGGTAGAGTACGTGACGACAAGCCGCTCGATAGCTATGAAGAGTGGCTAGCAAACTTCCATACCTTGGAACCCGCCGAGTACAAGCTGATTGAAGGCCTGTTGGCACGTTGGGACTCATTGCCACGTGTCTGTTTTCATCTTGTTGGCGAAAAGAGTGACCAGAGCCGCCAGCAGACCCTGGATAGCATCCAGGCACTCTGTTATCCGGCAAGTCACATCAGGCTGCAGGAGCATGGCGCATCCTCAGATATCCCCAGTCAGCCTGGCGACGAGTGGCAGTGGGCGTTGCCTGCGGGTGCCCTGGTGTCCCCCAGCGCCCTATTCTGGGTGGCCCATCAGTTACGCCAGGATCCGGATTGTTTATGGCTATACGGGGACCATGACCTGCTTGACGAGAGAGGCAAACGTCACTCTCCCAACTTTAAACCTGACTGGAATGAAACACTGCTGCAGAGCCAAAACTATATTGGCTGGTGTGGCTTGTGGCGTGAACAAGGCGCAAGCCAAATCCCCTTTGATGCGGCGGCATGCTATCAGTGGTGGCTACAGTTGGCACAACAGTGTGAGCCAAACCAGATTGCCCATATTCCGTCATTGATGATGCATCTGCCTGCAAGTGCGTTGCTTTCAAATGATTATGACTCACTGAAAGAGAAAGAGAATTTACTGCCATCAGGAGTGAGCATTGGGGCTGCACCTCATGGGATATGTCGTTGGCACTGGCCATTGCCAACGCAATTGCCATTGGTCTCTGTGATTATCCCCACCCGAAATGGTCTTGCTCATTTACGCCCCTGTATTGAAAGCCTGATCAACAAAACCCATTACACCAATATGGATGTTATGGTGATGGATAATCAGAGCGACGACGAGGAGACCCTTGCTTACCTTGCCCATATCGAACAGGTTTATGGCGTCAGGGTGATTTCTTATGATCATCCGTTTAACTATTCAGCCATCAATAACCTGGCGGTAAGCAAAGCACGTGGTGACCTGGTCTGCTTGCTGAATAATGATACCGAGGTGATCAGCGCTGACTGGCTGGATGAAATGGTTTCCCATTTATTGCGTCCTGGTGTGGGCGTCGTCGGTGCAAAGCTCTATTACGGAAATGGTTTGATCCAGCATGCCGGCGATGCTGTCGGACCTGGCGGTTGTGCAGATCACCTTCATAATGGTTTGTCCGCAAACGATCCCGGATACCAGCGGCGGGCTGTCAGTGCTCAAGAGCTGTCAGCTGTGACGGCGGCCTGTTTATTGACTCATAAAGATTTATATATTGCGCTCGGTGGACTTGATGAAACGAATTTGCCGATAGCGTTTAATGACGTCGATTATTGCCTCAGAGTGCGAGAGGCCGGCTGGCGAGTAGTCTGGACGCCTTTTGCTGAACTGTATCATCATGAGTCTATTTCCCGCGGTAAAGATGTATCAATACAACAGCAGAGACGAGCAAAATCTGAGTTGCGATATATGAGAACGCGATGGGATGGTGTGCTGAAACACGATCCTGCCTATAACCCTAACTTGAGTTATGAACGTCCTGATTTCTCTCTAAGCAGAGCTCCTAATATGGTGTTGCCATGGATGAATTAATTCGCAGGAAACTATTCAAGCCCTATCTTAAACTCAATAAACAGAGTTATGGCAGCCAGCAAAGCTCTGAAATTGACAGTGAGCGATTGTTTATATTACATGAAGGGAAATCCCCTACATTGGCCTATTTTGAATCGGCTATTGCCAGTCGATTTCCTGATGCAAGATGTCAATGCGTTGACATTCTTGTTTCCCCTGAAATCCCTATTCCGGAAGGATCTGCTCTTGTCATTATTCGATTTATCTCTCCGAAGTGGCAACAGCATATAGAAAGATATATCGACAGATGCTCCCGAATAGTTTATTTCATGGATGACGACCTTTTTGACCCGACGGCTCTATCTACGTTACCGAAAGAGTATCGCAGCAAGATAATAAGGCGCTCGGCAGCTCAACATCGATGGATCACGCAGCACTGTGATGATATCTGGGTATCTACAGCTTATTTGGCTAAAAAATATTCCCACCTTAACCCGGAAATAGTTTCCGCAAAACCATCGCCATTACTTCTTGAAAAAAGAAAACCAGTGAGAATAGCTTATCATGGTTCAAGCTCTCATCGGGAAGAGAAGTACTGGCTGCGGCAAATCGTCGAGGGGGTATTGGAAGCCTGCCCTAGTGCCAGCTTTGAAATTTTTGGCGAGCATGATATCTATAAATATTATCGCGACCTGCCAAGAGTTTCAGTGCTGCATCCAATGAGTTGGCAAAATTATCTTGCGTATACCAAGACCCATCAGTTGGATATCGGATTGGCGCCGCTGCTTGACTCTGATTTTAATTTGGCACGTGGTCCTGTAAAATTTTATGACTTTGTCAGAATGGGCGCTGTGGGTGTATATAGCAATTGCGCTCCCTATAACGATTTTATCGAACAAAACATCAACGGCATTCTGTTGGAGAACGACCCCAAACGCTGGGTTGATGCAATAACATTACTGATTAATAAAGAAAAGAAACGAGCTGAGCTAGCCAATAATGCGAAACTATATGCTTATTCTTTGGCAAACTGATAACTATAACCTGCACGAGATATTACATGCCTAATGAAAATTTTTTGGTACGAAAGGCTGTCATACCTGTAGCCGGACTGGGTACCCGAATGTTGCCTGCCACCAAGGCTATTCCGAAAGAGATGTTACCGATCGTGGATAAGCCGCTTATCCAATATGTGGTAAACGAGTGTGTGGCTGCCGGAATAAAAGAGATTGTTCTGGTGACTCACTCCTCAAAAAATGCTATCGAAAACCATTTTGATACTTCTTTTGAACTGGAGGCGACCCTCGAGTCTCGCGTTAAACGAAAGCTGCTTGACGAGATACAGAATATTTGTCCGAAAGATGTGACCATCATGCATGTGCGTCAAGGAGAAGCCAAAGGATTAGGCCATGCCATTTTGTGTGCCTATCCGGTCATTGGTGATGAACCGTTCGCCGTTGTTTTGCCTGATGTGATTCTGGACGAATATACTGCCGATCAACACACCGAAAATTTGGCTGCCATGTTGGTGCGTTACAAGTTGACTGGACAAAGCCAGGTAATGGTTGAGCCAGTGCCACTGACCGATACCGATAAATATGGGATAGCCGATTGCAATCAGGTCAAGTTGCAGCCTGGTCAATCCGCACCCATTACTGGCTTGGTTGAAAAACCGGATATTGATGAAGCCCCCAGCAACCTGGCCGTCGTTGGCCGTTATGTGTTGAGCAATAATATCTGGCCTTTGCTCAAAAAGACGCTTCCCGGAGCTGGTAATGAGATCCAGTTGACCGATGCGATTGCCATGTTGATTGAGCAAGAGATAGTTGATGCATTTCATATGACAGGGCAGTCCCACGACTGTGGTAATAAAGCTGGTTATATGAAGGCTAATATATCATATGCCGTGAGGCACAATGAAATTGGTCAGTCAGTGACTGACTATATCAATTCCCTAACTTCAAAAAAAACAAAAAAGGTTAATGTGTAATATGAAAATCCTCGTGACCGGCGGTGCCGGCTTTATCGGCTCTGCCGTGGTGCGCCATATCATCCGTGATACCCAAGATTCTGTTATCAATCTCGATAAACTCACCTATGCCGGCAATCTGGAATCCCTGGCCGATGTCTCGTCAAGCGAGCGTTATGCGTTTGAGCAAGTAGATATCTGCAATCGCGCCGAGCTGGATCGGGTGTTTGCCTTGCACCAGCCGGATGCTGTGATGCATCTGGCCGCCGAGAGTCATGTTGATCGCTCCATCACAGGGCCGGCTGACTTTATCGAGACCAATATCGTCGGCACCTATATGTTGCTGGAAGCGGCTCGCGCTTACTGGAACGGCCTGGACGAGGTACGCAAGGCGGCCTTCCGCTTCCACCATATCTCCACCGACGAGGTGTATGGGGATCTGCCACACCCCGATGAATTCAACCATTCACCATTAACCAATAACCAATCACTGCCTTTATTCACCGAAACCACCCCCTATGCCCCCAGCAGTCCCTATTCTGCCTCCAAGGCTTCCAGCGACCATCTGGTGCGCGCCTGGCGCCGCACCTACGGCCTGCCGACCATGGTCACCAACTGCTCCAACAACTACGGCCCGTACCACTTCCCCGAGAAGCTGATCCCGCTGGTCATTCTTAACGCGCTGGATGGCAAGCCGTTACCTGTCTATGGCAAGGGCGACCAGATCCGTGACTGGCTCTATGTGGAAGACCACGCGCGCGCGCTCTACAAGGTGGTGACCACTGGCGTGGTCGGGGAGACCTACAACATCGGCGGTCACAACGAGAAGCAGAATCTGGAGGTGGTACACGCCATCTGCGATCTGCTGGACGAGATGGTGCCCTTATCCCCTTCTCCCCTTGCGGGAGAAGGGTCAGGGATGAGGGGGAAAAGCTACCGCGATCAAATCACCTATGTGGCGGATCGCCCCGGCCACGATCGCCGCTATGCCATCGATGCGACCAAGATGAGCAGTGAGCTTGCTTGGCAACCGCAAGAGACCTTTGAATCCGGTATTCGCAAAACCGTGCAGTGGTATCTGGATAATCAGCAGTGGGTGAATAACGTCAAGAGCGGTGCCTACCAGTCCTGGATTGAGCAGCAATATGGTAATGAGTGATTGGTGATTTGTTATTCGGGACTCGTTAATGGTTAATCGAATCCTGAATCCTGAATCCTGAATCCTGAATCCTGAATCCTGAATCCCGAGAACACTATGCATATTTTATTATTTGGCAAAAACGGCCAGGTCGGCTGGGAGCTGCAGCGCGCACTGGCGCCGCTCGGGCGTATCACTGCCGTTGATTTTGACTCCACTGACTATTGCGGTGATTTCAGCAATCCGGCCGGCGTAGCGGAGACGGTGCGCTTGGTCAAGCCGGACGTGATTGTCAACGCCGCAGCCCACACCGCAGTCGACAAGGCCGAAAGCGAGCGGGAGTTTGCCGAGCTGCTTAACGCGACCAGCGTGGCTGCTATCGCCAAAGAAGCGGAAGTATTGGGTGCCTGGTTGGTGCATTACTCCACCGACTATGTGTTCGATGGCAGCGGTGAGCGCCCCTGGGTGGAAACCGATGCGACTGCACCGCTTAACGTCTACGGCGAAACCAAGCTGGCGGGGGAACAGGGGGCTGCTCTGTGCGCTCGTCACCTGATCTTCCGCACCAGCTGGGTTTACGCCGCCCGCGGCGCCAACTTTGCCAAGACCATGCTGCGCTTTGGCAAAGAGCGTAGCGAGATGTCAGTGATCAATGACCAGTTCGGCGCACCGACCGGCGCCGAGTTGCTGGCCGATTGTACTGCCCATGCTCTCCGCGTGGCGCAGCGCAAACCCGAGGTCGCCGGGCTGTACCATCTGATTGCCTCCGGCACCACCACCTGGTTTGACTACGCCCAGCTGGTGTTTGCCAAAGCCAGAGAGGCCGGGGTTGAACTGGCGGTGACACAGCTCAATGCGGTGCCGACCAGTGCCTTCCCGACTCCGGCCAAACGCCCCCATAACTCCCGCCTTGATACCGGCAAATTCCAGCGCACCTTTGATCTGGTGCTGCCGGACTGGACCGTCGGTGTGGAGCGGATGTTGACCGAGATCCTGGACAAATAAATCACTGGCCAGAGATGTGTTGAACGCCTCTCTGGCTGGCAGGGATAAAACAGAAAGGTGTGGCCGCAAGCCACCCTTTTCTTTTGCAATTTAAAAATAAGAAACAAGCATCATGACCAAACGTAAAGGCATTATTCTGGCCGGTGGATCTGGCACCCGTCTCTATCCTGTGACCATGGCAGTGAGCAAGCAGCTGCTGCCCATCTATGACAAGCCGATGATCTACTATCCGCTCAGCACCCTGATGCTGGCGGGGATCCGCGATATTTTGATCATCAGCACGCCGCAAGATACTCCCCGCTTTGAGCAATTGCTGGGTGATGGCAGCCAGTGGGGTCTGAACTTGCAATACAAGGTACAGCCAAGTCCGGACGGGTTGGCACAAGCCTTTATTCTGGGTGAAGAGTTTATCGGGTCAGATCCCTGTGCACTGGTGCTGGGCGACAACATCTTCTACGGCCATGACCTGCAGAAACAGTTGGAAGCCGCAGCGGCCAAAGAGAGCGGCGCTACCGTCTTTGCCTACCATGTGCATGACCCCGAGCGTTATGGGGTGGTGGAATTTGATAAAGAGGGTACCGCTATCTCTCTGGAAGAGAAGCCACTGGAGCCCAAGAGCAACTATGCGGTGACCGGCCTCTATTTCTACGACAACAGCGTGGTGGAGATTGCCAAGAGCCTGAAGCCGTCGCCCCGTGGTGAGCTGGAAATTACCGATGTGAACCGTATTTACCTGGAGCAAGGCAATCTGTCGGTGGCCATGATGGGCCGTGGTTATGCCTGGCTGGATACCGGTACCCATGAAAGCCTGATTGAAGCGAGCAACTTTATTCAAACTATCGAGACCCGTCAGGGGTTGAAAGTGGCGTGCCCGGAAGAGATTGCGTATCGCCAGAAGTTTATCAATGCCGACCAGGTGCGTGAACTTGCAGCGCCACTGGCAAAGAATGCCTATGGACAATATTTGTTAAGAATGGTTGCCAAAGCCTGATGTGATATAGGGGGGAGGGAAGATGCTCCCCCCATAAAAATTGAATCAAATGTGGATAGACAGATGAATGTAATCAAGACAGCGATTCCTGATGTACTTATTTTTGAGCCAAAAGTATTTGGTGATGAACGTGGTTTTTTCTTTGAGAGTTTCAACCACAAGTTGTTTGAAGAGGCCGTTGGATATCCGGTTACTTTTGTGCAAGATAATCACTCCAAATCGTCGAAAGGGGTATTGCGTGGCTTGCATTATCAATTGCCTCCCCATGCCCAGGGCAAGCTGGTGCGCTGTGTGGCGGGTGAAGTATTTGATGTGGCTGTAGATATTCGTAAAAGCTCCCCGACCTTCGGGCAATGGGTAGGCGTTCACCTTTCTGGAGAGAACAAGCGACAACTGTGGATCCCGGAAGGATTTGCTCATGGCTTTGTTACGCTGACAGAAACGGCCGAGTTTTTGTATAAGACAACCAATTACTATGCACCAGTGAGCGATAGAGGTATTGCATGGAATGATGCCTCGATTGGTATTAAATGGCCTGAATTAAACGCGGACATCCTTACCTCTGCAAAAGATAGTACTGCCAAGTCATTAGAGACCGCAGATCTGTTTATCTAAATTACACTCCCTGCACTATGGCAGGGAGTCTTTAGTTCGCTGAGATGATATGGCTTTATATACGGGTTCGAAAGGCATTCTTGCTAGAAAAAACAGTATTGAACCTATGCTTGGTTACCCATTACATCATATGGAAGGGGTTGTCTCTTTTTCTGAAAATGATGTTTTAGTTGGTTGGGGCCAAAAAGCCAATACCAAGCAGATTAAGCAGAAGGCACAAGCGTTAGGATTGCCCTATTGGCAGCTGGAAGATGGCTTTATCGGTTATATCGGTCACCCCGCCGGGGATGGCAAGGCGGTCTCGCTGATCGCCGATCCCGTCGGGATCTATTACGATGCCCGCCAGCCCAGCCAGCTTGAGCAGTTGATTGCCATCCCGTGCGAGCCACAGATGTTGGCACGGGCCGAGCGATTGATTGGTGAGCTGGTACGGCTCGGGATCACCAAATACAACTGTTATGCCACTGCCCCCGGTCAGTCGATTGTCAGCGGCAGCGTGACCGCACTCTCTGCTGTCGGGGACTATGGTGGCTTGCCAGCAGGGCTTGCCGCACGTCTGCAGCAGAGCGCCAAACCCAGGATCCTGCTGGTCGATCAGGTGGCGGGGGATCTCTCCATTCCGGGGGCGCTGGCCAGTGAAGCGGATTTTGTGGCGATGGTGGAAGCGGCGCGCCGCAATCATCCCGATGCGCGGCTGTTGCTGCGTACCCACCCTGACACTCGTTTTAACAAGATGCGCCTTGGCAAGAAGCGCGGGGTGTTGGCCCGTCTTAACCTCGATGATGTAGAGATTGTGGCCGATCACTGCCATCCCCATGCGCTACTCAAGGTGGTGGATGCTGTCTATACGGTGTCATCCCAGCTCGGCTTTGAAGCCCTGCTGCTGGGCAAGCCGGTCTACTGCTTCGGGATGCCGTTTTATGCCGGTTGGGGGCTGACCCATGACAGTAAGCAGTGTGAACGGCGCAACGTAAAAGTGTCGCTCCCCCAGCTTGTTGCGGCAGCCTTGATCTGCTACCCGCGCTATCTTGACCCCGTGCTTGGCCAACGTTGTGAAGTGGAAGAGGTCGTTGCCATCATTGCTCGCCAGCAAAAGCCTGCTCCACGTTGGCGCAGGCTTTATCTGGTCGGTTTCTCGCTGTGGAAGCGGGCCTTTATGCAGGCGTTTTGCCAACATTTGGCCGATGAGCTGCGCTTTGTGCGCAAGCCCCCCAAGCGGTTGACCGGTGACGAGCAGGTGCTGGTGTGGGGCAGTCGTCACCCCGATCTCGCCTCGGCAATCCGGGTCGAGGATGGTTTTATTCGCTCGAGGGGGTTGGGCTCCAATCTCTGTCGGCCTTCCTCCTTGTCGCTGGACCCGGTCGGGATCTATTTCGATAGCCGGACTCCCAGCGGGCTGGAACAGTTGCTCAACTATCAGGGAATGACGGAGGCAGAGGTCAAGCGCGGTGACGCCCTGATCGCCTTGCTACGGGAGCACAGGGTCAGCAAATACAATGTGGGCGAGCCGCAGCACTACGTCAGGCCCGATGATGGTCGTGAGCTGGTTTTGGTGGTGGGCCAGGTGGATGGCGATGCCTCCATCCTCACCGGGAGCCCCCATATTCGCAGCAACGAGCAGTTGCTGTGGGCGGTGCGGGCGGCCAAACCCGACGCTCATATTCTCTACAAGCCGCACCCTGATGTGGTGGCGGGCAATCGGGGTGGGGCGATTTCAGCGGCCTGTCTGGCGGAGTGTGTCGATAGTCAGGTGCTGGATATCGGGCTCACCAGCCTTTATCCCCATGTGGATGAGCTGCACACCATGACTTCGCTCAGCGGCTTTGAGGCGTTGGTGCAGGGGGTCAAGGTAACCACCTGGGGCCAACCCTTCTACAGCGGCTGGGGCCTGACCACGGATGCCTATCCTCCTGCCCGTCGTCAACGCAGCCTGCCGCTGGCGGCGCTGGTCTATCTGACCCTGGTTGCCTATCCGCGCTATCTCGACTGGCAGACCGGGCTCTGGATCACGCCAGAGCAGTTGATCCGCCAGCTGGCACAGCAGGGCCAGGGGGTCAGCGGCAAGTCGAGCCGCTGGCAACGTTGGCAGCTCAAGTTGGGTTATCTGGTCGAGACCCTGCGCCAGCGTCCTTCCCTTCCCTCGTTAATGAGATAAACCGATCATGAAGATTGTGTTGCTGCAAGGACCGCTTGGCCCTTTCTTTCAGACTCTGAGTCACACCCTCACGGAGGCTGGCCATGAGGTTTACAAGATCCATTTCAACGGCGGGGATGAGTGCTGGCCGTGCGCCGGTCACAACGAACGGTTTACCGGCAAGCCGGAGAGCTGGAATACCTTTTTTCGCCGTTTCATCAAGCGCCACGGTATCGAGAGCCTGATCTGCTATGGCGACTGCCGCTATTACCACCAACAAGCTATTCGTATCTGCAAGCTGAGAAAGGTGGCGGTCTGGGCCATGGAGGAGGGCTACCTGCGCCCGGATTTTGTGACGCTGGAGCAGGGGGGGGTCAATGCGTTTAGTCCGCTCTATGCGCGGCGTGATCAGCTGGCCGGGCTGAGCTGGCCCGCTCCCTATGTGGCGCCGTTGCAGGTGGGCAAGACCTTTGCTCGCCGAGCCTGGTATGCCAGCCGTTACCATATTTGCAAGGCGCTGATGCAGTGGCGCTACCCCCATTTTGTCAATCATCGCCCCTGGAGTCTGGTGCAAGAGGCGATGGGATGGGTGTATGGCGGTATGGTGAAATACGGCAATCTGCGCCAGGATCGCGCCTTGCTCAAGGCGTTGCCTCAATACGCCGGGCGGATCTTCTTTGTGCCACTGCAAGTGACCGAAGATTTTCAGATCCGGGAGCACTCTGACCTGAGCGGGGTAGAGGAGATGGTTGCCCAGGTGATCAACTCCTTTGCAGAGCATGCCAAACCCGAAGATGTGTTGCTGTTCAAGCATCACCCGATGGATCGGGGCTATGTCAGTTATCGCGCCCAGATAAACAGACTCATTGCCGTGCTTGGTCTGGAGGGGCGGGTCTTCTACGGTTATGAACTGCCATTGCCGACCCTCTATCCCCTGCTCAAAGGGGTGATCACTATCAACAGCACGGTCGGTCTCTCTGCGCTGTTGCATGATGTGCCCACCTTCTGCATGGGGCGGGCGCTCTATGATATTGACGGCCTGACCACCAAGGGTTCGCTTGCTTCCTTCTGGCACAAGCAGAGCCCGGTCTGCCCGGAGACATTCAAACGGATGCGCCACTCCTTGCTCCATCTGACCCAGCTCAATGCCAGTTTTTACCGTCATCTCAATCTGAGTGCCCAGGCAGTCATGGAAAAGATGAAGCTCGACACCCGGCATCGCAGTGATGAGGCGGTGTCATGGGGGCATCGGGCCAGTGTGCATAAAATGGTTGGCTTTACCTTACCCTGGTTGGCCACTTATGAGCCTATTGCGGACGGGTTGCATTCGGTCGGGTCCTGGTGCTCAACACTGCCCGTCTAGGAGGGCAGTTTTTGCGCTGCCGGCCCGTCGCGCTGAACCATAAAAAAGCCCTTCACCATGGTGAAGGGCTTTTTTTATTTGGCATTCTCCGGTCTGGTTCACCCGTCAGGGCTCAATAACCCTGCTGGTGCACGTCCATCACGGCGCGGCCGGAGGGGTCGGCCAACTCTTTGAACTTGGCATCCCACTCCAGTGCGGTGGGGGTGGAGCAGGCGACCGACTTGCCGTAGGGCACGGTGCGGGCGGCGGACTCCAGCGGGAAGTGCTCGTCGAAGATGGCGCGGTAGAAGTAAGCCTCTTTGGTGAGCGGGGTGTTGATGGGGAAGCGGAATGCGGCCGCCTCGAACATCTGATCCGTCACTTCCTGTTCCACCATGGCTTTGAGGCTGTCGATCCACGAATAGCCTACGCCGTCGGAGAATTGCTCCTTCTGACGCCATGCCACTTCATGGGGCAGCAGATCCTCGAACGCTTCGCGCAGGATATGCTTCTCGATCTTGCCCTTGCCACACATCTTGTCGGCGGGGTTGAGGCGCATCGCCACATCCATGAACTCCTTGTCGAGGAAGGGGACGCGACCTTCCACCCCCCAGGCGGCCATGGATTTGTTGGCGCGCAGGCAGTCATAGAGATGCAGGGCGGAGAGCTTGCGCACCGTCTCTTCGTGAAACTCGCGGGCGTTGGGCGCCTTGTGGAAATAGAGGTAGCCACCAAACAGCTCGTCGGAGCCTTCACCGGAGAGCACCATCTTGATCCCCATCGCTTTGATGTAGCGGGCCATCAGATACATCGGCGTGGAGGCGCGAATGGTGGTGACGTCATAGGTCTCGAGGTGATAGATGACGTCCCGCAGGGCATCCAGCCCCTCTTGCACGGTGAAGTGGATCTGGTGGTGGATGGTGCCGAGGTGATCGGCCACCTTGCGGGCAGCGGCCAAGTCAGGCGAGCCTTCCAGCCCCACGGCAAACGAGTGCAGCTGGGGCCACCAGGCTTCGCTCTTGCCATCGTCCTCGATGCGGCGCGCCGCATAGAGCTTGGTGATGGCGGAGATGACGGAGGAGTCCAGCCCGCCGGAGAGCAGCACGCCATAAGGCACGTCGCACATCAGCTGGCGCTTGACCGCCGCTTCCAGCGCGGCTTTCAGCTCCGCTTTGTCGCTGACGTTGTGCTCGACCGCGCTGTATTCCATCCAGTCGCGCTTGTACCACTGTTTGAGCTCGCCATCCTTGCTCCACAGGTAGTGTCCCGGCGGGAAGGTTTCGACGCTCTTGCAGACCGGCACCAGCGCCTTCATTTCGGAGGCGACATAGAAGTTGCCGTGCTCGTCGCGGCCGGTATAGAGGGGGATGATCCCCATGTGGTCGCGACCAATCAGGTAGGCATCCTGTTCGGCGTCATAAAGAATGAAGGCAAAGATGCCGTTGAGATCGTCGAGAAACGCCGGGCCCTTCTCCTTGTAAAGGGCCAGCAGCACTTCGCAGTCAGATTTGGTCTGGAACTGGAAGTCGACCTTGAGGGTCTTCTCCAGCTCTTTGTGGTTGTAGATCTCGCCATTGACCGCCAGCACATGGGTGCGCTCGGGGTTGTAGAGCGGCTGGGCGCCATTGCCCGGGTCGACGATGGCCAGACGCTCATGTACCAGAATGGCTTTGTCGGAGCTGTAGACGCCGGACCAGTCAGGCCCGCGGTGACGAAGTCGCTTGGACATCTCCAGTGCCGATTTGCGCAGGGCTACTGCATCGGACTTGATATCCAGAATGCCGAAAATTGAACACATTGGCGGTTATCCTCTTGATTTTTATATGAGCCCCCCACGTTCGGGCTCGAAATTCCGTTTACATTCCTCGCCAATCACAATGCCTAGCGGAAAAATCTTTTGCAAGCGGGAAAACCGCAGAAAATCATGCCGTAAGCGTCAAGCGGATCAACAGGATAAGGGCTGCTGCAACGGGGCTGGGTGACGTGAACGTCAAGTCGAGGCGGGCTCGAAGATCACATAAACCTTGCGACAAGGGGTGAGGGTCTCCCACTCGCCGACAAAGCCGGCGGGAATGACGAATTGATCGCCGGGTTTGAGGGCCAGCTGGCCACCCTGACTGTCGTGGATCACCACATCCCCCTCCAGCAGCTGGCAATACTCGTGTTCGGTGTAGTGGATGGCCCAGCGGCCGGGCTCGCAAGCCCAGAAGCCGACGTGAAACTGCTGGCGGGGGTCGGAGTAGTGGTTCCACACCGTCTGGCTCGGGTTGCCCGCTTTAATGCGCTCGGGGGCGGGCATCAGCGGGGTAGGGGCCGCCTCGTGGCGGTCGAGCAGGATCCAGTCGTTGAGGGTCTTCATGGTGCCTCCTTGGCTTCGGCAGATAGGAACGCGGGGCCATCCTGACCCCGCCAGTGTTTACTTTATTTAACTATGTTGTGGATAAGTTAAACGAGAGGGCCCCTCATTGACAAGTGGGGTATCGAGGGGATGCAACTGCTTGATCACGTGGCGGGCAAAGCCGCTGCCCGCTTCGTCATAGAGGTTAAAGACCGCATCGACACCGTGTTCCTGCAGCGAGGGGATATCATCGATAAAGCGGACGATGGCGGCGATTTTGCCGTTGAAGCCACGTTGGCGCAGCATATCGATGGCATACAGATTTCCCGAGTGATGGGGCATGGCGAGTATGATCAGCTGGACTTGATGAGAGAGGATCACCTTGTCCCAGAAATCGGTATCGGTGGCATCGCCCTCCAGCACATTTACCCCCTGTTGCCGCAGTTGCACCACTTTTTCGGCATCATTTTCTACCCCGAGGATCACCTGACCATATTTGTGTTCCAGCTCCTGGTAGGCGCCCTGTCCGATGCGGCCCATGCCAAGCACGATCACCTCCGAGTCTCCCAGTTCGATGGGTCTATCTTCCACATGCAGCGTATCGGCCTGCAGCCGCCGCAACCAGGGCCCCAGCTGTTGATAAATCCACTCGCTGTAGCTGTTAAGGGGGGCAGAGAGCATAAAGCTGCCAGCCAGGGCCAGCGACAGGGCAATCAACCATTCATGGGAGAGCCACCCTGCCTTGGCGGCAATGGCTGCCACGATGAGCCCGAATTCTGAGTAGTTGGCAAGCACCAGGGTGGAGAGCAGGGCTGTACGCACCCGCAGCCGGGCGGCGCTGTAGACCAGATAGTAGAGCGCGCTTTTCAGCGGCAGGGCCAACATCAGTACCAGCGCCATCCACATGGTCTGTTCGGTGGGCATGCCATTGAGACCGATGGAGAGAAAAAAGCAGATGAGGAACAGATCCTTGAGATTGAACAGGGATTTGGCCATACCGGCCGCCGCCGGATGGGGAGCCAGCAACATGCCGATGATCAGGGCCCCGAGATCCGGTTTCAGGCCGACCGCTTCAAAGCCGGCGGCACCCACCACCAGGGCCAGGGTGATCCCCATCAGCATCTGCAATTCACCGTGGCCAGCCCGCTCCAGCAGTTTGAACAGCAGTGGCCGCAGGAAGGGCAGTGCCAATACCCACAGCGCCCAGATACTGGGTAACTTGCCGCTGGATACGGTCAAAAAGCCTACAGCAAAGATGTCTTGCATGATCAGCACCCCGATCGCCAGCTTGGCATAGAGGGCGTTCATGTCGCTGCGCTCCTCCAGTACCTTGACGGCGAACACGGTACTGGAGAAGGAGAGGGCAAAACCGAGCATGAGGGCGTGCGGCCAATCCAGCTCCATCATCAGGCTCATGCCCAGCCCCTTGCAGGCCAGTAGCAGCACCCAGAACAAGCCACTGGAGATCAGAATATGCAGGGAGGCTGTTCCCCACACATCCCGCCGCAGCAAGGTCTTGATATTGAGCTTGAGGCCGATGGTAAAGAGCATCAGGGTCACCCCCAGATCGGCCAGGGTGGTCATGACCACTGAGCTGCCATAGCCCAATAGATTGAGCACGAAGCCAGCGGCCAGAAAGCCAATCAGGGGGGGCAGTCCCACCAGGTTGACCAGCATGCCGCAGGCAAAGGCTACGGCGATGAAAAGCGGTTCCATGGATGGCTCCTGTGATCAGACGATATCGATGTCGACCACAGAGTCGAAAATATGGTTCGGGCGAAACGGCATGCGGTCGATATCGGCGACCTTGCTTACCCCGGAGAGCACCAGCACCGTCTCGAGACCGGCCTGAAAGCCCGCCAGAATGTCGGTGCGCAGGTTGTCGCCGATGATGATGGTGTTGTCGGAGTGGGCTTCCATCCGGTTGAGCGCCGCACGGATGATCCAGGCACTTGGCTTGCCGACATAAAACGGCTTCTTGCCGGTCATCCGCTCGATGGGGGCGCACAGGGCGCCACAGGCCGGGTGCATCAGGGGGCCGTGGGTGTCGGGGTTGGTAGCGATAAAGCGGGCGCCTTGATCGACGAACTTGGCACCCAGCTGCATCATGGTCCAGTTGTAGTTGCGGGTTTCTCCCACCACCACAAAGTCGGGGTCGATGTCGGTGATGGTGAAACCGGCCTTGTAGAGCTCGTGGGTCAGGGCTCCTTCGCCAATCACATAGGCTTTCTTGCCATCCTGACGTTTGAGGAAGTCGGCGGTGCCCATGGCGGAGGTGTAGAAGCACTCTTCCGGCACCTCAATCCCGGCGGAGCGGAAGCGGTTTTGCAGATCTTTCTGGGTCTGAGCCGGGTAGTTGGTGAGGAACAAGAGCTTGCAGCCCTGCTCCAGCAGGCGGTGGACGAAACGGTCGGCACCGGGGATGAGATCGTTGTTGTGCAGGATGACACCGTCAATATCGCAGATGACGTTCTTCTTCATGAAAACTCCTTGTCAGGGCGCAGGCGAGTCGCCGATCGTTAAGATGTTCAATCATTTATGATTTTTGTGACGCCATTATAAGTCTGTTTGGTGACAAGTCTCCCCTGTCTCGCCACTTGGGTGCACAATTAAGTTGTCATGGTGTCACTCTGGTGGAGGGGCTGACGCCGGGATCACTTTGCTGCTGGAGCCGTCGCTATGGACACCCCGATTCCCAAGCCAGTCACACCCGAACACCTCACCGCCGCGCAATTTATCGCCGGACTGCCGAAACTGGAGCTGCACCTGCATATCGAGGGCAGCCTCGAACCCGAGCTGATGTTTGAGCTGGCCCGCCGCAACGGTGTGCCACTGCCCTGGCCCGATGTGGCCAGCGTGCGCGCCGCCTATGACTTTGACTGCCTGCAATCCTTTCTTGATCTCTACTATCTCGGCGCCAGCGTGCTGGTGACCGAGCAGGATTTTTTTGACCTCACCTGGGCCTATCTTGAGCGATGCGCCGCCGACAAGGTGGTACATGTGGAGATCTTCTTCGACCCGCAAACCCACACCGCCCGCGGCGTTCCTTTTGCTACTGTGCTGAGTGGTATCGAGCGGGCGCTGCAGACCGGAGAGAAGGAGTTTGGCATCAGCTGGCGCCTTATCATGAGCTTTTTGCGCCACCTGAGCGAAGAGGAGGCCTTTGCGACGTTGGCGCAGGCGCAGCCCTTCCTGTCGCGTATTCACGGCATCGGCCTCGACTCCGGGGAGAAGGGCAATCCGCCGACCAAGTTTGCCCGGGTCTTTGCCAAATGCCGCGAGCTGGGGCTGCCGGTGGTGGCCCATGCCGGTGAAGAGGGGCCTGCCGACTACATCTGGCAGGCGATCAACGAGCTGCAGGTGCGGCGTATCGATCACGGGGTGCGCTCGGCAGATGACCCTGAGCTGCTCCGTTATCTGGCCGATACCCGGTTGCCACTCACCGTCTGCCCCCTCTCCAACACAAGGCTCAAGGTGTTCGGCAATATGGCCCAGCATAATGTGTTGCGGCTGCTGGAGCAGGGGCTTTGCGTCACCATCAACTCGGACGATCCCGCCTATTTTGGCGGCTATATGAACGCCAACTTTGTGGCCCTGGCGGATGCGCTGGGTGCCAGCCCGAGTCAGCTCTGCCGTTTGTCGCTCAATGCCGTTGAGGCGAGCTGGCTCTCTCTGACCGACAAGGCGCGGTTGACCCGGGAGATCCGCGGCTATGCCGCGCTCCATGGGGTGATCCTGCATTGAGTCAGGTGCCAATGCCCTCGATATGAAAAGCAGTTGATATAAAAAGAGGCCCGCCATCACTGGCGGGCCTCGTTCATTTATGTATGGCGGTATTGGTGTACCAACCGGCGAGCGGTTTACGGAGATCAGACCGGGAGCGGCGCAGCGGTCGGTTGATAACTCGGGTAGTCAGTCAGCCCCTGCTCGCCGCCGCCAAACAGGGTGGCCGGATCGTGGGGTGTCAGCGGATAGCCGTGGCGCAGCCGGTTCGGCAGGTCCGGGTTGGCGACGAAGGGGCGGCCAAAGCCATTCATGTCGGCCCAGCCCGCCTCAAGGGCCGCTCGGGCACGTTCACCATCATATTTGCCGGCATAGATCAGGGTGTTGGGAAAGGCATCCCGCAGACCCTGCTTGAAGTGCTCCGGCATCAGGGGGGCATCGTCCCAGTCCGCTTCGGCAATGTGCAGGTAGACCACGTTGAGCTGGCCCAGCAGGCGGGCGGCCGCCAGATAGGTCTGCTGCGGATTGGCATCGACTGTGCCGTTGAGGGTGGTGAGCGGCGCAAGACGCACCCCAACCCGGTCAGCCCCGATTTCGCTACTGACCGCCTCGGTCACCTCTTTGAGAAAGCGCAGTCGGTTTTCCAGCGATCCGCCGTAATTGTCGGTGCGGGCGTTGGATTCGGAGTCGAGGAACTGGTTGATGAGGTATCCGTTGGCGGCGTGCAGCTCGATGCCGTCAAAACCGGCGCTGATGGCGTTACGGGCCGCTTGGCGGAACTGGCTCACTACCGCATCGATATCGGCTTGAGTCATGGCGCGCGGGGTGACGGTCTCGACAAAGCCCGGCGCATCGCTGCCGTTATCGACGAACACCTTGACGCCCACTGCGGGCAGGGCTGAAGCGGAGATGGGCTGGGCGCCGCCGATGTTGTCCGGATGGGTGACCCGGCCCACGTGCCAGAGCTGGGCGAAGATGGTGCCCCCCTTGGCGTGCACGGCATCGGTCACCAGCTTCCAGCCGGCGATCTGCTCTGCACTGTAGATACCCGGCGTCCAGGCGTAGCCCTTGCCCACGGGGTCGATCTGGGTGCCTTCGCTGATGATCAGGCCCGCCTCGGCGCGCTGGGCGTAGTAGCTCGCCATCATGGCGTTGGCCACATCACCGGGCTGACTGGCACGGGAGCGGGTCATGGGGGGCATGACGATGCGGTTGGCAAGGTGCAGTTGGCCGAGGCGCTGCGGGCAAAACAGGGGATCCAGGCTCATCTTGAGTTCCTCATGGTGGAAATGAGGCCACTCTATGCCGCCATCTTGCTGTGAAAAAGAGGGGTAATTGCACCATTGAATTGCATCTGGTGCAGCAATCGGGTGCGGTGTGTTGATGGAGGGCTGGCCGATCGCAAGGGGGATAACAAAAGAGGGCCCGCAGGCCCTCTGGTCATGTTCGGGCACACTCAGCCCATCGCCGGCATTACCCGCACCTGTTCGATGCGCCGCTCACTGACGTCAACCACCTCAAAGCAGAGTTGTTGCAACTGTAGTTGCTGGCCCGGGGTGGGCAGGGTGCCAAAGTGGGAGAGCAGCATGCCCGCCAGGGTCACATACTCGTCACTCTCGCTCACCAGCCCTTCGTGCTCCAGCACTTGCTCCACATGGTGGATGTTGGTGCTGCCGTTGACGAGCCACCCTTCCCCGCTACGTACCATATCCGGGGTCTCGTCCTCGTCTGGCAGTTCGCCGACGATGGCCTCCAGCAGGTCGTGGGTGGTCACCAGCCCCTGAATGACACCAAACTCGTCGGCGACCAGGATCAGGCTCCCCTTGGCTTGGCGAAGTTCAGCCAGCAGCTTAATCACGTTGATGGTCTGCGGCACGATAATGGGGTCGTTCTGCCTGGCCAATTCGCTTAAGGATTGTCCTTCGTTCAAGGCAAACAGCAGGTCGCGGGCCTTGACCACCCCGATCACCTCGTCCAGATCCCCGTCACAGAGGGGGAACAGGCTGTGGGGTTCCCGCTTCAGCAGGGCGCGGATCTCGTCGCTGGCGTCGTTGATATCGATCCAGGCCATTTCGGAGCGCGGGGTCATGATGGTACGGATGGAGCGCTCGGCCAGCGACAGCACGCCGGTCACCATATAGCGCTCCTCCTCGCCAAAGCTCACTCGCTCGGCGGGGGCTGTATCAAAATCATCATCTTCCCGAGGTTGATAGGCTTTGCTGCCCATCAACTTGAAGATGGCGGCGGTGGTGCGCTCGCGCAGGGGCTGTTTGGCATCCTGGCGCGCCGCACTGCGCTGGGCCAGCTGGTTAAAGAACTCGATCAGTACCGAGAAGCCGATGGCCGCATAGAGGTAACCCTTCGGAATGTGGAAGCCGAATCCTTCCGCCACCAGGCTAAAACCTATCATCAGCAGGAAACTCAGGCAGAGCACCACCACGGTCGGGTGGGCGTTGACGAAGCGGGTCAGCGGCTTGGAGGCGAGCACCATCACCACCATGGCGATGGTGACGGCAGCCATCATCACCCACAGTTCATCGACCATGCCGACGGCGGTGATGATGGAGTCGAGGGAGAAGACCGCATCGAGTACCAGGATCTGGGCGATCACCACGCCGAAGCGGGCGTAGACGCCAAGCGGCCCATCATCCTGGGGTTTGGCTTCCAGCCGCTCGTGCAGCTCGGAGGTGGCCTTGAACAGCAGAAACAGGCCGCCGCCCATCAGGATCAGGTCCCGGCCGGAGAAGGGGTGATCCCACAGGTGCAAAATGGGGGTGGTCAGGGTGATCAGCCAGGACATCACGCTCAAGAGGCCAAGGCGCATCAGCAGGGCCAGCGACAGACCGATGACGCGCGCCTTGTCCCGCTGGGCGGGGGGCAGTTTTTTCACCAGGATGGCGATAAAGACCAGATTGTCGATCCCCAGCACAATCTCGAGGAGGATCAGGGTAAACAGACCGATCCAGATATGGGGGTCCAGCAGCAATTCCATGTAGTGACCTCAAAAAAACAGACAGAGCAGAGCGTGAGCAGGGCGCACGAGGGCCGCAGTAACAGCAAGGCAAAGGTGTTATTCAGAGGCGCTGATTAAGCAGAAAAAGATAGGCTTTGACAGAGAGAGACGAAGGGCAACTTCGGGGATTGTCCATGATGGGCAATAAAACCTCGGGTGAAAAATGAGCCCCGATGATAGCGGCTGGCGCCAATTTGGCAAGAGCAGTGTCAGCGGGGTGTGATGCGACAGGGGGAGGCGGCCATGCCGCACTCCCCCGTGCGGTCGTTACAACCAGCGCTTTTCGCGGGTGAAACAGACCGAGAGCCAGGCATCCCCCAGGGTATCGCCGAGGCGAGACCAGAGCTCCTGACGCAGGGCATCCTGACGTTCGACGGGCCACTCCTGACCCGGTGCCACCAGAATATTCAATTCCAGATCGAAGCGGCGACCGCTTTTGGCCAGATGGCTGTAGCACTCTATACCGTGACGCTGGCGCAGCGTCTCTATTTCCCGCTCGACCTGCTGTGACACATCGCCCTTGGGGGCAAGTTTGAATACTTCTCGCAGGTTTATGCTCAGCACCTTGATGGGAATGAGAGTGGCGCACAGTGCCAGCAGCGAGACCAGCACCGGATCTATGTAGCGGTTGTATTGACCGTGACCGATGGCATCGAGGCCAATGGCGATCAGAAAGCCGACCAGCAGGGTGGCGCTTAAAATGGTGTCAACCAGCCACTCCTTGGAGTCGACCCGCACCAGTTCGGAGTCTACCTGCTCGGCGACCCGGGCTTCAATCCGGTAGATGATGGCGCAGAAGAAGGTGGAGACGGCGGCATAGATAAGGGCGTGGCCGAGATCGATCTCCCGTCCGCCATCCAGCAGGGTGGTGATGCCGCTATAGAGAGCGCCGAGGCAGAGCAGCAGAATAATGGTGCCATTGATGACGTTGGCGATGGGCTCGAAGTGGGCATAGCCGTACTGGAAGCGCGCATCGGAAGGGCGGGTAACGAGATAGGCGGTCACCAGGCCAAGGCCGGTCATGCCCATGCTGAACAGGGTAAAGATACCATCGAGCATGATGGCGTTGGAACCAACCAACAGGCCGTAGCCGATGCCGAAGATGGCAAAGGTGATACAACCGAACAGCGACAGGGTCAGCGCCTGTTTTTCGGTGGTGATAAGCGTACTGATAACATGGCTGGTGTGAGCCATAAAAGTCCTCCTTTCAAATGGTGAATATTGCCAAGGGCAAGCGGTTTTCTAGCTGATATACTGCCCGCTCACATGTGAGCGGACTGGTCTGGATGCCATTGACAGGCGACGGACCGGTCGTAGTCGCCGGCGTGCCGGCATCAAGTAAACAAGGGAACAAGGATTCATGATCCCGAGACTCGATTACCAGGACAGTTTGTCACCCACAACCCTGCAATTTCTTGAGTTGTTAGCGCGCAGTGCATTTCGTGGTGATATCGAAAAGTCTTATGCAAGCCGGTTGGCGATGGCGACGGACAACAGCGTCTATCAGGTAGTACCTCAAGCGGTGCTCTATCCGCGCAGTGCGGATGAAATAGCAGTGATGCTCAAGCTGGCTGCTGATCCGGTTTTTGCCTCCTTGAGTTTTTTCCCTCGCGGTGGCGGTACCGGCACCAACGGTCAGTCATTGGGCGGCGGCATTATCGTCGATCTCTCCCGTTATATGAACCAGATCATGGAAATTAATCTGGAGGAGGGGTGGGTGCGCGCCCAGGCCGGGGTGGTGAAAGACCAGCTCAACGCCTATCTCAAGCCCCACGGCTACTTCTTCTCGCCGGATCTTTCGACCTCCAACCGCGCCACCTTAGGGGGCATGATCAACACCGATGCCTCGGGGCAGGGATCGCTGGTTTACGGCAAAACCTCGGATCACGTGCTCGGCCTCAAAGCCGTGCTGGAGAGTGGCGACATCATGGCCACCGAGCCGCTAAATGGCGAACGGCTTGCCGACAAGTTGGCGCTGGAGAGTCGCGAAGGGGAGATCTACCGCACCCTCTATCGCATCGGCAAGGAGCGCCGCGCCGATATCGAAGCGACCTTCCCCAGGCTCAACCGCTTTCTGACCGGCTACGATCTCAAGCACCTCTATCAACCCGACACAGATACCCTGGATGTGAGCCGGGTGCTGTGCGGCTCTGAAGGGTCCCTCGGCTTTATCACCGAAGCCAAACTCAATATCACCCCCATCCCGCGTTATCGCACGCTCGTTAACGTCAAGTACGACAGCTTCCCCTCGGCTCTGCGCAACGCCCCCTTTATGGTGCAGGCGCAAGCCCTGTCGGTGGAGACGGTGGACTCCCGGGTGCTCGGGCTGGCCCGCGCCGACATCATCTGGCATTCGGTGAAAGAACTGATTCAGGATGTGCCCGGCAAGGATCTGCAGGGGCTCAATATGGTCGAGTTTGCCGATACCGATGAAGCGGAACACAAGGCCAAGGTGGCCGAGCTCTGCCGCCGTATCGACGACCTGCTGGCCAAGGGGGAGGCGGGGATCATCGGCTATCAGGTGTGTGACCACCTGCCGAGCATCGAGACCATCTACGCCATGCGCAAGAAGTCGGTGGGGCTGCTGGGCAACGCCGAAGGGCGCAAGAAGCCGGTGGCCTTCACCGAAGATACCGCCGTGCCGCCCGAATCCCTGGCCGATTTCATCATGGAGTTTCGCGCCCTGCTGGATGCCCACGGCCTCGACTACGGCATGTTTGGCCACGTCGATGCCGGGGTGCTGCACGTGCGCCCGGCGCTGGATTTGTGCGACCCCGAGCAGGAGCTGCTGCTGCGCCGCATCTCCGATCAGGTGGTGGCGCTGACCGCCAAATATGGCGGCCTGATGTGGGGGGAGCACGGCAAGGGGTTTCGTTCCGAATACAGCCCCGCCTTCTTTGGCGAGTTGTGGGAGGAGCTGCAGCGGGTCAAGGGGGCGTTCGACCCGGCTAACCGGATCAACCCGGGCAAGATCTGTATTCCCTATGGTAGTGGCGCCGAGCTGGTATCGGTAGATGGCCCCAAGCGCGGCAAGTATGACCGCCAGATCCCGCTCGCGGTGCGCACCAGCTACACCCGCGCCATGGATTGCAATGGCAATGGTTTGTGCTTCACCTTCGAGACCGACTCCCCCATGTGCCCCTCGGTCAAGATCAGCCGCGATCGCCGCCACTCCCCCAAGGGGCGGGCGGGCCTGATGCGCGAATGGTTGCGTCAGTTATCGGAGCAGGGGTTCGATCCGCTGGCGGAAGAGGTGGCACTGCAATCCGGTGGGGTGCGCTTCAAACAGCTGGTGGACAAGGTGCGCAACAGCTGGGCCAAACAGCGCGGCGAGTATGACTTCTCCCACGAGGTGATGGAGGCGATGGCTGGCTGTCTGGCCTGCAAGGCGTGCTCCAGCCAGTGCCCGATCAAGGTGGATGTACCCGATTTTCGCGCCCGCTTTATGCAGCTCTATCACGGCCGCTACCTGCGCGCCCCCAAGGATTACGTCGTCGGTACCGTCGAAAGCTATACGCCGCTGCTCGCCAAGGCGCCGAAGCTGGTCAACTTCTTCCTGGAAAAAGAGTGGGCCCAGAAGGCGGCCGAGAAGAGCATCGGCATGGTGGATGTGCCGCTTCTGAGTGTGCCGACTCTGGCCGAGAGCCTGCACGACAACCGCGCCCGCTATTTTGATCTGCCGGGGCTGGAGCGGATGAGCGCCGAGCAGCGCAAGCAGGTGGTGCTCATCGTGCAGGATCCCTTCACCAGCTATTACGACGCCCCCGTGGTGCGCGATCTGGTGAAACTCGCCAGCAAGCTTGGGTTCCAGCCCTACTTGCTGCCCTTTAAACCCAACGGCAAACCCCAGCATATCAAGGGGTTCCTGCGCGCCTTTGCCCGCACCGCCGCCAACAGCGCCCAGTTCTTCAACAAGGTGGCAGCGCTTGGCATCCCCATGGTGGGGGTGGATCCGGCCATGGTGCTCTGCTATCGCGACGAGTATGCCAAGGCACTGGGGTCGGCTCGCGGTGATTTTCAGGTGTTGCTGCCCCAGGAGTGGCTGCTGTCGTTGCCGGCAGAGCAGTTGCCTGTCAGCACCGACAAGACCAAGAGCGAGGAGGGGGGCGAGCCCTGGTATCTGTTTGCTCACTGCACCGAGAAGACCGCCAAGCCCTCCACTCACGGCGACTGGAGCACCCTGTTTGGTCGCTTTGGCGCCAAACTGCAGCCGGTTTCGGTGGGCTGCTGCGGTATGGCAGGCACCTATGGTCACGACGTCAAACAGGTGGAGAACTCCAAGGGCATTTATGGGTTGAGCTGGGCCGACCCGCTAGCCCGCCTGCCCAAAGCGCGTTGTCTGGCCACCGGCTATTCGTGCCGCAGTCAGGTCAAGCGAATGGAGGGGGAAAAGCTCAAACATCCAGTGCAAGCTCTGTTGGAGCTGCTTTGATGCTGCGTTTTCCCAAACGGTTTCGGGTGCCGAAGGCCTATCGGCACCCGCGTTTCTTGTTGTTGCCCGCGACTCCCGCGCAGGCGGTGCTGGAGTTTGTCGCCATCCTGCGCGAGTGCGAACAGCTTCATCAGCTGTTTCGGCCAAACGATATCTGGCCCTCCGCCAATTTCAGCCTGAGTCAGCACGAAGGGGATTTGGAGTGGCAGCAGTCGGAGTTTCTGGCCAAACGCTCCTTTGCTTATGGCCTCTGGAGTCCGGATCGGGAATCCGAGTTCTGGGGCGGGGTCTATCTCTACCCTTCGGTTCTGCCGGAGGTAGAGGTTGAGCTCTTCTTCTGGAAGGTGGCCGAGGCGCCCATCACCGATGAAGAGCTGGAGATTCAGCTGCGCGACTGGCTCGCCAGAGTATGGCGCTGGTCCGAGCCGCGTCTGCCGGGGCGAGAGGTGCCTTGGGCCGAGTGGCCCGGCGTTACCTATCCCTGGTGATATAAGGTGGTTGCCAGCATGCCTCGAACGGGGCATTTTCCTGTGTCTTTTTCACTGCCACAGCTCGTATCTAACCCATTGATTAACTAAGGAGTCTGCTTGCCATGAATCAAGAAAACGCCCCCATCTGGCGCAAGCCCATCAGTCTGGAGGGGCTTAATGCCACCTCTCGCAACACCCTGATGGCCCATCTCGACATCGTCTATACCGCCTTTGGCACCGATTGGCTGGAAGCGACCATGCCGGTGGATCACCGCACCCACCAGCCCCTGGGCATGCTCCATGGTGGTGCGTCAGTGGTATTGGCGGAGACGCTTGGGTCGCTGGCGGCCAATATGGCGGTGGGGCCAGATAGCTACTGCGTGGGACTGGAGGTGAATGCCAACCATCTGCGGGCCAAGCGGGAAGGGGTAGTGACCGGTCGTTGCACGCCGCTGCATCTGGGGGCGACCACCCAGGTATGGCAAATTGAAATCCGGGATGAACGGGGACGTTTATTGTGCACCAGCCGACTGACCATGGCGGTGCTCAAACACAAGCGGGGCAAGGACTCCAGCGAGGAGTGATCTGCAATAACGCACCATGAGTGCAAAATAAGCAAGCCATAGTCGTCAGATCCCTCTATAATTGCCAACGTCTTGAGAGGCCTATCACATTTTTCAAGACAGCAGAACAAAGTGGCGCTATAATCGCCGCCTTTTTGCTATTCCGCGGTGTTAGCCGCCTGCCTTAATCTGGAAGAATCTATGTCTGATACCGAACAACTGCCCCTTTTTAGTGAGCTTGGACTGGCCGCGCCTGTATTGAAAGCGCTGCAGGACGTGGGCTATGAGCGCCCGTCCCCCATCCAGGCCGCAGCAATTCCCCACCTCATGGCGGGCCACGATCTGCTGGGGCAGGCGCAAACCGGTACAGGGAAGACCGCTGCTTTTGCCTTGCCTCTGTTGTCTCGTCTGGAAGCTGGTAACCGCAACACCCAGATCCTGGTGCTGGCACCGACTCGTGAACTGGCGCTGCAGGTGGCCGAAGCGTGCCAACGTTATGCCCACCACATGCCTGATTTCCACGTGCTGCCTATCTATGGTGGCGCCTCCTACGAAACCCAGACCCGTGCCCTGCGTCGCGGTGCTCAGGTTGTCGTTGGTACCCCGGGCCGCGTGATGGATCTGATCCGTCGCAAGAACCTCGACCTCTCCGGTCTGAAAGCCCTGGTGCTGGACGAAGCGGACGAGATGCTGCGCATGGGCTTCATCGACGATGTCGACTGGATCATGGAGCAGTGCCCGAGTTCTCGTCAGGTTGCCCTGTTCTCTGCCACCATGCCGGAGCAGATCCGTCGCGTGGCCCAGAAGCACCTGAAGCAGCCCAAAGAGATCAAGATCGCCTCCAAGACTGCGACCGCTACCACCATTCGCCAGCGTTACTGGCAGGTAACCGGTCTGCACAAGCTGGATGCCATGACCCGTCTGCTGGAAGTGGAATCTTACGAAGCCCTGTTGGTGTTCGTGCGTACCAAGAATGCCGCTGAAGAGCTGGCTGGCAAGCTGGCCGCCCGTGGTCACGCCTGTGAAGCACTGCACGGCGACATCCCGCAGAAACTGCGTGAGCGTACCGTTGACAAGCTGCGTCAAGGCCAGCTGGATATCCTGATTGCCACCGACGTTGTCGCCCGTGGTCTGGACGTTGAGCGTATCACCCACGTTGTGAACTACGACATTCCGTACGACACCGAATCTTACGTTCACCGTATCGGCCGTACCGGTCGTGCCGGTCGTAAAGGCGAAGCCATCCTGTTCGTTGCTCCGCGCGAGCGTCGTATGCTGCGCGCCATCGAGCACGCAACTCGTCAGGCCATCGAGCCGATGAAGATGCCAAGCACCGAGGACATCAACCAGCATCGTCTGGCCAAGTTCAAGGAGCGCATCCGCGAAACCATGATGGGCGAAGAGCTCGAGATCTATCACAACCTGGTCAACGAGCTGATCGAAGAAGATTCTGCCGATCCGCTGGAGCTGGCTGCCGCACTGGCCAAGCTGGTACAGGGCGACCAACCGCTGCTGCTGGATGACTCCATCCCGGATCCGCTGTTCAACAACAGCAATGATCGTGGCGGCTTCGAGCGTCGTGACTTCAACGACCGTGGTGGCCGTGACTTCGGTGACCGTGGCGACCGCCCGGCTCGTCGTATGCCCTCCCTGGAGCCGCGTCCGCTTAAAGACAATCCGGATGTGGAGATGGAGCGCTACCGTGTAGACGTGGGTGCCCATCATGGCGTCAAGCCGGGCCAGATCGTGGGCGCCATCGCCAACGAAGCGAACATCGAGAGCCGTTTCATTGGCAACATCGATATCGCAGATGACTTCTCTACTGTCGATCTGCCCAAAGGCATGACCGCTGATGTACTGGAAGTGATCAAGAAAGCCCGTGTCTGCCAGCGTCCGCTGCAAATCACTCGCTACACCGAAGTGCCGGCCGGTGGCAACACCAGCAGCCGTCCGCCGCGCGGTGATCGTCCGTTCCGTGGTGACCGTCCTTTCAACAAGGATCGTCGTCCCCAGGGTGACCGTCCGTTCAACAAGAACGGGGAGCGCCGTGAAGGTGGCTTCAACAAAGATCGCAAATTCGGTGGCAAGCGTCGCGAAAGCTGATTGCTGCTCCCGTTATGAAAAAAGCCGCTCATTGAGCGGCTTTTTTTGTTCAGGATTTTTTATGCGTATCGAACAGCGTATCGATTTTTCTCGCTCGGCCTAATGGCTCTGTTTACATCTTTTAGGCTTTGTTTCTCTGAGCTTCTCTCTTCTCCGTCGTTGTCACTGCCTGTCATCTTAGTGTCATTCAAATCCACTCAAGCTGACATAAAACCTGACTACCTTGATGACCATCAATGGGCAGGGTTGCCCGAATCTGTCAATGGAGAGAAAGAGGCGTGATGAATCCTGTTATACGAGTCGAGGGTCTCAGCAAGAGCTTCCATGGCAAGCCGGCGCTACATAATTTGAGTCTGACAGTGGAGGCCGGTGAGATGGTGGCGCTGATCGGTGCATCAGGCTCCGGCAAGTCAACCCTGTTGCGCCATCTGGCTGGACTGTGCCACGCCAACAGCGGGCCGGGTAGTCTGGTTCGGGTACTGGATCGCCAGGTGCAGCAGCAAGGCAAACTGAGCCCCCGCGTTCGCCAAGTACGTGCAGATATCGGTTATATCTTCCAGCAGTTCAATCTGGTGGGACGGCTGAGTGTGCTTCACAACGTGCTGCTTGGCACCTTGGGCAGGATCCCCTGCTGGCGAGGCTCTCTAGGGCTCTTCAGTGCAGAAGAGAAAGCCGATGCCATGCAGGCACTGGCTAGAGTCGGGCTGGCTGAACTGGCGATGCAGCGAGCTTCCACCCTCTCTGGCGGCCAGCAGCAGCGTGTTGCTATCGCACGGGCCCTGACTCAGCGAGCCGAGGTGATCCTGGCCGATGAACCTATCGCATCGCTGGATCCCGAGTCGGCCCGCAAGGTGATGTCCATTCTGGCAGACATCAATCGTCAGGATGGCAAGACGGTGGTGATCACCCTGCATCAGGTTGACTACGCCATGCGTTACTGCCGACGCGCGGTGGCCCTCAAGGGCGGGCACATTCACTTTGATGGTCCCATCTGCGATCTGACCCAGATGCAGCTGGACTCCCTTTATGGCGCAGCGTCCTACGACAGCGTCAATATTCTCTCCGAAGTTGCCTCCTCCAGGCATGAGTCCGGTTTGACCGAGGCTCTGGCCTGATCCTGTTTAGTGTCATTTAACCCATTAGCTGTTCAATACAAAGGAGTGTCAGTTCATGTTCAAGCGTATGCGTCACGTACTCGCGGCTTCTGCCCTGCTGGGTGGGGCCTTGGTCAGTGGCCAGGCCCAGGCAGCCGGGCAAGAGCTCAATTTCGGGATTATCTCTACCGAGTCGTCCCAGAATCTCAAGGCAATGTGGGATCCGTTCATCGCCGACATGAGCAAGCAGACCGGCTTCAAGGTCAACGCCTTTTTTGCCCCTGATTATGCGGGCATCATACAGGGCATGCGTTTCAACAAGGTGGACGTGGCCTGGTATGGCAACAAGGCAGCCATGGAAGCCGTGGATCGCGCCAACGGTGAAATCTTCGCTCAGACGGTCGCCGCCAACGGATCCGAGGGTTACTACAGTCTGGTGGTGGTCCACAAGGACAATCCGGTCAGCACCATCGACGACATGCTGGCCAAAGCAGGCGAGCTCACCTTCGCCAATGGTGACCCCAACTCAACCTCAGGTTACCTGGTGCCCGGCTATTACGTGTTTGCCAAGAACAATGCCGATCCTAGCCGTATCTTCAAACGCACCATGAATGGCAGCCACGAGGTGAACGCCCTGTCCGTGGCCAACAAGCAGGTGGATGTGGGTACCTTCAACAGCGAGGGGATGGAAAGGCTGCAAGAGACGGCACCGGATAAAGCCGCTCAGCTGAAAGTGATCTGGACCTCACCCTTGATCCCTTCCGACCCCATGGTATGGCGTAAAGGGCTCGATGATGGGGCCAAGGAACGTATCCGCACCTTCTTCATGACCTATGGGGATCAACCCGCCGAGCAGCAGGTCCTGACCGGTTTGCAGTGGGCCAAGTTCAAGCCCTCTGACGATGATCAACTGTTGCCCATCCGTCAGCTGGAGCTTTTCAAGAAGCGTACCGAGGTGGCGAATGGCAACCTCAAAGAGAGCGATAAAGCCGCCCAGCTCAAGATACTGGACGAGCAACTGGCCCAGCTGGAGCAGCGCATGGCTGCCAGTGCCAGCTGATGTCAACCCGTGCCCCCGCCCGGGGGCACTTATCTTCACGATACCTTGTCGAGAGTCACTATGAGCAGTATCACTGCCGTTCCTCATCCCGCTGTCCCCAATAGCAAGCCATCCTGGCGCAGCTTGACAGGCTGGGGTCTCTTTATGGCCGTGTTGGCCTGGTCATGGCAAGGGGCTGAGATGAATCCGCTTGCCCTCTACCGGGATGCGGGCAACATGGCCCAGTTTGCCGCTGACTTCTTTCCTCCGGACTTTTCCCAGTGGCAGCTCTACCTGCGCGAGATGATAGTGACGGTTCAGATCGCTCTGTGGGGGACTGTACTTGCCATTATCTGCGCCATTCCCCTTGGCATCTTGTGTGCCGAGAACATAGTGCCCTGGTGGGTCTATCAACCGGTCCGCCGTCTGATGGATGCTTGTCGCTCCATCAATGAAATGGTGTTTGCCATGCTGTTTGTGGTGGCCGTGGGACTGGGGCCCTTTGCCGGTGTACTGGCGCTGTTTATCGGAACCACAGGGGTACTGGCCAAGCTGTTTGCCGAAGCGGTGGAAGCCATAGAGCCGGGTCCTGTGGAAGGGGTGCGGGCAACCGGCGCCAGTGCGCTGCAGGAGGTGATCTATGGGGTCATTCCCCAGGTGCTGCCGCTGTGGATCTCCTACTCCCTCTACCGCTTTGAGTCCAATGTCCGTTCCGCCACTGTGGTGGGCATGGTGGGTGCAGGTGGAATAGGGGTGATGCTGTGGGAAGCCATTCGCGGGTTTCAGTTTGGCCAGACCTGCGCCCTGCTGATCGTGATCATTCTGGTGGTGAGCATGCTGGACCTGCTTTCCCAGCGGCTGCGCAAACAGTTTATCTAAGGGCCTTGGTCCACAAAGTGAAAAGGCGACCACGAGGTCGCCTTTTGCATGTCTGCATCTTGTCCGAGCGCTAGAGCACCATGGCGGCAATCCAACCGAAGAGAATGAGCGGGATGTTGTAGTGGATAAAGGTTGGCACCACGCTATCCCAAATATGGTCGTGCTGACCATCGGCATTGAGGCCGGAGGTGGGGCCCAGCGTCGAGTCGGAGGCCGGTGAGCCGGCATCCCCCAGTGCGCCCGCGGTGCCGACCAGGGCGATGATCGCCATCGGAGAGAAGCCCAGCTGCAGGCAGAGCGGCACATAGATGGTGGCGATGATGGGCACGGTGGAGAAGGAGGAGCCGATCCCCATGGTGATCAGCAGGCCCACCAGCAGCATCAGAAAGGCGGCGAGCCCCTTGTGCTGGCCGATGCCCGAGGCGACCAACTGAACCAGACTGTCGACCCCGTGGGTGGCTTTCATCACGGCGGCAAAACCGGCGGCGGAGATCATGATAAAGCCGATCAGCGACATCATGCGTACCCCCTGGGTGAAGGCATCCTGGCTTTCGCGAAACTTGATGACGCCACCACAGGTGAAGATGACAAAACCGGCCAGCGCACCCAGTACGATGCTGTTGGTCATCAATTGCAACCCCAGTGCCACACCAATGGCCAGCAGCGCTACCCAGATGTGGGTGAGGTTGAGCTCCACCGCTTCGGGTTCGGCATCCAGGATCTTGGCCAGATCGTATTGGCGAGGTTTGCGATAGCTGATAAATACCGCCACCAACAGCCCTAGCAGCATACCTGAGACCGGCATGGCCATCGCCAGCGGGATCTGGCTGGTAGTGATGGGCACACCGTTATCAATCAGATTCTTGGCCAGAATGTTGTTCAGGAAGATGCCACCAAAACCGACCGGTAGCAGCATATAGGTAGCTGTCAGGCCAAAAGTCAGGACACAAGCGACCTGACGGCGGTCAATCTGCATCTGCGCCATCACATGCAGCAATGGCGGGATCAGGATCGGAATAAAAGCGATATGAACCGGGATCAGGTTCTGGGACGAGATAGCCACGGCCAGCACGGAACAGAGCAAGAGAGCTTTGACCCACAAAATACGGCTGCTGCTGGCATCCTTGCCCAACTGGCTGATCACCTTGCGGGCCAGCAGATCGGTGATACCGGAGCGGGAGATGGCAACTGCAAAGGCGCCCAACATGGCGTAGGAGAGGGCAATCTCGGCGCCACCACCCAGGCCGCCGCTGAAGGTGGTGAGGGTATCGGTCAACGACAGCCCACCGACCAGGCCGCCAGCAATGGCCCCTAGCGCCAGCGAGACCACCACATTGATCCGCAGCAGGCTGAGCACCAGCATCAGCCCGACTGCGATAACAACTGGATTCATTTGATTTCCTTATGTTTTGTTATTGCTGTCTGTCATGTGAAGGGGAGTTAGTTTGCGAAAAATGTGACAAATGTCGAGCAAAAAATCAGTAAAACCCCTCTTATCGCAGCAGTATCTGGCACAAGGTTGATCAACATGAGGGGTTGTGACCTGTTTGTCTTCGTCTGTTGCATGCAAACGGGTTGCTGGTGAGCTCTGCTGTGTGGTGCGATCAATTTCGTCCCGAAAAAAAGAAGGCTGCCAGTGGCAGCCTGCATCTCTTTACTCCAGCCCCTCTTCATTGGTGGGGGCATCCGGTGTCTCGTGATCTGGATGAGCTGGCGGCCAGCCCCCCATGCTTTTCCAGCGGTTGACAATATGACAAAACAGCTCGGTGGTCCGTTCGGTGTCATAGAGGGCAGAGTGCGCCTCTTTGTTATCAAAGGTGATGCCTGCACTCTGGCACGCCTTGGCCAATACAGTCTGACCCAGCGCCAGCCCGGAGAGGGCCGCGGTGTCGAAGGTAGCAAACGGGTGGAACGGATTACGCTTGAGGCCAGCGCGCTCGGCGGCAGCCATCACAAAGCCGTGATCGAATGTTGCGTTGTGGGCAACTATGATGGCGCGCCCGCAATCCTGCTCCTTCATCCCCTTGCGGATCCCTTTGAAGATCTCGGTCAATGCCTCTTTTTCCGAGACAGCGCCCCGCAACGGGTTGTAGGGGTCGATGCCGGTAAAATCCAGCGCGGCCTTTTCCAGGTTGGCCCCTTCGAAGGGCTCGACATGAAAGTGGAATATATGATCGGGAACGAGCCAGCCCTGCTCATCCATTTTCAGGGTGTAAGCCGCGATTTCGAGCAGGGCATCAGTTTTGGCGTTGAACCCGGCTGTTTCAACATCGATGACGACGGGGTAAAAACCACGGAAACGGCCCTTGAGGGTATGAACTGCGTCGGTCATGGGATCTCGGTCGGGATAAAATGAGGCGGCATTATGGCAAAAAAGCACAGGCTTGTCCCCCCATCCCATTAGAGTAAACCGCGGTAGTATGACCCTTGGGTCAGTATCTGTGCAGCCACCAGCGGGCGGCGATCAGCGCCGTGAGCGTACCCAACAGAGCGCTGGCCAGCACATCAATCGGCCAGTGCATCCCCAACACCATGCGTGACAGGCCAACTCCCAGCGCCCACAGTGGTAGCAGCCAGATGCCGGTGGGGGCACGGGCCAGCCAGATGAGGCCGAAAAACTGGGCCAGGCTGATGGCGGCGATGCTGTGGCCGGAGGGGAAGGCGTAGTTCACCTCGGCCTGCCAGTGGTGGCCGAGCCACTCAGGCAGGGCCAGCAACTGGCTGGCGGCATGAACCTGTTCACTGCGCACATCGATGCTACTGGCGTAGAAGTGCTTGATGGCTGGGATCAGCGACTGACTCTCCAGCCAGAGCAGATAGGGTCTGGGCTCTTCGGTCAGGTGCTTGATCAGGCTCTTGAGTACCCAGTCGCTGGCGAGCAGGGCCGCCAGTGCACATCCCAGCGCAATGAAGGGGGCTGGCGCCAGTTTCAGTTTGTAGCGGGTTAGCAGCAGCAAGAGGGCGCAACTGACCCCGATCCCGGGAATATCGACCATGCGGGTCAGGGCATATGACCACCATAGCCAGCCTGATTGCAGGGAGCCGGTCAGAAAAGGCTGCCAGGGTAGGGTGGCAAGCAGCAGCAGGGGCAGGATCAACAGGGTGCTGAATCCAATCACCTGACTGCGGGTGAGTGAAGAGGGTATTGGCGATGAGGTGTGTGGTGGCATGATGATTGGTATGGACGATCGCGAAAAAGAGGGGCATTGTGCCATCGCGGCATGCCCTGACCAAGCCGAGCCGTGGGTTTGTTACCGCAGCTTACATTTTTGTGGCAAACAAGCTGTTTGACCAGTTGGATAGTGCGGTTATCGCGCAATATGGCCCTTTTCGTTGCTGATTGCATCACAGGCTGAAATCTCGGGAGGCTTTGCGCTAGAATGGCGCCCCCGTGGCGGTTGTGACCAAAGAGAGCCCGATGAAGATAGTCGTTGATGAGAATATGCCCCATGCCGTGGAGCTGTTTGCCGAATTTGGCGAGGTGGTGGCGCTGCCCGGACGGCAGATGCAGGCCCGCGATCTGCTGGATGCCGATGTGCTGCTGGTGCGTTCGGTCACCCGCGTCAACGGCGATTTGCTGGCGACCAGCCCCAAACTCGGGTTTGTCGGCACCGCCACCATAGGCACCGACCATGTGGACAAGGCGCTGCTGGCAAGCCGCAATATTCCCTTCTCCAGCGCCCCCGGTTGCAACAAGTATTCGGTGGGGGATTATGTGCTCTCAGCCCTGCTGGTGCTGGCGGAGCGCTATGAACTCGACCTCTCGGCCATGACGTTGGCGGTGATTGGCGCGGGCAATACCGGCGAGTGCGTGGCTGGCAAGGCCCAAGCGCTTGGCATGAGGGTACTGCGCTGCGATCCACCCAAGGCGCGTAATACCCCCGATGCGGGCTTTGTCGATTATCAGACCGCTCTTGGTGCCGATATCGTCAGCTTCCATGTGCCCATTACCCGTGAAGGGCCGGATGCCACCTACCATCTGCTGGATGCCGAACAGATTGCCGCCCGTCCTGCCGGGCAGATCCTGATCAATGCCTCCCGTGGCGAGGTGTGGGATAACCGGGCCCTGCTGGCGCGCCAGTTGAGCGATAAGCCGTTGCGACTGGTGATGGATGTGTGGGAGAACGAGCCCGAGCCACTGGCTGCGCTGGTGCCCCATACCGAGATTGCCACCCCCCATATCGCCGGTTACAGCCTGGAGGGGAAGGCCCGCGGTACCTGGATGCTCTATCAGGCGCTCTGCCAGCAGTTGGGACGCCAGCCTCGTCAGGATTTGAATCAATTGTTGCCAGCCCCCGATTTGCAGGCGGTGGTGCCGGGCCGCATCCCGGATCAGGCGCTAATCAAGCAGCTGGTGCATCTGGTTTATGACGTGCGTCGTGATGATGCCCGTTTCCGGGCCCGACTCGGCCTGCCCGGCAGCTTTGACGAGCAGCGCAAGCACTATCCCGAGCGCCGTGAACTATCCTCCCTGCAGGTCGAGGGAGCCTTTGCCAACCAAGCGCTGGGCGCGTTGGGATTTGCGCTGTCACTCCCCTGAATCGGGGACTCGGAGTTGGAAGATAACCGGAAGGGGTGAGCCGCACTGGCCACCTCGCCGCCATTTTTTACTGAGCTGGCGCAGATGCTACTGCGCCGGTTCAGCCATATCAGGCAGCGTCATCTCGCCGCGCGAGAGCCTGCCGACCATGGCGCCAGCCGACGCCATTGCAGCATTATCAGAGGAGAACAGAATGAGCCAGCAGTTTAACGTAGCGGTATTGGGTGCCAGCGGCGCCGTGGGTCAGGCGATGATCGAGATCCTGGAAGAGCGCGAATTTCCGGTAGCGACCCTCTATCCACTGGCTTCCAGCCGCAGTGCCGGTGATACCGTGCGCTTTGCCGGCAAGAACCTCGAGATCCTCGATGTGGAGGAGTTTGACTGGAGCCAGGTGCAGATCGCACTCTTCTCCGCCGGTGCAGAGGTCTCGGCCAAGTGGGCGCCGATTGCTGCCGAACACGGCTGCATCGTCATCGACAACACCTCCTGCTTCCGTTACGACGAAGATATCCCGCTGGTGATCCCGGAAGTGAACCCGGATGCGCTGGCCGATTTTCGCAATCGCAACATCATCGCCAACCCCAACTGTTCCACTATCCAGATGCTGGTGGCCCTGAAGCCGCTGCACGATGAAGTGGGCATTGCCCGCATCAACGTGGCCACCTATCAATCTGTGTCAGGCTCGGGCAAAGAGGGGGTCAGCGAGCTGGCGGGTCAGACTGCTCATCTGCTTAACGGTCGTCCGGTGGAGCCGACCCTCTATCCGCAGCAGATCGCCTTTAACCTGATCCCACAGATCGATAGCTTCACTGACAACGGCTACACCCGTGAAGAGATGAAGATGGTATGGGAAACCCAGAAGATCCTCGGCGATGCCAGCATTGCGGTGAACCCGACTTGCGTGCGGGTACCGGTCTTCTACGGCCATGCAGAGGCGGTACATGTCGAACTGCACCAGCCACTGGATGCCGAACAGGTCAAGGATCTGCTGCGCAATGCACCGGGTGTGACCCTGTTTGATGACGAAGGGGATTATCCGACCCCGGTGCGCGACGCAACCGGCAAGGATGAGGTGCTGGTGGGTCGGGTGCGTCAGGATATTTCTCATCCAAGTGGTATCAATATGTGGATCGTGGCCGATAACGTTCGTAAGGGCGCGGCAACCAACAGTGTACAGATTGCCGAGCTGCTGGTTCGCGACTATCTGTAAGGCTGGTCAGATGCCACGGATGCGCAGCAGGGAGTGCTGCGCATCCGGCCTGTGATCAAACCGGGGTGTGACCCATGCCGCACTCCGTCACTTCAAGATTCTGTTGCGATATCAACTGATTAAGTTTTTTCCTACACTCAGGGTCAAGTTGGGTGCTAAATGTGTCGGACTGCTGGCTTGCCAGGCGAGCCTGATTTATATTGAACCGACTGTTTTGGGGTAACTATCCAGATTTTTCAATGTGATAGGGCCGTCATACGAAGGAACGAATATGGGACATTCCCGCATAACATTGGCAACGCTACTCGTATTTGGTCTGCTGGGCACCGCCCAGGCACAGGACTCGGTACGGGAGCCTTTTTTTGTCGAGCTAAAAGGCCCTGACGAACCTGCACCTCCCGCCGTCAATACTCAGCCGGTCGCCAACCCTGTTGCACAACCGGTGCGTGCAACTGCCCAGCCAGTGGTGCGTCAGGTCACTGCCAATGCCGGTAGCTACGGCCCTGTTCGTCCGACCGATACCCTCTGGAGCCTGGCGACTAAATATCGCCCCTCCACGAGCGTGAGCGTCTACCAGACCATGGTGGCGATCTACGAGAAAAACCCCCGCAGTTTTGCCGATGGCAATATCAACCACATTCTGGTGGGGTCCCGTATTCAGCTGCCAACCGCGGCTGAAGCGAGCGTTATCACCGATGCCCAGGCGCGCGCCAGATTCCGCAGCGATAACGCCAGCTGGAAGGGGTTAAGCCCCAAATATCTGGCCAATAAGGAAACTAACACGGCTAAGCCCGTCAAGGTCCAGGCTGCCAAGTCCGAGCCGGTAAAAGCAGCACCTGCGCCGCAGCCAGTGGTGAAAGCCGCCCCCATTCCTGCCCCGGTTGTGGCCCCCGCTCCGGCCGCTGAAACCAAAGAGGTGGCCAAGGTAAGCGAGCCTGCGCCGAAAGAGGCGGTAGCTCCTGCGCCGAGCGCTGCAGAAGGCACCACACCGGCGCCTCTGCCTTCCGATCTGGATAAACCGGTGGGTAAACCGGCCACCGAGATGGCGTTGGCACTGGAAGATGCCAATGCCCAGCTCGGCCAGGTGAGTGAAATGAACCACAGGCTCAAGCTGCGTCTGCAAGCGCTGACCGAAGAGGTGGAGACCCTCAAAGCCCAGTTGCAGGATCAGACTGCGCTGCAAAAAGAGATTGCCGAGCTCAAAGCTCGGCCGGTTCCCCCGGTGGCAGCAGCGCCCGTATCCAAGCAAAACTGGTTGATGGATCTGCTCGCCTCACCACTCAACCTCGCGATGATCATCTTGCTGCCGGTGCTGCTGGTCTTGGCACTGGTGACCCTGTGGCTACGTGCCCGAGCCCGCCGCGAGCTGGAAGAGCAGGAGAAGAGCCTCTCCGAGTCCACTGCCATGATGATGGATCAGGAGCAGAGCGAGTTTGATGAGCTGCTGAGTGTCGATGTGACCGACAGTGAGCCGGAGCGGCCGGTGCCGGATCTCAACACCCCGGATGGCTTTATGCCGATGGAGCCTGAAGAGCCCGTCGCCAAGCCAGATGTCGATCTGGTGTTCAGTGATGATGGCGAGATGGAGCTGCAAGGTTTCGAGCCGGAGCGGATGGCTGCCCAGCCGGCCAGTCGTGACCCGGACCTGGTGCCGGATCTCGATCTCTCGCAGGATGAACCCATCGCGCTGGCCAACGAGCCCGCCATGGATCTGGCCAGCGAGTTCAATCCCAAGCCCGATGCCGCTGATGAGGTTATGAGCGAAGAGGAGCTGCAAGCAGCCCTGTTTGCCGAGCTGGATGCGGATCTCTCTGCTGACCTCGAACCCGATTTGAGCGCCACTGATGAAGTCGGCGCCGCTGACGACGATCTGGCCAGCTTCGATCTCGGCGATTTTGAAAATGCCCTCAACGACACCGCCGCAGACAAAGATGATAACGCCATTGATCTCAGTGCCGCAGATGGAGCCGATGATAGCGCGGATGCCATGCTGGCCGAGCTGGGTCTTGAGTCTGGCAAGGCGAAGGATGCCGAGCTGGATCTGGAGTGGGATCCCAACGAGCTGGCGCTTTCTGATTTCGAAGATGCATTCGCCGAGGTGGAATCACATCCGGCAGATCTTCAGCCCCGCGAGCAGGCGCAGGAGAGTGGCTATGTCGAGATCGACAAGCTGCTGGCCGAAGCGGATGCCACCGCGCCGGAGCCGGAGCCCTATCAGGGCTTCTCGCTGGATGTGGGGCTCGATGGCTTCCCCGAGGTGCTGCCGGAATCCACCGGGTTTGACGTGGATGCCGATGACGGCGGAGTGGGGGCCAAGCTGGATCTGGCCCGTGCCTACCTCGAGATTGACGACAAGGATAGCGCCCGCGAGCTGCTGCAAGAGGCTGCGGAGCAGGGCAGCGATCACCAGCGTGCCGAAGCCGAGAAGTTGCTCAAGCGGCTGGGCTAAATGATTTCCCATGACGGGAGCAGCAAGAATGAGGGCAGCCAGCAGGCTGCCCTCTTCTTTTGGCGATTGGCGATGGGGTGAGCATGGCCGCGCAGGCCCATAATAGAGGCCAATTGCGCGCGTGGTGGGACTTTGCGGGCTGAGCGCGTATAATCCGCCCCGTTTCTTTCACTGCGTTTCACAACAAGACAAGTTTATCCATGCGAATTGCTCTAGGTATTGAATATGACGGCAGCCGGTATTTCGGCTGGCAGCGTCAGCGTGAAGTGATCAGCGTGCAGGAGGAGTTGGAGAAGGCCATCAGCCGGATCGCCAACCACCCTGTCTCCATCCAGTGTGCCGGACGTACCGATGCCGGTGTTCATGGCACAGGCCAGGTGATCCACTTCGATACCGAGGCGAATCGTGCCGAAGGTGCCTGGACCCTGGGACTCAACTCCAATCTGCCACCAGATATCGCGGTGCGCTGGGTCAAGGAGGTGGATGAGACGTTTCATGCCCGTTTCAGCGCCACAGCACGGCGCTACCGTTATGTCATCTACAACCACAACTTCCGGCCAGCGATCCTCGGCAGTGGCGTCAGTCACTACCATGAGACCATCGATGCCGAACTGATGCACCAGGCGGGCCAGAGCCTGCTGGGGGAGCACGACTTCAGCACCTTCCGGGCGGTCGCCTGCCAATCCAACACCCCGTGGCGCAATGTGACCCACCTGTGCGTCAGCCGCTCCGGCCCCTACATCGTGCTCGACATCAAGGCCAACGCCTTCCTGCACCACATGGTGCGCAACATCACCGGCTCCCTGCTGCTGGTGGGGCAGGGGCTTAAACCGGTGGAGTGGATTGCCGAGGTGCTGGCCGCCCGGGATCGTAATCTGGCCGGGCCGACCGCCAAGGCCGGTGGCCTCTATCTGGTGGATGTGGATTACCCGGCCGAGTTTGCTCTGCCGCAGTTGCCGCTCGGCCCGCTGTGGCTGCCGGACTCGGCACCGGGTACGACCAGTTTTTAGTAACTGCGCCCGAAAAATTGTGGTTTAATGACCCGTCATTTGTTGCCATCGAGCAGGTAAGTCCTTGAACAACCTAGGCTCGATGCGTATTGTCAGGCACAAAAGCATTAAGGAATTCCATGAGCTGGCTTGAGAAGATTCTTCCCAAGAGCAAGATCACTGCGCCTCGTCGTCACAACATTCCGGAAGGGGTGTGGACCAAGTGCAGTGCTTGTGAACAGGTGCTCTACCGGGCAGAGTTGGAGCGCAACCTCGAAGTGTGCCCCAAGTGTGATCATCATATGCGCATCAGCGCCCGTGCCCGTCTCGAACGATTTCTCGACGAGCAGGGACGTACCGAGCTCGGTGCCGAGCTGGAGCCGCAAGATGTACTGAAATTCAAGGATGCCAAGCGCTACAAGGATCGTTTGTCTGCCGCCCAGAAAGAGAGCGGTGAGAAAGATGCGCTGGTGGTGATGAAAGGGACCCTCAAAGGGGTACCGGTTGTCGCCTGTTCGTTCGAATTCTCCTTTATCGGTGGTTCCATGGGATCCGTGGTTGGCGCCCGCTTTGTGCGCGCCGTCGAGGAGTGCATCAAGGAAGGCCGAGGTCTGGTCTGCTTCTCCACCTCCGGTGGCGCCCGCATGCAGGAGTCACTCTTCTCCCTGATGCAGATGGCCAAAACCAGTGCGGCGTTGGACAAACTCTCCAAGGCGGGTCTGCCCTATATCTCGGTGCTGACAGACCCGACTCTTGGCGGTGTTTCCGCTAGTTTGGCGATGCTGGGCGATATCAACGTAGGCGAGCCCAAGGCGCTGATCGGCTTTGCCGGCCCGCGCGTTATCGAGCAGACCGTGCGCGAGAAACTGCCGGAAGGCTTCCAGCGCTCCGAGTTCCTGCTGGAAAAGGGTGCCATCGATATCATCATCGATCGCCGTGAAATGCGTAACCGTCTGGCCAGCCTGCTCGCCAAAATGCTGAATACTCACGTCATCGAAGAGTGAAGATGAGTTCAAACATGCAACAATCCCAAAGCCGGTCGCTTGTCGACTGGCTTTCTTATTTGGAACAGATCCATCCGGTCAATATCGACATGGGGCTGGATCGGGTCGGTGCTGTCGCCCGGCGCATGGGGCTTACCCAGCTACCGTTCAAGGTGATTACAGTGGCGGGCACCAATGGCAAGGGCTCCAGCTGCGCCATGGCGGCCAGTATTCTGATGGCCGCAGGCTATCAGGTTGGCGTCTACTCCTCCCCGCATTTGCTGCGCTTTACCGAGCGGGTGCGGATCAATGGCCAAGAGCTGCCTGATGACGCTCACTGCGCCGCCTTTGCCGAGGTGGAAGCCGCCCGCGGCGAGATAGCCCTTACTTTCTTCGAGTTCGCCACCCTGGCTGGGCTGTGGCTGTTTCGCCGCGCCGCGCCGGATGTGCTGCTGCTGGAAGTGGGGCTGGGCGGTCGGCTTGACGCCACCAATGTGGTGGAGTCAGATGTGGCGATGATCACCTCCATTGCCCTCGATCACTGCGACTGGCTGGGGGATACCCGCGAAGCCGTGGCGGTGGAGAAGGCTGGGGTCTATCGCTCCGGCAAACCTGCCATCAGCGGCGAGCCCAATCCGCCAGCGACAATCACGAGCGAAGCACAGCGTCTTGGCGCCAACCTGCGTCAGGTGGGTATCGATTTTCGTGGCGATGAGTACGAGAGCGGTTGGGATTATCACGGCCTCAACCAGTGGCGGGATCTGCCAAAACCGGCGCTGCCGCTGATGAATGCGGTGACTGTGCTGGCGGCGCTGGAGTCCCTCGGCTTGCCGCTGCCGGAGTCTGCTATCCGCGACGGGCTGGCCAATGCCCGGCTGGCTGGCCGGATGCAGCAGCTGCAAAGCGCACCGCTGGTGATCGTCGATGTGGCCCACAATCCCCATTCGGCAGCCTATCTGGCTGCTCAGTTGCGCAAAATGCCCAGCGCGGGTGTGCGCCGCGCCGTGGTCGGCATGCTCAAAGACAAGGACATGGCGGGCTCTCTTGCCGAACTCGATGGCCTGATTGGCGAATGGTATCTGGCCAGCCTCACCGGCCCGCGCGCCGCCACCGCTGCGCAACTGGCTGCGGCATTGGGGGAGGGCAAGGGGCCGGCCAGGGCGTTTGATGATGTCAGCGCCGCTTATCAGGCAGCGTTGGCCGCATCGAGTCCGGACGATATGGTCATTGTGTTTGGTTCGTTTTACACTGTCGCCGACATTCTGGCGGGTGTCGCCAGCTAGGCCACACCCTGGCTCCCTAACCCTCTAACCCTCGGGCGGGGAGCCCAATCCCATATTGAGTTACGTTAAAGGTAGGATTTAACTTGGCCTCTAAGTTTCAAAACCGTCTGGTGGGCACCGTCATCCTGGTGGCCCTGGTTGTGATTTTCCTGCCGGACTTGCTGGATGGTCACAAGCTGGCACAAAAGGAGGAAGCCTTTGCCAAGATCCCGCTGCGCCCCGAGCTGGAGCCTGCCAAACCGGCGCTGCAGGTCTCTGCCGCCAGCAGCCTGCCAGCCGATCATCTGGCCAGCCAGCAACAGGCCTCTGCGGCCCAGCAGTGGCAAGTGGAAGAGGTGGCTGATCCCATGACCCTTGCCGGTCAGGACAATGGCGCGCAGCCGGCGACAACCCCTGCCGCACCGGCGCCGGTCCAGCCGCAACAGAATGCCCAACCCAAGCCGGAAGTGGTGGCTAAAAAACCGGTCGAGCCGCCAAAGCCAGCACCCAAGCCCGTAGCGGCCAAACCGGTTGAAGTTAGCAAAACCCCTGCACCGACCAAACCGCAGCCAGGACAGATCAGATCCCTCGATGATCTGATTGAAAGCAAGCTGGCCCAGCCAACCACGCCTGCAGCGGCACCGGCGCAGGGGAGCTGGATCCTCCAGCTTGGCGCCTTCAAGAACGTCGACAGCGTCAATGCGCTGGTGAGCAAGTTGCGGGCGGCGGGCTACTCAGCCCACACCTCGCCGCGCACCCCGGTGCAGGGCCAGATCAACCGGGTCTTTATTGGACCGGATGTCTCCAAGGCCAAACTGCAGGGGATGCAGGGGCGGATTGCACAGATGACCGGCCTCAGTGGCTCTGTGGTCGCTTACAATCCGTAACGGCGTTGCCGTTGGCTATGGCCCTCTGAAACAAACACCGTGCCCCGTGCGCGGTGTTTTTTTATCTGGCCGTAACGATGTACAAGGGGAGCGTGGTGCTGGCTGCCACCCGGTTGGGATTTTCGGGTAGTTGGGGTAGTCTGAGCTCTTCTGCTACTGACAGGAGTGCAAGATGATCCTCTCGACAACCCCCACGCTGGAAGGCAAAACCATTCGTGAATACCGCGGCATCGTGGTGGGCGAAGCCATTCTCGGCGCCAACATTTTCAAGGATCTCTTTGCCGGGATCCGCGACATCATCGGCGGCCGCTCCGGCGCCTATGAAAAAGAGCTGGCCCGCGCCCGCGAGATCGCCTTCGATGAGCTGAAAGCACGTGCCGCCGCCCTTGGCGCCAATGCGGTGGTCGGTATCGATATCGACTACGAAGTGGTGGGGCAAAATGGCAGCATGCTGATGGTTAGCATCAGTGGTACCGCCGTGCTGGTGTGACGAACCACGGCAATGTTTGCCGACAACTGCCGTCGCAGGCAGGGTCACGGATAAAGTGGATAACTGCTGGCTGCGCAAGGGCCGACAACCCGGTTGTCGGCCCTTCTCGTTTATTGATCAATTTTTGCCGTTGCCATACCAGTCCAGCTGGTCGGCCAGAGTGACCACAGAGCCGATGATGATGAGACTCGGGCTCTTCACCTGACGGGCCAGTTCGGCCAGCTGTTGCAGCTCGCCGCGCACCACCCGCTGACTGAGCTGGGTGCCTTGCTCCACCAGCGCCACCGGGGTGTGAGCGGGCATGCCGTGGGTTTGCAGCGCATCCTGAATGCGGGCAGCATGGGCCAGGCCCATGTAGAACACCAGGGTCTGGCGGGGGGCGGCCAGCGCCGACCACTCCTGGGCAATATTGCCCTCCTTGTCATGACCGGTGATGAACTGCACCCGCTGGGCGTGATCGCGGTGGGTGAGGGGAATGCCGCTGTAGGCAGCGCAGCCTGAGGCTGCCGTAATGCCCGGTACTACCGAGAAGGGGATGCCCGCCTCGGCCAGGGTCTCCAGCTCCTCGCCGCCCCGGCCAAAGATAAAGGGATCGCCCCCCTTGAGCCGGACCACCTGTTTGCCCAGCAGCGCCTGTTCCAGCAACAGCTGGTTGATCGCCTGCTGGGGCACACAGTGGCGCCCCGCCTCCTTGCCAACAAAGATCCGCTCGGCATCCCGGCGAACAAGCGCCAATACCTCCTGTGAGACCAGACGGTCATAGACCACCACATCCGCCTGTTGCAACTGCTGCAAGCCGCTCAGGGTAAGCAGCCCCGCATCGCCGGGGCCAGCCCCCACCAGGGTCACGCTCCCCTTGCTCTGCAGCGGCTCATCGAGCAGCTCGGCAACGCTCTGCTCGGCAGCCTGTTGTTGGCCGCGGGCCAGCTGGCGGGCGAGTCGATCGTGGCTAAAGAGCCGCTCCCAGAAGCGGCGGCGGGCCAGTTTGTCCGGAATGAGTTTGACCCGCTCGCGCAGCTTGCCCGCCAGCGCCGCGAGCTGGCCGAGGTGTTGCGGTAGCAACGCTTCAAGTTTTTCCCGCAGCTGGCGGCTCAGTACCGGTGCCGCGCCTGCGCTGGAGATGGCCACCATCAGCGGCGAGCGGTCGATGATGGCGGGCATGATGGCGCTGCAGTGGGCCGGAGTGTCCACCACATTGCAGAAGATCTGGCGCAGGTTCGCCTCGTGAAAGACCTGATGATTGACCTCCGGATTATTGGTGGCGGCGATCACCAGCCACTTGCCATCGAGCAGCTCGGGATGAAAGCCGGCGGCGCAGATGGTCAGGCGACCCTGCTCGGCCCAGCTCATCAGCTGGGGTTCCAGGTGCGGGGCATTGATGGTGATCTTCGCCTTGGCATCGAGCAGCAGGCGCGCCTTGCGCACCGCCACCTCACCGCCGCCGACGATCAGGACCGGCTTGTTTTGCAGCTGACAGAAGAGAGGGAGAAAGTCCATAACAGGCTCCGGATGCTGGCCCGCTCGCAATGCCGCGCCGGGCGAGATAGCAGGGCGCGCCGTGGCGCACCCCGGATGGTCGGGGGAAAGATCACCCGACGGGAATAAAAAAGGGGAAGGGTGATCTACGCCCGGGCCAACGACAGATCCCCACCGGTGTCGGCCACTTGATCACGCTTCCCCAAACGAGGTTTTTCCTATTGCACCGCTTTGACGTGCATGTTGGCGACGTACTGATCTTCGGCCCAGAAGATGCGGTCAGCGACCATGGCTTCCGGGTTGAGGGTGACGCCGCGCAGCACCCGCTCCTTGAACTTGTGATAACCGGCCCGGTCGATAAGGTGACCCATGTGCAGGTAGATGGGTTTGCCATCCAGCATCTCGGCCTCGAACTCGAACAGGTTCTTGATCACCGCATGCAGCACCTCTTCGGTCACCCAGTTGAGGAACAGCTTGCCGGTACGAGGGGTCTTCTTGCTGGTGCGCCCCCCCAGCTTGACCATGTAGAGCTGCTTGGGATCCCGCTGCCAGGCCAGGGTCGGGCAGGCCAGCACGCACTCGCCACAGCCGATGCACTTGCTCTCCTCTTTGACCGCCTTGCCATGCTTGATGGCGAGGCAATCCACCGCGTGGTGGCTGCATGCCTTGACGCAGGCGCCGCAGCCGATGCAGCGCTCGGCATTGAAGTGGATCTTGGCGATGCCGAGGATGCCGAAGTCGGCCATGTTGGCCTTGGCGCAGTCGTTGGGACAGCCGGCGATCACCATCTTGAGGTGATAGGGGTTGGGGTAGAGGTGTTTCTCCATCCGCTGGGCCAGCCCGGTGCAGTCGATATTGCCCTTCTGGCAGATGGTGTTGCCCTGACAGGCGACGATATTGCGCCCGCCGATGGTCTGGTAACCGGCTGTGGTGTCCTCTACCTCGATGCCGCAGGTCTCCACCTCGATCTCCTTGATAAAGGGCTCGAGGGCGGCGTTGACCTTGTCCATGTCCTGATACTTGATGCCGGGCATCGCCAGCTTCTGGCGGGTGGTGAGGTGGATCAGGCCGTTGCCGTACTGTTCGGCGATCTGTTGGGCCACCGCCAGCAGGTGGGCGGGCATGATCCCGCCGGGAATGCGTACGCTGATCATCGCTTCGCCGCGCACCTTGGAGAGGCGGTATTCGTTCTTGGCGCGGGCCTTGATGATGTCGATATCGAGACTCATGGTGTGCTCCCTCAGTCGATCAGATGCTGGGCCTGGTCAAAACGAAAGACCGGTCCATCCACGCAGATATAGGTGTCGCCCATCCGGCAGTGGCCACATTTGCCCACGGCGCAGGCCATGCGGCGTTCGTAGTCGACCCAGATGCGATCCTTGGGGATGCCCCGCTCGAGGAAGGCGAGCACCACGAAGCGGATCATGATGGGGGGGCCGACCACGATCACTTGGATATCCTCCTTGTCAGCGAGATCCAGCTGGTCGATGTAGTCGGTGACCCGGCCGATGCGAAACTGCTCGCTCTCCTTGCCCTCGTCCAGGGTGACGATGAGGTTCTGCTGCTCGGCCCAGAGCGGCATCTCGTGGCGATAGAGCACCGCCTGCTCGTTCTTGAAGCCGAGGATCATGTCGAGGGACTTCACCTCTTCCGGATGTTTGCTGAAGCGGCGCAGCAGCCCCTTGACCGGCGCGACGCCGGTGCCGCCCGCCACCACGATGAGGTGCTGGTTGCGGTAGGTCTCCAGCGGATAGCCGTTACCGTGGACGCCGCGCATCCACACCTTGTCGCCCACATCGAGGGCAAACAGCGCATCGGTCACCTTGCCGACCTTGCGGATCAACAGATCCACATAGCCATCGCCATAGTCGGAGACCGAGATGGGCGCCTCGCCCACGGTGGGCAGGGAGATCTCCACAAACTGGCCGTAGTGGACATCAAAGTCGCGGGAGACCCGAAAGTTCCACTCCAGCTCGGTGTGACGCTCGATGGCCAGAATGGTGTAGGCCTTGGGCAGCAGGCGGTTTTCGACTGCTTCCTGCTGTTGTTCTGCTGTTGCGGTTTGCTGGCACTGGCACATATCAGTTCGCCCCCTGCGCGTTGTCGGCTGCGATGGTCTGTTCGACCACATCGGTCATCTTGTTGATGATGTTGCTAAAGGAGATGTAGTGAGGGCAGCGATCGTCGCAGCGGCCACAGCCGACGCACATGTGCTCCTCCCCCTGACGGGCCTTGTAGTCGTTGACCTTGTGCAGGGCGCGATAACGCAGGCGCTCGCCATGTTTGGCGCGAAAACCGTGGCCACCGGCCATGTCGCTGAAGCCATCCACCATGCAGCTGGCCCATTGGCGACGGCGTTCACCCTGCTTGGGGTTCTCCGCATAGGTGAGGTCGTGCACGCTGTAGCAGCTGCAGGTGGGACAGGAGGTGGTGCAGCGTCCGCAGCCGATGCAGCGGCTGTCGTACTCGGCCCAGACCGGATGGGCGGTGAGGATCTGGCGGATCCGCTGGGGGTCGTCACAGACGCTGTCCGGGGTGCGTACCTTGACCGGGTTGCTCTGGACAAACTCCGGGGTGAAGTCATCGGATTCACCCAGTTCGGCAAAGTAGCCGAGCAGCTCGGGATCCTTCACCTCGATGCGGGCACCCTCATCGCTCAGACGAATGGCGGCGGCGTAGTCCTGGGTCTTGTTGCTGCCCATGGAGACGCAGAAGCAGTTCTCGAAGCTCTCGCGGCACTCCAGCAGCACCAGCTTGAGCTTGCTGCGTAGCCGGGCGTAGTAGACGTCGCTGTTCTGGCCATTTTTCAGGTAGACCTGATCCAGCCTGCGCAGAGCGTGGATATCGCAGCTGCGCAAGAACAACAGGGTGGGCTTGGCCTCCACCTTTGATTCGCGCAGCGCCAGATTGTCGAAGTGGAACAGGGTCTGGGTGATGGGGAGCACCACCTCTTTCGGGGAGAAGTGGGACTTCTCCTGCCACACCAGATCGGCCGGATGGCGGATGCTGTGGTAGGTGACGTTGTCGGTGTCGGAGAAGCGGCCGCCCCGATATTCGGCCGCGGGCGCCATGATCCGGTAATCGGGCAGCAGCCGCTCGAACAGCTGCGCCAGCGCGGGATGGGTGAGAAGAAACGACATAAATAAACACCTTGTATGAGGGTGAGATGCCCTGGCATAGGGATGAGGCGCAAGCCGCTCAGAGTGTCTGGCACCGATTCTGGCCGCGCTTGCCTCGCCACGGTCTGTTTTTATGACTCATCTTGTTCAACTGACCCGATTGTTATTGTGTTGGCGGCGCGAGCGTCGCGGCAGGTCGGGTCATGCCTGTAAAACCCTTATCAATTGAGCAGGGCGGCCTGATAGCCTGCGCACTTGCCCATCACGTATCCCATCTCCAGCTTGTTGATATCGCGGGTGAAACGGGAGACGGGGAAGTAATCGGCCGGGGCAATCACCTCGATCTGGCAGTCATCCGGCGGATTGGCGATAAAATCGAGCGCCTCGTTATAGCTGCGATCCCGCTGCTCCAGCGCCTGTGCTAGCGCGGGGCGGGTCTTGAGCAGGGTGCGGATCATCCAGGGGAAGGGCATCGGCTTGAGCCGATAGCCAAGGGGCTCGGAGAGGATCACCGTCAGGTGACGGGCACCGCGGCGGTAGGCCTCGATCACCGGGATGGAGTCGGCCACCCCGCCATCTGTCATCGGCACCCCGTGCACCTCCGGGTATGCGTGGGAGGCGAGGGGAATGGCGCAGCTGGCGGGCAGCACCTCGTTCATGTTCTCCGGCTTGACCCGGATGTACTCCGCCTTGCCGGTCAGGGTATTGGTCACCACCGCATAGAAGGGGATGCCGGTCTCCCGGTAGGCGTGAATGTCGAGGGGATACTTGCGGCAGCTGGTGTGCCACAGCCAGAGGATATCCACCAGATTGCCTCCTTTGGCAAAACGCAGGGGATCCATAAACTGCTGGCTGCATGCCAGTTTGGTCAGGATCTCGTGGCTGCGGCCATGTTGGCTGGCGAGATAAGCCAGCAAGTTGGTGGCTCCCGCCGAGACACCGATGGCGAAGTCAAAGGGGCGATAGTCATGCTCGATAAACGCATCCAGCACGCCGCTGGCAAATATGCCGCGCATGGCACCGCCTTCTACAACCAATGCGCTGGGGGATGCGTTTTTGTTCATGACAGGTACCTCATTGATAAGTCAGAGAGAAAAAGTGGGAAAGAGAACGTTCGGGCTGTCAGGCCGACCATTCTGACAACCAACCGGGATTGGTCATCGCAATGAGGTCATTCTAGGAAGGGGATGGCGTTTAGAATATCTGTTAATAATGAATGAGGTGTTTTGTATTTCTAAACATTAACGATAAAACTGTTGTACTAGTGGAGGATTTGTAGGAGTCTCAACGACGCTGTGATGGCTGGATATTGGCAAGGATGAGCAATTTATGACGTTACTGGTTCCCCCGCTGCTCCGACGTGGCGATACCATCGCTTTTTTCTCCCCCTCCAGCGCGGCGACCGCCTGGGCCCCGCAGCGTTTTGCCCGTGCCAGGGCGTTTCTTGAGGGGCAGGGTTTTAAACTCAAGGCGGGCAGCCTCACCGGCCAGCAGGATCACTGGCGCTCCGGTGCCATCGCTGCACGGGCCGAGGAGCTCAACGGCCGTATGCGCGACCCCGAAGTGCGCTGCATCATGTCGGTGATTGGCGGCAGCAACTCAAACGCCTTGTTGCCCTACCTCGATTTTGAGGCACTGGGCGTGCACCTGGGGCATGGTCGGTGACTGCGAGGTGACGGCCCTGCTGCTCGGTAGTTATCGCCAAACTGGCTTTGCTGGAACATGCAGCTACGCAGCAGAGTTACGGCGTGTTTTATTGTGGCTGTTGCTCAACAGCATGAGTCTGAAGGGATGAAAAAAAGCCGACTCATGGAGTCGGCTTTGCGATGCAGAGAATGATCAGGCCGTGGCGGTGTCAACTTTCGCCACTTCCGCTGCCGGAGCCGGGTTGCGGATGAGGTAATCAAACGCACCCAGTGCGGCGGTGGCGCCAGCACCCATGGAGATGATGATCTGCTTGAACGGTACCGTGGTGGCATCCCCTGCGGCGTAGACGCCGGGCAGGGAGGTCGCCCCCTTGGTATCGATCTCGATCTCGCCAAAGCGGGTCAGGGCAATCTCGCTCCCTTTGAGGAACTCGGTGTTCGGTACCAGCCCGATCTGGACGAAGATACCCGCCACGCCTAAGTGTTTGATCTCACCTGTGGTGCGATCTTCGTAATCCATGCCCACCACCTTGCTGCCATCACCGATCACTTCGGTGGTGCGGGCGCTCATGATGATGTCGATATTGCCCATGGAGCGAGCCTTCTTCTGCAGCACTTCATCGGCACGCAGGGTGTCGGCGAACTCCACCACAGTCACATGCTCGACGATGCCAGCCAAGTCGATGGCCGCCTCGATGCCGGAGTTACCACCACCGATCACCGCAACCCGCTTGCCCTTGAAGAAGGGGCCATCGCAGTGCGGGCAGTAGGCCACCCCCTTGGTGCGGTACTCGAGCTCACCCGGCACATTCAGATCACGCCAGCGGGCACCGGTCGCCAGGATCACGGCGCGGCTCTTCAAGGTGGCACCGGAGGCGAGATCCACGTTCACATACCCATCTTTGCTGATGGCGGCGGCGCGCTGCTCGGTGATCACTTCCACGCCATATTGTTTGACGTGCTGCTCCAGGCTGGCAGCCAGCTTGGGGCCTTCGGTATAGGGGACGGAGATAAAGTTCTCGATGCCGACGGTGTCCATCACCTGACCACCGAAGCGCTCGGCAACGATGGCGGTGCGAATGCCTTTACGCGCAGCATAGATGGCCGCTGCGGCGCCAGCCGGGCCACCGCCCACCACCAGCACATCGTAGGGATCTTTCTCATTCAGCTCGGCGGCCTTGCGCTCGGCGGCGCCAGTGTCGAGTTTGGCGACGATCTCTTCCAGCGAGATGCGGCCCTGGCTGAACGGTTGACCGTTCAGGTAGACATTCGGTACCGCCATGATTTGACGCTCGGCAACCTCTTCCTGGAACAGGGCGCCATCGATCATGGTGTGGGTGATGCCGGGGTTCAGGGTGGCCATCAGGTTGAGGGCCTGTACTACGTCCGGGCAGTTGTGGCAGGAGAGGGAGATATAGGTCTCGAAATGGAACTCACCCTTGAGATTGCGGATCTGCTCCTGCACCGCCGGATTGGCCTTGGAGGGGTGACCGCCGCTTTGCAGCAGGGCAAGTACCAGAGAGGTAAATTCATGACCCATGGGGATGCCGGCAAAGTGAACGCGCGGAGCTTGGCCCTGCTGCGCGACACTCATGGAAGGCTTGCGAGCGGCTGTGCCAGAGGTCTGGGTGATCTTGGGGGACATCTCGGCGATCTCGCTGGCCAGCGCCAGCAGCTCTGCAGATTTGTCGCTGTCGTTGCCGGACACGCTGATCTCGATGGGATTGACGATGTACTGCAGATAGGTGTTCAGCTGTTGTTTAAGGTTGGTATCCAACATGGTCGAATTCCTTCTTGTAATGGCGAGTTGGCATTAAATGTGAGTCGGTCTGCTTTCAGGTCTATTTGGCAAGGCCGGAAAGCAGACCGGCGCCTTTAACCGGGCCGGAAAGCAGACCGGTGCCTTTAACCGGGCCGGAAAGCAGACCGGCCCTGAAGCGGGCCGGTCTTGGAAGCAGGAGGCTTAGATCTTGCCTACCAGATCCAGGGACGGGGCCAGAGTGGCGTCGCCTTCTTTCCACTTGGCCGGGCACACTTCACCCGGGTGAGCGGCAACGTACTGGGCCGCTTTGACTTTGCGCAGCAGTTCCAGTGCGTCACGGCCGATGCCGCCAGCGTTGATCTCGACGATCTGGATGATGCCCTGCGGGTCAATCACGAAGGTACCGCGGTCAGCCAGACCGGCTTCTTCGATCATCACGCCGAAGTTGCGGGTGATGGTACCGGTCGGGTCGCCGATCATCGGGTACTGGATCTTCTGAATGGTGTCAGAGGTGTCGTGCCAGGCTTTGTGAGTGAAGTGGGTGTCGGTGGAGACAGCGTAGATCTCGACGCCCAGCTTCTGGAATTCGGCGTAGTTGTCAGCCAGGTCGCCCAGCTCGGTCGGGCAGACGAAGGTGAAGTCAGCAGGGTAGAAGAAGACCACGGACCACTTGCCTTTGAGGTCAGCGTCAGACACCTGAACGAATTTACCATTGTGGTAGGCGGTAGCATTGAACGGCTTGATTTCAGTGTTGATGTAGGTAGACATGTAATTGCTCCTTGGTGATGTACATATGCCGGTCTGGTGTTGAAGAGTCTTGCCAGACGAGGCGCTTAACTGTCGATGGATTCATCATAGGGGCTTCCGCTAATCGATAAAAGCCGCAATTTTGAATCGCTTAAATCTACTTATTAGATAAGTCACTATGGCTGTACATTACATGAATATCTCTGGCATACAGAGATAACTCCTTGTCGTGGTTCAATATCTGTGCGCTACATCCCCTTTTCAAGGCATCAGAAGAGGTGTGCAAAGCCGCGATTAAGAGACACGGTGGAGCAAAGTGTGGTGCAGGGGAGTGTGGCGCAGGAGCTTGAGGGAACTGGTCGCAGTGATGGGGATCTGTTGGCAAGGGGGAAGCCAAAAAGCGCAGATAAAAAAATCCCGGCGCTATCGCAACGACAGGGCCGGGTCATCAAACAAGGAATGGCTATATAAACAAATGCTTTACAGCAAAGACTAACTACGGGGTGTGCAAACTTGCAGACATATGAGAGGCAGATAATGGGTGCACAATCCCTCATCTCCCCCTCGGCAACTATTGCATGGGAGGGATAATAGTGTGACGCAGATCACAAGGCAAGTGTTTGTTGTAATTTTTCAATCAAAATGAAAGTGTTTCATGATTTAAGCCTGTTTTAACGGCTGAAAACGCTTTTATTGTAATTTAATTACAGTTTAACCCGTCAAAAATCGGTAGGTGGTTCCTGCTCCTCCATCAATTCCAGCAGGTTGATGGCCACGGCAATGAAGTCCGATTCGGTGACAATGCCGATCAACTTGCGTCCTTTGAGTACCGGCAGGCAGCCATATCTGTGGCGCTGCAGGTAGAGTGCTGCCTCCTTGATGCCGGCGTGAGGGTCTACGCTCGCCACTTGCCGTGTCATGATCTCGTCGAGTTGCACGCTGTCGGTAAATTCGGCTTCCCGCTCCGGGCTGATGAGCAGCAGCTTGGATTCCCGGGTAGCCAGGATATCGGTGAGGGTCACCAGCCCCAGCAGCTGGTGCTGCTCGTCAACAATGGGAATGTGGCGGATCCGCTCTTGCTGCATCAGATCCATCGCCTGTTTGACACTGTTTGACGGACCCAGAGTGAAGGGATGTTCGGTCATGATTTCAGATAGGGTCATCATGGTGGGCCTCCTTATGTATCTGCTTTCACCCTAGCCCAGCCCCAACGGGCAAAACATGATCAGGGTCAATACAAATCATTAAAGAATAATTAACCGGAGGTGTGTCTCAATATTGCTCGCTACCCCTTGTCTCTCTTGGGTTTTTGGTCTTTTGGGTTGCCTTGGAAGATGGGGATAACTAGACTAGCCGCCGATTCCCTCCGAGGTGAAAGATGCAAGTATCCGATTTTCATTTTGATCTGCCAGACGAGCTGATTGCCCGCTATCCGATGGCAGAGCGTACCGCCAGCCGCCTGTTGCAGCTCGATGGTCAAACTGGCGCCCTGCGCCACGGTCAATTTGTGGATGTGCTGGACCAGCTCAATCCGGGTGACCTGCTGGTATTCAACAACACCCGTGTGATTCCGGCCCGCATGTTTGGCCAGAAGGCCAGCGGCGGCAAGCTGGAGGTTCTGGTCGAGCGCATGCTGGACGAGCACAGCGTACTGGCCCATGTCCGAGCCTCCAAGGCGCCCAAGCCCGGAACCAGGATGATCATGGATGGTGGCGTGGAGGCCGAGATGCGTGCCCGTCACGATGCCCTGTTCGAGATCCACTTCCTTGACCCGCGCCCGGTGCTGGAGATTCTGGAGGCCATCGGTCACATGCCGCTGCCTCCTTATATCGATCGGCCCGACGAGGATGCCGACAAGGAGCGCTATCAGACTGTCTACAACCAGAAGCCGGGGGCTGTCGCTGCGCCGACTGCCGGCCTGCACTTTGATGAACCGCTGCTTGAGAAAATTCGCGCCAAAGGGGTTGAAACAGCGTTCGTCACCCTGCATGTCGGGGCGGGGACCTTCCAGCCGGTACGGGTGGACAATATCGAAGATCACCACATGCATTCCGAGTATGCGGAAGTGCCACAAGAGGTGGTAGATGCTATTGCGGCGACCCGCGCCCGTGGTGGTCGGGTGATTGCGGTGGGCACCACCTCGGTCCGTTCCCTCGAGAGTGCGGCCAAGGTGACCCTGGCGCAGGGCAAACCGCTGGCACCCTTTTTTAGTGATACCGATATCTTCATCTTCCCTGGCTACCAGTTCCAGATTGTCGATGCCATGATCACTAACTTCCATCTACCGGAGTCGACCCTGATCATGCTGGTCAGTGCCTTCGCCGGTTATGACCACGTGATGGCAGCCTATCAGGCAGCCGTGGCCGGGCAGTACCGTTTCTTCAGCTACGGGGATGCTATGTTCGTCACCCGTCGCCAGGTTGAAACATAAGTTTCAGCTTATTTACCGGGCCGTGAGCGGCCCCCCTATTGTCAGACTGTTTCTCTGACGCAGCCGAGGTAGCAATGAAATTTGAATTGAAAACCACCGATGGCCGTGCCCGTCGCGGTCAACTGGTGTTCGAACGTGGTACTGTCCAGACGCCGGCTTTTATGCCGGTTGGTACCTATGGCACCGTCAAGGGGATGACCCCTGAAGAAGTGCGCGAGACCGGTGCCCAGATCCTGCTGGGCAACACCTTCCACCTCTGGCTGCGGCCGGGTCAGGAAGTGATGCGTGCCCACGGCGATCTGCATGATTTCATGAACTGGCAGGGCCCGATCCTGACCGACTCCGGTGGTTTCCAGGTGTTCAGCCTGGGGCATATTCGCAAGATCACCGAAGCGGGTGTCCACTTTCGTCACCCCATCAATGGCGAGAAGATCTTCCTCGACCCCGAGAAGTCCATGGAGATCCAGTACGATCTGGGCTCCGATATCGTGATGATTTTCGATGAGTGCACCCCGTATCCGGCCACTTACGAAGAAGCGCGCAAGTCGATGGAGATGTCCCTGCGCTGGGGCAAGCGTTCCCGCGACAAGTTTGACGCGCTGGGCAACAAGAATGCCCTGTTCGGCATCATTCAGGGATCGGTCTACGAAGATCTGCGGGATGTCTCCCTTAAGGGGCTGCTGGAGATCGGCTTTGATGGTTATGCTGTGGGTGGTCTGGCAGTGGGCGAGCCCAAAGAGGACATGCACCGTATCCTTGAGCACGTCTGCCCGAAAATTCCGGCTGACAAGCCGCGCTACCTGATGGGTGTTGGCAAGCCGGAAGATCTGGTGGAAGGGGTGCGTCGTGGGATCGACATGTTCGACTGCGTGATGCCGACTCGCAACGCCCGCAACGGCCACCTGTTCACCACCGATGGTGTCGTGAAGATCCGCAACGCCAAGTATCGCAGCGATACCAGTACTCTGGATGCTGACTGCGATTGCTATACCTGCAAGAACTACACCCGCAGCTATCTATATCATCTGGACAAGTGCAATGAGATCCTCGGTGCTCGTCTGAATACGATTCATAACCTGCGTTATTACCAGCGGGTGATGCAAGGTTTGCGGGACGCGATCGAGCAGGGTAAATTAGACGACTTTGTAACAGAGTTTTACCGTCGGCAAGGGAAGCCTGTGCCTCCGTTAGCTGAAAATGACGTTAAATAACAACAACATATAATTTTGTTTTTCAAATCTACATCAATAAGAGGTTGTTAAATGAGCATTATCTCCAAGGCATATGCAGAAGGCGCAGCACCGGGTGCACAGGGTGGTGGCATGGAAATGATCATCATGCTGGCCGTATTTGGCCTGATCTTCTACTTCATGATCTATCGTCCCCAGGCCAAGCGTGCCAAGGACCATCGTAATCTGATGAGCTCCTTGTCCAAGGGCGATGAAGTGCTCACTTCCGGTGGCCTGGTTGGCAAGATCGCCAAAGTGGCTGCAGACAGCGATTATCTGGTGATCGCCCTGAACGACCAGACTCAAGTCACCATCAAAAAAGACTTCGTTTCTGCCGTTCTGCCCAAGGGTTCTATCCAGTCCCTTTAATCTCCCAAGGAGCACAGCGTGTTAAATCGCTATCCGCTGTGGAAATACCTGATGGTGATCTTCGTGATCGCCATCGGTTTTCTATATGCAGCCCCCAATCTTTACGGTGAAGACCCGGCTCTGCAGGTTTCTGCCAGCCGTGGTGCCGAAGTCAAGCTAGATACCCTTGATCTGGTGAAAGAGACCCTTGAAACGGCCAAGATCCCGGTTAAACATGCTGCATTCGAGCACGGTTTTATCCTGGTCCGTTTCATGAACACCGAAGACCAGCTCAAGGCGCGTGATCTCGTTGCCAGCAAGCTGGGCGATAACTTCATTACCGCACTCAACCTGGCACCTTCTACTCCCGCCTGGCTCGAAGCCATCGGTGCGGCGCCCCTCAAGCTGGGTCTCGATCTGCGCGGTGGTGTGCACTTCCTGATGGAAGTGGACATGGCCGAAGCCTTGACCAAGCAGCAAGAGCAGATGGTGCAGGATTTCCGTTCTGAACTGCGTACCCAGAAAATCCGCTATTCCGGGGTGCGTCGGGCAGGAGATCAGGTACAGGTGGTGTTTCGTGACGAAGGGGATCAGGAACGAGCCCTCTCTCATCTGCGCCGCCTCAACCCGGATCTGACCTTCACCAGCGAACAGAAAGGGGATGAGTTTATCCTCAAGGCTGCGCTCAGTGATGCCAAGATCAAGGAAGTGAGAAAGTATGCCCTCGAGCAGAACATCACCATCATCCGTAATCGCGTCAATGAGCTGGGTGTGGCCGAGCCACTGGTACAGCAACAGGGTGCCGAGCGCATCGTAGTCCAGTTGCCCGGTATCCAGGACACTGCCCGCGCCAAGGAGATCCTGGGGGCCACAGCGACCCTGGAGTTCCACATGGTGGATGAGGCCGCCGATATCCAGGCTGCTGCAGATGGCCGTGTTCCTCCCAGCTCCAAGGTTTACACCGACCGCAACGGGCGTCCGGTCGTACTGGAAAAGCGAGTGATCCTGACTGGTGACCACATCGTGGGTGCTCAGTCCGGTTTTGATGAGTACAGCCGCCCCCAGGTCAACATCAAGCTGGATGGCCAGGGTGGCAACAAGATGTCCAACTTTACCAAGGACAACGTTGGTAAAGGGATGGCCACCGTGTTCATCGAATACAAGCCGGTCGGTCAACCAGGGCCTGATGGCAAGCGCAAGTTCCGTAAGCAGGAGGAGGTGATCAACGTCGCCACCATCCAGTCTCGCCTTGGTAGTCAGTTCCGCATCACCGGCATCGACAATGCCAATGAAGCCCACAACCTGGCGCTGCTGCTGCGTGCCGGTGCTCTGATTGCTCCGATCCAGATCGTCGAAGAGCGTACCATTGGTCCGAGCCTGGGCCAGCAGAACATCGACAACGGGATGGAAGCCATCGGCTGGGCCATGTTGGTGATCGTGCTGTTCATGGGGATCTACTATCGTGTCTTTGGCTGGGTTGCCAACCTGGCACTGGTGTTCAACCTGGTGCTGATTGTCGGCATCATGTCGATGATCCCCGGCGCGACCATGACCCTGCCCGGCATTGCCGGTATCGTGCTGACACTGGGCATGGCGGTGGATGCTAACGTGCTGATCTTCGAGCGGATACGTGAAGAGCTGCGCAATGGGCGTGGTGTTCAACAGGCCATCCATCAAGGTTTTGATCGTGCCTTTTCGACCATCGCTGACTCCAACGTGACCTCGCTTATCACCTGTGTGATCCTGTTCGGTATCGGCACCGGCCCCATCAAGGGCTTCGCCCTGACCCTGGGCATCGGTCTGACTGCTTCCATGTTTACTGCCATCACGGTATCCCGCGCCATTATCAATCTGGGCTGGGGTGGACGGCGTATCGATAAGCTGCCCATCTGAGGATAGAGACGATGTTTCAGATTTTGCATTTTGAAAAACCCATCCCCTTTATGCGCTATGCCAAGCCGGGTGTGGTTTTCTCTTCCCTGCTGATGGTGATCGCCCTGTTCTTCCTGTTTGATCGGGGTCTGAACTGGGGATTGGACTTTACCGGTGGTACCACCATCGAGGTGGGATTCAGCGAGTCGGTGAGCCTGGATAAGATGCACGAGGTGCTGGACAACCAGAAGATTGACGGGGCGACCTTGCAACACTTTGGCTCCAGTCGTGATGTGCTGGTCCGCCTGACCCCGCAAGAGGGGATCAAGGTTGAACAGCAGGGTAACGAGGTGCTGGCTGCAGCTCAGCTTATCGACCCGGCTGCCGTGCTCAAGCGTGTTGAGTTCGTTGGTCCTTCAGTAGGGGATGAACTGGCCACCGATGGTGCCTTGGCCATGCTGGCCTCCATCCTCTGCATCATGATCTACGTAGCGGTACGCTTTGAGTGGCGTCTGGCGGTGGGGGGCATTCTCTCTCTGGTGCACGACGTGGTGATCACGCTAGGTGTGTTTGCCTACTTCCAGTACGAGTTCGACCTGACGGTGCTGGCAGCCTTGATGACCCTGGTGGGCTACTCCCTCAACGACACCATTGTGGTGTTCGACCGCTTGCGAGAGAACTTTCGCAAGGTGCGCAAGGGCGATACCGATTACATCCTGGATCTCTCCATGACCGAGACCCTGAGCCGAACCATCATTACCTCGGGTCTGACCTTCGTGGTGGTGCTGGCTTTGCTGCTCAAGGGCGGGGCACTGATCCACGGCTTCGCTGTGGCCATGGTGATCGGTGTGGCGTTCGGTACCTACTCCTCCATCTATGTGGCGAGTGCCTTTGCCATGTTCCTCGGGGTCAAGCGTGAGCACATGCTGCCGACCCAGGTGGAGAAAGAGGGCGCGGATCAACAGGAAATCCTGCCGTAATGAAGATGGGCGCCTCAGGGCGCCCTTTTTTATGGTTTCGATGCATGATAACCATCATCTTCAGTCATTGTTCATGGCTAAAAACAAGGAGAACGCGATGCAACATAACCCCCGCTTTCTGGCATTGGTCGACGCTATTCGTCCCCGCATTGAAGAGACAGATATACACCAGATCAAACGCTGGCAGGAGCAAGGGCACTCGTTTCACCTGATCGATGTGCGGGAAGAGAGCGAGTGGGCCAAAGGCCATCTGCCCGGCGCCCGTTATCTTGGCCGTGGCGTAATCGAGCGGGATATCGAGACCCTGTTCCCAGATCCCGAGACCGAGCTCTACCTCTATTGTGGCGGTGGCTTTCGCTCCATTTTGGCGGCGGACAACCTGCAACAGATGGGCTATCACAAGGTGATCAGTGTGGATGGTGGTTTTCGCGCCTGGTGTGAGGCCGGATATCCCGTCGAATCCTGATTTATTTGAGCCAGAGGGGCTCAGCCACATGACAAAGTCGCGGTTGACCTTTACCATATGCGGGTCAAGCGTAAGCGTCGTCGGAGTGTTCATTGAACGTCAGGAAAGGGATTGGATACCTCCTCGGTATCCTGTTGTTGCTTCCCATATGGGGTTGCAGCAGTAGCAGTCAGGTTAACACCCCTAAAGTTCCCAAACCGCAGCCTGCTTCACTGGTGTTGGCGACCCCCCTGCAGGTCTCCTACCAAAGCGAGCTGGCGTTGGCGCGCCTCGGGCAAATGCTCAGTGAAATGGAACTGACCACCGAGCAACGGGCTGAGTTGTTCTATGAGCGAGCCGTGGTGTTTGATCGGGTAGGCCTGCGCTCCCTCGCGCGGCTCGATTTCAACCGTGCCCTGCGGGAGAAGCCGGATTTCGCTGAAGCCTATAACTTCATCGGTGTCTATCTGGTGCAGCAGCAAAATTACGACGAAGCCTACGAGGCGTTTGATTCCGCCCTCGAATTGGCGCCGGACTATGACTATGCCTATCTCAACCGTGGCATCGCACTCTATTACGGCAACCGTCCCGAGCTGGCAGCGGCCGATATGAAGCGTTTCTACGAGGCGCAGCCGGAAGACCCCTATCGGGTGATCTGGCTTTATCTGGCCGAGCAGAAACTCGACCCGTCGGCAGCCATGAGCCGGATGCGCCAGCGTTTGGGCAAGTATGATGATGATGCCTGGAACTGGGATCTGGTCCGTCTCTATACCGGTGAGCTAACCTCGTCCCAGCTGATGGGCAAGGTCGTCAACGGGGTGAGGGATAACCGGGAGCTTGCCGAGCGCCTGTGTGAAACTTACTTCTATCTGGGCAAGTTCGAGTTGGGCAAAGGCAACCGCAAGGAGGCCATCAGCTACTTCAAGCTGGCCCTCTCCAACAACGTCTATGACTTTATCGAGCATCGCTATGCGCTGCTGGAGTTGGAGCTGATGGCACGCAAACCCCTGCCACTGGGTGCCCAGAGCGCTCGTGGTAAGAGCGATCAACCCTCCTGACCCATATCATTCTGCAGTAAAAAGGCCTCGCGATGAGGCCTTTTTGTTGCGCGAGTGGCGGGTTTATTCCACCAGGCTCATGCCGGGGATCTGACGCCAGTAGCCGTTGCAGTCGCTCCCCTGTTGCAGGGGCAGGGGATCCTGGCCCTGCTGATTGGCTTTGAAGCGGGCCAGCGTCTCCAGCGTCTCCATCCCTTGCGGCGACAGCCTGACCACATCCACCAGACCCGCCATGCCAGCCAGCTCGTTACCCAGGTTGTAGCAGTAACCGGACTGGGTCTGGATCCCGTTGAGATTGAACACCCGTTGCCCCTCACGGCTGTTGGCCAGTCGTCCGGTGGGGTAGTTGATGCAGGCGAGTTCGCAGTTGTCCTTGGGCTTGTCGAGGGAGCGGGCGGTGAAGCAGCGCGCCGAGTAGGCGAGCGGCAGATGGCCGTAGGCAAACACCTCCACCTCAAATTGGTCGCGCAGGGGGCCCAGATCCTGATTGAGCTGGATCAGCCAGTCACGGGAGAGCTCCACCGGCATGACCCAGCGTTTCATCCCCTGTTTGAGCAGCATGCGCAGCACATCGGCGTTATAGGCGTTGATGGCGGGGCCACAGACGAAGGGGATCCCTGCCTCCCAGGCGAGTTGTACCGTACCGAGATCGTTGGCTTCGACCATCAGGTCGCCATTGTCGACCAACCGCTTCACCTCTTTGAGTTCGGAAGGGGCGGAGATAAGGGCGAGGGTCGAGAGCACCACCTGTTTGCCGGAACTGGCCACCTGACGGGCCAGCGCAATCCAGTCATCCACTTTGAGTTCGCGCCGCTTGCTGCAGACGGTCTCCCCCAGATAGATGATGTCGGCCTGGCTGTCGGCTGCGGCATGGTAAAAGGCTTCGGTATCGGCTTTGGGCCAGTAGAAGAGTAGAGGCCCGAGAGAAAATTGCATGAGTGGGCTCCTTATTGCCACTGACGATGGTAGGCGCCGAGGGTAGTCTGACTACCTTCTGAAACGCGGGCGAGCTGGGCATCCCACTCAGCTTTGACCTGATAGGCCTCGGGATTGGCCTGATAGGCATCGATGGCCGCACGCCATACCCGGGTCACCTGCTCCACATAGGCGGGGCTGCGCTGGCGCCCTTCAATCTTGACCGACTGGATCCCGGTCTGGAACAGTTCGGGCAAGAGGCCCAGAGTGTTGAGACTGGTGGGCTCTTCCAGCGCGTGGTAGGTCTGGCCATCCACGTCGAAACGCCCCTTGCAGAGGGTCGGATAACCGGCATTTTCGCCCGGGCCATAGCGGTCGATCAGCACTTCGTTGAGCCGTGACTCGAGGCCATTCGGGGTCTCTTCCCAACGGACGAATTTGGCCGGTGAGCAGGCGCCGACGGTGTTGGGGCTCTCGCCAGTCATGTAGGAGGAGAGATAGCAGCGCCCCTCGGCCATGATGCAGAGGCTGCCAAAGGCGAACACCTCGAGGCCAACATCGGTCTCGCGGGCCAGTTGCTTGACCTGATGCATGGAGAGCACCCGGGGCAGCACTACCCGTGTGACATTGAATTGCTGCTGATAGAAGCGAATGGCGGCAGCATTGGTGGCGCTGGCCTGCACCGAGACATGGAGCTCCATCTCGGGGTAGTGGCGGCTGGCATATTCCAGCACGGCGAGATCGGCGATGATTAATGCATCGGCGCCGAGGGCCACCCCGCGATCAACCGCCTGTTTCCATCGAGTATCGGCCCCGGGATGGGCAAAGGTATTGATGGCAATATGCAGCTTGCGACCATGTTGATGCACATAATCCACCGCCTTCTCCAGTTTGCTGTCGGTAAAGTTGAGACCGGCAAAATGGCGGGCATTGGTGTCATCCTTGAAACCGATATAAACGGCATCGGCCCCGTTATCCACGGCGGTTTTCAGTGCCGGCAAACTGCCTGCCGGACAGAGTAATTCCATTGGTACGCTCCGAGAGTGCATATGAAGGGCAAACGAGCCCTGATTGTATGCAGCCATGCACTCCCGCATTTTGACCTGAGGCAGCTTTGTGTGGCTTTACCCTTCTTGAGGTAACCTTGCACAAGTTTGATTTCCAACAGGATCTTGCCACTCCCCCTGTGTTTGAATGCGCAAAAAAGGGAGTCTATCGTGTTTCAACAACTGCAACGCCGCCTGGTCGAACAGGCTCCGCGCTTCTTGCGCCATCCCCTCAAGCTGGTGCCATTCAATCTGCAAAAGCAGCTGATGGAGAGCTTGCTGGCCCGGGTTTTCAAAGAGGCCATCGCAGATGGCGATTTCGCGTTTCTGGCAAACAAGTGGCTGAAGGTAGAGGTCTCTGATCTGGCGCTGTGCTGGTTTATCAGTGAGCAAAACGGTCAGCTGGTGGTGGCGCGCGAGTGTGACAAGGCCGATGTCTGCTTCAGCGGGACCGCCAATGACCTGATCCTGATCGCCGGTCGCAAAGAGGATCCGGATTCGCTCTTCTTCCAGCGCAAGCTGAAGATAGAAGGGGATACCGAGCTGGGCCTTGAGGTGAAAAATCTGATGGACAGTCTGGATCTCGATGGCCTGCCGAGCCTGATGAAGTATCCCCTGATGGATCTGGCGACCTTTATCGAACGCGCCCGCACCGAGTCAGCGCAGGCTCCGGTGCAGACGGCGCCGGGCGGGATCCCGTCTTAAGTGAACTATCACTCCGTGGGCATGGTGACGATAATGGTGCCGTGCCCAGAGACAACGACAGGCCCAGACACAAGGCACCAAGGCGACGAGTGCCGCAGGGGCGGGCAACTGTGACATGGCCAGCCCCGCAGCCAGCCAGATAAAGGGCTGCGCTTCATACAGCCACTCCGGCTGCAGCCAGCGTTTGCTTGGAAAGATAATCAGGTCGGTACGCCGGTAGCTGGAGCGCATCATCCAGGTCACCGCTCCGGCGATAAACAGCAGGCCGCCTGCAAACCAGAGCAGGGGTTGTTCACCCAACATAATGACGGCGATGGCCGCCAGCAGGTAGAGGCTGGGCAATCTCTCATAAATAAAGGGAGGAAGCATAGCGTTGTGTCTCCTGTACCGTTTACCGGATATCTATCAAGTTTAGTTCTCCCCTCACACTCTCCTCATGCTGCTTTGTTATACAAACCGGTGGTTTTTGTTCTGAAATGGCTTGCCTTTTACGCTGCCAACAGAGCGCTCTCTTATGTTACAATTGCGCGCCATTTTTTGACTGAAGATTGATTGGGCATGTTGGATCAGATTCGTATTGTTTTGGTAAACACCTCTCATAGCGGCAACATGGGGTCTGCGGCACGTGCCATGAAGACCATGGGGTTGACCCAACTGGTACTGGTTGATCCGCAAACCTTACCGGATGACAATGCCTTCGCTCTGGCGGCTGGTGCCAGCGATCTGCTTGCCAATGCCCATATCGTCCCGACACTGGACGACGCGATCGCCGATTGTGGTCTGGTGATTGGCACCAGCGCCCGCTCCCGAACCCTTAGCTGGCCGATGCTCGATCCCCGTGAAGCAGGGGAGAAACTGGTTAGTGAGGGCGAGCGACATCCGGTCGCGTTGGTATTTGGCCGTGAACGCACCGGTCTGACCAACGATGAGCTGCAGAAATGCCACTACCATGTGGCAATCCCGGCCAACCCTGAATACAGCTCCCTCAATCTGGCGATGGCGGTACAGACCCTCTGTTACGAGGTGCGGATGCGCTGGCTGCAGGGGCTAGCCACAGAGCCTGAGGATGAGGTCACCTATCCCAGCGCCGCCCAGCTGGAAGGGTTTTATCAGCATTTGGAACAGACCCTGCTAAAGACCGGCTTTATCGCCGATGATCACCCAGGTCATGTGATGAGCAAGCTGCGCCGCCTGTTTAATCGGGCACGGCCAGAAGCGGCAGAGTTGAATATATTGCGGGGCATTTTGACTTCCGTGCAGAAGTCCCGTATTCCGGATTAATCCGACTAAATCACTCAACTATATACTTGACTAATTTGGTCGGGTATGTGACCATGTGCCCCATTGAATTGGTTCGCAAGACGGTAAGGCACATGAGACTGACTTCAAAAGGACGTTACGCTGTAACCGCCATGCTCGACGTGGCACTGCATGCAGAGCAGGGGCCGGTTCCCCTTGCCGATATTTCCGAGCGCCAGGGCATCTCGTTGTCCTATCTTGAGCAGCTCTTTGCCCGCCTGCGCAAACATGGTTTGGTCAGCAGTGTGCGTGGCCCGGGTGGTGGTTATCGTCTCGGGCTGGCACCTGACGAGATCTCTGTGGGTCAGGTGATCACCGCAGTAGACGAGTCGGTCGATGCCACCAAGTGCCTCGGGAAAGGGGGCTGCCATGGCGGCACCCAATGTCTGACTCACTCTTTGTGGCGAGATCTAAGCGAACGAATTTCCAGTTTTCTTGGCGAGATAACCTTGGCTGAACTGGTGCGCCAGGCCGATGTACGCCGGATAGCCGGCAAGCAAGATGAACAAATGAAGTCCGTGTTGTCCCTGGTTGAACGGGCAGAACGCGGCGATGTGAGCTTGAAAGTCCAACTATAAACGTGCTTTCCACAGCGGGATTCTGTATGACCCGGACTGTGACGGAGAAAAACATGAAACTGCCTATTTACCTTGATTATTCGGCAACCTGTCCGGTGGACCCGCGTGTCGCAGAAAAAATGATGCAGTGTCTCACCATGGATGGCCTGTTTGGCAATCCGGCCTCCCGTTCTCACCGTTTTGGCTGGCAGGCCGAAGAGGCGGTAGATCTGGCCCGTAATCAAGTGGCAGAGTTGATTGGTGCCGACCCGCGCGAAATAGTCTTTACTTCCGGTGCTACCGAGTCCAACAACCTGGCCATCAAGGGTGTTGCCCATTTCTATGCTGGCAAGGGCAAGCATATCATCACCTCCAAAACTGAACACAAGGCGGTGCTCGACACCTGTCGCCAGCTGGAGCGTGAAGGATTCGAGGTGACCTATCTTGAGCCGATGCCCAACGGCTTGTTCACCGTCGAGATGATCGAGAACGCTATGCGTGACGACACCACCCTGGTCAGCATCATGCATGTGAATAACGAGATCGGTGTGGTACAAGACATCGCTGCTATTGGTGAACTGTGCCGCTCCCGCAAGATTTTGCTGCACGTGGACGCCGTTCAGAGTGTGGGCAAGATCCCGGTAGATGTGGAAGCACTGAAAGTGGACCTGCTCTCCGTCTCTGCGCACAAGGTGTATGGTCCGAAAGGGATCGGTGCGCTGTTTGTGCGCCGCAAACCCCGCGTTCGTCTGGAAGCCCAGATGCACGGTGGCGGTCACGAGCGTGGCATGCGTTCCGGTACTCTGCCGACCCACCAGATTGTCGGTATGGGTGAAGCTTTCCGCATCGCCAAAGAAGAGATGGTGAGTGAAGGCGAGCGTATCTTGGCACTGCGTCAGCGTCTGTGGAATGGCATTAAGGATATTGAAGCTGTCTACATCAATGGCGATCTGGAGCATCGTGTGCCGGGCAATCTGAATGTCAGCTTTGCCTATGTGGAAGGGGAATCCCTCATCATGGCGCTGAAGGATCTGGCTGTCTCGTCCGGTTCGGCTTGTACCTCTGCCAGCCTGGAACCTTCCTATGTGCTGCGTGCGCTTGGCTTGAACGACGAGCTGGCACACAGCTCCATCCGTTTCAGTATGGGTCGCTTTACCACCGAAGAAGAGATCGACTACGCGGTCAAGCTTATTTGTGACTCCATCGGTCGTCTGCGTGAGATGTCCCCCCTGTGGGAGATGTACAAAGACGGCATCGATCTGAACACGGTCGAATGGGCTCATCACTGATCCACTGGAGCAGTGCACAACAGAATTAGCAGGAGTGAGAAATGGCTTACAGTGAAAAAGTAATCGACCACTACGAGAATCCTCGCAACGTTGGTGGTTTCGACAAGAATGATCCCAGCATCGCGACCGGCATGGTCGGAGCGCCCGCCTGTGGCGACGTGATGAAGCTACAACTGAAAATCAGCGATGAAGGCATCATCGAAGATGCCAAGTTCAAGACCTACGGCTGCGGTTCTGCCATCGCCTCCAGCTCCCTGGTGACCGAATGGGTCAAGGGCAAGACCTTGGACGAAGCGGCTGGCATCAAGAACACCGATATCGCTGAAGAGCTGGCCCTGCCACCGGTGAAGATCCACTGCTCCATTCTGGCTGAGGACGCCATCAAGGCAGCCATCGCCGATTACAAGCAGAAGAAAGGTCTCTAAGCGCCGGAGAGCAGTATGGCTATTACCATGACAGATGCCGCTGCGGCACGGGTTTCCTCTTTTCTGGCTAACCGGGGCAAGGGCATTGGCCTGCGCCTCGGCGTCAAAACCACCGGCTGCTCCGGTCTGGCCTACGTGCTTGAGTTCGTTGATGAACTGACCGATGAAGATCAGGTGTTCGAGCAGCAGGGCGTCAAGATTATTGTTGATGCCAAGAGCCTGATCCATCTGGATGGCACCGAGCTGGATTTCGTCAAGGAGGGCCTCAACGAGGGCTTCCAGTTCAATAATCCCAACGCCAAAGGCGAGTGTGGTT